>CBDBCL010000040.1:0-364668 GCA_965202755.1 Rhodospirillales bacterium | reverse complement strand
GAGGAACCGAGTGTTGCAGCGACCCTACAGGGCGGGCGCTAGAGAGCGCGATGACGTCAGGTGGAACGACCTGTCGTCTGAATCGCACGCTACACCTATGCAAAACAGAGCGGATTCACGCGAGGAAGTGATTCTACTTCATCGCGATCCGCTCTAGCGGTTGCTGTTGCGTGATGCAGTGAATACAGCCGCCACCATAAACGATATCGGCTCCGGGAACCGTCACCGTGGCGCGATCGGGCAAGGCATCCGAGACGATACTGTAGGCGGTTCTGTCGTTCGAATCCTCGAAGGAGGGCATCACGACACCGCCGTTGGCCAGGTAGAAATTGACATAGGAACCGTGGAAGGGTTCGCCGTGATAGTCCTCGTGGATGCGTTGCGGCTGCGGAATCTCGATCACTTCGAGCTTGCGCCCGGCCGCGTCCTCGGCGTCCGACAGGCGCCTCAGATTTTCCTGCAGGGCCTCATAGTTCGCCACGCTCTTGTTGGCCGGAGCCAAAGCCAAGACGACGCCCGGCTTCACGAAACAGGCCAGATTGTCGACGTGGCCGTCGGTGCCGCTCTCCATGGGATCGCCAAACAGCCAGATGATCTTGGAAACGCCCAGATAATCCTGCAGGTGGCGCTCGATCTCCTCACGGCTGAGGCCCGGATTGCGGTTTGGATGCAACAGGCAGCTCTCGGTGGTGATCAAGGTGCCTTCGCCGTCTACATGGAAAGAGCCACCCTCCAGAACCAAGGGCGCCCGGTAGCGCGGTACCTCTGCCTGCTTCAACAATGCCGCGGCCAGGGCATCGTCGTGCTCCCAGCCCTCCAGTTTCTCGCCCCAGCAGTTGAAGATCCAGTCCACGCCGACGAGGCCGCCCTTGCCATCGATCAGAAAGGTCGGGCCATTGTCGCGCATCCAGGAATCGTCGATCTCCAGGGGCAAGGTCGAGACTTCGGTGGCGGTTCGCATGGAGACGGCTGCAAGCTCTGCTGGCGGCACCACCAGGGTAACCGGCTCGAACTGGGAGATTGCCTCGGCGACATCGGCATAGGCGTCGCGCGCTTCCTCCATGCGCTCGCGCCACAAGGCTTCACGGCACGGCCAAGCCATCAGACAGCGGCTGTGTTCGTCCCACTCCGCCGGCATGTGGAAGCCATTTTCACGCGGTGTGTTCATGAACCCTGCTCCTCCCGCTTAACACCGCACCATCTTGTGGCAGCGGCCCGCTCCCGGCAAGTGCCGGGCCTGCCCCTTAGCTCTGAGGTTTCTGCGGACGCAAGGAAACCGCCAGATGCAGCTCGCGCAGCCGCTCGGGCGGCGGCTCCGCCGGCGCGCCCATCAAGAGGTCTTCGGCACGCTGGTTCATCGGGAAGGCCACGACCTCGCGCAGATTGGGCTCGTCGGCCAGCATCATGACAATGCGGTCGATGCCGGGTGCCGAGCCGCCATGCGGCGGCGCCCCGAAGCGCAGTGCCTTGAAGAGACCGGCAAAGCGCTCCTCGACATCGGCCCCGCTGTAGCCGGCGATCTGGAAGGCCTTCACCATGACATCGGGTAGGTGGTTGCGGATGGCACCGGAGGAGAGCTCGACGCCATTGCAGACGATGTCGTACTGGAAGGCCTTGATGGTCAGCGGATCCTGCGTCTCCAAGGCCTCCATTCCGCCCTGCGGCATGGAGAAGGGATTGTGGCTGAACTCGATCTGGCCAGTGTCTTCGTTCATCTCGTAGAGCGGGAAATCGACGATCCAGCAGAAGGCGAAGCGATTCTGGTCAATCAGATCGAGATACTGGCCCAGGCGGCCCCGCACCATACCGGCAAAGTTCGCCGCCTCCTTGGGCTTGTCACAGACAAAAAAGACGGCATCCCCGTGCCCGACCCCGGCGAGCGCGCGCAGACGCGCTTGGCGTGCCTGGTCCAGGTTCTTGGCGATCGGCCCCTTGGCCGTGCCGTCTTCTGTAAAGGCGATGTAGCCGAGACCGGGCTTGCCCTCGCCCTGCGCCCAGGAGTTCAGCCTGTCGAAGAAGGAGCGCGGCTTGGCGGCGGCCCCCGGTGCCGGCACCGCGCGAACGACGAAGCCCTTGGCCACCAGCTTGGCGAAGACGGCAAAGCCGCTGCCGTCGAAGGCCTCGGACACATCGGCGATCTCGATCGGGTTGCGCAGGTCGGGCTTATCACTGCCGTACTTCAACATGGCCTCGTCGAAGGCGATACGTGGGAAGGGCGGCGCTGCCACCTGCCGGCCCTCGGCGAACTCCTCGAAGACGCCAGCCAAGACCGGCTCGATCGTGGCAAAGACGTCCTCCTGGGTCACGAAGCTCATCTCGAAGTCGAGCTGATAGAACTCTCCGGGCGAGCGGTCGGCGCGACCGTCCTCGTCGCGAAAGCAGGGTGCGATCTGAAAGTAGCGGTCGAAACCGGCGATCATCAACAACTGCTTGAACATCTGCGGTGCCTGCGGCAGGGCATAAAACTTGCCGGGATGCACGCGCGAGGGCACGACATAGGCGCGAGCCCCCTCGGGGCTATCGGCCGTCAGAATGGGCGTCTGCATATCCAGGAAGCCGCTGTCGGTCATCCGCCGCCGGATCGAGGCGATGATCTGCGAGCGCAGGACGATGTTCTGGTGAATGCGCTCACGTCGCAAATCAAGGAAGCGATAGGTCAGGCGGGTTTCCTCGCCGGCATCTTCCTCGCCGGCCACCTGCAAGGGCAGCACCTCGGAGCGCGACAGGAGCGCGACCGACGCGACGGCAATCTCAACCTCACCGGTCGCCAGCTTCGCGTTCACGGTCTCGGCGGTGCGCTCCACCACGCGCCCGGTGACGGTGATCACGCTCTCCGGACGAATGCCTTCTAACAGCTTGAAGATCGGGCTGGAGACGTCGGCGACGCACTGGGTCAAGCCGAAGTGATCGCGCAGATCGACGAAGAGCAACTGACCGTGGTCGCGCTTGCGATGGATCCAGCCGGACAGGCGGACCTCCTCGCCGATGTGCGCGCGACGCAGGGCGCCGCAGCTGTGACTGCGATAAGCGTGCATAGGAAAGCTACCTCATAGAAACCGCCGCGCCCCCGGATGAGGGGGCTACAGTCGTCATCTCGAACCTCTGTTGTGGCGCGACTGGGCCTTGGGGCACAAGGCGCCTGATCCTAAGGGCCACTGGCGCAGTGTCAGCCTACTTGTGCGGCGTACGATGCAGTCGGACGGCGTCCTTGTCTCCCGCAGTCTTGGGATCGATCACCCGCCGCAAGCCATAACAAAGCTGGCCGCGATGCGGGCTCTCGATGGTTCCGGCCAGCAGCATGTGGGTGGCGCACATGATCAAATCGATACGCCGCTGATCGGTCTCGCTACGATAGTTGATGTAGATGATCGGCGTGGCCTCCATGTGGCGGACCAGAGCCTGCAGGATGGCGACTTCACTGTCGCCGGTGGAGATCTTCACGGCGTCGCTGCGGGCCAGATTGAGATCGCCCAAGGCCTCGTCCGCGTGCCGGGCCTTCACTTCCTCACCGCTGGACCGGGTGCTGGTCGAGGGCACCAGGCTGGCGAACAGAGGGTCGGCCTTGCCATCGTGCAGCTTGCATACCTGATCCTTGTCCCAGATCGCTTCTTCGTGGACCTTCACGTTGGTGAAGCCGGCCACGTTCTCCGTCATCAGGGCGCGTGAGGCGGAACAGGACTCGTAGGCATGAACGGTGGCGCTGGGAAACTGCCATGCGAAGACCAGCGTGGAGGCACCGACATAGGCGCCGATGTCCATGATGACCTCCAGTGCCTTGAAGCCTTCGGGCCAACGGTAGGGGCCGTCCTCGAAGATCGCGCGGCAGGATTCGCGGCTCTCGTCGGTATCGAAGTGCTTGACCTTCTGCTCCTGGCCGGCCTTGCCGAAGCTGCTCTCGGCCTGCAGCGGCGGCGCGGCCGGAACCGGCTTCGGCTCCTCTGCCGCTTCGGTCTTGGCATCCTCGCTCGCCGCGTCGCCCTCGCTGCTCTGGGACGCTGCAGAATCGGAAACCATGGCCTTCTCGGCGGCCTTGAGCGCACTTGCCTTCGGCTCGCGCGCAACGGCGTCTTCCTCGCCGGCACTTTCCAGGGTCTGCTCGGCGGCCGTCTTTGCGGTCAGATCGGATGTGGCATCGTCGCTCTTCGCGGCTGTCTTAGTCTTGTCGGCGACGCTATCGCTATCGGTCATTGCCCGATCCTTCTCCTCGCGCTCACCTCGTCTCAATGCTGCGGCGACATTCCGCCGGTTCTTCGCTCTCTAATGCCCTTTCGCGCATCGCGGGTCCAGTCTAAGCACGCTATTTTCTTAAGCGGTCTGGCAAGTGGGCCCTTGTTGCCCGCATCTTCGGCCGCTTACAAAGGTATCATGCTTGTCATTTCGGATAGTGAGACCCTCGCCTCCTTCGTTGCGAGGCATCGTTCCGCGCCCTATCTTCTGATCGATACCGAGTTCCTGCGCGAGCAGACCTACTATCCGAAGCTCTGCCTCATACAGATCGCCGGCGCGGATGAGGCCGTCATCATCGATGCCCTGGCGAAGGAATTGGACTTGGACCTGCTGCGCCCACTCTTGGCCGACAGCGAGATCACCAAGGTCTTTCATGCCGGCCGGCAAGACTTGGAGATCTTCCTCAATCTCTTCGATTTCGTGCCGACGCCGCTGTTCGATACGCAGGTGGCGGCCATGGTCTGCGGGTTCGGCGAGCAGGTGGCCTTCGACACTCTGGTCAAGCGCATCGCCGGCGTTCATCTGGACAAGGCATCGCGTTTCACCGATTGGGCCCGCCGCCCTTTGAGCGAAAGGCAGTTGAACTATGCCTTGGCCGATGTGGTGCATCTTCGGCCGGTCTACCTCATGCTCGCCAAGGCACTGCAGGAGCGTGGCCGCGAAACCTGGATCGAAGCGGATATGCACGCACTCTCGCAACCCTCGCTCTATCGGGTCGATCCCGAGGCGGCCTGGGAGCGGATCAAGGTCCGCAGCCGCGAACCGCGTTTCCTCGGCCGCCTGAAGGCCCTTTCGGCCTGGCGCGAACGCGAGGCCCAGCAACGCGACTTGCCGCGTCAGAGGCTGTTGAAGGACGAGCAGATACAGGAGATCGCGGCGTACAACCCGCGCGACGCCGAGAGCCTGGCCCATTCCCGCGGTTTCAGCCGGCAAGCCGCCGAAGGCAAGCTGGGTCAGCGCATTCTGGCCGTCCTCGCAGAGGCCCAGCCCCTGGAGCTCGAGCGTCCGCCGCGACGCCCCGAACGCACAGCTTCGGCCAATACCAGGGCGCGGACGGAGCTGCTGCGGGTCCTGCTGCGACTGGCCTCCGAGCGACACGGTGTCGCCACCCGCCTGATCGCCAGCGGTTCCGAGATCGAGCGCCTGGCCGCCGGTGAGCGCGACGGCCTCTTGGCCCTCACTGCCTGGCGCGCCGAGATCTTCGGCAAGGACGCGCTGGCGCTTGTCGAGGGCTGCCTTGCGCTGACCAGCACCGAGGGCGGTGTACAGGTCCTAGAACGCCTCGAGACGGGCTCCTGGGAGGAGCGTCCGGAGTAGCCAGAGGCCCCCTGAACGCTCCCGCCAGAAGAATCGGAGGATGGCCGTCCTATTCGATCAGGCTTGCCAGGCCGCGCCGTAGCACCACCAGAGCAGCCAGCCCGGGGTCGCTTTGACCGCTGATCTCCTCGAGCAGAGACTCGACGCCGGAGAAGGCGGCGGAATTGGCTTCGAGCCAGGCCGTAACCATTTTCGGTGCGCTCTGCCCACTATTGGCATTGGCGAGCACCGCCGCCGTAGCATCGGCCTGCAAGCTCAGCAGGTCGGAGGTCAGGGCAACACTGGCGCGCAGAGCCCAGGGATCGTTGGAGGACAGACTGGAAACCAGCGTGTGCAGCCGACCGAATCCCATCTTCTCTTCGACGGCGAAATGCAGTGCTGCGAGGCTGCCGACACGGCGCTCGGACCGCTCGGCCAAGGGCAAAAGATCCAAGGCAAAGGCCAGGTCCTTCAGGGCTACGATCTCTCCGGCCAGCACCTCCGGCACACCTTGATCCGTGAGCACGCTGGCTTCCTTGGCCAGACCCTTGGCCCGCTCGTCCGGCATAGAGGTGATCAGATTGCTGCGCATGTCCTCGACCGCCGGGCGAAGCCGCTCGACCGAGCCGGCCATGTCGATCGGGCTGGGTAGATGACTGAGCAGCCAATAGGTGGCCCGCTCCAGCAAGGTCATGGTGGCCTGCAGCATCCCCAGCTGGCAGGCAGCCGGTACTTGGTTGTCCAAAGACTCGGTCGTGGCCCAGGTCTCGCGCAATCCGAAGACGTCGCGTGCAACCGCATAGGCACGGGCGATGTCGGAGGGCGATGCTCCACTGCGCTCTTCCATGCGGGTTACGAAGAGAGAGCCCACCCGATTGATCATGGAGTTGACGACGGCGGTCGCGATGATTTCGCGGCGCAGCCGATGGTCGTCGCGCGAAGCTGCGTAGCGCTCCGACAGGACGACCGGGAAGTAGTGCTCCAACTCGTCCGCCAACAAAGGGTCGTCCGGCAAGCTGGACTGGGCAAGCTCGTCGAACAGCAAGATCTTGCTATAGGCCAGAATCACGTAGAGCTCCGGCCGGGTCAGGCCACAGGCCACGCGCCGACGCTGGGCGATCTCGTCGCCGTCGGGCAGGTACTCCACACGGCGATTGAGGCGTCCCATGCGCTCCAGCCCGCGCATCAGCCGGGCATGGGCATCGAGGTCGCGAGCCGCCGTCATCTCGGCCAGCGAGATCGCTTGGCTTTGCTGATAGTTGTCGCGCAGCACCAGCTCGGCCACCTCGTCGGTCATCTCCTCCAGAAGGACGTTACGGTCGGCTTCGGGCAGTGTTGATCGGCCGATGGCATCGCGCAGCAGGATCTTGATGTTGACCTCATGGTCGGAGCAATCGACACCGGCCGAGTTATCCAGCGCATCGGTGTTGATCTTGACCCCCTTCAGATTGGCTTCGATGCGGGCCAACTGGGTGACGCCCAGATTGGCGCCCTCGCCCACCACCTTGACCCGGAGATCGCGAGCATTGATCCGCAAGACGTCATTGTTGCGATCGCCGGCATCTGCGTGGCTCTCGGTCGAGGCCTTCACGTAGGTGCCGATGCCGCCGAACCACAGCAGATCCGTCGGTGCCTTCAGAATTGCGGTGATCAATTCGTTCGGTGCCAGCTGATCGGCTTCGCAGCCGAGCGCCTCCTTCATCTGCGGGCTCAAGGGAATTGACTTCATCGAGCGCGAGAAGACGCCGCCGCCTTCCGAGATCAGGGATTTGTCGTAGTCGTCCCAGGTCGAACGCGGCAATTGGAAGAGCCGTCGACGCTCGGCGAAGGAGGTCGCCGGGTCCGGATTGGGATCGACGAAGATGTGCAGGTGGTTGAAGCCGGAGACCAGCTTGATCTGCTCCGACAGCAGCATGCCATTGCCGAAGACATCGCCCGACATGTCGCCGACGCCGACCACAGTGAAAGATTCGGTCTGGCAATCGTGGCCCAACTCGCGGAAGTGGCGTTTGACGCTCTCCCAAGCCCCGCGCGCGGTGATGCCCATCTTCTTGTGGTCGTAGCCGGCCGAGCCGCCCGAGGCGAAGGCATCGTCCAACCAAAAGCCATAGTCCTGAGAGATGCCATTGGCAATGTCGGAGAAAGTGGCCGTGCCCTTGTCTGCAGCTACCACCAAATAGGGATCGTCCTCGTCGTGGCGCGTGACGCTCTTGGGCGGCACCGCCTGGCCTTCGACCAGATTGTCGGTCAGATCCAAGAGGCCCTGCATGAGCAGGCGATAGCAGGCGATGCCTTCCTGTTGAAACTCCTCGCGGCTACCGCCCTTGGGCGGCTGCTTGACGATGAAACCGCCTTTGGAGCCGATCGGGACGATGACCACGTTCTTCACCATCTGCGCCTTCATCAGGCCCAGGATCTCGGTGCGGAAGTCTTCCTGCCGCTCCGACCAGCGGATGCCGCCGCGCGCGACCTTGCCGCCACGCAGGTGAATGCCTTCCATCCGTGGGCTGTAGACGAAGACCTCGATCATCGGCCGCGGATCCGGAAGGCCGTCGATCTTCAAGCTATCCAACTTGAAGGAGATGTAGGCCTTGGAATTGCCATCTCCGTCGGGCTGGAAGAAATTGGTCCTGAGCGTGTGATCGATGGCGTTCCAAAAGCGCCGCAGGATGCGATCTTCATCCAGGCTGGCGACCTGGTCGAAGCCTTCCTTCAAAGCCGCTTCGATCTCTTCGATCTTGGCCTCGCGACCGCTGCCTTGTTCCGGGTCGAAGCGCGCGTAGAAGAGGTCAACCAGCAGCCGCGACATCGTCGTATTGCCGATCAGGGCCTGCTGGGTATAGGACTGGCTCAGCATGCTGCCGGTCTGGCGCAGATATTTCATGTAGGCGCGCAGCATGGCAATGTCGTGCACCCTGAGCCCGCCTATCGTCACCAGCTCGTTCAAGCCGTCGTCTTCGACCGCTCTCCGCCAGAGATTGGTCAGTGCCTCTTCGAAGAGCGGGCGGAGCTCGGCGACGGGGACGGCACCCTCCGGCGCCTCCAGGGCCAAGTCGTGCAACCAGATCATCCGCTCGCCGTCCTCGACGACGGCATTCATGCGGTAAGGGCCGTCGTCGCGCAGAACGCGGAACCCGAGGTTCTCCAGCATGGGGAGCAGATCGCTCAAGGGCAGCGGGCCGTCCAGACGTCCGGCACGCATGTGGAAGAGATTGACCTCCCGCTCGTAGCTCAAGCGCACGGTCAGGGCCGCGCCCGCCAGCAGCGTCTCGAAGTCGCCGAAATCGGCCACCGCACGAACCGGCGGGAAGCGATCCGAGTAGGCGGCGGAGACGCCGGCGCTATAGCGCCTGTAAAGGCGTTGACCCTCCAACTCTCCCTTGTCGACGATCAAAGCCTGACGCAGGTGATCGGTCCAGGATCGCGCCGCCTCGGCCAGCATGGCCTCGACATCGGTGGGGTTCGGCAACTCAGGCGCGTCTGGCCGTCGCTGCAAAATGTAGTGCAGGCGCGCCAGCCGCGAATCTTCCGGCAGGAATGAGCTTGAGGTCGAGAGCGTCGACCCCAATTGGCTGGCCAGCAGTTCGCCCAAGCGGTTCCTCAGGTCGCCCGAGTAACCCTCTCTGGGGGTATAGACCAGGGCCGTGATGTAGCGACCGAAGGGATCGCGACGCAGGAAAAGTGTGGTCTTGGCCCGATCCTGCAGAGCCAGAATGCTCATGACGGCGGAATGGAGTTCGTCTTCCGAGGCCTGCAGCAGTTCGTCGCGCGGATAGGTCTCCAGAATGTGCAGCAGCGCCTTGCCGTCGTGGCTGCGCGGATCCAGGCCGGCGCGGTCGATCACCCGTTCCACTTTGCCCTTGAGCAGCGGCACATTGCGTGGCGAGGCGTGATAGGCCGTCGAGGTGAGCAGGCCGACGAAGCGCAGCTCGCCGCTGAGCTTGCCGTCGTCATCGAAGGTCTTGATTATCAAGACATCCATTGAGATGCGCCGATGCACCCGCGAGGGCCGATCGCTCTTGGTGATCAGCAGTTGATCATGACTGTCGTGGAAGGCCCGAATCTCGTCCGGCACGGTGCTGCCGCTGTGCGCCGAATCGAACAGACGAAACTTCGGCTCGGTGGCCAAGCCCAACCCACTTCCATGCACCTGATGATAGGTGATCCCGCCCTCGGTCTCTTCGTAGGTATAGGCGCGGAAGGCCAGGAAGGTGAAGTGATCGGCGATCAGCCAGGTCAGGAAGGAGGCCGCCTCGGCCGCCGCCCGGTCGCTCTTCCCGGTGATTCCGCCGCTGCGCCGCGCCAGATCCAGCGCCACCGATTCGGCCCGCTGCAGCATCAGCCGCCAATCGACGACCGAGCGGCGAACGTCGCCTAGAACGGCGGTGATCTGCGTGACCACCTCTTCCTCGCGTTCGGCGTTTGCTAGACGATCGGTCAGCACGATCATCCAGGATTCGCGCTTCTCGCAGATCTCGTCCTCGACGGCCAGAAGCTGGCCATCGCTATCGCGGCGGACGAAGACGATCGGGTGTAGGACGTAGGAGATGCCGATGCCCATCACGCTGAGTTCCGAGGTCACCGAGTCGACCAGAAAGGGCATGTCATCGTTGACGATGCGCAAGGTCGAGTGGACCGCGAGGTCTTTCGGACCGTCAACGCCGTGGCTGATCACCTGTATGCCCGGTAGCTTCGGTTGACGCGATCCGGCGGTACGCAGAAGCTCGACTGCGGCCAAGGCCAAAGCCTCGGGACCGCGTTGGTGCATGTCGTCAGGGCTGACGCCAGCATAGAGCTTGGCAATCAGGCGTTCGACCCAAACCTTTTGCTCGCCTTCCACCATCGCCATGGCACCCATGACGATGGCCTGCTTCAGGGCGGCTTCCTTGTCTGGCGTCTGCTCCTCCACGATCGTTCCTCCAGTCTTTTTTTATTCGTTGCGATGCCGCTAGTGGCTAGACGACAACTAGAATGCCTAGATGGCCCCCTACACAATCAGAATTCTGCGATGAGGGGGCGGAAAAGGCCTCCGAACCCCCAGCAGAGCGCACAAGAGGGTGAGCGGCACCGGGAATCTCGGCCCAATCCCCTACCGCGACGCTCTTAAAGACATCCGATCCGGCGCGGGACCCTGTCTAAAGGTTGCAGCGCAGCCACACTCGACGGCGCCATCACGGCAGATCTGCGACAAAACCATAGCAGATCTATCGAACTTGCATATATCGAACTGATATAGTCTGCCCAGATGTGACGCAACGCTACCGGACGATACTGCCAAAGAACCTAGGACCTATGGACACTAGAACACTCTGCCTTGCTGCCCTGCTGTGCCGTGACAGCAGCGGCTACGAAATCAAGAAGCGCTTGGACGAGCCGCCCTTCTGCCACTTCCAAGATACGGGCTTCGGTTCGATCTATCCGGCGCTGACGCGGCTCTCGGGCGACGGCCTGATCGCGGGCAAGGAGCAAGCGCAGGAGAAGCGTCCGGACAAGCGCGTCTTCAGCCTGACCGAGGCCGGCCGCTCGCATCTGATCGGTGCCCTGATGCAGCCGCCTGGGCCCGATCGCTTTCGCTCCGACTTTCTCTTCTGTCTCTTCATGTCGGACCTGCTGCCGCGGCGACACGTTTTGAAGATCGTCGACAAGCGGATCGCCGAGCTCGAGCGCACCATGGAAGCCATGCAGCAGTGCGAGGATAAGGTAGTCCACCGGGCTCGCCGTTTCGTGTTCGATCTTGGTTACAGTTTCTATGTTAATGAGCGTAACTTTCTGGTGGCCAACCGCCATCGGCTGGAAGTAGAAGACCGGGACGAGGATGCCCCAGCGGCCGCCGAGCGACTGCAAGCCGGCTCCGCCATCGGCCATCCGATCGATGCCCTGGAACGTGAGAGCAGATCATGAAGACCTCCGTCATCATTGCCCTCGTTATCGGGCTGGGTGCCACCATTTGGATCGGATCCGGATTCATGGATCCGGAAGCCAGCGAGCCGGAAGCGCAGAAGCCGCCGGCTTCGGTCTCCCATTTGGATCAAGCTCCAAGTGTCCGCGTTAGCCGCCTGCGCGCCGAGCCGCATGCCCGCGTCATCGAGCTGCGCGGCTCGACCGAGCCGCGCCGGGCCGTCGATCTGAAGAGCGAGACCTTCGGCATCATCGAGGAGCTTCTGGTTCCCGAGAACACCTTGGTCCGTCTCGGCGAGATCATCGCGCGCCTAGACGAGGCAGAGCGCGATGCTCAGCTGAGAGAGGCCAAAGCGCTGCTGAAACAGCGGAAGATCGAGCACGACGCCTCCATCACCCTGGCCAGCAAGGGCTATCGCTCACAGACCGAGCGCGCGGCTTCGGCAGCTGCCCTGGAGGCCGCCCAGGCGCGCGTGAAGGCAGCAGAGATCGAACTCAGCCACGCCGAGGTCACGGCGCCCTTCGGCGGTTTCCTCGAGCGCCATTTGATGGACGTCGGCGACTATGCTGACCGAGGCGATCCGATCGTGCGCCTGGTGGAGCTGAGCCCGCTGCGCGTGGTCGGCTATGCCAACGAATCCGAAGTTCTGACCCTGCAGCTTGGCATGCCGGGCAAGGCCCGTCTCACCAATGGCCGCATCGTCACCGGACGCATCGCCTTCCTGGCTCAGGAAGCGGAGCCGGACACGCGGACCTTCCGGGTGGAACTGGAGATCGACAATCGGGACTTCAGCACGCCGGCGGGTATTACCGCAGACATCATCATGACATTGCCTCCGCAGCCGGCCCACAGGGTTTCCCCGGCGCTCCTGACCTTGGACCGCGATGGGGAGCTAGGGATCAAGATCATCGACCGGAACAACAAGGCGAAGTTCGTGCCCGTTGAGATTATCGACGATGAAGCCGACGGCATCTGGCTAAGCGGCCTGCCCTATGAGGTGCAGGTCATCACCGTCGGCCAGGAATTCGCCAAGGACGGCGAAGCGGTGCGTGCAATTCCGGTGACGCCTGACGCTGCGGCCGGCTCCGAGGCGGACGAACCGGCATCATGAGCCAATCCAATCCGTCGGCGGACAGCGGCTTGATCAGCTGGGCGATCCATCGCGCCCGGCTGGTGATCGCCGTCCTCTGTTTCCTGTTGCTGGCCGGCGTGATCGCCTACCAGCAGATCCCGAAAGAGGACTCGCCAGACGTCAACATCCCCAACATCTATGTCTCACTCTCGCTGGAGGGAATCTCGCCGGAAGATGCCGAACGCCTGCTGGTCAAGCCGATGGAGCAGGAGCTGACCGGCATCGAGGGCGTGAAGGAGATCAGTTCCACCTCCTACCAGGGCGGCGCCAATGTCCTGCTGGAATTCCAGGCCGGCTTCGATGCCGATCAGGCCTTGGTGGACGTCCGCGAGAAGGTTGACCTGGGAAAGCCGGAGCTGCCCGAAGACGCCGACGAGCCCATCGTCCAGGAGATCAACCTCAGCCTCTTTCCCGTTGCGATCGTCAGCCTCTCCGGCCAAGTGTCGGAGCAAAGCCTGGTGACGACGGCGGAGTTTCTGAAGGATCGGATCGAGAGCATTCCCGATGTGCTGGAGGTCGAAATCGGCGGCGATCGCGAGGATGCCATCGAACTGATCGTCGATCCCTTACAGCTCGATACCTACGGCCTGGAGATCCTGGATCTGGCCGACCAGGTGGAGCGCAGCAATCGCTTGGTCGCCGCCGGCTCTCTGGACAGCGGCGCCGGGCGCTTTCCGGTCAAGGTACCGGGTCTGATCGAGACCTACGACGACCTCATCAACATGCCGGTGAAGAGCGACGGCAACTCTGTCGTGACCCTAGGCGACCTGGTCCAGGTGCGCCGCAGCTACAAAGACCCGCTCACCTTTGCCCGCGTCAATGGCGAACCGGCGGTCACGCTGGAGGTTTCCAAGCGGATCGGCGCCAACATCATCGAGACCATCGAAAAGGTCCGCAGCATCATCGATCTGGCCAAGCCGAACCTGCCGGAAGGCATGACCGTCTCGATCAGCCAGGACAAATCCGCCGACATCCGGCGCATGCTGATCGACCTGCAGAACAACGTGCTTTCGGCCGTGCTGTTGGTGATGATCGTAGTGGTCGGCGTGCTGGGGATCCGCTCCGGCTTGCTGGTCGGCGTGGCCATTCCGGGTTCCTTCCTGACAGGCATCCTGGTGCTGGCGGCGGCAGGCCTGACGGTGAACGTCGTCGTCCTCTTCAGCCTGATCATGGCGACCGGCATGCTGGTCGACGGTGCCATCATCGTCGTGGAGTATGCCCAACGGCGCATGTCGGAGGGCGCGCCGCGCGCCCAAGCCTTCGCCGAGGCGGCCAAGCGCATGAGCTGGCCGATCATCACCGCAACCGCAACCACTCTATCAGCCTTCCTTCCCCTGGTGTTCTGGCCGGGCGTCGCCGGCGAGTTCATGAAGTACCTGCCGATCACCCTCTTGGCGACGCTCTCCGCTTCCTTGTTGATGGCGCTGATCTTCGTGCCGACTTTGGGAGCCTCCATCGGCCGCCAGAGGGCTGCTGGCCCGTCCAAAGAGGTCGATCAGACGAAGGCCGACAGTGAGGTCGATCTCTCTCAGGCCAAAGGCATCGTTCGCGGATATCTGAGCGCTCTCTCCTTTTGCCTGCGTCATCCGGCGAAGATCCTGGTGATGGGCCTGGCAATTCTGGTCGGTGTGCAGCTGCTTTACGGCCTCTATGGCCGCGGCGTGGAATTCTTCCCGGACATCGAGCCCGACAATGCCGCGCTCCAAGTGCACGCCCGCGGCAATCTCTCGATTTGGGAGCGCGATCGGCTGATGCGCGAGGTGGAATCGCGGATCTTCGATCTGCAGCGCGATAAGGGCGAGTTCCATTCGATCTACGGGACCACGCAGGCGACCTCCGGCACGCGCGGCGACGAGGCCGAAGACATCATCGGCAGCGTCAATCTTGAGTTCGTCGACTGGTTCAAGCGACGCCCGGCAGACGAGATTTTGCAGGATGTTCGCGACCGCACCGCCGACCTCGCCGGCCTCCACATCGAGATTCGCAAGCAGGAATCCGGGCCGCCGGTCGGCAAACCGGTGCAGATTCAGATCAGCGCCCTCAATCCAGACCTGACTGGCAGCGTTGGTCGAGCGGTCGTCGCCACCATGCGCCAGGTCGGCGGCTTCATCGACGTCGAGGACGGCAAGTCGGTCCCCGGCATCGAATGGGTGCTGGACGTCAACCGCGAGGAAGCGGCCAAGTTCGGCGCCGATATCGCCTTGGTCGGCGCCTATGTGCGGATGCTGACGAACGGCTTGGTGGTGACCGACTACCGTCCCTTCTGGGCGACCGACGAGGTCGACGTTCTACTGCGCCTGCCGGAGAGCTATCGACACCTATCGCAGATGGATCGCATCCGCATCGAAACGCCGATGGGTAGCGTTCCCATTTCGAAGTTCGTGACCCGGGAGGCGCAGCCGAAGGTCTCGCTGCTACGGCGTGTCGACGGCTACCGCGCGATCACGGTGAAAGCCGACGTCGGCACCGACCCGGCGACCGGCGAGCAGTATCTGGTGGCCGACAAGATCGTCGCCCTGGGCGAGGCCTTGGCCAAGAAGGATGTCCCCGAAGGCGTCGTCGTCGAGTTCCGCGGCGAGCAGGAGGAGCAGAACGAGGCACAGGCCTTCCTCGGCCAAGCCTTCATGGCCGCCCTGTTCCTGATCGCGGTCGTCCTGTTGGCGCAGTTCAACTCTTTCTTCTCGGTCTTGCTGATCTTGATGTCCATCGTGATGTCCACGATCGGCGTCTTCATCGGCTTGCTGGTGACCGATCAGCCCTTCGGCATCGTGATGTGCGGGATCGGCGTGATCGCGCTGGCTGGCATCGTGGTGAACAACAACATCGTTCTGATCGACACCTTCGACAAGCTGGCTGCACGCGGCGACGGCAGCCGCGAGAGCCGCCGCCAGGCCATCCTGCGCACCGGTGCGCAGCGCCTGCGTCCGGTGGTCTTGACCACGGTCACGACGGTGCTGGGTTTGATGCCGATGGTCCTAGCCTTGAACATCGACTTCTTCACCCGCAACGTCTCGATCGGCGCGCCCTCGACACAGTGGTGGACGCAGCTGGCCACGGCGATCTCCTTCGGCCTGGTGTTTGCCACCCTGCTGACCCTGCTGTTTACGCCCTCGGCCTTGATGGTGAGCGAAAACCTCCGGGCCTGGCGCCGCCGCCGCAAGGCCCACAAGGCAAACGGAATCTTCGAGGACAACCCCGACGAGATTCTTCCGGACTGGCCGGAACTGCATCCCGACCCGCCGAGCGAACCGGCCGGCATTCGACCGGCGGCCGAGTAGGCCAGAGCAAGATGACGTCAAATTGAAACGATTTGCCGTCTGACTCTTGCTCTACAACTTTGAAAGATAGAGCAGATTTACGCGATCAGGTGATTTCACCGGGTCTGGATCTACTCCAAGGCTCTCCGAAGGCTCGCCAGGCCATCAGGGCCCGGCCGAGCGTGGTCAGGAGGCAGAGCAGGACGAAGATCCAGGCGAAAATCGGAAAGAGCGCGGGAAGGATGAGGCAGAGTGCGAAGAAGGCGACGGTCTCGGTCCCTTCCGCCAGCCCGCCCAGATAATAGAAGGACTTTCTGCCCTGACGCTCGTGCATCTGACCGCGCTTGGCGGCCAGAATGGCATAGGCCAGGAAGGTGGTCGCGGTACCGGCAAAGGAGAGCAGAAGGAAGAGCGCTGGCACGACGTTAGCCGGTTGGGCCAGGGCAAAGCCCACGACCAGCGCGTTGTAGACGATGAAATCGCAAACGATGTCGAGGTAACCACCGAACTCGGTCATGCCCTTGTGTCGAGCAACGGCACCGTCAAGACCGTCGGCCAGACGGTTGATCGCCAGCAGAATGAGGCCCCAACCATAGAATTCGTAGGCCACGGCAACGCAGCTGCCCAAGCCGAAGCCGAAGCCAAACAGAGTGACGCCATTGGCGTGGACTCCCAAGGCGGCCAAGCGTTTGCCCAGCCAGGCCAGGGGGGGATCGATGACCGGACGCAGGTGCGAATCCAGCATCGCCGCCTCCTACCGGGCGCCGAGCGCTCGGCTCAACCTCTATCGAGGGCGGGAAGCAGGAAGACCTGACCGGGATAGATCAGATCGGGATCCCTGATTTGCCCTTCGTTGGCGGCGAAGATCGCATGATAGAGGATGCCGCGCCCATAGCTTCGGCGCGCGATCACCCAGAGCGAATTGCCCGGCTGCACCACGACGAAATCTTCGTTATCCGGAACACTCAAGGGGGCCACCCGGGCGAAAGGCGTCTCGACCCGGGCCAGCACGGCGCCCTTGGTGTTGACCAGGTCGGCCCGCAGACTGTGTAAACCCGGAGCGATAGCCGTCGCCGGGGCGAAGACCCACTGGCCCTTGGCGTCGGCCCGGAGCCGCCCGAAGAGTGCGTTATCGAGGTAGATCCGGACTAGGGCCTCGGCCGGTGCCAAGCCAGAGATACGAACCTTTTCTTCCAGATCGTAGTCCACCGCCAGAATACGCAACTGGCCGCTTTCGAGCTGGGTACGGCCGGGCGCCTGCAGGGCTTGCGTCGGCGTCGAGCTGGTCTCGGCCTTGGGTGCCAAAACGACCAAAGGCTCCTTGGGTGCAACCGGCGGCGGGTTGAGCGTCCTCTGGCCGGAAGTGCCCTCGTCTTGGGCCGCAGCGGCTGTTTGGGGACTGGGTACATAGACCACAAGATCGTCCTGTGCTTCCCAGCTTCTGCCGTCGACAGTGTAGGCCACCAGCTGCAAAATCCTGCTGCCCGGCCTCAGGGGCTCGTCGGGAACCATCACCCAGTTGCCGTCGAAATCGGCCTCGGCCTCGCCGATGGTGCCTTGATCGTCACGGAGCACGACTTTGGATTCCGGCGGCGCTCGCCCGGCGATTACGGCCGAACCATCCGGCTCGACGCGCACGATGTCGAAGGTCGGCGCATCCTCGGCGGTCTCTTTGTCTGTCTCGGCCGGCCGAGTAGCGACCTGCGTTTCCTGGCTGGCCGCCGCCTGCTCGGTCTCGGCGGCGCTCTCCTCAGTCTCCCCTCCCTCTGCGGCAGCGACGGCTGCAGTCTCCTCGCCCGCCTGCTCATCGCCGGCAGTCATCACGGCTGCGACCTCCTCGCCTGTCTCTTCCGTCGCCTCCTGAGCGGATTGATTCTCGGCCTGTGTGGCACTCGTCCCAGCGCCAGTATCTGCCGGAGCAACAGACGGCTCGCTTGCTGACTGCGTGCTGCTCGATCCCGTGTCGCTTGGAGTCGCGAGAGCAAGAGTCTGCTCACTCTCTATCTCCTTCGTACTGTCCTCCTCGGCCTGTACCGCGCTCGACCCGCTGTCGCTCGAACCTGCCTGTGCGAGAGTCTGCTCGCTCTCGGCCTCCTCCGCACTCTCCTCCAACGCAGGCTCGGCTTCGGATTGCTCGCTAGCAGACCCAATGTCGCTCGCGGCGCTCGGAGCGGCAGTTACCGCGACCTCCTCTGTCGTTTCTGCCGACGCAGCAACGTTCTCGGGCTGAGCGATGTCGAGGTGGCTATCGCTTGCAGACGGCGATGCGGCCTCGTCGGTCCCGACCTCCACCGTGTCGCGCCCCTCATCCGATGGAGAAGCGCTCGGTTGCTCATCGTCGGACGATGTTGAGGGCTCGATCTCCTCTTGATCGACGCTCGCAACCGTGCTTCCCGAAGCTTCGTCGCTGCCAACCGAGGTTTCGCTCTCACGCTTTTTGGGCGCCGCCTCCTTAAGGACCGCGGTTCCGGCCGACGTCGCCTCGCTTTCCGGCCCTGGGCCGAAGTCCGCCTTCATCGACTCTGCTGCTGACGTGGTGTTTCCCGTGTCGTCGGACGCTGTATCTCCAGTGGCCTCGATCGTCTCGGTGGATGGTAATAGTGCTTCCGATGCCTCTTTGGTATCGGCGGCCTGTCTGTCGTCGGTCGCCTTATCTGCATCTGCAATCGCCGTATCCGCCTCACCGCCGGCATCGGGCGTCTTGCTGGGCGGCGATCGTGTTTGCGCTGTCTCTTCGGTATCGGTGGCTTGTCTGTCATCGGTCGCCTTATCTGCATCTGCAATCGCCGTATCCGCCTCACCGCCGGCATCGGGCGTCTTGCTGGGCGGCGATCGTGTTTGCGCTGTCTCTTCGGTATCGGTGGCTTGTCTGTCATCGGTCGCCTTATCTGCATCTGCAATCGCCGTATCCGCCTCACCGCCGGCATAGGTCGGCTCGCTGGACGGCGAAGGCGTTTGCGCTGTCTCTTCGATATCGGTGTTTTGTCTGTCGTCGGTCGCCTTATCTGCAGTCGCCGTATCTGCCTCACCGCCGACATAGGTCGGCTCGCTGGACGGCGATCGTGTTTGCGCTGTCTCTTCGGTATCGGTGTTTTGTCTGTCGTCGGTCGCCTTATCTGCAGTCGCCGTATCCGCCTCACCGCCGGCATAGGTCGGCTCGCTGGACGGCGATCGTGTTTGCGCTGTCTCTTCGGTGCCGGCGGCTGGTCCGCCGTCGGTCTCTGACGAGGCGCCACCTTGCGCACCAAGCACTGGCTGTTGTTCAGGTTCGGCGACAGCCAGCGAGCCAGCTGTTTCTTCCGCTATTTCGCTTGGCACTGCGGCCGTCTCTTCAATTCCAGGGGACGGCTCGCTTGCTGACTGCGTGCTGCTCGATCCCGTGTCGCTTGGAGTCGCGAGAGCAAGAGTCTGCTCACTCTCTATCTCCTTCGTACTGTCCTCCTCGGCCTGTACCGCGCTCGACCCGCTGTCGCTCGAACCTGCCTGTGCGAGAGTCTGCTCGCTCTCGGCCTCCTCCGCACTCTCCTCCAACGCAGGCTCGGCTTCGGATTGCTCGCTAGCAGACCCAATGTCGCTCGCGGCGCTCGGAGCGGCAGTTACCGCGACCTCCTCTGTCGTTTCTGCCGACGCAGCAACGTTCTCGGGCTGAGCGATGTCGAGGTGGCTATCGCTTGCAGACGGCGATGCGGCCTCGTCGGTCCCGACCTCCACCGTGTCGCGCCCCTCATCCGATGGAGAAGCGCTCGGTTGCTCATCGTCGGACGATGTTGAGGGCTCGATCTCCTCTTGATCGACGCTCGCAACCGTGCTTCCCGAAGCTTCGTCGCTGCCAACCGAGGTTTCGCTCTCACGCTTTTTGGGCGCCGCCTCCTTAAGGACCGCGGTTCCGGCCGACGTCGCCTCGCTTTCCGGCCCTGGGCCGAAGTCCGCCTTCATCGACTCTGCTGCTGACGTGGTGTTTCCCGTGTCGTCGGACGCTGTATCTCCAGTGGCCTCGGTCGTCTCGGTGGATGGTAATAGTGCTTCCGATGCCTCTTTGGTATCGGCGGCCTGTCTGTCGTCGGTCGCCTTATCTGCATCTGCAATCGCCGTATCCGCCTCACCGCCGACATAGGTCGGCTCGCTGGACGGCGATCGTGTTTGCGCTGTCTCTTCGGTGCCGGCGGCTGGTCCGCCGTCGGTCTCTGACGAGGCGCCACCTTGCGCACCAAGCACTGGCTGTTGTTCAGGTTCGGCGACAGCCAGCGAGCCAGCTGTTTCTTCCGCTATTTCGCTTGGCACTGCGGCCGTCTCTTCAATTCCAGGGGCTGGCGTCTGATCTGCCATTTCCGGCAGCTGCTCAGCCGCATCCTGTATCGGAACGCCAGTCTCTGCATCGCTGGCCACTGACGGTGTCAAGGTTTGTGGACTCTCAGAGGAGTCTCCTTGAGATGCCTCCTGGCCTGGCTGCTCGCTCGACTCGAGCGTCTGAACCGTTTTTGCGTCCTGCGAGGCTCCTTCCTTGGCCTCGACAGTCTCCGTTGCGGCGCCTGCGACATCCTCTTGCGGCTGTCCCGATGCCTCCTCGGACTGCGCATTGGTCTCGGCAGTCGTGGCGGTCTCAGTCGGCGCCTTAGGCAGTTCGGCATGATCTGCCTCGGCGGCCTCGCTTTCGACCGCTACCTCGCCAGCACCCAGCTCGGCTTCATCCTGATCCTGGCTTTCCGCTGGCGTATCGGCCTGCATTTCCGGCTCTGCCGCAGCGGCCAACTCCGGCGCGATCTCGACCGCTTGCTCCGTCATGGCCGGCTCCGGGGTACTCTCACCGGCCGGCGGTGCTTCGACGGGCTGTTCAGCCTCGGCGCTTTCGGTTGCAGCAAGCTCGCGCGTCTTTGTGTCGTCGACAGTCGGCGCGTCGGTCTCAGCCTCCACTACTGCGGGTCCTTGCGCCTCGGTCGATTCGGGCGCCGCAGTCTCGCTGGCTTCCGTCTCCGGCTCACTCGCGGTGCCGCCACTCGCATCCTCGGCCGTCGCGGTTTCTCCGGTTTCGGCCTTGTCGGAGGTCACGGTCTGCGTACCCGACGGCGCCAGCGTTTCGGGCGACTGGGCCAGATAAAGGCCAAGGCCGGCCAAGCCGGCTATCAAAATAATAAACGCGTACCGCAAGGTCGGGGATTTTCCTTCACTACCACCGTCGTTGTTGGATAGGGGGCCGAATCTATGCAGATCTCTGAACCGCCTCCCGCCAAGTGCCAGACTGGACAGGGATAGTAAAGCATCACCTGTGGTTTTGTTGACTTGAGGGCAAAACATTTCTCAGGCGAAACGCCTCGACGTCCAAGGGATGCATGCCGAATGGCCCTGCGTTAGGATGGCATCCCACATGACCGAGGATCGAAGCACCGTATGGCAAACTGGCCGCGCAGCATCTGTGTCTTTTGCGGTGCGTCTCGAGGCGTGCCCAGCCACCATGTGGCACTGGCGCGACATCTGGGTCGGCTGCTGGCCGAGGCCGGGGTGACGGTCATCTATGGCGGCGCCATGCGCGGTCTCATGGGCGAACTGGCGGATGCACCCTGGCGGCCGGTGGCAAGCTTGTCGGCATCGTCCCGGACTTTTTGGTGAAGGTGGAGATCGTCCATCGCGGTGTCGGTGAGATCTTGGTGGTCGAGAGCATGCATGAGCGCAAGCGCCTGATGACGGAGCGTGCCGATGCCTTCTGCGTGCTGCCCGGCGGGCTCGGCACACTGGAGGAAGCCTTCGAGGTCCTGACATGGGGGCAGCTCGGCCTGCATGCCAAGCCGCTGGTCTTCCTCGACCCCGATGGCTTTTGGGACAGCCTGGAAGACTTGCTGGTCTCCATGGAACGGCAAGCCTATCTGCGAGTTCCGGCAGAGCGGGTCTTCGTTCGCACGCGCAAGCCGGAAGCAGTGTTGGATTGCCTGCGCGCGACCCGACCCGCGGTCACTCCGGAACTGCTGAACCGCACCTAGCTAACCTGCGCACAACCCTGATCGACACCTGCACCGCGCCGCTCCGCCGCTGCGCGCCCATGTTATCTTGCACTGCAGCAAAAGCTTGCTATGGTCCCGCCCCACAGCACGGACCAACGACAGCGGGAGGGATTGCGACCATGGCCAAGATCAAGGTGAAGAACCCCATCGTCGATCTCGACGGGGACGAGATGACCCGGATTATCTGGGCAATGATCAAAGAGAAGCTGATCTTCCCCTACCTTGATCTCGACCTGGACTACTACGATCTCGGCGTCGAGCATCGCGACGCGACCGACGACCAAGTCACGATCGATGCGGCCAACGCAATCAAGAAGCACGGTGTCGGCGTCAAGTGCGCCACCATCACGCCGGACGAGGCGCGCATCGAGGAGTTCGGCTTGAAGAAGATGTGGCGCTCGCCCAACGGCACCATCCGCAACATCCTGGACGGTACCATCTTCCGCGAGCCGATCATCATGTCGAACGTGCCGCGCCTGGTGCCGGGCTGGACCCAGCCGATCATCATCGGCCGTCACGCCTTCGGCGATCAGTATCGTGCAACCGATTTCGTGGTTCCGGGCAAGGGCGAACTCACGCTCACCTTCAAGGGCGAAGACGGCCAGACCATTGAGCACAAGGTCTTCGACTTCCCCGGCGGTGGCGTGGCGCTTTCGATGTACAACCTCGACAGTTCGATCCGCGACTTCGCCCAAGCCTGCTTGAACTACGGTCTGCAGCGCAAGGTGCCGGTCTACCTCTCGACCAAGAACACCATCCTCAAGGCCTATGACGGCCGCTTCAAAGATATCTTCCAAGCGATCTATGAGAACGAGTATGCCGAGGCCTTCGCCGAAGCCGGGATTACCTACGAGCACCGCCTGATCGACGACATGGTGGCAGCCGCCCTGAAGTGGTCGGGCGGCTATGTCTGGGCCTGCAAGAACTATGACGGTGACGTGCAGTCCGACACCGTGGCACAGGGTTTCGGATCGCTCGGGCTCATGACCTCGGTACTGATGACGCCGGACGGCAAGACGATCGAGGCCGAGGCTGCCCACGGCACGGTGACGCGCCACTACCGCGAGCATCAGAAGGGGCGGGCGACCTCGACCAATCCCATCGCCTCGATTTTCGCCTGGACCCGCGGTCTCACCTTCCGCGCCCGCCAGGACGAGACGCCCGAGGTCGGCGCCTTCGCCGCCACCTTGGAGCGGGTCTGCATCGAGACCGTCGAGGCCGGCTACATGACCAAGGATCTGGCTTTGCTGATCGGCAGCGAACGGACCTGGCTCACCACCGGCGAGTTCATGGACAAGCTGGACGCGGGCCTGAAGAAGGCCATGGCCTAAGGCTGTGCAGCGGCGGTCCTCGCCAGCGGCCGCCGTTCCCTAACCAAACAGCCCCTTTACAATCCGCCGGCAGGCGAAGACTGCTTGAGCAAGCATCAAGGGAATCGCGTCCAGACAGAGCCGGGCGCGTTCCCCGAAAAGCGAGAACCCAGCCCGTCCTTCTGCCCGAACGGCCCGCACAATCCCAATCATGTAGCAGCGGAAATGATAGGAGAGTGCTGCATTCGCCAAGGTTCGAGGCAACAGGCGACAGCAAGCGAAGGCCAGCTCCCACTGTTGGCTCACGGCATCGTGCAGGTCCCGAGACTGCCGCGGCTGACGGAAGACGCGAATGGCCGTCACATCGAAGAAGTCCTCGTTCAACCACTTTGCGTTGGGCGGCGCCGCGAGAAACTCAGGCGTCTCCATCAGTTCGACCGCGCGCTCTTTCTCACCCAGCAGCACCAGCTTCA
The DNA here is from genome assembly GCA_965202755.1 of Rhodospirillales bacterium. Classification (GTDB taxonomy): domain Bacteria; phylum Pseudomonadota; class Alphaproteobacteria; order Kiloniellales; family JACOMY01; genus JACOMY01. The sequence continues at coordinate 341,081 of CBDBCL010000040.1, read as the reverse complement.
CGAAGTGCGCTTGCAGCCTCTTGGCCGTTGCGTTCGCCCGCTTTTGCGGCGCGATCCGCAGCGCAGCGGCCGACCGTTCGAGTCCCGCTCGCGGCTGAGCCGGACGTTTCGGCAAACTCTTCAGAATGCCCAAACTGCCGGCCAAGTGGGCCTCCCGATTAGCTCCGGTTGCCGAGCCCCTATGCAATCGATAGACGGCCAGGGGTGCCTCCCCGCAACTCGCGATGGACCAACCCTGGCGCAGCAGTTCGACGATGTAGTCCCAGTCCTCGGCAAATGCCACACCGTCGGGAAAGCGCACCGATTTCATAATGGGACTGCGACCCATCAGGGTGGTAATGCCGAAGGGAAGGGCACGTCAAAGGCGTTGGCATACCAGGCACGTTTCATTCGACCGAAGTACATGCCAAGGTCGCGACCCTACTTCGTCCACGAAGACCGCCCGGCCGCCGCAGAGCATCTCCGGCCCTCCCTCGAGACAGGCAAGCCGTCTTACCAGTGAGTCGGGCTGCAGCCAGTCGTCAGCGTCGGCAAAACAGATGTAACGGCCACGAGCCAGTGCCAGGCCCCGATTGCGCGCCGCCGACACGCCTTTGTTCGCTTGACGATAGAGCCGGATCCGCCCATCCTTCTCGGCTGCGGCCTCTAGGATCTCGGCTGTTCGATCCGTCGCGCCGTCCACCACGCAGACGATTTCGAAGTCCGTGAAAGATTGACGAAGGAGACTGTCCAGCGCCTCCGACAAGTGGCCTTCCGCATTGTATAGCGGCATGATCACACTGATTGTCGGAAGGCGAAGAGGGTCCAGATTCCCATCCACTATGGCATAAGAGCGAAACTCTTCCAGGCCTTCATGGGGGAAGAAGACGCACTGCAGACCTTGAGTTGCTAGAGCCAAGAGGCGGCGATCAAGACTTGCCGGGTCAAGGCCCGAGGCTACGTCAGCGTGCAAGCGGCCTGTCGGCAACACAGCAACATACTGAGCCGAGGCTAAGCTCTCCAAGAGGTCGAACAAGCCTTGCCAATAGGGACGATCGATGCGGTCCCGGTTTCCGAGGATCTGCCCTTTCCGATGGTCCCCTGGTAGTATGTAGAGCTTCTGCGGATCGAGATCCGGCGCTAAGGTGGCAAGAGCGGCCGCCTCAGTCGCGGTGACGACCAGCCGAACGCTCGTCGGAGCAGAGGCGAACTGCGAATCGGTCAAGAGACCGTCCAAGTTCGAAATCGGCGTGCCTTCGCCATCGAAGGGAAGCAGGAACAGGCAACCGGGAGCCATCTCTCCGCTTCCCTCCTCCCAAAGCTTCACCGAGATCGGCGGCCCCTCGCCGGCGTCGGCTCGCTCGAACAGAAAGGCCTCGCAGCCCTGGAGCAGCGTCGCTATCGCCTGGTCAGCCATTGCCACAGCCTTGCTGAGAGGTCTCCTCCGGCCAATCCCTCGCTTCCAAACCCGTCGCTCCTGCCGCATCCCGATCTCGGCCCCTTGTAGCCGAATGTCCCGCGCTTGAGAAATCCGGTTCGGCGCCCTGCGGCAGCCTAGCAAATTCGCCGGAGAGAATCATCGGTTTACATCGGCAAGTGGCCTGTGGGAGAAGGCCTCTCGTTAGCCCATGACCACCGGAGGATAGAGATTGAGCGATGCCCATCTCGAAGCTGCTTAGAACCCTCATTGCCGCCGCCTTCCTTGTTCCCCTGATCGGCCTCTCGGCCAATGCTCAGGATAGCGATCCGGAGAACACTCTGGTGCTCGAGCTGGAAGACGGCACCGTCCTGATCGAGATGCTGCCCGAGCGCGCGCCGCAACATGTCGCGCGCATCAAGCAGCTGACCCGAGAGGGTTTCTATGACGGCCTGAAATTTCATCGTGTGATCGACGGCTTCATGGCGCAGACTGGCGATCCGCAAGGCACCGGGCTCGGCGGATCGGACCTGCCGGACCTCTACGACGAATTCAATCTGGAGATCTTCACCGAGGGCGCGGTCGGCATGGCCAAGACGGCGGCACCGGACAGCGCCAACAGCCAGTGGTTTATCTGCACCGCCGACTGCCAGCATCTGAACGGCAACTACACCCTCTGGGGCCGCGTGGCCGACGGCATGGATGCGGTAAAGAAAATCAAGAAGGGCTCCGGGCCCAGCGGCATGGTGAACAACCCCGACAACATCATCAGCCTCAAGGTCCTGGCCGATACGCAGTAGCGATCCGACCCGACCGAACCTCTTAGGAAAAACACCATGAGCGATAACAGAAATCCGGAAAACCACCTAGTGCTGACCCTTCCGGGCGGCAGCGCCACCATCGACTGCGCCCGGACCTAGCGCCGCTTCACGTCGAACGCATGAAGTTGGCCCGCGACGGCTTCTACGACAGCACCGTCTTCCATCGCGTTATGGACGGCTTCATGGCGCAGGGCGGCGACCCGACCGGCACCGGAACCGGCGGCTCGCTACACGGCAATCTGAAAGCCGAGTTCACTCAAGAGCCCTTCGAACGCGGCACTTGCGGGATGGCGCGTTCGCAGATGCCCGGCAGCGCCAACAGCCAGTTCTTCATCTGCTTCGCCGAGGCCGGCTTCCTGAACGGCCAGTACACCAGTCTGGGGCAAGGTGGTCGAAGGCATGGAGGCGGTCGACAAACTGAAGAAGGCACCGGCGCACGACCGCTCGGGCATGGGGCCGGATCCCGACAAGCTGCTTTCCATGAAGGTTCTGGCCAACGCCTGAGAATCCGGCGCCGAAAGGCACGCCTCCTTGGCAATCCGGCCCCAGGGCTCCCGAGCAGGCATAGCCTGCTTGGGGCCTCACCTAACCGGCATCGCCAATAGCCCGCCCTGAGCGCGCATGACGCAAAAGGTCCTTCAGGCTTTCGATCACCCCGGCCAAGGCGATCAAGACGATGCCGACGATCTCTCGCAGACCGAAGGGCTCGTCGGTCAGCAGAGCGGCCAGGAAGATGGCAACGCCGATCTCCGACATGTAGATGATGCTGACGACCCCGGGATTGAGGATCGTCGCACCGTAAACCGCCGCGAAACTGCCGGGCATGATCCCAAGCAGCACGAAGGCCAAGAGCCAAGGCAGAACCGATTGGAGGGCTGCTTGGCTGGGGATCGTCGGCTCCAAAGACAGCGCCGCAACCAACATGCCGGCACCGCTCCAGAACAAGAACGACAGTGAATAGTCGACGGGTGCGATTTTCGGCCAAGACAGCATCATCAAGGAGCCGGTGACGTAGAGCAGACCGGCGGTCAGAGCGAACCAGTCGCCAAGATTGCCCGGCAGCGGCGGCCAGCTGTCCTTGCCCAGGATGACCGCTGCACCGACCAGGGCCAAGACCATGGAGGCCCAACGCACCGGGGTGATGGGGTCGCGCAAGACCAGTCGCCCCAGCAGGAAGCCCCAGACCGGTGCCAGGTAGTAGAGCAGGACGGCGGTCGCCACCTCGGTATAGAGAAAGGCGGCGGCATAGATGGAAGCAGCGGTCCCAAGGAAGAAGCCGGCGATCTGCTGGCGCCAGCCATTGGCGAGGGTTCGCCGCCAGCGCAGCAGCATGATCGGCACGACCACCAGCGTTGCCAGAAAGTACAGCAGGCCGACGGCCCACAGCCCTTTGACACCGGCCGCGTCCAGCTCGCGGACGGGAATCCAGAAGGTGCCCCAGAGCAGGCCGCCATATAGCGACGCAAGTTTGGCCCAGGTCGTCCGCTTCATTGCTCTCCCCGACGTAAAGCACCATGGACCTCGCAAGACGGATCCAATGGCATAGCGATTCTCCTAGACCCCCTGCCAGCCGGAAAACCGAGCGGCGAGGGCTTCACAAGACCTTGTCCCCACCACAGCCATAGCCCAGGCTGAGCCCTTAGAAGCTGAGCCCTTAGAACAGGTGTAGTCTCGCAGATCCCTGCTTTGCCATTGGTCGCGATAGGGCTTGTCGTCCGGGCGATCTTGCGTAACCATTGCAAGACTGCAGGCCCTTCTGCAGACGAAGCCGGTTGCGTTGCCGGCCTCTAGGAAGTTTCGGAAGGGTCTTGCTCCCAGAAGGAGGACCGCTTCGAAATGTCATCGGACCATCACAATCGCCCGCTCAGCGACGTCGAGCTTCGCGTCAAAGCCTTGGAATCCTTGCTCATCGAGAAGCAATTGGTAGACCCGGCTGCGATCGACAGCCTGATCGAGACCTACGAAAAGAATGTCGGGCCGCGTAACGGTGCGCAGGTCGTCGCCAAGGCCTGGAGCGACCCGGCCTACAAGGAGCGCCTCTTGGCCAATGGTTCAGAGGCCATCGCCGAACTCGGCTTCTCCGGCGTACAGGGCGAGGACATGGTCGTCGTCGAGAACAGCGACAAAGTGCACAACGTCGTCGTTTGCACGCTCTGCTCCTGCTATCCTTGGCCGACCCTCGGCCTGCCGCCGGTCTGGTACAAATCGGCCCCCTATCGGGCCCGCGTGGTTCGCGATCCGCGCGGCGTGCTCAAGGAGTTCGGCGTCTCTCTTTCGGAGGACACCGAGGTGCGCGTCTGGGACAGCAATGCCGAGTTGCGCTACCTAGTGCTGCCCGAGCGACCGGCCGGCAGCGAAAGCCTCAGCGAAGAGGCCTTGGCCGATCTGGTGACACGCGATTCCATGATTGGCGTCGGCTTGGCGAAGAGCCCCTAGGCGCAAGAGCAGGAGGAAAAGACCATGAATGGCGTACATGATCTGGGTGGAGTGGACGGGCTGGGCCCGATCAATCCGGAGGAGAACGAGCCGGTCTTCCACGACGCGTGGGAGCGGCGCATGTTCGGCGTGATGATCGCCTGTTTTGCCGGCGGAAATTACAATGTCGACGAGTTCCGCCACGGCATCGAGCGTATGAACGGCGCCGACTACCTGACGACCAGCTACTACGAGCATTGGCTGCACTCTCTTGAGACCGTGCTGGTCGAGAAGGGCAAGATCACGGCGGAAGAGCTGGCCGCCCGCAAAGCCGAGCTGGAGAAGGAGAGCGCCTGATGCTGACAGTCGATATGGTGCCGGGCCTAGTGAGCAACGGTGCATCCTGCCGGGTCGATGAAGACGTTCCGGCCCGCTTCAAGGTCGGCGACCGCGTGCGGGCACGCAATCTCAATCCCGTCGGCCATACGCGTCTGCCGCGCTACATCCGCGCCCGTGTCGGCGTCGTCGATCGCAATCACGGCGTTTTCGTCTTCCCCGATACGGCTGCACATGGCGGCGGGGAGAAGCCGCAGAACGTCTACAGCGTGCGTTTCGAGGCGAGCGAACTCTGGGGCGATGCGGCCCCGGGCAAGGATGTGCTCTACATCGACCTCTGGGACGACTACATAGATCCGGCCTAGAACACGCAATAATTGTGAGTGCTGCGGCATCTCCTTCCACTCGGTGTCATCCCCGGCCTTGTGCCTAGGATCCACCTCCGCTCCGAGCAAGCGGCCAACGATTGCCGGGTCAAGCCCGGCAATGACGGAAGTGGTGTCGCGGTTTCATCAATCACCTATTAGAATGTTGGCACTTAGGAATCCCAGATGCGTAGTCCTCCGCACAACCCGAGTATGCCTAAGATTCCACAGGACGGCGACAAGCCGGTCTTCAACGAGCCTTGGGAGGCGCAAGCCTTCGCCATGACCTTGGGTCTCTACGATCAAGGCCATTTCGCATGGAGCGAATGGGTCGATTATCTCAGCGCGGAGATCGCCGCCGCCAAGGCCGCCGGTGATCCCGATCTGGGTGATCGCTACTACCATTACTGGCTGGCCGCCCTGGAGAAACTTACCGCCGCCAAGGGCATGACTTCGGTCGATGAGTTGGGCCATCGAAAAGAAGAATGGCGGAAAGCCGACTACCACCGCGGCTTCGGCGCCCCGATCGAGTTGGGGCACAAGCACTGATGCCAGGCCGTCGCAGCGGTCGAGACCTCTAGGGCGCCTCTCAGACCTCCAGGCGTTGCCAAGCGGCAACGCCTGGACCAAAGGGCCGATTGGGTTTCAGACCAGCCTATTCGCACCCACCAAGGCGTGTTAGTTTCCTTGCCCTTCGTTGGCCGCCGTTTCCGGCGGACTTTCGTCGAATGAGAAAGATGAAACGATGCTTGGACGAGTCCTGCCCTGCATGATAACCCTTGGGCTGTTTGCTGCTGCGAGCCTGACGGCCAGCGCCGAGACAGGCCCATCGCGTGGGCAACTTCCCGACAGCGCCGCGCCGCTCCACTATCGGCTCGACCTAGAAATCGACCCCGACCGGGAGCGCTTCTCCGGTCGGGTCGAAATCGATCTTTTTCTGGGTGAGGTCCTGCAAGGCTTCTGGATGCACGGCCGCGGTCTGGAGGTCGAGGCTGCCGAGATCCTGCTGCCGGACCACCGTCGGATCGCTGCGACCTACGAGGAGATCGAAGACAACGGGGTGGCTCGGATCTCGACCGACGAGCCCATCGGTCCGGGCGAAGCAACCTTGCTCCTCGACTACAGCGCACCCTTCAATGCCTCCCTCGAGGGTCTCTACCGGGTGGAGGAGGCAGGCGAGACCTACGCCTTCACGCACCTGGAGCCGATCGCCGCACGCAGCGTCTTTCCCGGCTTCGATGAACCGCGTTTCAAGACGCCCTACGATATCGCCTTTACGGTTCGGGTTGCGGACGAGGCCATTTCCAATGCACCGGTTGTGGAAAGCGAAACTTTGCCGGAGGGTCGCAAGCGCGTGCGCTTCGCCACCACCGAGCCGCTGCCGGCCTATCTGCTGGCAGTCGCCGTCGGGCCCATGGACATCGTCAATTGGGTTCCGATCCCGCCTAGCCCGCAGTGGGCCAGACCTCTGCCGCGGTGCGGCAGCCAGGGGCCGAGGGCAGGAACTGCGCCATGCGCTCGAGATCACCGCGTCCATGCTGGCCATTCTCGAAGACTACTTCGATCTGGCCTACCCCTATGCCAAGCTCGATCTCGTCGCCGTGCCGGCCTTCAGTCCGAGCGGAATGGAGAACGCTGGCGCCATGTTCTATCGCGAAGACCGGCTGCTGCTGGACGAGGAGCCCTCAATCTATCAGAAGCGTGGCTTGGCCTATGTGCATGCGCATGAGCTGGCGCACAACTGGTTCGGCAACTACGTCACCGCGGCCTGGTGGAACTCTGGCTGAACGAAGCCTTTGCCACCTGGATGTCCGATCGCGTGGTCTTCACCTGGCAACCGGAGGACTTCGACAGCCGCGGGCCGCTGCGTAACGCCTCGCGGGCGATGTGGAACGATCGCCTGCCCAGCGCCCGCGCCATCCGTCAGCCGATCCTCAGCGATCACGACATCTCCAACGCCTTCGACCGCATCACCTACTCGAAGGGCGGCGGAGTGCTTGCGATGTTCGAACGCTACCTGGGAGAAGAGCTGTTTCGCGAGGGCGCGAGCGGCCCGGCCTGGGTCTTGCCCAGTGCCAGCGGAGGCGGTTACTTCCTCTGGTCGCAGCCGGCCAGAGGTTGGGACGGCCTGCTTGCCGCTTTCGAGTCATTCAGCCCGGCCGAGCAGATGTCTCTCATGACTTCCGCATCGGGTGCCTATCGCTCCGGCACTCTGGACCTCGCCCGCTATCTGGCATTCGCCGAGCAGGCGGCAGGCTCGCCAGCTTGGGATGTGGCGGCAGTGCCGATGCAGGTCTTGCGGGATATCAAGAACTTCGTCCTGCCGCTGGACCGCATGGAGGAGATCCAAGCGGTCTATCAAGAGATCTTCCGGCCGGCTCTGGCGCGCTTCGAGTTCTCCGAGCGGCTCTTCGCCGAGGGCGCAGCCTCCAGTGACGAGGCCCTGCTGTTGGGCGATCTGCTGTGGTTCCTGGCGCTGGACGCTCGCGATCCGAACCTGCGCGCCAGGCTGGCACCGCTGGGCAAGACCTACATGGGCTATGGCGGCGACGGCAGACGCCATCCGGAGATCTTGCACGACGACTTCCAGCGCCTGGCCTTGATCGTGGCCGCCGAGGAAGAAGGCCTCTCCTTCGTCGAAGTCCTGATCGAGGCCCTGACCGAGAGCCGCGACCAGACCTTTCGCACAAATCTCACAGCGGCGCTGGCCTACCTTGCGGAGCCCGAGGTCGTGGCCCGGGTCCAAGAACTGATCCTGGACCCCGACCGCCCCAGCCGCGAGGCCTCTCGACTGCTCTACCGGCAAGCCAGACGGGCCCTCAATCGACATTCGGTCCTGGCCTTCTATCGCGACCATGAGGAACAGATATTGGCGCGGATACCCAGGTCGCACCGCGGCAGTCTGCCTTGGCTGGCTGGCGGCTTCTGCAGCCAGGAAGACGCCACCGCCGTCGCCGCCTTCTTCGAACCTCGCATCAAGGCTTGGCGGGGCGGACCGCGACAGCTGAAACAGGCCCTGGATGTGGTCAAAATCTGCGCCACCTTGGCCAATGCCCAAAGAGCCGACGCGCTCGTATTCTTGGCAGGCCGCGCCGGCGAGCGGGACTGACGATTGGACGGCTCTATTTCGCCAGGATTGGTCGTTGCCCTGGCCCGGCAGCAATCCTACAAATGGCGAGGCAGACACCCTAAAGGGAGGCCGCAGATGCTTGCGCCGGAAATGCAGAAACTCATCGTCGATCACACCGCGGGGATGGTGGCGACCATCAACGAGGACGGCAGCCCTGCAGTCTCGCCGAAAGCCACCTTCGTCGTCGTCGACGCAACGACCCTGGCCTTCGGCAACATTCGCTCTCCAGGCACGCTCGCCAACCTGCGTGCGCGGCCCAAATTGGAGGTCTGCTTCATCGACGTCCTGACCAGGCGTGCCGTGCGGGTGACCGGGACCGGCCGGATCGTTCCGAAAGCCGAGGCCGAACCTAACCTGATCGTCGCCTTCGAAGCAACCTGGGCCCCCTATCTCTCGATGATGAGCGAGTTCGTTCAGATCGACGTCAGCAAGGCTGAACTCATCCTCTCGCCCGCCTATGACATCGGCATCACCGAGGAGGAACTGCGCAAGAGCAACCTGGAGAAGCTGCAGGCGCTCTGATAGCGGGGTCGTGAGCGCCCTTTCCTCTCGACGGTTTAGCAATCGCTCCGATTAGACTAGACTGCCGTCCCACAAGACGGAACAAGAGGATGGAGGATCCGCCATGTGTAGAGTCTTTGCCGGCCAGGATCCGGCGAACTACGCCTGCGAAACCCGTTCGGTACGCTTGATGGGCCATGCCACCAGCGTGCGATTGGAAGCCCGCTTTTGGGAGGTGCTGGAGGAGATTGCGGAGGTCCAGGGCATGGCCATGGGCAAGTTTCTCTCTCTGCTCTACGAAGAAGCCCTGGAGATCAACGGCGAGGTCGGTAATTTCGCCTCCCTGCTGCGCTGCTGCTGTCTGAACTTTCTCGATTCCGCATTCGATCGGGAGGCCCTCAAGCAGGCTGCCGAAGGAGCCGGCGAGCCCCTGGCCCTATAGCAGTTCGCCTCACCGCCGCTGCAGAGAGCCAAACCGCACCCTCCAGCCGATGTAGTAGGCAGATAATACCCGGGACCAGGTCACCCCCGCTACACTGCAGCCTCAGAGAATGGCAGTTGATTGAGGCGGTGATGACGAGCGGAAGGCCAAACCCCTGCTCAGTGACCCTTGCGGCGGCGACCCTTTTCGCGGCTTGGGCCTACCCGACGGAGATCCCTGCATCGGAGGAGGGCCGCGCGCTCTTCACCCAACAATGCATGGCCTGCCACTCCTATGAAAAGGACGGTGAGAGACGGCAGGGCCCCAATCTTTGGGGCCTATTTGAACGCTCCTTGGGCGGCCTGCCCGATTTCGCCTACTCGAAGGGCCTGAAGGCGGATCAGCGCTTCTGGACTCCGGAGATCCTGGACCAATGGCTGGAGGAGCCTAAGGCCCTTTCCCAAGACAGCTACATGATGTATCGCCAAGCTGACCCGGAGGTCCGCCAGCACATCATCGTGTTCCTCGAAACGGCAACGACAGAATAGGAGCCAACGCCGATGGCGAAAGCGATTCACACCATGCTTCGGGTTCTGGAGGAAGAGCGCTCCGTGGACTTCTACCGCAAGGCCTTCGGGTTGGTGATCGCCGACCGCTTCGCCTTCGACGGCTTCACCCTGGTCTATCTGCGCAACGACGAGAACGACTTCGAGGTGGAGCTGACCGTAAACCATAGCCAAAGCGAGCCCTATACGCACGGCGACGGCTACGGTCATCTGGCCGTGGCCGTAGAGGATCTGGAGGCCGAGCATGCCCGCTTCGAAAGCCTCGGTCTCAAGCCCACAGCGGTGAAGGAGTTTCATCGCGAGGGCGCCCTGATGGCCAAGTTCTTCTTCGTGCAGGACCCCGACAGTTACAAGATCGAGGTGCTGCAACAGCACGGGCGTTACCGCTGATCAGGTGGCGAAGATCACCGCAGACGCAACCCAAGAACAATCCTAGGGAGGACAGACGATATGCGTTTACTAGACAAGAGAGCGACGCTGTCGCGACGCCGCCTGCTCAGCTCCGGTGGTGCCTCGCTGGTGGCTATGACGGTCATGCCGGGTGGCGTGATCGTCGGCACCGATAGTGCTTGGGCGGCAACCGCTCAAGCGCTGCAGCCCGAGACCTTCGCCACCCTGGTGCAGATGGCGCGGGATATCTATCCGCACGACCGCATCGCCGATCACTTCTATGCCAAGGTGGTGGAATCCTTCGATCAGGCAGCCGCCGGCTCGGAAGACGACAAGCTCGTCTTCGAGCAGGGCGTGGCCGGCCTCGACTAAGCAGCCCAGGACGCCAAGGGCGTACCCTATGCCCAGGTCGGCTGGGAAATCGACCGTGTGGCACTGCTCCGCGATATCGAGACGACACCCTTCTTCCAACTGGTGCATGGCAGCCTGGTGACCGGCCTCTACAACAATCCCGACATCTGGCCGATCTTCGGCTACGAGGGCGAATCCGCCTCCAAGGGCGGCTACCTTTACCGCGGATTCGACGACATCGACTGGCCCGGCAAGGCATAGGGGGAGGATAAAGACATGGCTGCAGTATTCGATCTCTCCGACGACAGTGTCGTCGTGGTCGTGGGCTCCGGCGCCGGCGGCGGAACCCTGGGTCCGCAGTTGGCAATGAAGGGCGTAAACACGGTGATCCTGGAGGCCGGCGGCCGGCACGAGATCGCCGATTTCCAGAACAACGAGTGGGGGAGCTTCGTCCAGATCTCTTGGCTGGACCCGCGGAACACCTCAGGCAGCTGGCGCGTCGCCAAGGACTTTCCGGGCCTTCCGGCCTGGATCGTGAAGGCGGTCGGCGGCTCAACCGTGCACTGGGCCGGCGCTTCCCTGCGCTTCCAGGATCACGAGTGGAAAGCACGCACCAATTACGGCGACGTTCCCGGCGCCAATCTGCTGGACTGGCCGATCGACGCGGCTGAGATGGCGCCTTGGTATGCCATGGCCGAAGACGGCATGGGCGTGACCCGCACCAACGGCATTCCGGGCCTGCCTGGCAACAACAATTTCAAGGTCATGAAGGCGGGCGCCGACAAGCTGGGCTACAGCAAGTGCCACACCGGCCGCATGGCGATCAACAGCGAACCACGCGACGGCCGCGGTGCCTGCCAGCAGATCGGCTTCTGCTTCCAGGGCTGCAAGTCAGGTGCCAAGTGGTCGACCCTCTATGTCGACATTCCAAAGGGCGAGGCCACCGGCAAGCTGGAGGTGCGCCCGAACGCCCAGGTGCTGAAGATCGAACACGATAACAGCGGCAAGGTCACCGGCGTGCTCTATGCCGACAAGGACGGAAACCAGCATCTGCAGAAGGCCCGCGCGGTCTGTGTCGCCGGCAACTCGATCGAGAGCCCCCGCCTGCTGCTGAACTCGGCCTCCTCGATTTTCCCCGACGGCTTGGCGAACGCCTCCGGTCAGGTCGGTAGAAACTACATGCGGCATATGACCGGTTCGGTCTACGGCGTCTTCGACAAGCAGGTGCACATGTATCGCGGCACCACCATGGCCGGGATCATCCAGGACGAGGCGATCAATGATCCCGCACGCGGGTTCGTCGGCGGCTACGAGATGGAGACTTTATCCTTGGGCGTACCCTTCATGGCCGCCTTCCTTAACCCCGGCGCCTGGGGACGGGAGTTCACCAGCGCGATGAACATGTACGACCACATGGCCGGCATGTGGCTGGTCGGCGAGGATATGCCGCAGGAGAGCAATCGAATCTCACTGCATCCGAGCGAGCGCGATCAGTTCGGCTTGCCCGTTCCCAACGTCAATTTCGACGACCACCCGAACGATGTCGCGATGCGCAAGCATGCCTTCCGACAGGGAGCAGCGGTCTACGATGCGGTGGGGGCAACGCAGACCTACCCGACGCCACCCTATCCCTCGACGCATAACCTGGGCACCAATCGGATGAGCGAGAAGCCGCGCGACGGCGTGGTGAATGCCTTCGGGCGTACGCATGACGTCCCCAACCTCTTCATCTCGGACGGCAGCCAGTTCACCACCGGAGCGGCGGAAAACCCGACCCTCACCATCGTCGCTCTAGCGTTGCGCCAAGCCGACCACATTGCAGGAGAAATGTCGAAGGGGAACCTGTAGCGCGCGGGAGAATAGTAATTCGGGATCGAGGCCTAGGCCTCCTTATCTTGGCGCGGTTCCATTGAATTGCTCTCCCGCTTAGCCTGAGGTGCATCGAGCGATGCGCTGGATGCACCTCAGTACTTTAGGAGCAGGGCAGCACAAGCCGGCCTGCCAAAACCGATCGCCAACACTCTTGGCGTGCCTTTCAAACGCCCAAATAGGCCTCGCGTACCGCTGGGTCGACCAACAGGTCTTGTGCCGGATCGCCGATGACAATGCGGCCGGTCTCCATGACATAACCGCGGTCGGCGATCGACAGCGCGGCCACGGCGTTCTGCTCGACAAGCAACACGGTGATGTTGCGTGCCTTCAGCTCCTTGACCATACCCAGAACCTGCTTCACCAGAATCGGCGCCAAGCCCATCGAAGGCTCGTCCAGCAGCAGGCACCGCGGTCGGCTCATCAGGGCACAGCCAATTGCCAGCACCTGCTGCTGCCCGCCGGAGAGACCCACGGCTTGCAACCGGCAACCCGGCGTTTCACTTTCAGCACGGGAAATAGCGCAAAGACCTCATCGCGGTCCGCATCGACCTTGCGGTCGGAGAAGTGAAACGCGCCGAGCCGCAGGTTCTCCTCCACCGTAAGATTGGTGAAGATCTGCCGCCCCTCCGGTGACTGCGCCAAACCCAAGGTGACGCGGCGGTGCGCCGGGAGGGAGGTTACGCCCCGCCCATCGAAGGCAATGCTGCCAGCCGACAGGGGCTGCAGGCCCGAGAGGCAGCGCAGCAGGGTCGTCTTGCCGGCCCCATTGGCACCGATCACGGTCACGATCTCGCCGGCCGCAACCTCGAGGTCTATGCCATGCAGGACCTTGATCCGACCGTAGCGGCTTTTGACTCTCCCAAGCCGCAGCATCGTCGTCCTCCGCGCTGCCGAGGTAGGCGGCAATCACCTTGGGGTTCCGGCTGACCTCGAAGGGAGCCCTTACGCAATCTTGCGTCCCTGGTCCAGGACCACGATGTGGCTGGAGATCTTCATCACCAGCTTCATGTCGTGCTCGACCAGCAGTATGGAGATGCCCTCTGCCGCCACCTAGGCGATCAGCGCGTCGATCTCCTCGGTCTCCACGGCATTGCAGCCGGCAGCCGGCTCGTCGAGCAGCAGCAGCTTCGGCTGAGCCGCCAGCGCACGGGCGATCTCCAGCCGCTTCAGACCACCGTATGAGAGCGAACTCGCTTCATGCTCGGCAAGCGCGCCGAAGCCTACCTTGTCGAGCAGGTGGCAAGCCAGCGTTTCCGTCTCGCGACCCTTGCGGCGGCTGGATGGCAGGGACAGTAGGTCGGCGAAGAGTGCCGAGCGCTCGGCCAAGTGCCGCCCGGTCATGACGTTCTCCACCACGGTGAGCTGCGGAAAGATCTGCAGGTTCTGGAAAGTGCGCGACAAGCCACGCGCGGCCAGGCGATGTGGAGCCATGGCGGTCACGCTTTTCCCGCCCATCTCGACGGAGCCCTGATCCGGCCGGTAAAGGCCGGAAATCATGTTGAAGAGCGTGGTCTTGCCGGCGCCGTTAGGGCCGATGATGGAGACGATCTCCCCCTCCTCCACGGTGAAAGAAACCAGGTCGACGGCGCGGATGCCGCCGAAGCCGATGCCCAGGTCCCGGACCTCCAGCAAACTCATAATGCCCTCCCCCGCAGCCGCCGTTGCAGGCTGGGCACTAGGCCCTCGGTCATGAAGATCATCACCAGCATCATGACGAGGCCCAGCAGCAAATGTTTGTACTCCTGAAAGAGGGTCAGCACCTGTGGCAGCGCGGTCAGCAGTCCGGCGCCGAAGATGCCGCCGATGACGGAGCCGGCACCACCCAGCATCGCCATGGTCACCAGCTCGTGGAATGCAGGAAGCCGGCGACCTCGGGCGTGACGAAACCGTTCATCAGGGCCAGCAGCGACCCGACAGCGAGACATGACCGCCGAGATCACGAAGGCCTTCAGCTTGAGCAGCACCACATCGACGCCAAGCGCCTTCGCGGCGACTTCGGAATCGTGCAGCGCGCGCAGTGCCCGCCCGCTGGGGCTGTTCTGCAGGTTGAGCACAGGCCAGGCACCGCACAGCAGCACCGGGCCGCAGGTCCGGTACCAGAGCTCCGAGGTCTTGACCTTGATCCCTAGTTCGCGCAGGCCGCCCTTCAAGCCCAGCGAAAGCATGGCGGTGCCGTCGGGTCTGCCGGTCAACCAGGCCTCGTTGGTCAAGACCATGGAAACCAGGATGCCGAAGCCCAGTGTGGCGACCGCCAGGGTGTAGCCCTTGAGTCGCAGGATCGGCCGGCCGATGGCCTAGGCGACCAGCGCCGAGAGCAGGGCGCCGAAGACCAGGGCCAAGATCGGCGGCAGTCCCAGATGCTCGGGCGCGAGCGCCGAAGCATAGGCCCCGATGCCGACGAAACCGGCATGGCCAAGGTTCACCTGTCCGGCGAAACCGAGCAGGATTACCAAACCGGTGACGGCCAGGCCGTTGATGAAGATCAGCGCGAAAATCCGATAGTAGAAACTGCTGGGAAAGACCAGCGGCGCCAGGGCGATGATCGCCAGCAGGATCAGCAGGGTCGCATGCTTGGGGGAGAGGCGCATAGCTAGACGCGCTCCACCTGTTTGGCGCCGAAGGGGTCCCGCGGCAGGAAGAAGAGCACGGTCAGGATCACCGCGAAGGCGGCCGCGTCCTTATAGTTCGACGAGATATAGCCGGCGGTCAGCGCCTCGACCGGGCCGATCGCCAAGCTACCGATGAGCGCGCCGACGGGGCTTCCCATACCGCCCAGCATGGCGCCGGCGAAGCCCTTGAGTGTAAGGCCGACGCCGACGTCGCAGGAGGTGAAGGTGATCGGCGTGATCAGCACGCCCGCCAAGGCACCGATGGCGGCGGACGCGAAGCTGAAGGTCATGACGAAGCCGGTATTGATGCCGACCAGCTTAGCCGCCAGGTGATTGTTCGCCGTCGCCAGCACCGCGCGCGCCACCAAGGTGCGGGTGAAGAAGAGAGCAGCGCGAAGATCGCCGTCGCGCTGGCGAGGACCCAGAGGCTCTGCGGCACGATGGTGGCGCCGCCGATCTCGATAGGCGTATCGCCGCTGAAAGAAGGGAAGCGGTGGAACTGCTTGTCGAAGATGACTTCGGCACTGCCGCTCAGGAAGATGGAGGCGCCGATGGTGATGATGAGCGCGATGACCGACGCGCCGCGTGCCAGCTCGACCGCCAGCTTGTTGAGGGCGATGCCGACCAGGACGGTAGCCAGGATCACAAACAGGGCCGCCAGCCAGAGCGTTGTTCCGGCCTCATAAAGGATGGCCGTCGTCATGCCGCCGATCGTGACGAACTCGCCCTGCGCGAAGTTCACCACCTCGCTGGCGTTGTAGATCAGGGTAAAGCCCAGCGCGACCAGATCGATGATGTCGTCCACGGTATTCCAGAGGGTGCTGACGGTTCTTTCGGCCTGTGCGCGGATCGGTGATTTGAGCTTGGCGAATGCCATCTCGATTGGGTTGAAGTCGGGACTGTAGGGCGGCAGATATGTGAGGGTGGCGCCTGTGACCTCGATGAACTGGCGGACATCGGCGGCCTTGTGCGCCGGCAAGTCATCCATGATCACGACATCGCCGGGATTAAGGGTCGGCGCCAGCGCTTGCTCGATATAGGCAAGAAAAGCGACGCCATTCATGGCGCCGTCGAGCACCGTCGGCGCGGTCATTCCGGTCAGCCGAAGCGCACCGGTAAAGGTGGTTGTCTTCCAATGCCCGCGCGACAACGCTCGCCCCGCCTGGAAAGCCCACGCAACCGCGCCATCTTCGTCGACAGGCCCGTCTCGTCGATGAAGACCAGCCTGGCCGGATCGAAGTCGAGTTGGCTGTCAAAACCAGGCCTGGTGCTTTCTCAAGACCTCCGGCCGCTCCTGCTCCAATGCGTGCGCGGTCTTTTTTGTACGTGAAGCCACACCCGCGCAGCCAGTTGTTCAGCGCGCGCCGGCCAATCCGGACGTCGCGCTCGTCCGCGAGGCGCGCCACCATCTCATTGAGCGTGATGTCCTTGTCAGTCTCAATCAGGGTCAGTCTCAATCAGGGTCAGTCTCAATCAGGGTCAGTCTCAATCAGGCCCACGATGAAGCCTTCATGCCCCTCAAGGCTCGACCCGCGTCGACGACCGGTCGGTCGCGGCTCCACCTCACCGGCTTTGGCCCGCTTTTATCCAGCGGATCGCGGTCGATAGCGCCACACCGAATCGCGCCGCCGCACCACGCGCCGACATGCCCGCCTGTGATGCCTTCAAAACACGAACCCGCAGATCACTACTCGATGCTCGTCCCATCCAGGACCTCCATGTCTGGAGACCTTCAATCAGACTTGCATCATCCCGTCACATCACAATCGATTCAGTGATTGGTGCATCTGCTCTAGGCGATCTGGACGAAGGCACCGTCCTTCACCTCGACCATACGAAAGGCCGAGAGATCCAAGCCCAGGTAATCCTCGGGCGAGAAGTTGTACTCACCGGTGACGCCGATGTAGCCGGAGGTCGCCTCCAGGGCGTTGCGGATCGCTTCGGAATCGTCGGAGCCGGCCGTCTCGATCATCGCCTTCATCATCTGGAAGGCGGTGTAGGCATAGCCGCCGAAGGTGGAAACCGGCTGCCCGGTCTCGCTCTCGTAGGCCTGCGTGTAGGCGACGACCGGGCGCTGCGGGTCGTCGGCCACCAGCAGGCTGGGCGCCGGCATGCGCACGCCCTCGGCTGCGTCGCCGGCGAGATCGATGAAGGACTGCGAGGCGACGCCGTGCGATTGATAGAGCGGCTGGGTCATGCCAAGCTGGCGATAGTTGCGGGTGACAAGAGCCGGCCCCTGGCCGAAACCGCGATTGAGTACGGCCTCTACGCCCGCGTTGTTCTCGATTTTGGTGAGCTGCGGGGTCATGTCCGTGTCCTTGGAACCGTAGGTCTCATCGGCGACGACCTCGATGCCATAGTCATTCACGATATCCAGGCACTGCTTACGCATCGACTTGCCGAAGCCGCCGGAGCCGGAGATCATGCCGATCTTGGCGATGCCCTGCTTTTACATGTCCTCGAAGATCTTGGCGCAAGCCATGTGATCGGTGTGCGGGGTCTTGAAGACCCAGGCCTTGACGGGATCGATGATCACCACCGCGCCGGCCAGCGAGATGAAGGGGATCTCGGCATCCTCGAAGATCGGCACCATGGCCATGGTAGCGCCGGTGGTGGAGCCGCCGATTACGGCGACGACCTCGTCGTCCTCGACCAGTCGGGTCGCGAAGGTGTGCGCCTCATTGGGATTGGCCGCGGCGTCATACTGGATCAGGGTCATCGTCTCGCCCTCGATGCCGCCGGCGGTATTCACCTGATCGACCCGCATCTTCAGGGTCTTGGCCCCGGGATCGCCCAAGAAGGACGCCGAGCCGGTCACCGCCAGGGTGGAGCCCAGCTTGATCTCGGCGGAAACCGGCTCCGCCAGGGCGAATCCGGCAGCGACCAGGACCACTACTGTCGAGATTTTGCTGACTAGGGATGTAATATTGAACTTCCTCCTCTCGTTGGTCGATTAGGCTGCAAGCAGTCGCCGCACGGCGACGATGCGAAAGCGATTGGCGACGAAGGTGGCGTCGGTCAGGCAGGCATTCCCGGCCGGATTGGCACCGGTCACGTGGTAGTCACTGAAGGCAGCGGACTGATTGACGAAGATGTTGCCGGTGAGGTTGCAGGAGAGGCTGACACCGGCATCACCGAAGGCCATAACGAAGGGCTGGCCGCTGGTGTGCATGACCGCATGCCCGATCTCGAAGCTGCGTGCGTTCAGTCGCGCCAAAGCCTCCAAGCACACACCGGTACGAATCTCAGGGCTGGCCCGCCCCCAAGCCGCCCCGGCCTGGCGCGAGGCGGCGATCAGCGCCTCACAATCGGCCGCGGGATAGCGAACTCCGAGTGACGGTCCATAGGGTGAGACTTCGCTGCCCAAGCGGCGGGCTTCGGGATGTCCCGGCAGATCGAAGCCTCGCGCGAGACTGGCCCGATAGGCGGCCTCGCCATCGGCCGGCGCGGTTTCGCCATATATCTTCTTGCTGGGCACCTCGGGATAGGCTGACCACTAGGCCCGACTGCGCGCCGCTTCCAAGGCTCGCTCCAGGGTCCCGCGATGGCGCTCGAATAGCACGGTCATGCCGTCCTCATCACCCTCTCATCCGCAAGACTTGGTTGGGTGGTGCAAAGATAATTGACCGACTAGACGGTTTATGAAAGCAGTTTCTTCAAAGCGCGGCTCCGGCGCACTATTGGAGAGGCAGCAACGGAGGTTACGGCATTGAAAAGAGACACGATCCTGATCGAGCAGGCCGAGGGCTTGACGACCCTCACTCTGAACCGCCCGGACAAGCTGAACAGCTTTACCGCAGAGATGAACTTGGCCCTCAGGGTCGCCCTCAGCGAGGCACGCGAGACCGCCGCCTGCCGGGCCATCCTCTTGACCGGGGCCGGTCGCGCCTTCTGCGCCGGGCAGGACCTGGCCGATTCGGCTGCGGCTGCCGGTAAGGATCTGGGCGACCTGCTGGAGGAATACTACAATCCCCTGATCCGTCTGATGCGCGCCCTGGAGAAGCCGGTCGTCTGTGCCGTCAATGGAGTGGCCGCCGGCGCCGGTGCCAATCTCGCCTTGGCCTGCGACATCGTGCTGGCCGCCCAGTCCGCCAAGTTCCTCCAAGCCTTCAGCAAGATCGGTCTCATCCCCGATTCCGGCGGTACCTGGACCCTGACCCGGCTGCTGGGTGAGGCGCGAGCCAAGGCTCTGACCATGACCGCCGCCCCCTTGAGCGCCCAGCAGGCAGCCGATTGGGGCCTCATCTGGCGCGCCGTAACCGACGAAGAGCTGATGCAGGAAGCAAAGGCTCTGGCCGGCGGTCTGGCCAAGGGGCCGACCTTCGGCCTGGGCCTGACCAAGCAGGCGATCCACGCCGCCGGCGAGCATGGCTTGAGCGCACAACTCGATCTCGAGCGCGACCTGCAGAGCGATGCCGGGAAGAGCGCCGACTATGCGGAAGGCGTCGCTGCCTTCAGCCAGAAGCGATCGCCCCGCTTCACCGGCGAGGCCTAGTTCGTGGCACGCAATCCGCAGGAGCTGGCAGAGGCGACGACGGCGGCCATGTGGGACGAGGACGAGGCCTCGCGGGCGCTGGGCATGACTTTGGATACCGTCGCGCCCGGCTCAGCCAGACTGTCGATGACGGTGGCGCCCAGCTTTTGCAACGGGCATGGCACCTGCCACGGCGGTTTGATCTTCACCCTCGCGGACTCCGCCTTCGCCTTCGCCTGCAACAGCTACAATCAGAAGGTCGTGGCCCAGCATGCCGCAGTTACCTTTGTGGCGCCAGCCTTTCAGGGCGAGCGCTTAATTGCCAAAGCAAACGAGGTCGCGCGCTATGGGCGCAGCGGCATTTACGACGTCACCGTACGCAAGGAGGACGGCACCCTGATCGCCAGCTTTCGCGGGCAATCGCGAACGGTCAAAGGCAGCCACATCCCAGAAGACAGCGCATAGGATAAAGAAGGAAGGAAGGACGGAGGATAGCGCCATGGAGGACCTCTCCCCGAAGGCCAGCGATCTGGAGCCAATCGAGACAGCTTCGCGCGACGAGATCGCTGCATTGCAATCGATGCACCTCAAAGCCACTTTACGACACGCCTATGAGAACGCACCGGTCTACCGTGCCAAGTTCGATGCCGCCGGCGTCCACCCGGACGATCTGAAGGAACTCGGCGATCTCGCCAAGTTCCCCTTCACCGTCAAGCAGGACCTGCGCGACAACTACCCCTTCGGTATGTTTGCCGTACCGCGCGAACGCTTGGCGCGGGTCCATGCCTCCTCGGGCACCACCGGCAAGCCCACCGTCGTCGGCTACACCAAGGCAGACCTCGACATGTGGGCCAGCGTGGTGGCGCGCTCGATCCGCGCCTCCGGGGG
Organism: Rhodospirillales bacterium; assembly: GCA_965202755.1. Classification (GTDB taxonomy): domain Bacteria; phylum Pseudomonadota; class Alphaproteobacteria; order Kiloniellales; family JACOMY01; genus JACOMY01. The sequence goes on along the minus strand of CBDBCL010000040.1, from coordinate 320,546 downwards.
TCGCGCCGGCGATGTCATCCATGTCGCCTACGGCTACGGCCTCTTCACTGGTGGATTGGGCGCGCACTATGGGGCCGAGAAGTTGGGCTGCACCGTCGTCCCGGTCTCCGGCGGCATGACCGAGCGCCAGGTCACCTTGATTCAAGACTTCAAGCCGCGAGTGATCATGGTGACACCCTCCTATGCGCTCTCGATCCTGGATCACTTCCACGCCCAGGGCATCGACCCGCGCGAGGCCTCGCTGGCCGTGGGCATCTTCGGCGCCGAGCCCTGGACCAACGCCATGCGCGAAGAGATCGAGCGGGCCTTCGACATGCACGCCGTCGATATATACGGCCTCTCGGAAGTGATCGGTCCGGGTGTGGCCTGCGAGTGCGTCGAGACCAAGGACGGTCTGCACATCTGGGAAGACCACTTCTATCCAGAGGTCATCGACCCCGAAACCGGTCAGGCCTTGCCCGACGGATCGGAAGGCGAGTTGGTCTTCACCTCGCTCACAAAGGAAGCCTTCCCGATCATCCGCTACCGCACCCGCGACCTGACCAAGCTGTTACCGGGCACGGCACGCTCCATGCGACGCATGGAGAAGGTCACCGGACGCTCGGACGACATGATCATCCTGCGCGGCGTCAACATCTTCCCGACGCAGATCGAAGAGCAGATTCTGCAGTGCGAGGGCCTGGCCCCGCATTTCCTGATCGAGCTCACCCGCAAGGGCCGTATGGACGCGCTGACAATCAAGACCGAGTGCCTGGCCGGTTGCGACAATGCGGCTCGCGCCGCCGCGACCGCCGAACTGAAACACCACGTGAAAAGCGTTCTCGGGGTCAGCGTCGAGGTCCAGGTCGGCGAGCCCGAATCGGTGCAACGTTCGGCCGGCAAGGCGCAACGCGTTGTCGATTTGCGCAAGCGGAACTGATCCATGGCCAGGCCCCGTGCACAGGACTACGACCAAAAGCGCCGTACCATCCTCAAGACCGCGACACAGCTTTTCGCCGAGCATGGTTTCGACCGCGCCTCCATCGCCTCGGTCGCAGCCGAATGCGAGGTCTCCAAAGACCTGCTCTATCATTACTACGACAGCAAGGAAGCCCTGCTCTTCGACATCATTCGCAGACATCTGGAAGAGCTGAATCAGGCGCTGTTGGAGGTCGACGACCCGGCCCTGCCGCCGGAGCGTCGCCTGCGCCTGCTGATCGGCAAGCTGCTGGAATGCTACCGCGACGCCGACGACGAGCATCGGGTGCAGATCAATGCCATGGCCACCCTGCCGCCAGAGCTGGCGGAGACCTTGCGCGGGCTGGAGCGCCGATTGATGGCCCACTTCTCCGCCATCCTGATCGCCGTTAATCCGGCCCTGGAGGGCGACAAACGTCTGGTGAAACCGGTCACCATGTCCTTCTTCGGCATGCTGAACCGGGTCTATCTCTGGTTCCGCCCCGGCGGGCCGATCAGCCGCGAGGACTATGCCGATCTGGCCACAACCCTGATCCTGGAGGGTGTCAAGTCCGTGGGACAATCGGCAGCCTAGCGCCGCCTCACCTCAAGCCCCATTTCTAGTTTGCAACCAATTGCCGAGGAGCCATGCCATGCCGACCGCCTATTCCCCCGATCGCATCTGGACCGTCTATCTCTCCGGCGAAATTCACAGCGACTGGCGCGAGCGCATCGTCGCCGGCGCCGGTGCTGCCGGCCTGCCCGTCGAGTTCTCCAGCCCGGTCACCCACCATGAAGCCTCCGACGACTGCGGTGTCGCCATTCTGGGCGCCGAGGCCGACAAGTTCTGGCACGACCATAAGGGCGCCAAGCTGAACGCCATCCGCACCCGCACCTTGATCCTAGAGGCTGACCTGGCCGTGATCCGCTTCGGCGACAAGTACCGTCAGTGGAACGCCGCCTTCGATGCCGGCTTCTGCGCCGCCTTGGAGAAGCCTTTCATCAGCCTGCACGACGCGACCCTGGGTCACGCGCTGAAGGAAGTCGACGGCGCCGCGCTCGCCGTCGCCCCAGACCCGGAGCAGATCGTCGCCCTCCTGCGCTACATCATCCGCGGCGAATTGCCGGGCTACACGGCCGAGCAAGCCGCAGCGGAGTAGAACCCGACCGGCTCCCACGCACAAAATGGGGGTCAGTGACGCTTCTAATGCTTGCACCGCGGGCTTTGGAGTAGGTGACAGACGCGAAATTTTGAGTTCATCGACGACATTTGATGAACCTTTCGCCGCTGCGATGGGACATAGTGTTTGCTAGGGATTTTTTAGCGAGAGGCAAACAGCGTGGCGGATATCTATGGAACCAGCGGCAATGATGTTCTCGCCGGCAGAAACGACGCCGACGACATCGCCGGATTCGCCGGGAACGACAGCCTGTTCTGCCTGGGCGGCGCTGACGACCTCTACGGATCGGACGGGGCCGACCGACTTTATGGTCAGAATGGCAAGGACGACTCTTCGGTGGCAGCGGCAATGACACCGCATTCGGCGACGCGAACGACGATTTCGTCCTTCGGACTACGGGAAGCGACACCCAGCTCGGCAACGACGGTGACGACACGCTGATCGGAGAGAACGGCGACGATTCTCTAGTCAGTGGCAGCGGCCTCGATATCCTCGCAAGCGCCAGCGGTGCGGATGTCGTCGAGGGTGCTAGCGGCAACGACAGCCTCTATGGAGGCACCGGCAAAGACTTCGTCTATGGCGGTGACGTCGACGATTTCGTCAGTGCCAACGACGACGACGACGACGACATCGTCCAGGGGCGTGACGGCAGCGATCTCGCCTATGGTGACAGCGGCGCCGACCGGCTGTTCGGCGAATCCGGAAAGGACGTCTTGGACGGCGGCAGTGGCGACGACACCATCCAAGGCAATGCGGATGCCGATATCGTCACCGGTTCCCAAGGCGAGGATTTCGTCTCGGGCGGGAAAGGCGACGACTATCTTTTCGGCGATTCCGGCGACGATGCTCTGCGCGATGGCGAGGGCGACGACAGCTTGGCCGGAGACAGTGGTCGCGACACCCTGTTCGGCGGTGCCGGGAATGATCGGTTCGTCGGCGGCTCCGGTGCGGATCTCATGTTCGGCGACTTTGGGCGCGATCGGCTGAACGGCAGCAGCGGATCGGACACCGCCGGCGATGGCAAGGCCAACGATACCTTCATCGTCGACACGGCAGCCGATGTCGTTATGGAAGCCGATGGCGAAGGCGATGACGCAATCCGCTTGAACGCCTTGGACTACACCTTGAGCAGCGATGCCGAGGGCTTCGTCGAGCGTGTCAATACCAACCGGAAGGTCGGCGATGCCAGCATATCGGGCAACGAGAACGACGACATTCTGCTGGGCAACACGGCCGACAACAAGCTGTGGGGCAGAAGCGGCGCCGACCGGCTGAATGGCCAGGGCGGTTGGGCCGTGATGATTGGCGGGTCGGGCAAGGATTACCTTCGTGGCCGACACCTCCAGTGACCGCGTGCGCGATCTCTCCGATCAAGGCAGCGGTCTGGTCCGCGCCGAGACCGACTTCACCCTGCCGGACGGAGCAGCCGACGCCTTCATCGAGACCCTGGGGATGCAGGGGGCTTCGACAACATCGACGGCAGCGGCAACAGCTTGGACAACACGATCCAAGGCAACACGGGAGACAATAGCCTGGCAGGCTTTGGCGGCGACGATCGGCTGAGCGGCGGTAACGGCGGCGATGTCCTGGAGGGCAGGAGCGGTGCCGACACCTTAGCCATGGAGAGCGGCAATCAGCTCTTCGGCGGCTCCAGCAGCGACTCCTTCTTCTTCGACGGCAGGGACCTCGGCAGCGGCGGCTCGGGCGGGCTGGAGATCGTCGACTTCGACGGAAGCGCCGGTGAGCGCCTGGTCTCCGCCAGCGGGCTCAAGGTCAGCAGCTTCAGTTACATCGAAAGCGCCGCCTTCTCCGCCGGTGGAAACTCTGAAGCGCACTTCGAGGGTGGCGGCGAGTTCCAGGTCGATCGAGACAGCGACGGCACCAGCGACATCACCTTCCAGCTGAACGGCGTCACCGCGGCCGGGCAGATCTCGGCTGCCGACTTCCTCTGGCCGACTTGACGGACCGGAACGATGAGGAGTGTGCGGCCCTGACGGCGATCGCAGCATCTACAACCAGACGAAGTCGGTCGCAGTCAGCAGGTTGGCAGCCGTGACGCAGTCGAACAGGAAGGCCTGGTCCAGAGAGTCGTCGCCGTCCTAGTCGACCTGGACCCGACGCGGGCCGTCGTAGCGTGCCTCGGAGTTGCCGCCACCGGAGAAGGCAGCGCCGCCGATGTAAGCGAAGCTGCCGAGCTCCAGTCCGGTGGCGTAAACGGTCTTCGCCGTTGGCCGCGTTGGCCAGGGCACCGCCGAAGTCGCGGATGACCGGGCTGCCGGCACCACCGCTTCACAGCAACGCGCCGTTGAAATGGCAGTCATCCGTGCCGGAGCCGCCGAAAGCGACGTCCTCCCGGCCGACCAAGATCCAATCGGCTCCGCTTTCACCCTCGAAGCGGTCGCTGCCCTGACCGCCGAAAAGGCTGCCGGCCCCCTCGCCGCCGAGCAGGCTGTCCTCGCCTTGATTGCCGGCCAAACGATTGTTTCCGTTATTTTCCTCCAGGTTGTTGTCAAGACTATTACCCGTACTGTCGATGTTGCCGAAACCGCCCTGCATGCGCAGATCGTCGAGGTAAGCGTTGGCGCTGCCGTCCGGCAGGGTGAAGTCCACCTTCGCCCGCACCAAGTCCACACCTTGACCCAGATGATCGCGCAAGACATCCGCCGAGGTTTCGACTACGAAGGTATCGTCGCCGCTGTCACCGGTCATGGTGTTGGTCCCGCTGCGGCATAGGAGCGTATTAGAGAAGGGATTGCCCAAGACGGTGTTATCGATGTCGTTGGCGTCCAAGCGCGCCGCACCGGCCCCGATCCTCACATTCACCAGTTCGAAGAAGCCACTGCCGCCATGGTCCAAAGTGTAGTCCGGCGCGTTGATCAAGAGGGCGTCCAGACCGCCTGATGCCGTTTCCACCGCTCGGTCGGTCTCGGTATCGACGATGACGGTGTCGTTGTTGGCGCCTCCGTAAGCTGCATCAGTGCCGGGGCCACCGTTCAAGCGGTCGCGGCCTTGGCTGCCGAACATGACATCCGCACCGTAGCCGCCCACGAAACGGCCATTGCCGTCGTTCCCATAGAGATGATCGTTATCCCAGCCACCGAAGAGGTGAATCCCGTCCCTCATCGCCATAGAGATGATCGTCACCGGCGCCGCCGTCGATCTCGCCTTCGTTGCCCAAGCCTCCAAAGATCCAATCGTCCCCTTCGTAACCGTAGATGTTCGGGGCGCTGCCAGCGCCGGCGAAGATGCGATCGTCTCCGCTACCGCCGTAGATCAGGTCGGAAATATCGCTGCCTCCATAGATTCGATCATCGCCTGTATCGCCATAGATCGCGATATTGTCCTGCAGTCCGCCGAAACAGGATGTCATCGCCCTCGCCGCCGCGCAGATCACCATCGAATCTGGACCCAGCGTACACCCGATCCCTGGCTAGATCCCCCGTAGAAATTGTCGGTGCCAGTGACGCCGTAAAGCCGGTCGTCGCCGGAAAGTCCGATCAGCACATCGGCGCCACTTAGCCCATAGAGCACGTCAGCCTGGTCGGTGCCGGTCACGTAGTCGTTGCCACTGCTGCCGAAATAGGTTGCCATCTCGCCTCCAGCATGCCGCCGCATGCTTGCACCGGCGGTTTCCAGGCGAACAGCCCGGTACCGGGCACAGCCCGGTACCGGCGTTCTGAACCCAGGATAGTCCAACCGTGAGGCGGCGCAAAGCGCCCTGCAAGTTTCCTAGGGCCGCGAGGGCAGACACGGCCGCCTCACCGGGCCTTTAGCCGATCCGAAGCTGACGCCGCCCTGCTGGGCGACTGCAATCAAGACTCCATCTTAAGCTTGGCGGCAAAGAGGGGATCATACTCCGGCGCTTTGATCCGGCGACGCCTCTCTTCGACCGCCGGCAGCGGCGCAACGGGGCGCAGCTTCTCCTCGGCCTCGGCTGCCAGGCGGCGATAGATGGCAGTGCCCTGGCGCTTCCAGGCAATCTCCTGCTCGCTCAACTGGCGGAGGACTTTGGCCGGCGAGCCCACCGCCAGACTGCCCGGCGGGATCTCGGTCTTGGCCTTCACGAAGGCCATGGCGGCAATGGTCGCATTCTCGCCGATCCGGGCCTCGTCCATCACCACGGCATTCATGCCGACCATGGCATTGCGTCCGATGCGACAGCCGTGCAGCACGGCACCGTGGCCGATGTGGCCCTCGCTCTCGATCACCGTCTCCAGGTTGGGGAAGGCATGGACGCGACGCAGGTTTCCTGCAGGTTAGAGCCCTCCTCCATGACGATGCGGCCGAAATCGCCGCGCAGGCAGGCGGCGGGACCGACATAGCAACCGGGGCCGACGATGACATCGCCGATCAGCACGGCAGCGGGATGCACGAAGGCCTGAGGATCTACCACCGGCACGACATCGTCATAGGCGTAGATCTGGGCCATGGCTTGGCAGGTCCTTCCTGTTTGCAGCGCTGCTAGCCTAGCGCCCGGGCCGGTCCCCTTGGAAGGGCGTGCGGCGCCAAGCCTGTGCCACCATTCCGCCGAAAGCAGCTTGCACTATGGTGCCGGCGCGGCGGGCGGGATAGTCTTGGCGGCAGACGGATATCCTTGGAGCGATTCACAATGCGAAACGTTCATGGCCGCTTGCTGGCCGCCCTCTACTGCGCTGGACTCTTCATCGGCCTGCCCACGGGCCAAGTCGTCTCGCAAGAGCTGCCGGAAGGCGAAGCCAAGGCGACCAACCAGCTGGCAAACCCGGCCGCCGTCTACTGCACGGAGAGCGGCGGCACTTACAAGATCGAAGACGGCGAAAAAGGCCAGTTCGGAACCTGCAGCCTGCCGGACGGCCGGGTGATCGACGCTTGGGACTACTTCCGACAGCAGCACAGCGAGACTGAGAACAGCCAGTAGGCCAGGGGCCCGCCTTCCTAAATCCCCAGGCCCGCATACCAATCGGCAACGTTGCGGCCGATGGCTTCCGGTTCATCTTCCTGGATGAAGTGCGAGCCATAGCCGACGAATCGAGCTTGGCAGTTCTTGCAGTTGGCCCGCAACCACAGCGCTGCCTCGGCTGACATCAAGGCACCCGGCGTACAATAGAGGGCCAGCTTCGGGGTCTCGCTGTCGTGCAACCAGCGGCCATAGGCCTCGACGGTGGCGACATTGCGTTCGGGCTTGCCTTCGATAGGGATTTCACGCGGCCAGACCAGGGTCGGCAAGCGGCTCTCCTCGCTCTCGAAGGGCGCGCGATAGGCGGCCATTTCCGCCTCGCCGAGCGGCCGTAGGATCGAGCCCGGCAAGACCTTCTCGACGAAGGCATTCTTATTCAAGATCATCTCCTCGCCGACTTTGGGCGTGCGGAAGGCTTTGAAGATGGGCGCAGCCTTGCCCATGCTCTCGATCGTCGGCATGGGGAAGGTCGGCGGCACCAAGGCCTCCATGAAAGCCACCGCCTTCACCAGGCCGCTCCGCCGGCGGGCGATATCCAAACCGATTGCGGAGCCCCAGTCGTGGATCACCAGTACGATCTCCTCGAGCCCCAGCGCCTCGATGAAACCTTCGACGTAGTCGATATGGGTCTGTAGCCGGTAGTCGATCTGCGGCTTGTCGGAGCGACCGAAGCCCGGCAGGTCAGGCGCCACGACACGGCCGAGTGGCTCGAGATAGGGCATGACGTTGCGCCAGAGATAGCTGGAGGTGGGATTGCCGTGCAGGAAGAGGAAGACCTGCCCCTCTCCCTTATCCAGATAGTGCAAGCGGCTGCCCTTCACCTCGACGAAGTGCGAATCATAAGGCACTTCGGCCGAAATCGCTCCTGCCCGCCAATCGGTCGTTCCCATGTCGCTCTCCTCCGCCCCTAGCGTCGATCTCTCGAGCCAGCAAAGCCGTCGGCGTCGGCTTTGTCACGCCAAAGGAGGCAAAGTGCGATCACAGATCTTTCAACCCTGGTGCAAGAGGCTCAGGAGGTGCGTCCGTAGAAGGTCTTGAGGTTATGCGGGTCGGAGCGGGTACCGGGCTGCGGCGAATAGCTGAAGACCGCCATCATACGGTCCCACCTGCCCTCTACTCGGCTGACGCGGTGCAAGGTGCGGCTACCGCGAAAGATCACCAGAGCGCCAGCGCCCTGCTTCAACTCACGGATCAAATCGCCGCCTTGGTCGTCCAGAACCCGGCCGACCCGATCGTAGTTCTCGGCCTCGTCGGAGCGCAGGAAGGGCACATACTCGAAGACACCGCCGCTTTCGGCCTCACTCAGCACCAGGGTCACGACGAAGGTGGAGACATCGAAATGCCAGCCTAAGGACTGCCCCGGCCGATAGAGCAGCACGTTTACCGGGGTCAGAGAATCGGCATAGGGAAAGAGAGCCGGATAGCCCAGCACCTCGGCCAGAAAGGCCACGAAGCCAGGATCTCCATAGAGCCGATCGAGCGCGCTTCCCTCCGGTAGATCGGCATAACCCAAGGTGGCCGAGTTGGTGTGCTGTTTGCGATTGCGCGGATGGGTGGCCGGTAAAGTCGGATCGTCGGCGATCAGGTAGGGGCTATGGCTCTTCTCCTTGTAGAAGGCCTTGGGCAGTGCCGGCGTTACCTCCTCGAGCATGGCGACCAGCGCGGCCGGAGGCACGAAGCCCTCGAGCACGGCAGCGCCGCGCGCCTCGAGCCCCAACCAGCAATCCTGGAGCAAACGGCGATAGGCATCGCTATCGGGCCAATCCAGCGGGTAACGCGCGCCGTCGATCAAGGCTTCGGTCAGCATCGGGGTCGTCACAAACACGCTCCTCTACAAGGGCTGCATCATCGAACATTAGAGCGCCCCCCGGGAGCCTGCTCTTCAAATTCCGTCTCGACCTGTCGCCGCAGGGACAAACGCGGCGCCTAATCGACGGGCGCCCAAAGCACCTGCTCGATCCGGCTGGCCCCGGTCAGCAGCATCGCCAGACGGTCGATCCCAAGCGCAATGCCGCAGGCCTCCGGCATGGCCCCGAGCGCGGTCAGAAAGTCTTCGTCGATCGGATAGCGGACACCATAGAGGCGCTCTTTCAGATCCATGTCGGCTTCAAAACGTCGGCGCTGTTCGATCGGGTCGGTGAGTTCGCCGAAGGCATTGGCAAGCTCCAGGCCGGCGACGTAGATCTCGAAGCGCTCGGCCAGGTGCGGCGCGCCGGGCTTGGGACGCGCCAAGGCCGCCAGGCTGATCGGATAGTCGTAGAGGAAGGTCGGTCGGCTTAGGCCGAGCTTGGGCTCGATCCGCTCAAGCATGATCTTGGTCACCAAATCCGCCCAGCTATCGTCGTCGGCCACACGAATCGAGCGCGCACGCGCGGCCCTGCGGAGCACCTCGGCATCGGATTCGGCGGGATCGCGCAAACTGGCTGCGAGATCGATCTCGGCATAGCGCGCAAAGGCCTCCTGCAGCGTCACGCGCTCGAAAGGCTGGAAGGGATTGACCGCCTGGCCCTGCCGTTTCAGGAATTTGACACCAAGCGCCTCGGCAGCGGCGCGCAGCAAGCCTTCGCAGTCCTCGAAGAACCGCTCCATCTCGGGCGCGGCCCGATACCACTCCAGCAGGGTGAACTCGGGATGATGCGTCGCCGTGCGTTCACCATTGCGAAAGACCTTGGCCAAGGTGAAGAACTGCTGCTCCCCCGCAGCCAAGAGCTTCTTGCAGGCGAACTCCGGCGAGGTGTGTAGATAGCGTTGCCGGCGGCTGCCGTCCGGGGCCAACAGGGCAGTCTCGAAGGCCTGCAGATGCGGCTCCAGGCCGGGCGAGATCTGCAGGGCCGGTGTCTCCACCTCGACGAAGCCGCGCGACAGAAAGAAAGACCGCACCGCAGCCAGCATTGCTTGGCGTTGCAGCAGCCTCGGCCGGCGGGCGGCATAGGCCTCCACTGTCCACCAGTCTGCTCGACCCTCTGCCATCGCTTCCCTCCTCTGCAGGAACGCCCCTTGGCGCTTGCTGGGCAAACTGCTAAGACCCGGCTCGCAACCAAGACAAATGCTAATTTCGAAGAGGTCGTCCGCCCGTGAAGGTCAACGCCAATCAGCTGCGCGCCGGTCAAGTCATCGAGGTCGGCGGCAGGCTCTATGCCATTCTCAAGGCAGACAACATCCAGCCGGGCAAGGGCACGCCGGTCACCCAGATCGAGATGCGCCGCCTATCGGACGGTGTGAAGGTCACCGAGCGCTATCGCACTCAGGAGACGGTGGAGCGTGCCTTCATCGAAGAGGGTGTGTTTCAGTACCTCTATGACGAGGGCGACAGCTTCGCCTTCATGAACAACGAGACCTACGATCAGCTGAGCGTTTCGAAGGACATCGTCGGCGATCAGGCGGTGTTTCTGCAGGACGGCATGATGTGCACCATGCGCACCCACGAGGGCGTGCCGGTCAGCATCGAACTACCGGCGCGGGTAACCCTGGAGGTCTCCGAAACAGAGCCTGTCATCAAAGGACAAACTGTCAGTTCCTCCTTCAAGCCAGCCATTTTGGATAATGGCGCACGCACCATGGTGCCGCCGCACATCGCCGTCGGCACCCGCGTCGTCATCTCGACCGTCGACAGCAGCTATGTCGAGCGAGCGAAGGATTGATTTTCGGAGCCGTTGGCTGCCCCCCGATACCATCAGTAAGATCAATAGATGCGGACTCTCATCTTATTGATCGAATCTGGTATGATTGCCTTGGAGAAATTCCGGTGGTCAGCACGCATGTGATGGACTTGGCTTTGCACAGTAGTACAGGTCCAATGTTTCTGTCAAACAGACGCCATTAGCTCCTATTTTTGACAATTCACGTCCATCTTACAAAGAAGATAGCGCCACCATGATCGATAGTATAGAGAAAATATTCAGATATTTGCCAATTTTTTATTAAATTAGCACTAAAAAATATGCGAAAAATCAGAACATCATTAGAAGGGCATGAAGTTCGCGGGATCTACATATTGGGATTCGGCACCCCCCATGCAAAATTCACCAATCAATAGCAACTGGAGAATTGTAACCTGGCTTGCTGTCCGAGGCATTCCAAAGAAGATCCTTGTTCCTGATGATGTCACTCAACCCGCCGCGTCCGCTGCCCGCAAATTTAGGATGACAGGATATCTTTCTTGGCTTTCCGCCCCTCACGTTCCTAACACGGTTTATCTCTGCATATAAATAAATATGTCGTCAATTATAATAATTTATGTTATGATTCTTACTGTACATATTATTAACTGGGTATTTGGTGCAATGAAACTACCAAATTATTAATATTCAGGCAAGCCATTTGAACGAAGACAAACTTCTTCTTCTCACTCAAAATGGTAGCACTCCTGTGACTGTAAGAGCCCGGCTTTAGGCGAACCGCCATTAATCGGCGACTGATACCAATGTGCGATGAGTGTGACTCATCGCACCAGCCCACCAAGCCGGAGGATCTGTAAATTGGAGAGGGTTTCTCGCGGACAGAACTCCGTTTCGCGGTGGTGACGTTACTCTACTCCCGCATTGCCCAGGTGGGATTGAGGTTGCGCCATCCACGGTGCTGATTCATGGTTACATATCATGGTGTTGTGTCGATTGAAGCGAGGTTTTCATGGTGCATCCGATGGGTGAATCCAAGAACGGGCTGCTTCGCGTGGATTTCGACCGCCGCGTGAAGCTGGAGTTCCCTGGATCGAAGGTAACGTCGGACGGCGGCTTGCTCGCGTATCGGGAACTGGACGACGCGCTTGGCCTGACAGAGATGGCGGCCGGGGCGCTGCGAGACGGTCGTCGCGGCAAGAACGGCTGGCACGCTGTCGTCGGGATGCTTCGGCAAGCGGTGTTCGGGCGTTTGGCCGGGTACGAGGATGTCAACGACGCCGAGCGGCTTTCTCGCGATCCAGCGATGCGTTGGATTGTCGGCGGCAAGGCGACGGATCGGGGTGCGGCCTCATCGAGCCAGATGGGCCGTTTCGAGACGCAATGGCTGACGGGTGACGTCAATCTCACCGCACTCAGCGCTCTGTCCGGGCTGTGGATCGACCGCGTTCATCGTCGCAAACCGCCGAAGCTGATCATCCTGGACATGGACAGTTCGGTCAGCCCCACCCACGGCGAACAGGAAGGCACGGCCTACAACGGCCACTTCGGCTGCACCTGCTATCACCCGCTTTTTGTCTTCAACCAGCTCGGCGATCTGGAGCGCTGCGCCTTGCGACCCGGCAACGTGCACAGCGCCGATGGCTGGCGCGCGGTGCTGGACCCGGTCGTGGCGCGTTATCGCGAGCGCAAGCTGCGGCGATACTTTCGGGGCGATGCCGCCTTCGCCTCACCGGACATCTACGAGTATCTGGAGGCCGAGGGCTTCGGCTACGCCATCCGGCTTCCCGCCAACAGCGTGCTCCAGGGATACGTCGCCCACCTGCTACGGCGCCCAAAGGGACGGCCCCCGATGGAAGTCCGTCGCTACTTCGCCAGCTTCAGCTATCGGGCTGGAAGCTGGACCCAGGCGCGGCGCGTGGTGGCGAAAGTGGAATGGCATCCGGGCGAGTTGTATCCCCGCGTCGGGTTCGTCGTCACCAATCTGTCCCGGCCCGCCGAGCGGATCGTCGCCTTCTACAACCAGCGTGGCACGGCGGAACAACACATCAGGGAGGGCAAGAACGCGATCCGTTGGACGCGACTATCCTGCCGACGCTTCAAGGCCAACGCGGCTCGGCTTCAGCTTCATGCACTGGCCTACAACCTGGGCAACTTCATGCGCACGCTCGCTTTGCCAGACCCAGTGAGCAATTGGTCGCTGACGACGCTGCGCGAGAAGCTGGTGAAAATTGGGGCAAAAGTCGCGCGTCACGGACGCTACGTCACCTTCCAATTGGCCGAGGTCGCGCTCCCGCGCGACCTGTTCGCCGATATCCTGGATCGGATCGACCGCTTGCGACCACGGCCGACACCAGCGTGAGCCAACGCTATGCCAATCAAAACGACTTCACGACGGGAGACCTGTGCCCGGAACGCTACGAAATTGGCACTGGCCCGTGGGTTTCCGATCAGCGGCCCGTTGTCCTGGCCGTTCTGGGCCGTTTCCCAATCCCCGACGCCTCTCAGATTGCATCCCAGCAGCGACCAAGGCAATATGAACGTCGTGATCGGGCGCTACGTGGGCGATCCCGGTTAAGAACCATCCCTATGCGCAGATTGCCAAGACCACACACGGCCATTTCGAAGACACACCGTACACGATTCAGCCTTACTCGGCTGCTGCGGTCCCCTTCCGCTGGATGCTGAGAGAAGAGATCGAGGGGAACAGCCAGCGGAATGTTCAGAGCAAGGCGGAAGCGTACGGGTTTGGGTATGAAGCCCGGCGAGAGCCGGACCTCACTCGGAACGAGGGCTGGGTTAGAGACAACAAGACCTGGATACAGGAGGGAACCAACCAGAGAGTCGTACTGGATACTTTTTTCAGTGCGGCGAAACCGGACCAAGATGACGACCAGAAAGGGCCCCCAGGCCGTCATGGTGCCGCCGTAGGGTCTCGACCCAGGCGGGCTCGTTCGGGTTTTCGGGGACAAGTTCAGCAGTTGCGATGCGGACCAGATCATTCATCGTGTAGAGCCCTAGGGTTATTGAGGCACTTTTGAAGCTTAGGCGACGTGAGGGATTTTGTCCATGGCGTCGCGTCTGACTTGGTTCGGCGATCGATGCCCGTGGCGCTGGATCAGCCACTGCTCGTTGTCGTCGTCCTTGAACTGCTGGCTGGATGGTTTCGAAGCTCCTGATACAGGGCAGGTTTTCCTGAAGGATCATGCCTAGCAGAGCGGGTTTTCTCGGAGGTATCGGAGCCGTAGCCGGATCCTGACCTTGTTGGAAGCGCGGTGGTTGAAGCGCCCCTCGGTCTCCTTGAGGTGCAGATGGAAGGTGTGCTTTGGCAGGCCCTTGCACTGCGCCAGACGGACCTTGGCCATGCCCCAGAAGCCCTCGATGCCATTGATATGGACCGTGCCCCCGACGAACTCGTCCTTGGAGTGATCGACGCGGAAGTGACCATAGACGAGATCGACAAGGCCTGTTGTACCCGCGCCAACCGTCGGAGTTGACAACGCGACTTGGGTCGACCCGACCCCGAATGATCCCTTGCAGCCTGGCCTTTGAGCAGTCTGCGACGATGTCCGTGCAGACCTGCGCGCTCGCGTTCGAAGATGCCGAAGACGACCGTCTTGCCATAAGCGCCACGCCCTCGTTTGCCCTTCACGCGCCTCGCCCCAAAGACGCTCTCATCCACCTCGACGATGCAAGGAAGGGGCGCATGAGCCTCACAGGCTGCGAAGATCCGCGCCCGCAGGCCGCGATAGATCCGGTTCACCGTGTTGCGGTTCAAGCCGCAGAGCTGGGTTGTCTGAAGGGCCGTGAGATCAGCCGCGAAGCACTTCACGACGGCCCGAACTTGGGCTTGAGAAGTTTCGACACTTTCTGTTTTTCATTGCCATACAGATCTTTATGCCCTGCCTTGACTATACTCTGCCAGGCATGACCCTTACTTTTTTGGAAAAATGAAATGATATGAATGATGTCATACAAAAACCGAACGGCTCTTTACCGATAGCAACCTGCTTAGAACCTTCGTCGAGATCGCCGATTGCGGAAACCTGACGCTTGGCCGCGACGCGGCTGAACCGCAGCCAGTCGGCGATCAGTGTGGCAGCCTCCGCAAGCTGGAGGAGGAACTGAAGGCCTCGCTTTTCATTCGCAACGGCAAGGGCATGCCGCTCTCGCCCAATGGGGCAAAGCTATTGCCCGCGGCGCGGCGCGTGCTGGCGGAGCTTGCCAAGTTGCATTCCCTCTTCGAGAGGCCGCTCAACGGCAGGATCAGGGCGGTAGTGTCCAGGATCTTTCGCACATTGGGGTTGGCGGCCTGTTCCATCAGGCAACCCTGTCCCGCTGCTTGAGCAGGTCCATGTTCATGTAGCGCTCGCTTGCCGAGTTTGCCGAGAGCACTCCGGGCGTCGAGGTCCTGGCGTCGTCCGGCTGTACGGCAGTTTTCCTCAGTGCCATTCAGAAGGGCACACTCGACATCGCGGTGTGTTCCGGACCGAACAACGTTGCTGGCGAGGTGCTCTTGGAGCAAAGACCGGTTTGGGTGGAGAGCGAGACCATGTGCCCGCGCCCTTCCGAGCCGGTTCCGCCTGCCGTGATCAGCCATGGCTGCTGGATGGGTGAGTTACCGAAAACCGCACTGGAGCAAGAGGGACGTGCCTACAACCTGGCCTTCGAATGCAGCGGGATCATCAGCCTGAAAGCGGCGATCCGAGCGGGCTTTGCCATCGGCATCCTCTATGAGAGCAATGTCGAGCCGGGCATGAGGGTCTTGTCCGCAAAGGAGGGTTTTCCGCTACTGCCGACCTCGAAGCGAACCATCCTCGTTCGTCCCGATGTGCTGCAAGACTTGGCGAGAGCGATGGCAAGAGCCGTCCAACGGACGGTCTAAGGTTGCCCACGGTCATGCCCCACGGCGGCTCGAACCCCTCCCGCCACGCGAGCCGCTCCGGCAGTCCCCTGCCGTTGTTCCACCACCTGTTGGGATTGTGGCTGTTCGGGTCGTAGTCGGCGCGACTCGCCCAGTCTTCGCGGAGGAAGATCACCGGCTCCTCGTAGTGTTGCACCTCCGGGATCGCGTCCATCATCTGCGCCAAGGCCGCCAGGTCGTGCTCGAGCGAGATCTTCAGCTCGACCATCGGATAGGTCTCGGTCTGGCCGCCGGTGAAGGCCGGGCTGTGGTGGCCGTGGTCGAGGCCGCCTCCGGCTGGGCGTCTCCTTGCCGAGCGCCAAGATGCTGGCGTTGCGGCGGTAGCGACCGAAGCTCAGGGGATGGACGGCCATGACTGCGTCGAGGATGAGATCGCAGTCCTCCGGCAAGGTCTGGATCTCCAGGGTCCAGACCGGCAGCAGCCGGCCTGAACGCGCCTTGTAGTGTGCGCGGTCCTTCATCGTCGCGCCTAACCCACCGACAGCCCGTGCAGGGAGGCGGCATTGGGCCGGTTCCAATAGCGGTTCGGCTTGTCCTTGTCGTTTAGCATCTTCGAACGACTGCCCCAGACCTCCTCGAACCGGATCGTCGGTTCCTCGTTGACATGCACGGCGAAGATCACCTCGAAGACCTTGCTCAACAGCACCCGGTCGGGTGGGATCGAGATCACGATCTGTTGCGCCGGCGTCTCCTGAATGGTGCCCTCGGCGCCGGAGTGCGAGCCCTCGAGCGCCCGGAAGCGCTGCCGGCAATTCTCACGCAGGAAGGTCACATTGTCATGAGGACCCTGCGTCAAGGGTAGTTCGCGGCCGAGCCCCTCGACCAGCGCCGGGACGCCGCCGCTCGGCGTGCCGATGGTGATGGTCCACTCCCGCTCCAGACTGCCGGGGCATGTCGAAGGCATCGAGTTCATGTCGGGGCATGGCGTCTCTCCAGGATCTAGCTATTCGAGTTTCGACGTTTCACGCTGGATGAACGAACGGCAGAAGTGGTGATATCGATGCAAGCTTTTCAGTTTCCAAATGCCTAAATCTCTCGGCCGGATGCCACCTTTGAACACCTTGGTAGCCGTCGAGGCCGCCTTTCGTCTGGGCAACTTCACCCGCGCGGCCGAGGGATTCGCACTCTCACAGGCAAGCATCAGCCGGCGTATCCGCGAGCTGGAGGCGGATCTGGGTGTGCGTCTCTTCGAGCGGCGGCGCTACGACGTCGCCGGCATCGAAAACGCTCAGGTCCTGGCGGCCAGCGTCGGACCGCTGCTGCGCGAGCTGGCCGGGACCGCGGAGCGGCTGCGGACTCGCGGCGCCGGTGCAGAGAGCCTGACTTATCTTCTCCGACATGAGCCTCGGCAATGCCCTGGTCGCACCCTGCGTCGGGCCGTTCCAGCGCTTGCATCCCAAGCTGAAGCTGCGCATCCTCTCGTCCTACGAGCCGATCGAGAGCATTCACGAGGACTTCGACATCGGCTTACAGTACGGCCGCTGGGCCGAGGATCAGTTCATGGTCGAAGCCCTCGCCGACGAAGCGATCTTTCCGGTTTGCGCGCCGGAACTCGCCCGACGTCTGGCCCAGCCGGCAAATCCGGCCGAGATTGCCTCGCAACCCCTGCTGCACTTGGTGGATGTCGGACGCAGTTGGCCCGACTGGCGCAGTTTTCTCGCCTTCTTTCGACTGAAAGAGCCCAAACTCATCGAGGGCCTCCCCTTACAGTTCCTATCAGATTTGCCTCGATATCGCTGAACAGGGCGAGGGCATCGCTTTGGGATGGGGGCGTACGCTGGAAGACCGCCTGGCCAGCGGGCGCCTCGTCAGGATTGCAGGCATGACCATGCCGCTGGTCGACATCGTCTCGGGCTATCGGCGCAAGGGGGCGCTGCGAACCGCACCGCCGAAGCCTTCGTCGCCTTCTGCGTTCGCGCATCCAACCAGTCCGTTAAGGCGGTTTTCGTTCAACTCGAACCGGCACCGCGAAGGAAACGCGCCTTTGGGCGGGTTTCGAGACAGACATTCAGCGACTTCTGCCAGCTACCCCTGCTTCTTGTCCAGCTTGCCGCCGCCGGCCTCCGGGAAGACCCAGAGGCCCAGCAGCATGATCGCGCCGATGGCCAGCACGATGTAGCCCAGCTCGCTCTGCGGACCGGTGAACTCGCTCCAGGCAATGATCGCCGCCACCAGGATGACCAGGAGGGAGAGCGCAACCTTGATCTTGAAGGGCATGACTCCGTCCCTTCGCTATTCGGCCGCGACCCTCGGCGCCACCTCGACCGAGGGGCTGCGCGAGACCTTGCGCATGTCGGTCTTGACGTAGCGGGTCTCGTAGCCGTTGAAGAGGTGCCCCAAGAGGCCGCGATTCAGGTCGGAACTACGGAACAGCCAGTCGGCGATCGGGAAGGTCAGGTTCATGTTGCGCTCCATCATGATCGCCTGGCTGTGGTGGGCGAAGTGGTGGCGGCGGAGCGTGTTCACGAAGGGCACATAGCGCACGAAGGGATTCTCGTCGATGTGGCAGCAGAAGTGCATGAACTCATAGAGCAGATACATGCCCGTTGTGGTGCAGATGAAGAGCCAGCCGACATTGGCGCCGATCAGCCACCGCAGGACCAGCACGCCCGGGATCGACATGAAGATGAAGACGATCAGCGCATAGGGTGGAAAGAAGGTCACGCGCCAGTCGTGCTGACCGGCAAAGCGCATCTCCTCCTGGGTGAAGAACTGATGATGCTGCAGGGTGTGGCGCTGATAGATCGCGCGAGCCCCCGGGAAGCGCAGCGGACGGTGCATGACGTATTTGTGCAGGGCCCATTCGAAGATGTTGCAGACCAGGAAGGTCAGCGGAACGATCAACCACTCCCACCAGCTGACGGCCTGGAGATGGGCGATGTAGTACCAGAGCGCCAAGCCGCCGATCGCATAGATGATCGCGACATGCAGGAAGCCGTTGTACCAGCCGTCGATCCGCGAGCGATAGACCTCTCGATATTGCCGTTGACGCGGCTCCATTGCGGTGTTTGCCAGTTCCATCTTCCCTCTCCTTGCACTGCCGACCGGATTCACAGCCCAGTCTAGCAATTCATCTGATATATCATTTATACATCACCGATCGGCCGGGATCAATCGAAACCTCACGTCTCAGCGCTGACTTCTTGTCGTTGGGTTTGGAAGATCGAGCCGTAGCCGCCGCTCCAATCTGGCGGCAGGCGAAAGCGCCCCGGCTCGTGGTGGGCGCTGGCTGCCGGCCGGCCGCGCACGATCGCCGCCTCATAGCGCGAGGGCAGTGGCTGCGGGGTGTAGGTCATGGCGTCGGCGGCGCTCAGCACGTAGAGCAGCAGCGGGCGGGGCCGGTCGGACCTGTTGGGCTTTGAGCCGTGTACGGTTCGATAGTTGTGCACCGTGACCGAACCGGCCGGCCCCTTGAAGACTCTCGCCGATGCCACGTCGAGCTTTCGGCTGTCGGCGGGGCCGATCTGACCGCGCCAGGCACCGGTCTCATCGTAGTGATCGAAAACCTCCCGCGCATTGCTGCCGGGCAGGATCTCCAAGGGTCCCTGCTCCAGCTCGCAGTCCTCCAAGTAGACCCCCATGGTCAGGACGGCATGGTTGGAATGGGGAAAGAAGGGTGCGTCCTGGTGCCAAGTGACCTCGGTGCCGCCGCGCGGCGCTTTGAAGTTGAGCTTCGACTGATAGAACTTCACGTCCGGCCCCAGCAGATCGCAGGCCAAGTCACCCAACGGCCCCTCGGTGAGCAGCTTCCAGAAGATTTCGTCCTGGTCGCAGGGGCTGGAAATGCGGCGCAACCGCGGCGTCTCGGCGGTGTGGCCCGGTTCCAGATCGAAGACGGCATCGGATTGGCGCTTGGCACGGCTCTCCTCTTGCAGACGGGCGACGGCGGCCCGGCAGCGGCTGAGCCAGTCTTCGCCGACCAACGCAGGCACGACGAGACCGCCCTCGTCGAAGTAGCGTTGTCGTGCCTGCTTATCCAGGATCCGGCCGGGCTGGCTCATGATCTCTTCGGGTGTCATCGCGGGCCTCCTCTACTGGAATCCCAAGAACTGTTGCGGCAGCCAGAGCGCGGTCTGCGGGAAGGCAAACACGATCGCCAGAGCCACAAGTTGGATTGCGATAAAAGGCATCACGCCACTGTACATATGACGCAGAGTAATGCTGTCGGGTGCGACGCCGCGCAGATAGAAGATCGCAGGCGCCATCGGTGGGGTCAAATAGCTGGTCTGGATCATCACCAACAAGAGCATGCAGAACCACACCGGTTCGAACCCGCTCTTCAGGATGAAGGGCATGAAGATCGGCACGAAGATCAGCAGGATGGAGATCCACTCCAGGAAGAAGCCGGCCAGGAAGACCAGCCCCAGGAAGACCAGCAGCAACCCCCAGGGTCCGACGTCCAGCAACTGGATGATCTCGCGCATCACCCGCATGCCGCCGGCGCCGACATAAACCCCGGTGAAGAGGCTGCCGGCCAGCAGGATAAACATGATCATCGATGTGACAACAATGGTCTTGATCAGCGCCTCGCGGAAGTTGGCCAGGGTGAACTTGCCGTAGCAGATGGCTAGTATGAAGGCACCGAGCGCGCCGATCGCGGCGGCCTCGGTGGGGGCGGCCCAACCCAGCATGATCGAACCCAGCACGGCGAAGATCATCAACAAGGGCGGCACCAGGGCTTTCACGGTGATGACGACCTTCTCGGCGAAACCCGGGTCGTCGGGGCTGCGTGCCAGGCGCGGCGCGCTCGCCGGACTCATCACGCAGAGCACCACGATGTAGAGGATGTAGAGCCCGGAGAGGATGAGGCCGGGAAACACCATGCCGACCATCAGGTCGCCGATCGAGACATTGGCGATGGGACCCAGCACGACCACCACGACCGAGGGCGGGATGATGGTACCGAGCGAGCCGCCGGCGCAAATCGTTCCGGATATCAAGGGTTTGGAGTAGTTATACTTCATCATGGCCGGGATCGCCAGCAGCCCGACCACGGTCTCGGTGGCGCCGATGACGCCGGTCGAGGCGGCGAAGATCATGCACATGATGACGGTACCGACGGCCAGGCCACCGGGCAGGCGTTTGGTCCAGAGGTGGACCGCATTGAAGAGTTGCTCGGCGACGCCCGAGCGTTCTAGCATCGCCCCCATGAAGACGAAGAGCGGGACTGCGGCCAGCACGAAGTTGGAGGCGATGTCCTCGATCTTCTGGGTGAACTGGAAGAGGACGGCGTCACCGAAGACGAAGAGTCCGAAGCCGAAGGCCACGCCCAGTAGCGAGAAGGCGACCGGGAATCCCAGGAAGATCAACACGAAGAGGACCGGGAACATGGCGATCGCCGTCATCGCGGAACCGCTCCCAGCTGATCTGACTGCCGGCCGTCGCTGAGCACGCGCCAGCTCTTCAAACATTCGGCCAGGACCTGCAGAGTCAGCAGGACGAAGCTGCCGGCGATCACCGCGCGGAAGGGCCAGATCGGCGGGTTCCAAGCCGACTGGCCAGTGGTCTCGCCGGAGAGGTAGGCGTCGGTGGCATAGTCCGAAAGGCGCCAGGACACCAGCACCAGGGCCGGCAATACCATGAAGAGATAGAGCAGCAGATCGATCCAAGCCTTTTTTCGCCGTGACAGCTGCCCATAGATCAGGTCGATCCGTACATGGCCTTGACGCTTCAAGGTGAGCGCACCGCCCAGCAAAAAGTGCACGCCCATCAGAGTATAGCCCAGCTCGAAGGCCCAGATGGTCGGTGCCCCGAAGACATAGCGGGCGAAGACCTCGTAGCAGGTGGCCAGCGCCAGGGGGGATCACGATCAAGGCCGCCAGAAACCCGATGCCCTCGGTTAGGCTCTCGATCGCGCCTACCGCCCTGGACAGGGGACCGGCAGCGGTAAGCTTGGGCGAAAGAGACAAGGTGCGGATTCCAGCGGCGCTCGATCTAGGGCTGCTCAAGTGGCCTACTCGGGCCGGACCTTCACATTGCGATAGCGCACGGCATCGCTCCAGAGCTCGCCGAAGGCGACCTGACTGTCGAGCACGCGCTTGAACCAGGCATTCTCTGCGGCGATCTTGGCGGCCCAGGCGAGCCCGGCCTCGCGCGCGGCGTACTGCACCTCGGGCGCCAGCTCGATGATCTCGTTGCCCTGCTCGCGGAAGAAGGTCAGCGCCTTGGCATCCTCCTGCCCGATGGTCAGCCAGGAGTTCATCGTGACCAGAAAGGCGGCGTCGCGGATCAGCTGCTTGTCGGCATCCGAGAAGGCGGCCCAGGTGTCGGGGTTGATTACCAATTCGAAGGGCGCGGTCGGCTGGTGTACGCCGGGAATGATCACGTACTTGGTGATGCGGTGGAAACCCGGCGCGATGTTCTCATAGAGCGTGCCCCACTCGGTCGCGTCGATGGCGCCACGCTCCAAGGCCGGATAGACGTCGCCGCCCGGCATGGTGACCGGGGCTGCGCCCATCGACCTGGAGATCTCCAGCCAGGCGCCGGCGGTGCGCAGTTTCAGGCCGTTCAGATCCTCCAGAGTGCGCACTTCTTTGCGCGAATGCAGGAAGGCCTCGGCGGTGCGCACGAAGAGTGGCATGGAGACCAGGTCGAACTTCTCCTTGCGCCATTCGGCCTGCAGCTCGATGCCGCCGTCGCGATAGAGCCAATGCAGCATCTTCTCGGTGTCGAAGGAGCCGGCATAGCCGCCGAAGAGCACGGCCGTGGGATCGGCACCCCAGTCGTAGCCGATCCAGGTATGGCCCATGCCGGCCACGCCGTTTTTCACCGTTTCGGAGACCTTGAGGCCCGGACCCAGGGTACCGGCCGGGAAGACCTCGATGGTGATGCGCCCGCCGGACATCTCTGCCACCTTGTCGGCGAAAGCCTGGGCGCCGATTTCCATCAGCGGACCGCCGCCCCAGGAGGCCGCCATGGAAAGATCGTGGGTATCCTTTGCTGCGGCGCTGGCGCCGATGGCCAGCGCCGGCGCCAGCAGGGCCCCGGCCAGAGTTCTGCGCAACAGGCTTCTGCGATTTTTGTCGGTCATTGTGTTCTCCTCCCTTGGGTTTGGCGTTTGATGCCCTCATTGCTGTTCCAATGCGGCGATCGCGGTCTTTATCTGTGATTCGGTCAACTCCCAGTCGTTGTCGAAGTTGGCCACGATGGCGCGCATAAAAGGCTCGACCAGACGCAGCGCGGTGGCGTCGTCGGTCGCGTCGGCAAGGATCGCCAGTGCCAGTTGACTGGGCTCACGACCCTCGAAACTCCACTCGAAGCCGTTCTGCGAAAAGGTCTTGAGGTCAAAGCGTGGACCCAGATCGCGGCCCTCGACCGTGACCTCACGGCCGTCGAAGGTCCGCATGCCACGGTAGGTCTTCATATAAAGCCTCCTTCAGATCTGCTTGCGCTGCTCGACCAGTGTCAGAAAGCGCTCGTACTCGCCGTCCTGCACGCTGTAACTGTGATCCTCGTCTGGGAAGACGCCCGACTTCACTTCTTTGACATATTGGCTAAGCCCGGCCACGGCGACTTCGGTCAGATGGGCGTAGCGCTTGGTGAACTTCGGCTTGAAGTCGGTGAACACTCCCAGCAGGTCGTAGGACAGCAGGATCTGGCCGTCGGTGCCCGCGCCCGCGCCGATGCCGATGGTCGGGATCTCCAGCTGCTCGGAGATCACCTTGGCGATCAGCGCCGGCACCGCTTCGAACTCCAGCATGAAACAACCGGCGTCCTGAATAGCCAGCGCGTCCTCCAGGATCTTCATCGCCCCCTCGGCCGTCTTTCCCTGCAGGCGGAAGCCGCCGAACATGGCGATGGTGTGTGGCGTCAGCCCGATGTGCGAGGCCGTCGGTATGCCGGCATCGACCAGAGCCTTCAGGATATGCGCTTGCGACTTGCCGCCTTGCGGTTTCACCGCGTCGCTGTCAGCCTCCTGCATGAAGCGCGTGGCGTTGGCCAGCGCCCGCTCGAGCGTGTGATAGCTCTGGTAGGGCATGCAGCCCAAGACGAAGGTGTTGGGCGCACCACGGCGCACCGCCTGGGCATGCATCACCATCATGTCCATGCTGGCCGGGACGGTGTTTTTGTGGCCGTGCGCGATCATCGCCAAACTGTCGCCGACGACGCAGACATCGACCCCGGCAGCCTCGGCCCATTGGGCGGAGGTGTAGTCCGGGACCAAGGTGTAGACCATCTTCTCGCCGCTCTGCTTGGACAGGCGGATGTCCTCGATGCTCCGCTTCTGGGGCGCGTCCACTGCCGTCCTTCCCTGCTGTTCCTGCGGCCCGTGTCTCGGGCTTCGATGGTTTTGACGACCACTCGTCGACATCTGATATGTCAATGGAAGATCATTTGCCGTAGAGTTGTCAAGAGCGGACGCAATCCGACAGACTGCGGCGGACCGCGATTCGCCGGGGAACCGGCGGAATAAGCGAAGTCAAGGGAGCGTTTGGGATGATCGCTGAAGAGATCAAGGGTGGTCGGCAGAGTGGCCTGGCTTCTGCCGTGCCGAGACCGAGCCTCTGCCCGAGATGACTGCTTTCGACGAACCCGAGGGTGCCGCGTCGGAGGCAGGCGGTGAGAGCGCGCCGCAGTCCCTGACCGACAAGGCCTATGCCGCCCTGGAAGAGCGCATCGTGACCCTGGTGCTGGCGCCGGGCGCCATTCTCTCGGAGAGCGCGCTGGCGGCCTCGCTGGGCATCGGCCGCACGCCGATCCGTGAGGCCCTGCAGCGCTTGGCCCGCGAGGGTCTGGTGATGATCATGCCCAGGCGTGGGGTGATGGTCTCCGAGATCAACGTCCGCGATCAGCTGGAGGCCTTGAAGGTGCGCCGCGTCTTGGAATGCTTGATGGCCGACCTCGCCGCCAAGCGCGCATCTGCAGTCGAGCGGGTGCGCTTTGCCGCGATCGCCGAGGCCATGCACGCGGCCGGCGACGCGGAGGACGATGTCGGTTTCATGCGCCTCGATCGCGAGATGAACCTCCTGATCGCAAGGAGTTGCCGCAATCGATATGCCTTGCGCGCCATGGGATTGCTGCATGGCCTGTCGCGGCGTTTTTGGTATGTGCATTATAAGCAGGTCTTGGACTTGCCGCTCTGCGCGCGCCTGCATGCCGACGAGGCCAGCGCAATCGCGGCCGGCGATGCTGCGGCGGCCTTGACAGCCACCAACGCGCTCCTGGATTACATCGAAACCTTTACCCGGGCGGCTCTCGATGCGCCGATGCGGCATGATTAGTATGGCAGCGCATGGGCAGCCGACGATGTCACCGAGCGGCGCGGGCTAGCAGACGAGTCTAGACCGGAGCGAAGTCGCTGAGATAGAGAGGCTTCCGGCAATCGTGATGCCAGCGACCAAAGAGGCAACTGGAATCAGGCGCGGCGACGTATCATCTCCTAGGGCTGTTGCCGCCGCTCTTCCTTGGCCTGAGCGCTGGGGCTGCGCCCGAGACATCAGGATAGTGATGCACCGCGCGACCTGAAGCGGCGTTGAAAGAACGTCATGCAGTTTCGGTTCCCACCATGACTGCTGCGCCCGTCGTAGCGCCGCCGCAAGAGCGGTTGGCCATCGTGCTCAGTCCGTCCTATCGCTGGCAGCAGGTCTTTTCCGTCGCGCTCGCCGTGCTTCTCTATGCGCTCATCGGCCTGCTGCTGGTGCTGAACTTCGAGCTCTTCGCCTTGGATCTGCCCCAGAGCGAGGCGGAAGATCTGGAAAACCAGGTGATCGCGATCGTGGATCTGCCGCCGCAGGAGAACCAGATCGACATCGGCCGGGTCAACCAGGGCCAGGACACCGGGCAAGACGGTGCGGCGGCGGCCGGCGAACTGGAGGAGGTGGCGGCCGAACCCGAGGCGCCGGAGCCGGTCGAGCAGGAAGCTGATCTGGCTGGAGCCGATGATGCCGAGCTTGCAGAAGAAGCTGCTCCGGAACCCATAGAGGAGCCGATCGCGCTGGGCGAAGAGGCCTTGGAGCCGAGCGAGACCCCAACGCCCGCGGAGCCCGAGACCATCGAGGTCGCGCTTAATGAGCTGCCGCTGCAAGCGGCCGAGCTACCGGCAAGCGCAGTCGCAGAAGCGCTCGAGCCGGCACCGCTTCCCGATTTTCCCGAACCGCCCGCAGTCGAGCAGCCCGAAGCCGACCTGCCAATCAGCGAAGACGTGGTGCCGCCACCGCTGGACGCTCCGCCTACGGACTTGCCGCAGTTTGCGGCATTGGAGCGAAACCAGGAGAGCGTGGCACCTGAACTTAACACCAGTGATCGAGACACTCGCCTTCGATGCGGCCCTGACCGAGGTGCTGGTGGCCGCAGCCATCGACCGCAAAAGCGAAGAGAGCGAGCCGGCCGGTCCCCTGGCCGTGCCGCCCAGCAAGCCGCAGCGCGAGGTCACTCTACCAGCGGTTACGCGACCCGTCCGCAGCGCCCGGAAATCGACAGATCAGGCCAACACCAGCGACCGGCAGACCGGTCGCAAAGCCCAAAACGACAGCGACCAGGCCGGTGACGGCGGTGGCTTCGGCGGTGGGTCGCAATCCAACTACCTGGGCTTGGTCGCCCGACAGCTAAACCGGCTGAAGGTCTATCCGCCGGAATCCGTCATCCGCGGCGAGGAGGGCTTGGTCGTGGTGCGTTTCACTTTGGATGAAGAGGGCTGGGTGATCGCCCGGCGTATCCTGCGCTCCTCCGGATTCCGTCGCCTTGACGACGAGGTCATGGACCTCTTGATCCGGGCTAGTCCGCTGCCAACGCCGCCCGACAAATCCGAACGCCTGACCTTGACCGTCACCCTGCGCTTCGCGAGCTGACGAGCGCGCCGATTCCGGCTACCACTTCGCAATCGCAGTCTCTGCACAGTTTGCCGCCAAAATATCATTCTGTTTCGTTTGTTACTCTGCCTCGGGTAGACCAGATCTTAGGGGAACCAAGGCACGAGAAGGAGTGATCGAGACATGAAAAGTGCAGCCTTTGGATTGGCGACCCCCGCGTTCGCAAACAGCAGCGATCTTCACGACGAGATCCTGCGGGGCCTATTCGGAGATCAACCAGGCCTTCGAGACGGCCGACAGCGAGACGCTGAAGAGTCTGACCACCGATAACCACGTCAGCGTCACGCCGTCCGGCCAGAAGGATACGCCGGTCTGGAAGCGTTTTGGCGATCCCGGCTTGACTGACTTCAAGCGCAAGGTCGTATCCGACGTGGTCGTTGAAGAGTTGGCGCCCGGTGTGGTGATGCAGCGTTTCGATGCCGCGATGCAGGGCAGCTTCAATGACGTTACCATCCCCGACCGAGCCGCCATCACGATCATCTGGCAGCAGCACGAGGGTGCTTGGCGCGAGCGCTTCTACCAGCACACGCCCTTGGACGACTGATAGCTCGGAGAATGCGAGCGGGCCGGATCGCCGGCCCGCACGGCATCTCTGGTCGATAGCCGGACCCGCTAGATTAGCGCCAAGAGGCTCAGAGCCATTGGCGCCAAGGCGATGGCGAGAAGCGCGTTCAAGATCATGCCGAGGCTGGCGAAGGCGCCGGCGACCTCGGAGATCTCGAAGGCCCGTGCTGTGCCGATGGCATGTGAGGCAACACCCAGCGCCAGGCCCATGGCCCTTTCGTCCTTGACGCCAGCGCAGCGCAGAAGGTTGGGGCCGAACACCGCACCGATTACTCCCGTGAATATGACTCCCACGGCCGTCAGCGCCGTGGTCCCGCCCAAGCCCTGCGCGATCTCCACTGCCACCGCGGCCGTCGCCTACTTCGACGCAAGGGTCACCAGGATCGTCTCGGAAGCCCCCAGGGCGATCGGCAAGATCAGGGCGGTCGCCAAGGCGACACAAGATCCAATCAGCAATGCGAAGTGGATGGGGAGGCCGGCCTGACGGATCAACCTCGCTTGGCGATGCAAGGGCACCGCCAAGCGAGGTTGATCACCACCCCAGGGCCTCTTTAAGCAGCAGCGTTTGCCCGAAATAGGCGTCGTAACTCGTGTCGGTGCCGATCAAGGTCAGCGCTAAGACCGTGGTGGCCACCAGAACGGGGTGCAAAGGCTCAGACGATCCGCATCGGCGCCAAGCATAGGTGGCGATGGCATAGGCTGCCACCGTGGCGGTGACGCCGAACAGCAGATGCTGCTGCAAAAGAGAAACTGTTTCGGTCATAGCTCTCTCCTTTCGCTCCGCCAACCCAAGAGACCTTGCGCAACCAAGCCCGTCGCCAGGATCGCCGCAGCGGCGCTGCCGACGATGGCCAGTGCGATGAAGGGCCAGGCACTTGCCAAGAGGTCGTAGCTGGCGATCACGCCCATGGCGGCGGGTATGAAGAAGAAGGGGAAAAAGGGTGCCGCTCCGTCAAAAAGCCGTGCCGAGCCAGCGTCGGGCCCGCCGTGCAGAAAGAAGAGCGTGGCCAGACAGGCCAGACCCATGGCCGCCCTCGGAATCACTGCGCCGCAAAAACCGGTGAGCGCGTCACCGGCAATTGACAGTACAAGGATGACCAACAGAGATCGAAACATTGCACACCTCCTGAGTTTATATGATTGATTTCTGTTTTATGCTGGCGGTGTCGCGGTAAATGCACTTTCATTTCTGCTATTTTTGTGCCAGTTAACAAATTTTCCCTGTTCACGAGGCACGCCTGTTCTTTCGGTACATCCACACGTAGGAACTCCTTTGTTGCGCAGACGTTGAGAAAGTGTGGATTCTTGTGGCAACGCTGGTCGCTGAGCATCAAGCAGGTCCTTGGCGCTTGATCCGAACTTTGCTCGCTGCTGGGTGGTGAAGGCGGCGATGCTGCAGTGGGCCTTCGACGTCTTTCCCGACCACGATCCGGCGGTCCTGCAAGATTCGGGACAAGTGTTCGAGAAAGCCTTTGTTCTCGACCTAGGCGATTCCGTAACCCTTGCCCTGATCGCCTTGAAGCGCGCGCGAGGGCAACTTGAACAGTGCGATGGATGGAGTCAATCGGGCCCAGGCCGATTGCGAAGCGGAGGTCGACGCCTGTATCTGCGTCGCCACCTCGCGCGGTCTTGTCTGGCGACCATGAGACGGCGCGGCGGCTGTTCGATAGGGCACTCCGCCTCAATCCAGCCCCGCCCAGCTGTTACTCCTTCGCCGAAGCGCGCATCGCCTTCTTGGCCGGTGACTATCGGCGTTCCATCGTCTGTTCGCACTCGGTGCTGCAGCAGGTCTCGGCCCTCGTCTTTCGCTGCTTGTCACACGCCATGCTGGGCGAGCCGGACGAGGCCCTGCTGGCCCATAGCGCGCTCTATAGAAACTACCCGCAATTCGATTTCGAGCAGTTCGCCGCCTATTTCCCGATCGCCCATGCCAAGCCGATGAAACGCTATCGCCACGCGCTCGCCGTCCTCACCTCGCTTCTGACCGATCAATAGGCCGGCAGGTCTTCCGACGGCAGCGGCAGGCGTGCGAAATTCTCCATGGTGAAGGGGACCGAGCGGTCGGACTCCCAGTCGAAGAGCCGGCGTTCGATCTGCATCAGGGGCCGATGTAGACATGCAGTGCATGGCTTGGCCCCGGGCCATCTGCAGTCACTCCGTGGATGGCATCGCGTCCGAGCGACAAGACCTCGCCTGGCCGCACCACCTTAGAGCCGACGTGGGCGAGACCGCCCTCCTCTTCGCGGACGAAGATGTTCTTCTCGGCGCCACTGACCACGCCGATGTGCACATCCACCAGATATTCGTGCGGTGGCATGACGACCGCGGGATCGAAGCGACAGGACCAGATCGAGGCGCTCTCGTCCTCGAAGAGATGGATCTCGTCCTCGTCCTGATCAGGCAGGCGTGCAGCCTGCAGGTCCGGGTCCTGCACCCAGCGCAGCAGCAGCGCCCGCACCGCCTTGGTCGGCTCCTCGCCGGCCGCGGCCGCACGCGCCTCCTCGACGAAACGATCATATGAAAATGCCATAACCGCCCCCTAGCTTCGGCCTTGCACCATCCGATCGGGTCAGCGAGTTACTGCTGGTGCCTCGTCTGCGCAGAATGCAGGACCAGGGTTCCGCTCGACAAGAGTCTTTCGACGTGGGTGAAACCGGCCGCTTTCAATGCCGCCTGCTGTTCGTCGCGGGTCATAAAAAGCGCATTGCTGAGCGCTCTGGCCTCACCGAAGACATGGTCCGAGACGAGATAGCAGCCGCCGTCCTTCAAGAGGCTCCGCACTTGACGATGCAGCGCTTTGGCATAGCGCTTGTGGCGCAGTTCGTGCACCGCCTGGTTGGTAACGACCAAGTCGAAGGCCGGAAGACCCTGGGCCCAGTCCAAGCTCTTGAAGCTGCGCTCCAGAAAGGTCACGTGGTCCAGGAAGGCCTCCAGGCGATGCATGGCGGCGGAGAAATCAAGCGCGGTGTAGCGCGCCTCGGGAAGCGCCGTGAGCAGACGCTCGGCCAGAAAGCCGGGGCCGGACCCAAGCTCGAGAATTGCCGGTGCGGTGCCGCCTTGCGCACACGCCTCCATCACGATCCGATCGAGCATCTCGCGTCTGCCAGGTCGCACCTAGGCCTCTGCTGCCCAGGTTCGGGCGTCCGCCATCAGACGAAGATCGATCGGACTGGGAACCTCGTCTTCCACGCGTTTACCTTTCTCTTGGTAGCATCGGAAAGGGCTATGGTCGCAGGTTCAGCGCAGGCGGATCAGCCCCTTGATCGGCGCATGCGGGTCCTGGCGTTCGCCGCGGCGCAGGATGTCGATGTGGCCTTGACGGGCCAGGAAGCGGGCCTGCTCGTTCACGGCCTGCAGATAGCGTCGCCAGAGATCCGGCGGGTCGTCGGCGCGACGGCGCCGCTCGGCCAGCAGGTGGGCGACATCGGTGGGGCTGGCGCTGGCATCGGCCTCAAGCCCGCTCAGGACTTCCAGGATTGCCGCCGCGACGGGATCGGTCTTTGTCGTGTTCTCGATCATGGCGCCAGCGGGTAGCAGAAAGCCGGTGCCTAGGGAAGATCGAGACAGGCGTGCGGTTGCGAGGATCAGTTGGTCACGACGGACCTATTCCGCCGCTGCCGCTTCGCCTTGTTGGGGAAAGGTGTGGCGGAAGATATGCTGCTGGATATCGCTCAAATGCGCCTGCATCAGGCCATAGGCGGTTTCGCCCTCGCGCGCGGCGATTGCCTCGGCGATGCGGCGGTGGAAGGAGACGTGCACCGACTGGCGCTTGTAGCAGTGCGCCGTCTCGCTCAGGCGGCGCCAGGCCGGATCCTTGCGGCTGTGGGCCAGGGCGTCGGTCACCCTGAGCGCCAGCTCGTTGCGCGAGGCGGCGATGATGGCGCGGTGAAAGGCAGCATCGGCGACCTCGTAGGCAGCCTCTTCACGGGCTGTCTCGCTGGCCTCTGCCAAGTCTTGCAGGCGGCGGATCTCGCAAGGCGATGCGCGCAGGGCCGCCAGGCGGGCGCAAAAGGGCTCGATCGCCAGCCTGAGTTCGATCACCTCCGGCGGATTGGAAAGGTCGACCATCTGCGCCAGCTCCGCCGAGGCGGCATCGCGCAGCGCCGACTGCAGGAAGGTGCCGCGTCCTTGGTGGCGGGAAATGCGGCCCTCCTCCTCCAGGCGGTCCAGCACGCGGCGAAGCGAGCGCCGGCCGACACCCAGGCTGCTTGCCAGGCTGCGCTCCGGCGGTAGCCGGCCATCCGGCGCCAGTTCCCCCTCTGCGATCAAGCGTTGCAGACGCTGCAAGGTTTCGCTATCGTCTTCCATGCTCACCTCCCCCGCCCGGCGTTCGATGAGGCCGAGCCAACTAGCGTACCAATCTGAGTAAATGGTTCGAGTGCTCCCGTCAAGCTTTCTGAACATCAATAATTTTGTGTATGTTTTTCCAAGTCCGGCTTGACCATTGGTCCGAGTTCTCGTTAGCCTCAGGTCAGGAAGCAGCAAAACCGGAACCTATTTCGCACTTTGGTTCGGCGCCCTTGGTCTCTCAATGGCCCCGGAGGACTGCGGAGACCCAGATGACGACTGCACCCAACGCGCAGGACGAAAGCAACCATCAAGCCGCCCTGGACCACCTGCATCAGGAGGTCTTCGAGAAGAACATGGCGCCCTTCTGGGTGATCGACCAAGGCAACAAGCACGACGAAGACCGCCAGGTCATGGATAAGAAAAAGGCCATTCCCTTCCTCTGGAACTATGCCCGGGACATCGAGCCACTGCTGCAGCGCTCGGCCGAACTGATCACCATGGCGAGTTCGGAGCGTCGCTCGCTCATTCTGGTGAACCCCGGACTGGCGCCGCGCCGCGCCTCGGTCAGCACCATGTACACCGCCTATCGGCTGAACGATCCGCGTGAGATCATGCCGCCGCACCGCCATTCGCCCAACGCCATCCGCCTGGGTCTCACCGGCGCCCAGAACTTCACCGGCGTCGAGGGCGAGAACATCACCTTCGGGCCCGGCGACATGGTGCTGACGCCGCACGACACCTGGCACAATCACGGCAATCAAGGCGACGATCTGGCGGTCAATCTCTCGGTGCTGGACGTGCCCTTGGTCGAGACTCTGAACGCCACCTACTTCGAGCACGACTATCGCGAGGACATCGACGGCGAGATGGTGCACAAGACGGTGCAGTCAGAACGCTTTCCCGCCGATTATTCGCAGCGCGTCTACGGCCAGGGCGGTCTGACGCCAAGGTTCCTCTCGCATAATCGTGGCACCGGCCAGGCCTCGCCGATGTATGTCTACCGTTGGGAGATGATGCAGGCGCTGCTGGACAAGTTCCGCGACTGGGAGGGCGATCCCTACGAGGCTCTGCTGGTGGAGTACACCGATCCGACCAATGGTGGCCCGGTGTTCAAGACCATCACATTCTTCGCCCAGATGCTGCGTCCAGGGGAGCGCACCCGCCCCTTGAAGCAGAACGCCAGCCTGCTCTGTGCACCACTCAAGGGTAGCGGCCACTCCCTGCTCGGCGAGATCCGTCTGGACTGGGACCGCTTCGACACCTTCGCGGTACCCGGGGGACATTGGTGTAGTCATGTTAATACCTCGGGCAGCGAGGATGCCATCCTCTTCGTGGCCAGCGACGAGCCCACCTTGAAGGCCCTCGCCCTCTACCAGAAGCACGGCAAGCTGGAGAGCGGCGAAGTGGTGCGATTGATCTAGCGATGGTCAAGTCCCGGAACTGCAAACAGGTCGGCCATATCGACTGCCCCGGCGGCGGCCAGGTCTGGGTCGAGGGGACCACGCTCTATGTCGGCCATATGCGCAACCCCAGCGGCACCTCGATCTACGATGTCTCCGATCCGGGCAATCCGCGTCAGCTCGCGCGCTTGGACTTGCCGCCCGGTTGGCATTCGCACAAGGTGCGCGTCGCCGACGACATCATGATCGTCAATCACGAGCGCCTGGGGCCGGATCAGACACCCGAATTCGGCGGCGGGCTGGGCATCTACGACGTCGCCAATCCGAGCAACCCAAGGCTAATCTCCAAGTGGCGGACGCACGGCAAGGGCGTGCACCGCTACGACTTAGACGGGCGCTATGCCTATATTTCGCCGACCGTCGAGGGGTATATCGGCAACATCGTCATGATCCTCGATCTGAAGGACCCGGAAAAGCCCGAAGAGGTCGGGCGTTGGTGGATCCCCGGCCAATGGCAGGCGGGTGGCGAGGACTACCCCTGGAATGACTGGCCGCCGCCGCGCTGCCATCATCCCCTGCGCGTCGACGACCGCCTCTATGTTAGCTATTGGCATCACGGCTTCTATATTCTGGACATCTCGGACCTGTCCAAGCCAAAGGCGATCTCCGGTGGCAACACTTCGCCACTCTATCCGCACCCGACCCACACCTGCCTGGTCATGCCCGAACCCTTGAAGGGGCGACGGGTCATGCTGGTAGCGGATGAGGATGTGGCCAAGCTCTGGCCGGCGGCCCCGGCCTTCACCTGGGTCTATGACATCACCGAAGAGCGCCTGCCGACGCCGATCGCGACATGGCAGGTCGAAGGCCTCGACGAAGACGGCAGCCCGCAGGCGTCGATGACCGGCTGTCACCAGCCTTCGGAGCGCTTCAGCGGAAACATCGTTCCCTTCGCCTGGTTCGCCCAAGGCTTGCGCATTCTGGATCTGGCCGATCCTTTCCGCCCGACGGAGGTCGCATTCTACGAGGCCGCGGCGCCGGATGGCTTCGAGCGCGCCTCCTCAAACGACGTGACCCTCGATACGCGTGGCTTGATCTACCTCATCGACCGCCAACGCGGCGTCGAAATCGTCGAAACCTCGGTCTTCTAGGGAGATGGAGCCATGGCAAGCGGCAAGGACACGATCACCCCGCTCGGCAAGAAGAACCCCAATCTGCCGTTTCACCCCGGTGTTCGCGTCGGCGACTTCATCTTCGTATCGGGCCAAGTGGCCAAGAACGAGAAGGGCAATATGTGTCTCGGCAACATCGAGGAGGAGACCCGTTGGACACTGGAGGCCATGCGACGGTTCCTGAAGGCCGCCGGTGCGGATCTCGAGGATGTGGTGAAGGTGACGACCTACCTGGAGAACACCCGCGACTTCGGCCGCTATAATAGGGTGTTTGCCAAGTTCTTCCCCGAGGGCGGGATCGCGCGCACCACGGTCGAGGCGCGCGCCGTCATCTCCTGCAAGGTGGAGATGGACTGTATCGCCTACAAACCTGCGACGCAGGAGGACGCGTGATGCTCAGACTCTTGGGCCGGGCGACCTCCGGCAACGTGCAGAAAGTGCTCTGGGCTCTGGAAGAGCTGGGCTTGACCTACGTCCGCGAAGACTATGGGCGCCAGTTCGGTAACACCGGCGGCGATTACCTAGCCCTTAACCCTAACGGCAAGGTTCCGACGCTGCTCGACGGCGATAGCGTGATCTGGGAGAGCAACACGATCCTGCGCTATCTGGCCAACTGTAACGGCGGGCGCTTCTATCCTGCGCAACCGGTCAAGCGGGCCAAGATCGACCAGTGGATGGATTGGCAGCTGGCCAGTCTGAACGCGCCCTACGTGGCGATCTTCAAGGAATCCAAGAAGGCCCCGGAGGAGCGCGCGGCGAGCTTCGGCGAGGACGTCAAGACCTTGCGTGGCCTCCTGCAGATGGTCAATGCCGCGGTCACGCCTGAGGGTTTCCTGCCGGACGACGGCCTGTGTCTGGCGGACATCTGCTTCGGGCCCATCGCCAGGCGCTGCCTGGCCTTTCCGATCGACACCGAAGGTTTGGACGCGCTGAGCGCCTGGCAAGCCGGGCTGGAGCAGCGCGCGGCTTTCGCCAAGGCCGTAATCGGCTAATATCACCCTGTCGCAGCGAGCAAAAGGACGGAAGAGCATGACAAAGGCAGCAGTCGTCGGTTTGGGCACCATGGGCCCAGGGATCGCGGCTACATTGGCACGCGGCGGCATGCAGGTCGCGGCCTACGATCTGAACCCCGAGCAGCGCGAGAAGGCGCCGCCGATGATGGCGCTGGCGCAGAAGGTGCTGGGCGCCCTGGGCGTGGAAGACAAGGGCGGTTCGGTCGAGATCCCGGACAGCCTAGAGGCGACCCTGGCGAGCGCGGAACTGGCGGTCGAGACGGTGCCGGAGAAGCTGGAGATCAAGCAGGCGGTCTTCAAGGAGATCGACGCACTGGTCGGCACCGATTGCGTGCTGGCCTCCAACACCTCCGGAATCCCGATCGGCAAGCTGCAGGAAGGCAACAGCAACCCGGCGCGCGTCGTCGGCATGCATTGGTCGAACCCGGCCCACGTCATTCCGATGATCGAGGTGATCGCCGGGGCTGCCACCGCTCAGGACACGGTCGATTGGATGTGCGAGACCATCAAGGGCCTGGGGCTGCTGCCCGTTGTGGTCAAGCGCGACGTCCCCGGTTTCGTCGAGAACCGCATCCTTTATGCCCTGCTGCGCGAATGCGTGGATCTGGTCGAGCAGGGCGTGATCGATGCCGAGGGCCTGGACACCTGCGTCTCCTGGGGTATCGGCTACAAGCTCTCGGTGATCGGGCCAATGGCGCTGCTGGACGTCGCCGGGCTGGATATCTATCAGGCGGTGGGAAGCTACCTGAATGCCGATCTTTCGACCCGCAGCGACGTCAGCCCCTATGTCACCGACAAGACCGCAGTCGGCCGCCTGGGGATGAAGACCGGCGGCGGCATCTTCGATTACACCCCTGAGGAAGCGGCCGCCCTCAGGGACCAACGCGCAAAGAAACTTGTGGCCGTACGCAAGGCCTTGGAGGCTTGACCCCAGGTGCCCCTAGAGAGGCAAACTGGCTTAGTGAAGAGGGAGGCTAGAGGAGTGATGACCATGATGACACGTAAAGGCTTCATGCAAGCGAGCACGGGCCTCGCCTTGGCCCTGGGACTTGGCCTCGGCGCCGCCAATGCCGGTGAGGTGACTGCGCTGGCCGTTTTGGTGCCGGAGCAGGGTACCGACTATGGCTGGAACCAGCAGGGTGTCGATGCCGCACGCGCCGTGGCCGAGGCCTATGACCTGGAGTTCATGCCGGCCGAAGGTCTGGGCTATGGCGACGTACGCCCGACCTTGCGCGAGCTGGCCGAGGATGGCGCCAGCCTGATGATCGCGCACGCCAGCGGCTACAACACAGCAGCACCCGAGATCGCGGCCGAGACCGGCGTGCCGGTGGCCGTGGTCGACAGCCCCGACAAGCTGAAGCCGGGCCTGGTCGCGGACTACACCTTGAGCGGCCACGAAGGTGCCTATCTGGCCGGCATCATGGCCGCCGAGATGACGCGTAGCAGAACGGTCGGCATCGTCGTCTCCGGCGAGCCGCCCTCCTGGAACTCGCAGTCGGCCGGCTTCGCCCAGGGCGTCAAGG
Organism: Rhodospirillales bacterium; assembly: GCA_965202755.1. Classification (GTDB taxonomy): domain Bacteria; phylum Pseudomonadota; class Alphaproteobacteria; order Kiloniellales; family JACOMY01; genus JACOMY01. The sequence continues at coordinate 284,182 of CBDBCL010000040.1, read as the reverse complement.
CCGGCAACCCCGACACCAAGATCATCTACGCGGTGATCGGTCCGGCTGCCTATGCCGACGTCGCCGGCGGCCGACGGGTCACCGAATCGGTGATCGCGGCCGGTGCGGATATCGTCTTCGGCCAAGGCAACGGCTCCTCCTTCGGGATGATCGAGGCGGTCGAGAACGGCAAGGCCGCCGACGGCGGCCCGGTCTGGTTCATCGACGTGATCGGCGACAAGTCTTCGCTGGACAAGGGTCACCTCTTGACCTCGGTCATGTGGAACATGGTGCCGGTCTATAGCGCCATGGTCGAAGACCTGAGGAACGGCAGCTTCGGCGAAAACCGCTACAAGATCAGCCTGAACGACGGTTCCGTGAAGCTACTGCAGACCGATCACATTCCGGCGGAAATCTGGGATGAGGTCATGGTGCTGCGTAGCCAGATCGTCGACGGCAGCCTGATGGTCGAGCCGGTGTTCGACGCCGTCGAGGTCCGCAAGCTGATGAGCTCGGTCGACGCAGAGTAACTCTTCGTCGTCGTACCTCCGAGGCGCGGCCTCCCCTGTCGGCCGCCCTCGGGGTTTTTCTTGAACCCATTTCAGGTTTCCCGACGGCCCTCATGTCTGCCACCCCGGCACCTGCGCTGACGCTCACCGCCCTGACCAAGCGCTTCCCGGGCGTGCTGGCCAACGATGCCGTGTCGCTCGAGGTTCATGGCGGCGAGATGCATGTGCTGCTGGGCGAGAACGGCGCGGGGAAATCCACCTTGATCGCCATGCTGGCCGGCATGCAGCAGCCAGACGAGGGGGAAATTTGCGTCGGCAAGCGGGCCGTCCGCATCGGCTCCCCGCGCGAGAGCCTGAACCTGGGAATCGGCACGGTCTTTCAGCACATGCTGCTGGTTCCCAGCCTGACGGTTATCGAGAACCTCATGCTGGGCGGACCTTGGTGGCAGCGCCTGGGCCGCAGCCAGGCGCTGAAGCGCTTCGACGAACTCTCCGAGGTCTTGGGTATCGCCATCGACCCCGACAGTTGCTTGGGCCGCCTGTCGCTGGGCCAGCAGCAGCAGGTTGAGATCATACGGGCACTCTGGCGGGGCAGCAAGGTGCTGATCCTGGACGAGCCGACCTCGATGCTGACGCCGCAGGGCGTGCGGGATCTAGGTCAGGTCATGCGGCGCCTGAAGGCCCAGGGTACGGCGTTGATCTTCATCACCCACAAGCTGAACGAGGCCTATGCCTTCGGCGACCGCATCTCGGTCCTGCGCTTGGGCCGTCTGGTCGGCCAGCTGACGCCCGATCGTTTGAAGGCGCTGGGCGAAGCGAAGGTGACCGACGAGGTCATCCGCTTGATGTTCGGCGTGGTCGAGGGCCATCGCGGCGAGGCCGAGGCGCTGTCCGGCCAGGGGCATAAGGCCAAGCGCAGATGTGCGGCCGAGGGCGACGCTCTGCTGACCGCCGAGGCTATCTCGACGACGGCGGAGCGTGGCGAGTGCGCCTTGGACCGGGTCTCTTTGGAGATCCGGCCGGGTGAGGTTCTCGGCATTGCCGGTGTCGACGGCAACGGTCAGAAGCATCTGGCCGAAGCCCTTGCCGGACAGCGCGGGATCTCCGAAGGACGCATCCTGATCAAAGGGCAAGACGTCAGCCGCGGCGGCGTCGCCCGGTGTCGCCAACTCGGCCTGCGCTACGTCACCGACGAGCGTTTGGGAGAGGGCACCGTCGGCGCCTTCTCGGTCTCGGTCAATCTGGTCATGAAAGAGACCGGGCGGGCACCGCTCTGGCAGCGCGGGATCAGCCGCTGGGGGCGTATCCATGCCCAGGCTCGCGAACAGATCGAAGCCCACGACGTGCGCACCCCGAGCGAGCGCACGCCCATCGCCAAGCTTTCCGGCGGCAACATTCAAAAGGTGCTGCTGGCGCGAGAACTAGGTCAGGGCGAGACCAGGATCACCCTCTTCAACAAGCCTACTTATGGTCTGGACCTGCAGAGCATCCGCTTGGTCCGCCAACGCATCCTCCAGGGTGCCGACGCGGGCTTAGCCACCTTGGTGATCTCCACCGAGTTGGATGAGTTGTTGGAGGTCAGCGATCGTATTGCCGTGATGTTCCAAGGCCGTCTGGCCGGCGTCGTCGAGAACCGACCAGGCGCCGAGCAACGCATCGGTTTGCTAATGACCGGAGCCGAGGCATGACCGCAGAAAGCCTGAACGGCCTGGCCCGTATCTTTCTGCCGATTCTGCTGGCACTTCTGGTCGGCGCCCTCATTCTCTGGCTTCTGGGCAAGGATCCCTTCGCCTACTACGGCTATGTCGTCGAGCGCGGTCTGTTCCGAGCCAGCGGTCTGCAGGCAACGATCACCCGGGCGGCACCGCTCTTGCTGATTGCCGCCGGCTTGATCGTCGCCTTTCGAGCCGGGATCTGGAACCTGGGCATCGACGGGCAGTTCCTGCTGGCCGCCGTGGTCGCCGCGGCTCTGGCGCCGGTACTGGTGCAGAGCCTGCCGGATTGGCTGGCCTGGTTGATCTGCTTCCTGGTCGCCGGCCTGGTCGGTGCGGCCTGGTCGCTGCTGCCCGCATTGCTGAAGGCGCGCTACGGCATCAACGAGATCATAACCACCTTGATGATGTCCTTTCTCGGCATCTCCTTTGCCAACGTGCTGGTGAAGCTGGTCTTTGACGACACCAGCACCACGGTGCCGCAAACCCTCACCCTGCCGGTCGAGGATCGCCTCTGGCGGCTGTTCGGCAGCACGGTCAATGTCGGCATTCTGCTGGCTCTGGTCACCCTCCTGGCCGTGCATCACATGATGACCCGCACTGTCTTCGGCCTGCGCTTGCAGATCGTCGGCGCCAACCCGCGCGCCGCCGTGCATGCCGGGCTGAACGTCGGTCTTTTGACCTATGCAACCTTCGCCCTCAGCGCCGCTCTGGCCGGAGTCGGCGGCGCGGTCGATATTCTGGGCGTCTACGGCAACGTGCGCGCCGACTGGAACCCGGGATACGGCCTGCTGGTAGTACCGCTAGTCTTCCTCGCCCGCTTCAACGGCTATGGCACGTTGCTCTTCGTCGTCTTCTTCTCGGTGCTGGCAATCGGCGGCGAGTCGGCAGCAAGGCGTCTGGGCGTGCCCAATTTCTTCGTCCTGGTGCTGGTCGGTCTGCTGCTGATCTTCCTGGCATTGGTCGAGTATCTGGACCATCAGCGACGGCTCAGGCGGGCGGCGGCATGAGCGGGCTCTTGAGTGAACTCTTTCTCACCACCCTGCTGGCCGGGGCCATCACCGCTGCGGTGCCGCTGCTGCTTGCCGGTCTGGGCGAGCAGATTTCGGAGAAGGCCGGCGTTCTCAACATCGGGCTCGAGGGTATGATGCTGCTGGGCGCCTACACCGGATTCTGCGGCGCCTACTTCGGCGGCTCGATTTGGCTGGGCCTGCTCACCGGTGCGCTCGGCGGGTTGGCGGTGGCGGGCTTGATGGCACTCTTCTGCATTCGCCTCGGGATGAACCAGATCGTGATCGGCATCGCGCTCACGCTCTCGATGGACGGTCTGACCGCACTGCTGCACCATTTCCAGTTCGCCCGAGCCCGCCCCAGCCTGGCCGCGGCCGAGAGTTGGCCGATCCCCGGTCTGGCCGAGATTCCGGTGTTGGGACCGGCCCTCTTCGAGCGAATGCCGCTGGTCTACCTGGCTGTCCTTATGGTGCCCTTCCTGGCTTGGCTCTATCGCGGTAGCTACATCGGTCTCAATCTGGAGGCCGCCGGCAACAAGCCGGGCGCGTTGGATGCCGCGGGTGTCAGCGTGCTTTCGACCAGGACGGCCGCGGTCTTGGCTACTGGCGCCTTGGCGGGCCTCGGCGGTGCCTACATGGCCAGCATCGCCGCTGGGCTCTTCGTGCCTTTTATGACCGGCGGCGCCGGTTTCATCGCCATCGTGCTGGCCATGCTGGCGCGCGGCCGGCCGCTCTGGGTGCTGCTGGGGGCCTTGCTCTTCGGACTGAGCCTGGCGCTCACCACGGCCTTGCAGGTGGCCGGGCTCAACATTCCGACCGACGTTGTGCAGATGCTGCCCTTCGGCATGGTGATGCTGGTGCTGGTGATCTTCGGACGCCATTCCTTGCTGCCGCCGGCCTTGGGGCTCCCCTACGTGCGCGGAGACCGCTAAACTCACCATTCATCAGCAGAGGGAGAAGAGGGAACATGAGCGACACGAAGGTCTATCTCTTGGACGGCGGCACCCTGGTGATCGACGGCTTTCACGCCTTCTGGAACCGCGGCCCCGGCGGCGAGATTCGCTTCCCCACCTACTCCGTGCTGATCGAGCATGTCGATGGTCGCTACATCTTCGACACTGGCTACGACTACGATCACGTGCAGCGTGTGCTGCCTTTCGAGAAGCCACTGCAAACGGCCGAGCAAACCATTCCGGGCCAGCTGGCCAAGCTGAACCTGAAGCCCAGCGACATCGATTACGTGATCAATTCGCACTATCACTTCGATCACTGCGGCGGCAACAAACACCTGAGCGAGGCCTGCACGCTCTGCCATGCCAAGGAACTGGAGGCCTGTGGCTGTCCGCAGCCCTTCGAGGGCCTGGGCTACTCCGACATGACCTTCGCTCCGGAGATCGCCAAGGCGCGGGGCATGGAGTTGCCGGCCGAACCGGCCCTAGATATCTATACGCCGAAGTTCGAGACTCTGGCCGGTGACCAGGAGATCGCCAAGAGCCTCTGGCTCTTCGAGACGCCGGGTCATACCGCCGGCCACTACAGTCTGATGGTGGAGCTGGGCGGCCGCAAGCCGATGTTGTTTACCGCCGACGCCTGCTACAGCCAGAAGAACATGGACATGATGTGCATATCCTCTTTCCACCTCGACCCAGTGGCCAGCGTCAAGTCGATGCAGCGCCTGAAGGATCTGGCGGAGCAGTACGACGCCGAGCTTTTCTATTCGCACGATCCAGAGAGCTATCCCGACTATCTGCTGTCGCCCGGCTTCTACAGCTGAGGAGGCATTGACGATCAGCTGGCACCTGCCGAGTGTGATGTGAACTACTCCGCCAGACAGCAACTGGGAGCGCGTTTGCGACGCGAAGGATCGCTCGGCATCGCTTATGACAGCGTCCGTCGCGCCGGCGGGGCTTGCGTCGCAGTGTTTCAGCCTATTGCGCTGGCCCACAGCCGTGCGGATCGGCATCTCTGCTATCTTTGGGGCGGCGCGCAAATCTCCTTGGTCTACGAGAAGCGGCGCTTGCGGGAATAGCGGCAGCCTTTGCCGTCGAATGTCGATGAAGGCCTCACAAAGGTGTTTATCGTAAAGGAAACGTTGCAGGCCGGTGCGTTAGCGGTTACATCCGGGGCATTCGTCAGACGCCTCTCGTCTGTCCGGGACAAAAACGTTTGGGAAACGATGAAAAAAAGGGGACTGGGCAATGGGGATGAAGCAGCAGGATGCCGCGCGGGTCGAGGCCTACCTCCGGCGGCTCTTCCGCAACGATCTCCTGAACGTGGTCTTTCGACCCAAGGACGGCTCGGCCGAGGTTCTGATGGACGAGGAGTTTATCGGCGTCCTCTTCCAGGACGACGAGGACGGCGAGATCTCCTACAGCTTCACCATGGCGATCCTGGAGGAAGACCTGCCCTCCATGCGGCGCAGATAGAATCCCTTGCGCTCTTTTCCTCCGGCCAGGAACGCACTAGAGTTGCAGGGCTCCAGGGAAGCGACGTCTCGTATGAGGCGCCCGGAACGAGGGATCTCGGAAGGAAGCGTCTGGTGCTTGGTCTGCACGAGCCACAGCGCTTGAGAGCGCACCGCCGGTTTGTGGCGAGCGGTTTGGCCATGCTGAGTGCGCTGCCGCTGATGCTGTCGATGGTGGGCACGGCCCTCGCTGCGGACATCCAGATGCGCTGACAAATGGTCGACGAGACCGGGGAAGACTACGCCGCAGCCGAGCGCCAGGCCCGCACTTCTATCTATCGCGGGGACTACATGCTGGCGCTGCGTTGCCACCGCGACGAGGAACGCAGTTGGTTGACCCTGGTGTTTTCCGCCACCTGGTTCGTGAAGCCGAAAGAGCATCCGCGCTTTTCCGTCTCGATCGACAATGCCGACGCCCAAGAGCTCTTCTTCGAACGCGAGACCGATTATCGCTTCGTCTCAGCCAATCCGCCGCGCGAGCTGCTGGAAAAGTTGGCCGGCGCCGATTCAGGCTGAACGACCAACGATCTAGTTTCCACGCGCGGCTTCCCGTTCGGACCAGTCTCGCGCGCCCTCTACCAAAGTCCAGCCGACGATGTCTTTCAAGACCGAGCCCAAGGCGACATCGAAGACCTCGACGACATTCACCAGGTTGTCCACAGGGCTGGCTGCGTAGGCGGCGAACTCTCGGGTCGCCACGATGGTGCGTTGCGGCGTGTAGATCAGCTTCACATTGATGGTGACATCGACGCAGGCGGGGGCGGCGGCGCAGTCCTGCGGCTGTCCCGGGTGATCGTAGTACTCAGCCTGAAACTCGCGGACGTCGGCACGCAGCTCATAATCGGACCGGAGGCCGATTGCGCGCCGACCGACGGCTACGATCTTGTCCGAATTCTCGAAGGATTCCAGCAGCAAGGCCTGCAGCATCAGCGGCATGCGATCGGTCCAGCCAGCATCGGCATAGTACTTGATCCGCGTCGCACTGGGTGCCAGCGCAATTCGCGTCGTGTCGATCGCACCCGGCGCTGCCGGCGGCGAAATCACCAGCTGCCAATCGACCAGCGGAACATGAAGTTCGAAGGTGCTCTTTGGCGTTAGGCGATAGAGCTTGGGCGGCGGGCCGGAACCTGGCAACAAGCTGCTGCAGCCACCCAAGAGGAAGCTGGAGAGCAGCAACAGGCTCAGAGCTCCACGCAGAGCGCGAAGGGCGTCCGAGGCTGGTTTAGCGACTGGGAGCATAGCCTTCCTGCGAGTTGCCGAAGAAGAAACGCGAGGGATCGCGCTCGACGTCGGTGGTGATGGTCTTCAGGTTGCCGATCAGCTCGCGCGCCTCGGTGAGGAAGCTCACGAACTCGAAGAGGCCTTGCGAGGTGAAGTCCAGGATCGGTTCGCGGTTCTCTTCGATGATCAGTGCGATCTGATTGGCAGCCTTGACGAAGGAGGCGGTGCCGCGCTGGGCTTGGTCGGTGACGCGGCGCAGATCACGGGCGAAGTCGCTTGCCGTGGTGTTCAGGGTATCGGCCAGGGTGTCGACCTTGCCCATGGTGACCTCGGCCTTGTCGATCAGCCGCTGCCCGTCCTGCTCCAGCAAAGAGGCCAGGCGTTCGATTGAGGCGGCGGTGTTGTCGAAGCTCTCCAGAGCCTGGTCGATGCGCTTGATGATGCTGTCGATCTCGTCGCTATTGTCGGCCAGTGTGTCCGACAGCTTGGAGACGTTGGCGATCGTATTGTCGAAGTTGTCGATGTTCCTCTGGCTGAACAGCCGGCTGGCATTGACCAGCAAGCGATTGACGTTGGCCACCAGGTCGGGTGCGTCCTGCAGAATTTCGTCCAGTGACGAGGGCCGCGAGGGGATCACCGGATAGGGCTCGTCCGGCGGCTTCTCCAGCTCTGGCGCCGCCGTGGTGCCGCCGGCCAGCAGCACATAGCGACCGCCGGTCAGGCCCTCTAGCTCTAGGCTGGCGACGGTGTCGGTCTTGATCGGGACCTCGGCCAGGATCGAGATCTCAATGCGCACCCGGCCCAGCTGTTTCAGATCCAGGCGCACCGAGGACACGCTGCCGACCTTGACACCGTTGAGGCGCACGGAACCGCCCTCGCGCAAGCCCGTGACCGAACCTTCGTAGAAAATGAGATAGCGCGCCGTGGCGCCGCTCTGCTGCGCGCCGATCAACCAGATGACGAATCCCAGGAGGCCGACGCCGAAGACGATAACGAAGATGCCGACCAAGAGGTAATGGGCACGGGTTTCCATGCACTCAGACCGTCGCCATTGCCAAACTGCGGCGATCTTCGGCGGCTTGTGCGACCCGCCCGCGCGGACCCAGAAAGTACTCCTGAATCCAGGGGTCGTCGATCTGCATCAGCTCCGGGATGGTCCCCGCCGTCACCGCTTTATTCAGCAAGGCGGAGACCCGGTCGCAGGTGGTGTGCAGGGTGTCCAGATCATGGGTGACCAGCACCACGCTCAGCTCCAGGGTCGCCTGCAGAGTGCGTATCAGGGCGTCGAAGGCCGAGGCACTTATGGGATCGAGGCCTGCGGTCGGTTCGTCGAGGAAAAGAATCTCCGCATCCTGCGCCAAGGCACGCGCCAAGCCGACGCGCTTGCGCATGCCGCCGGAGATCTCCGAGGGATACTTCATCGCCGATTCGGCTGGCAGGCCGACCAGAGCCAGCTTCAGGGCGACCAGGTCCTGCCGGGTGCGGGCGGAGAGCTTGGTATGCTCGCGCAAGGGCACCTCGATGTTCTGACCCACGGTCAGAGAAGAGAAAAGAGCGCCATCCTGAAACAAGACGCCCCAGCGTCGTTGTATCGACTGCCGGGCAATCGGGCTCAGCAGGCTCATCTCCTGACCCAGTACGACGATGCGCCCGGCCTTCGGGCGGTTGAGCCCGACGATGGTGCGCAGCAGCACCGACTTGCCACTGCCCGATCCTCCGACCACGCCCATGACTTCGCCGCGCTTAACCGAGAAATCCAGATGGTCGTGCACCACCTGCCGGCCGAACTTATTCACCAATCCGGTTACCTCGATCACCGTTTCCCTGTTGTTCTGCATGTTCGGCTGCAGCACCTGTTTCCCCTATCAGGCCTCGCCTGCTCTCGTGACTTTGCAAGGCTTTAGCCGCTTTTGCAATGCGAGAGCCATTCGCTGCGCCTAAAGCGTCGTCCGATCGGATTGCGCTGGCCCGCACCCCGCCAATTCGGGTTGAGCGGATAGCACTTAGACCCCGATAATCTGGAAGAAGATCGATAGCACCGCATCGAGCACGATCACCAGGAAGATGCCCTCGACCACGGCGCGGGTGGTGGCGTGGCCGACCGACTCGGCACTGCGGGAGACGCGGAAGCCCTCGAAGCAGCCGACCATGGCGATCAGGAAGGCGAAGAGCGGGGCCTTTACCAGGCCGACGAAGAGGTCGTTCACGCCGACTGCCTGGCGAAGTTGGACGATGAACTCGAACAGCGAGATGCCAAGAACCAGGTCGATCATCACCGCTCCGCCCAAGAGGCCCATGAGATCGGCATAGAAAGCCAGAAACGGCATGGCCAGAACCAAACCCAGGACGCGCGGTAGGACCAGAACCTCCATCGGGTCCATGCCCAAGGTGCGCAGGGCGTCGACTTCTTCGTTGACCTGCATGGAGCCGATCTGTGCGGTAAAGGCGCTGCCGGATCGGCCGGCGACGATGATCGCGGTCAAGAGAATCGCCATCTCGCGCACCACGCCGATGCCGACGATGTTGACGGTGAAGATCTGTGCGCCGAATTGCTCCAGCTGCGCGGCACCCTGGAAGGCCAGCACAAGGCCGATCAGAAAGGAGATTAGCCCGACGATCGGCAGCGCGTTCAGGCCCGTGGTCTCCATATGGCGGATGACGGCGCGCCAGCGAATACGCCAAGGGCGCAGCAAGGCGAAGGCCAGAATCACCGTCGTGTGGCCGAGGAAGTTCACCAAGAGCTTGGCGTCTCCGGCGACCCGGTAGGCGCTCCGCCCGCAGCGCTCCAGTAAGGCGACCAGGCTGGGCGGCGGCTTGGGCTCCAGAGCCGGACGGCAGGCCTCGGCACGCACCGCCGCGATCAGGCGGTCCTGCTCGCTATGTGCGCCCACTGTCTCATACGGCAGACCGGCAGCTTCCAGTGCGGCCTCCAGCTTCAAGACGAAGTGCACGCCGGCGGTGTCGAGGTGACTGACGGCGGCCAGGTCGATTCGCGCCTGCTGCGTTCCCCGTGCAAGATTGGCTAGCTTCATCCGCGCCATGGCGCGTTCGATGCGTGCCAGGGTTCGTGTGCGCCATGCCCCCGAGCAGGCCAGCACCAAGAGATCGCCGTCGCGAAAAACGGAGAGTTCGGGCTGCGTATCGCAGTCGGTCTCGCTCAACTCCAAGCTCATAGGCTGGCAGGCTGCCGAGGCGGGAAGGCGGACGCAAGGTCTTTGCCGCTGGCCGCGCTCCTGTCTTGCCGCTTCACAAGCCGGCGCCCGGCTGGCATGAAGACCCCTCTTCGAGGCGACGGCATAGGGAGTACGGGCGCTTGCCTGCCAGTTTGCAGCTTGAGGGTCTCGGCAAGTGCTTCGGGCCCTTTTGGGCGGTACGCGACGTCAGCCTCAGCCTTGCCGCGGGCGAGGTGCTGGGTTTCCTCGGGCCGAACGGTGCCGGCAAGTCCACGACGATGAAGATGATCACCGGCTTTTTGGCGCCGAGCCAAGGCCGCGCGCAGGTCTGCGGCCGGGATGTCGTCGACGACCCCATGGCCACCCGGCGCGCCATCGGCTATCTGCCGGAGGGGGCGCCGCTCTATGGCGACATGACGCCCTCGGGTCTGTTGAACTTCGTCGCCGGAATTCGCGGCATGCGGCGCGCCGAGTGCCGGAATCGGCGGGCCTGGGTGGCCGAGCGGCTGGCCCTTGCGCCGGTGTGGCATCGCCCGATCGAAACCCTCTCCAAGGGCTACAAGCGCCGCGTCGGCCTGGCGCAGGCGATGCTGCACGACCCGCAGGTCCTGATCCTCGACGAGCCGACCGACGGCCTGGACCCCAATCAGAAGCACGAGGTGCGCCAGCTGCTGCGCGAGATGGCGGCCGAGAAGGTGATCGTGGTCTCGACCCATCTTCTGGAAGAGGTCGCCGCAATCTGCAGCCGGGCCGTGGTCATCGCCGAAGGTCGCATATTGGTCGATCGCAGCCCTGTGGCGATCTTCGGGTCGGAACCGCCGGACCGGGTGTTCCGGCGCCTGACCTTGGGCGAGCAGGCTTGAGTGCGAAATGCTGAACGTCCTGCGCATCGCCAAACGCGAACTCTGGTCCTATTTCACCAGCCCGCTGGCCACGATCTTCCTTTGCCTCTTTCTGGTCCTGGCCGGAGCGCTTACCTTCTATCTTGGCGGCTTTTTCGCACGCGGGCAGGCCGATCTGGAGGCCTTCTTCGCCTTTCATCCCTGGCTCTATCTGCTCTTAATCCCGGCGCTTTCGATGCGGCTCTGGGCCGAAGAGCGGCGCAGCGGCAGCATCGAGTTGCTGATGACCCTGCCGCTCTCGACCACGCAGGCGGTGATCGGCAAGTTCCTCGCCGCCTGGGTCTTCGCTGGCTTGGCTCTGGCTCTGACGGCGCCGCTCTGGGCAACGGTTGTCTTGCTGGGTCAGCCGGACCATGGGGTTATCGCCGCTGGCTACCTGGGGTCCTGGCTGATGGCCGGCGCTTACCTGGCTTTGGGCAGCCTCGCCTCGACGATCAGCCGCAACCAGGTGGTGGCCTTCATCCTGGCGGTAGCGCTCTGCTTCCTCTTCCTGATGAGTGGACTCGAGGTGGTTCAGGGTGTGCTGCGCGGCCTGCTGCCGCCCGATCTGGCCTCGGCTTTGGCAGGGTTGTCCTTCCTCACCCGCTTCGAGCCCCTGTCGCAGGGAGCGCTGGAGGTTGCCGACTTGGCTTTTTTCGCACTTCTCATCGGCTTTGCCCTGACGATCAACAGCCTGATCGTCGAGATGAAGAAGGCGGCCTGACCCATGGCGAGCGGCAAGAAGACCTTTTACGCCGGCTTGGCCATTCCCTTGCTGGTGCTGCTGTTCTTGTTGTGCGTCGGTTTGGCCGATCATGGCCTCGGGCAGCTACGCTGGGACGTGAGCGAGGATCGGCACTTTACCCTTAGCTCCGTCACCGAGGGAATTCTCGACAGTCTGGACGAGCCCTTGGATCTGCGTCTCTTCGTCTCCAGCCGCTTCACCGACATCAATCCGGCCTACGCCAGCTACGCCGAACGAATTGCCAAGCTGCTGCAGGAGATGGCTGAGGCCAGTGCCGGCCGCCTTCGCGTCGAGCGCTTCGATCCCTTGCCCTTCAGCGCGGCAGAGGATCTGGCCTTGGCCGAAGGTCTGGAGAACCTGCCTTTGGGCGGCAGCGCCGGCGAGCGCTTCTACCTGGGCCTGACCGGCCGCAACGCCGTCGACCAGCAGCAAAGCATCCCCTTCTTCTCGCTGCAGAACGCCGGCACGCTCGAGTACGAGCTGGCCGCTCTCGTCGCCGCTCTGGCCGAAACCCGAAAGCCGAAAGTCGGTCTGGCGACCAGCCAGCCGCTGGATGGAAATGCGATCCTGCGCCAGCCTTCGCAGGCGATCCTGGATCTGATCGCGCCGCACTTCGAGATCGAGGCCGTCGAGCTGGAGAGCGGTGCGTTGCCGGACGATCTAGACGCTTTGATGCTGGTGCAGCCGAGCGGCCTGTCGGAGGCCGCGGCCTACAACTTGGATCAGTTCGTGATGGGTGGCGGGCGCCTGCTGCTCTTCATCGACCCCTATTCCGAGCAGCAGGCCTTGATGAATGGGCAGCGCGGACTGCCGCCGCTGCCGCCCGACTTCCAAGCCATTGAGCCGCTGCTGCAGGCTTGGGGCATTCATATGCCGGCCGGCCGAGTGATCGCTGACCGTCTCTCGGCACGTCAGGTTCAGGTGGGCAGCGCCGGCCGGCAGAAGATCATCGACTATGTCGTCTGGCTGTCGATCCCGGCCGGGCGTCTGGCCGCCGACGATCCTCTCGTCGAACAGCTGCAGAAGCTCAATCTCAACACCGCCGGAGCGCTGCAGCGTCCAACCACCGCCAAGACCGAGATGACCCGGCTGGCCTGGAGCAGCGCTGAGGCCGAGGTGATTGCGGCCGAACGCATGGCGATCAACCCCGATCCGACGGCGCTCCTGGCTGACTACAAGCCGGGCGGGACGGAGCTAACTTTCGCCGTGCGGGTGAGCGGGGCGGCTGAGAGTGCCTTCCCGGAGGGACCGCCGGCCAGCTGGTTCGAGGCCTTGGGTGCGGATCCGGAGGCCATCCGGATCGGCCATCTCACGACGTCGCGCGCAAACCTGCAGTTGATCGTTGTGGCCGACAGCGATCTGCTGTTCAACGCAGCCTGGATCGGCGCCGGGCAAGGTGGCGGACCGGCACCGTTCGCCGGAAACGGAGACTTCATCGTCAATACCTTGGAATCGCTGACCGATGTTCCCTCGCTCAGCAATCTGCGCGGCCGCAGCATCGCCGATCGCCCTTTCATCCTGATCGAGGAGCTGCGGCGCGAGGCCGAATTGGCCTCGGCCCAGCGCGAGCAAGCGCTAATCCGCAAGATCGGCTCGGTGCAGGAGGAGATCGGCGAGATCGAGCAGAGGCTGGACGGCGGTCTGGCGCTGAGCGGCGAGCAGCGCGAGACGCTGGCCAGTCTGCGCGGTGATCTGCAGCAGGCCGAGCAGGATTTGCGGGCGGTGCAGCGAGGCCTACGCGAGGATCTCGATCGCTTGATCTTGAAGCTGCAGCTGGCGAATATTCTGGCCGTGCCGCTGCTGCTGGCTCTCTTTGGCGGCCTGGTGATGGTCTGGCGACGACGCCGGGCCCTGGGCGGCGCCCAGCGCCTGCGCGGCTGAGACGGCACGGCATGCGGGCTTCACGCTTTTATGGTCTCCTCCTGGCCACATTGCTGGCTGCGGGTGCCTTGATTGCCTCCATCCTGTCGGAGCCGCGCCGGGCGCTTCTGCCGGACGATCCGATGCCTGCCTTTCCCCTCTTGGCGGAAGCGCCCGAAGAGGCCGCTACGATCCTGGTGTCCGCGCCGAAGGGCGACTATCGCCTGGCGCGCAGTGTCGTCGCCGAGCTTTGGCTGCTGCCGGAGAAGGGAGGATATCCGGCCGACAGCCGGCAAGTTGCAAGGCTGCTGAACGGTCTTGCCGACCTCAAGCTCTATGAAGCCAAGACGGCAAAGCCTGAAAACCTTGATCTCCTGGAACTGGCGGGACCGAAGCGGGGTCCGAAGGTGAAGCTGTTCGACGCGGGCGGTGCGCCGCTGCTGGACGCCGTCATCGGCAAGCGACGGGAGAACCTGGGTCGCGTCGGTGTCACCGCCACCTATCTGCGCTACAGCGACGCAGACCAGGCCTGGCTGGCGATCGGCGATCCGGTCATTCCCAGCAGTGCCATGGCAATGCTGGACCAATCCCTGCTCAATCTGGCGGGCAGCCTGATCGCCCGCGTATCGGTGACGCCGCCGGAGGGTGGCGAGCCTCTGGTCGCCCTGCGACTGCGCCGCGATAACGCCGACCTGCTGCTGGATCCGCCCCCGGCCTTCGGCGTCGACAGCGATGCCCTCGCGCTCCGCACGCTCGCCGATGGCTTGCGGCAGCTGGTCTTCGATGACGTAGGGCCGGTCGAGGATCTGGCGATGGAACGGCCCTGGATCGCCGTCTTCACCAGCTTCGACGGGATTGAGGTCACCTTGACCTTCCTGCAGCGGGACGGTGAGCTCTGGGCGCGGATTGCGGCCGATGCCGTTCCGCCTCCCGGTGGCGAGTCTCAGGCGGTTCGCGAGGATGCGGCCGCTTTCGCCGCAGCCCTAGCAGCGCGCACGGAGGGTTGGGTCTATCGTCTGGACCCTTTGCTCTTTCGACGCTTGGCAAAGCGCCGCTCTTCGGTGGTCACCGCCCCCAGCGAGTGACGCTCGCGCGTCATCAGGTGCTGCCCCAGAAGGCGATGGCCGCGTCGCGTTCCTTGCGATAGTGATCCGCGGCTTCAGCGCCGCTGTCGGGGCCCACGTAGCGGTTGAGCTCACCCAAGAGCTGGAAGAAGCCGCGTCCCGGCAAGCCGAACTTGCCGACCACCAGCGCCGCCAGCGGGGGCCGCCCGGCGTCGTGGTCCAGCCGTATCCGCGCCTCGAGCGCCAGGGTGAGCCGGTGAATGCGATGCGGCGGCCGAAGCGCGATGCGGGCGGCCAACTCGGTATAGGCAATCGTCGTGCCGGCCCGCGCGCAGGCCAGCAGGGCTGTCTCCAAGGCTGCCATCTCTGCGGTCTCGAAGGGACTGGTCATGTGCTTTCGCCCGATTTTGATTGAATGCGCATAGGACCAGGACCCTGCTGCACAGCGGTTCCCCTCTCCCTGGCGTTTGAACTATGGTGTCGCCCGTCTCGCCGGTCGCACAAGAGCGGACGGCGACCAAACGACAGCCGCGCGCCGGGGTTCGGCCGGCCGTGGGGCGAAATCCAACGACTAGGCAGAGGGAACAAGACATGGCCGACGTGATCAACCACTACATCGGCGGTAAGGTGGTCGAGGGCCAAAGCGGCAGCTTCGGCGATGTGTACAATCCGGCGGTCGGCGAGGTCGTGCGCCAGGTGGCCTTGGCGTCCGAGGCCGAGGTCGGCATGGCCGTCGAGGTGGCGCAGACTGCGTTTCCGGCCTGGGCGGCGATGTCGCCGCTGCGGCGCTCGCGGGTGCTGTTCAAGCTGAAGTCCTTGATCGAAGGCAACATGGATCGCCTGGCCCGGCTGGTGACCGAAGAGCACGGCAAGACCCTTGACGACGCCAAGGGCTCGATCACCCGTGGTCTCGAGGTCGTGGAGTTCGCTTGCGGCATCCCGCACTTGTTGAAGGGCGAGTTCACGGAGGGCGTGGGTCCGGGCATCGACGCTTTCTCGACCCGTCAGCCCCTGGGTGTCGTCGCCGGAATCACGCCCTTCAATTTCCCGGCCATGATCCCCTTGTGGATGGCGCCGATCGCGATCGGCTGCGGCAACACCTTCATCCTGAAACCCTCCGAGAAGGACCCCTCCTTCTCCATGGCGCTGGCCGGGCTCTTCCTGGAAGCCGGAGCCCCGGAAGGTGTCTTCAATGTAGTGCAGGGCGACAAGGTGACGGTGAACGCCATCCTGGCGCATCCCGATGTCAAGGCCGTCAGCTTCGTCGGTGCGACCCCGACGGCGGAGTACATCTACCGCACCGGCTGTGCCCACAATAAGCGCGTCCAGGCCTTGGGCGGCGCCAAGAACCACATGATCGTGATGCCCGATGCCGACATGGACCAAGCCAGCGACGCGCTGCTTGGTGCCGGCTACGGTTCGGCCGGCGAGCGCTGCATGGCGGTTTCCGTCGCCGTTGCACTCGGCGACCAGGTAGCCGATCAGATTCTGGATCGTCTGGTGCCCAAGGTCCGGGCGCTGAAGATCGGCCCCGGCACCGACCCCGAGGTCGAGATGGGCCCGCTGGTGACTCAGGAGCACTACAACAAGGTCCGAGGCTTGATCGACAAGGGTGTCGAGGAGGGCGCCAAGCTGGTGGTCGACGGCCGCGACTTCCGCATGCAGGGCTACGAGAAGGGCTACTTCATGGCCGGCTCGATCTTCGATCACGTCACCAAGGACATGGAGATCTATCGCAACGAGATCTTCGGTCCGGTGCTCTCCATGGTCCGCGCCAAGAGTTACGACGAGGCCCTGTCATTGGTCGACGACCATGAGTTCGGCAACGGCACCGCGATCTTCACCCGCGACGGCGACACCGCGCGGCATTTCGCCAATCGGGTGAACATCGGCATGGTCGGCGTCAATGTGCCGATCCCGGTGCCAATGGCCTTCCACTCCTTCGGCGGCTGGAAGCGCTCGCTCTTCGGCGACCACCATATGCATGGCCCGGAGGGCGTGCGCTTCTATACCAAGATGAAGGCGATCACCGCCCGCTGGCCGACCGGCATCCGCTCAGGCGCGGATTTCTCCATTCCGACATTGGGCTAGGGATAGGTGGGGCGCGGCTGCCGGATGCGGTCGCGCCGCTCTATCCTGTTGTTTGAAAAGCAAACCGTCGTCGCAGACGTTTCCGTCTGCTCGGGATTTTCTCTAATTCCTGCGGCGGGAAATGACGTAAGACTCATCGTTGAACCAGAGGCCGCCGTTGCGTCGCAGGACCTCGCGAACGGCTTCGACGTAGCTGCCGTCCAAGGTTTTTTCCTCCAGCCGATAGTCTTCAACCTGGGCGACATAGACCGCGGCATTCCAGGCCGCCAGTAGGGTCGAGGTGCCGATCGCGCTGCCAACCTCGTTGGGCAAGGTATGCATGTCGTAGCGAAACACCGATCGCTTGTCGCTGCCGGCATTGAAATTGTAGCTGCGCGCGGCGCTGCCGAGTTCGGCCCTGGTCTCCTGCAGGATCTCATGGCGATCGGCGGCGAAGGGCTGGTCGTCCGGCCAAACACTGCGCACGATCTCCATGCCCGGATCGCCGCCCTTGGAGTGAATGCCGATCAGCCGGCCGCTGGGGGCCAATGCACGGGTCAAGGGCGCCACCACCTTCTTTGCCTTGAAGGCGGCCGAGGCGCGGGCACGATAGGGCTGCGAGGCCACCACCAGGTTGAAGTCGGCGCGCGCCTGGCCCAAGCGCGGGATCACAGGGTCCAAGAGAAAGCGATGATCCTCGCGATAGAGCACCAGCACCACGGGACGCTCGTAGACCGGATTGCCGTGCTTGCTGATCCGGGCCTGCCAGTTGTCCGACAGGAAGGGTTCCAGCTCCACCATCTGCTGGGCGAAGTCATGCGAGCAACTGCCCTGCAGGGCTACCTCCTTCCAGACGAAGGCACCGGCGGCCGAGGTCGAACGGGTCGTGAGCCATGGCGATTCGGAGTAGTAGAGATTGGTCAGGACCAGCACCGTCGAGGGGTGCTCGAAGAGGCGGTCGGGCATCTTCTCCAAGGTGAGGCGCACGTCCTCCAGGCTCACCTCCTTGCCGACAACATAGAAGGGCATGGTGGTGAAGCGCGCATGCATGGCACGTAGCAGGCGCGACAGCACGGTGCCGTCACCGACCCCGGCGTCATAGAGGCGCACCGCCGGCGGATTGGGGCGCAGGTTTGCCAGTTCCTCGCTGACCCGATTGGCGATCACCCACTTCTCACTGCAGGTGTTGACGAAGAGGAGATACTTTTGCCGATTGTCGAAAAAGCGGAAGTTGTTCGCGCCCTCGCCCGCCTGAACGGCCGATGGCTCCCCTTCTGCCTCGATTTCGATTGCTTCTACCTCAGTCATTCCGGTGGCCCCTTCGGTCTGTCCACACAAGACAGACTAACCGCTCGCCCCCGCCCCGCAAGCTGCTTTCCCGGCGCAGGACCTTGCCGTCGAGGATATCCATCCCCATAGTCCAACCATACTGAGCCGGCATGACTGGGCGTCGAACCTCCGGGATCGTACACACCAAGGCCCAGTCTTATGTCTCACAATTTTTCGGCGATTATGCACTTGACAACACGAGTCGGAAAAAGCCACCTTACGACACCAGCCTGATGAGAACGTTCAGTTTTAGCGCTTCTTGTGCGGGTAGGAGCTTAGTCGCTTGGGATTGTCATCATTCTTAGCATCAAGCCTGTGAGGTTCTGCCCCCAGCGCTTTTGCCATGACATCGTCGAAATCAGATTCCTTCATCCGCATTTTATCGGCGGGATCGGTCTTCGTCTTGGGCACACGGTAAGCCTTTTTGCGGTGGTCAATATCAAGGATCAGCACATCGTCTGGATTGGAGCGAACGATTAGAGGATGCGATAATCGCCGGACCGCTCCCGATACACCGGGTCGCCTGGTAGTGTCCAGGATCTTTCGCACATTGGGTTTGGCGGGCTGTTCCATCAGGCACCCCTGTCCCGCTGCTTGAGCAGGTCCCTGTTCATGTAGCGCTTGCTGGACCATTTGGTGCCAGCGATGTGTCTCACCCTGGCCGCGGCCAGGTTGAGGGCCGCTTGGCCGTCGGGGAAGGCTCCGACGAGGCGGGTTCGCCGCCGGATCTCCCGCATGATCCTCTCCAGAGGATTGTTGGTCCTGATCCGGCGCCAATGCTCATTGGGGAAGGCATGGTAGACCCAGGTCTCCTCGACCGTCTCCTCTAGCCAGTCGGCGCCCTTGGGCAGGCGCATGGCTCTGAGTTTGGCCACGTGGCCTTGGCGCGGGCCGCCTCGCGGCTCTCCTGGGCATGGATAGCCTTCAGCATGAGAGCGACGTCACGCATCTTGCCGGTCGGCACCGGGCACGAAGGCATCCAATGCACGACGCAGCGCTGCCACTGGGCGTCCGGATAGAACGCGGTCGCGCTCTCGACGAGCCCCATGCAGGCATCCGAGACGATCGACTCGACACCCGTCAGGCCGCGCTCCTTGAGGTGCTTGAGGAAGGCGCTCCAGCCCTTCTTGTCTTCCTTGGCTTCCTCGAGGCTGCCGAGGATCTCGCGGTAGCCGTCGGCCTTGACAGCGACCGCAAGCAGCAGCGAAACGTTGCGCACTTCACCTGCCCAACTGCGCTTCAGGACAATGCCGTCCAGATAGAGGTAGGGCCGTCCAGATAGAGGTAGGGGTGTTCGCCCTTGATCGACCGGTTCCGCCAGGTCTAGACTTGGGAGTAGAGCTTCTTGTTGAGATTGGAGAGCGTGCTGGGGCTCACCCGCGTGCCCCACAGGGCCTCGGTGATGTCCTCCACCCGGCGTAGCGACACACCTGCCAGATACATCTCCATCGAAGCCTCTTCGACCGAGCGCGCGCGCCGGCGATAGCGCTCGATGATTGCCGTCGTCGATGCGTCTGCGTGCGAAGCTTCGGCACCTTGCACCTGCACCTCTCCGGCGCGCGTGTGCAGCTTGCGCTCGGAGCGGCCAGCTCGTGTGTCGCGGCGCGCCTCACTGCGCTCATAGCGCCCTGCATTGCAAAGCCGATCCGCCTCTGCCTCCAGCAGGCTGTTCAGTGTCTCCTCGACGCTGCCTCGCACGATCTGCCTCAGATGATCTTCTATCCGACCGGCGTCGATACGGACCACCTTCGACAGGCCCTTCGTGTCATCCTCGTCCATGGTGGCTCTGGCCTCCTCTATTGGCTTCTCCGTCTGGCGACTGAAAGCCTGAGGGATTCGGGGCCACCAACCACACACAAATGTGCGAAACTTTCTCTACGTCATCGCTCGCCTTCTGGTGTTTCTACATCCTTTAGTCGCTTTACAGAAGCCGGAAAGGGATTTATGTGGAGCGCCTTTGCCCGCTTCGTTACCTGTTTCCTGATTTTTGGCGGCAGACTTTCTAGAAAGTCGAGCGCGCAATCAGTGAAAGCGAAGCCGATGTAGGGCATCGGCTATTCGTCCATCAACGAGGATAGCCTGACGTCCAGCGCCGCGCCCGACACGTACTTTGTCTTTCCGCTTTCCAGTTCGTCGAGCCGTTCACGCGCAATCTGACTATCGAACGTGTCCTCGGCATCAACCAGCATCTGGGATTCTACCCGCGCGGCGCGTTCAAGATAATCTTCGACAGGCCGCAAAAGTTCGTCTGTATGTGGAAGTGAGAAATCAGCAATGCGCGCTGGGGTTGCCTTGCGGCCATAGCTGAAACGCCAGCGCGCATTGCTGATGGCAGCCGCCGCGATATACAGCATCGCATGAGGGACAACTGTTTTCGGCAGTAGGAGAAGACAATCATCGGTCACCCCGCACGGCCATTCCTGCACGTGTGCGATAGCGATAGAACCGGTGCTGGGCATCGTCACGAAGGGCGGAGCCAGAATGTCGTCAAAGTCATAGAAGCCGTAGCAGCCACTGTCCATACCGCTGGACGAGATGATGAGAGAGTTGCCCGGTAGAAGCCCTTCCTTGCTGTGCAGAGTCCTTTGTCCATAGACGATGTCGAAATAGGAGCCGACATCCGCATTGCGAAGCGAGGCAAGCTTGGCCGGCTTCTTGGCCTTGCGGGGATCAACGGCATCTTCTGTATTAAGCTGGACCAGGTCAGAGGAATGCAAAGCCGTGAAGGCTGTGCGGCCCCTGATGACCTGCTGGACATCGGCATCAATTTCGGTCTCGCTCAATTCACGTGCAGGAATGTAAGCGCCCGGTGCGAAGCTAAGCTCGTCGTCCAGTGACGACCAGCCGGAGAAGCCTTCCTCGCTTAGCACCCTGAAAGTGTTCAAGCGCCTTCGGTAGCTGATCGCCCACGCAAGCGATCCGCACACCCTTCTTGAGCCGAAAACCATCATTCTCGACACGGGCGAAGAAGACTCGCTTCTTCTTGGGGTGGGGAATGCCCTTGCGAAGGTAGATGATCGCCGTTGTCGTGCTCGCATATGGCTGAAACAGATAATCCGGCATCTGGATGACCGCCTCAAGCGTATACTTCGCCAGAATTCCGGTTCGCCACTTCTTGACCTTCCCGCCTTTGACGAGAAGTGACTGCGGTATCACCGCTGAAAGTCGTCCACCCTGATAAAGCCCATCTAACCCGCGACTGACGAAGTTCTCGGTCGGCGTGTCGGTCTTCTTGTGCGGATAGGGGGGATTCATCAGGACCACGGTTGCAGTTCCGTCCGGGTATTTCTCGGCGGAAAAGGCATCTCCGCGATGGACGCTGGATGATCCATCGCCGCGCAGGATCATATTCGCGACGCATAGGGCGGCGGTGACCGGCTCGTCGTCGAACCCGGTCAGGCGAGTGCTCACGAGTTTAACCATCTCCGATCTGGAAATGTGATGCTCGCGCTGCATTCGTTCCATCGCTGATATCAGAAATCCGCCTGTCCCGCATGTCGGGTCCAGCGTCACATCCTCTTGCGCCAGCTCGGCGCAGAAATTGGCGACATGCCGGGGCGTGAAATACTGTCCAATCGTATTGCCGCCCGCATGTCGGAAGAAAGTTTCGTAAAGCTGCCCGAGATAATCATGCTCGGCGGTCAGGGCGGAGACGTTGAGGCGCTCAAGGATATTGATGATCCACCGCGCTTTGAAAGCGAGTTTCTCATTGGCCTCATCAACATGCAGGCTCCTTGCAAGATGTTGTTTCTTCGCGGCCCAGAATGCCTGCTCACATGCTCGGTTGATGTCTGCCAGAATGTTCGCCGGGTCTTTGCGCAGGGTGCCGCGAGATTGCCAAAGGGCCAACATGCAGGCACCTACCACGGAAGGGCGCGAACGGTCATTGATGCTGGATTCCCGAAGCAGCCGGTTAATCTCATCCGCAAAGGTAGCCAGAACTTCTGGGCTCGGAATTGGCGGGCGAAGTTCGGTTGTAGCAGATGGAACGCGGAGCACGTCGGTGTCGCGTCGGTTCGGTATCCAACCGATTCGGTATCCAACCGATTGGGTTGCCTTCATAGGTGACAGCCGACCACTTGCTACCGTTCCACTTGAAGACCCGGACCGAAAATTCATCTTCGCTTGTTCCCGCAAGTGCCACTGCCAGCGGTAAATATCCGGCATCGACACATGCCCGCCCGTAGACATTGGTTACCTCGTGCATCGCCTTGTCGAGATCGCCAACCGATGCTTTGGCCTCAACAACGAGCAAAGGCTGTAGCGAAAGTCGATCAACGATGACGGCTTCGGGCAGACCATACCCGATCATGGTGACTTTGCTGCGATGAAGGAACACATCGCGCAGATGCGCATGGTCCTCGTATTCATGCTGCCGCAGCATCTCGCCGTTCGGAGGACGACGAAGCATCCCATCCTTGGGCGGTGAGCAATTCGGTCAAAAGCAACTCAGCCCTGACCTCCGATACCCGCGCCTTGGGCACTAGGAGAACGCCTTGGGGCGATACATCAGGCGTTTCCCCTCGATCTGAATGTCAGTCTCGTCCGCCTCAACCTCCCCACCAAGCGGATCAGCGGGAAATAAATCTTTCAGAGCAAAGCGAATGCGATGGCAAAGGAAATGAGCGGTGTGGTATGAACCAAGTTCAAGCTGACGTTGAAGCTGCAACGCTGACACCTGCGTCTTGCTGGCGCACATCATATAGAAGGCGATCAGCCACTTGTGCAGTGGGATTTTCGACGCCTCCATGACCGTGCCAACGGTGACCGTGAAGGTGTCCCTGCATTCACCGCATTTGTAGAGGCCGGACCGCGTTCCAGTCTTGAAATTCTCCTTTCGCGTGTAAATTCTCTCGGAACTTCCACAATGCGGGCAGACTGGTCCATTCGGCCAGCGGATACGTTCGAAATAAGAAGGAGCCTCTTCTTCGGTCGAGAACCGGCGCATAATTCCCAAGAGAGTTAGATCATTGTCATGCCATGCACTGTATATATGCAAATCGATTAGTGTCGTCAAGTGCATAATCGCCGAAAGTTTCGAATTTTTCGAGTATCTGTTTTTCATTTCCGTACAGAGCTTTATACCTTTCTTGGCTATACTCTGATAGGCAAGACCCGTCTTGATTATTCATCACGCGCTGCCGTCTCCGTTGAAGTCGCTTCTGATTGGGTGATCGGACAAGGTTGATCGTAGCGTGGGCCTACGGGCGCGGGCGTCAGGGTTTGTCGGATTTCGGTTCGGGGTGACTGGGCCAATGGCGATGGTTTGTCAGGGCGCTTGTTTGGGTTGGGGATGTCCCGCCCATGAGGGTTCTCAGAGGGTTGACAAAGGCAGCCTTGTCCGGACAGGCGGTATAGGTCGTCTTGCAAGGGGTCCGGTGCACGGGCAAGTTCTTCTCGGCTTCGGCGCCAGAATGCTTGCCCGCAGGATATCCCCCAACAGATGGCGAACCCGCGTCGGATCACGCAGGTCAGGCATCGGTTCGGCCAACCTGTCGGCGATGGCGAGCCTGCGTTCCGCCTCCGCCAGCAGCACTACACCGCCATCCGACGTGATCCGGCCGCCATCGAAAGCGACAGTGACCTTCTTTCCGGAAAGCGCTCGAAGTGAGGGGAAAAGCAGGGCGGGATCGGTCATGGTGGCGGGGTGGTTTCTGTCCAACGCAGGGAGTGGCTTCGACACCCAATTCCCTACCCTGGATCAGAGGCCTATGCCACCGACGCCAGCCTCCAAACGCGTGCCTGGTGAATAATCCGGGTTAGACCGCCTCGACCGCGTCCGCCGCCGGTCGGGGCAGTGCCGCATCGATCTTAGCGCGGAAGACCTCGGAGCTGTCCTGCGGGCGCCAGCCGATGTAGGCGGCCGCCCTGTTGTCACACCAGCGGGCCTCGTTGTCGGAGACCCCCCAGATGATGGGGCAGCCCAAACGCGGCACGCGAAAGACGCAGTGGATCAGGGATAGGAAATCGCGTGGGCTGAGCCAGGTCGAGAGCATGCGGTGATCCAGGGGCTCGGGAATGCAAGAGCCGATTTCGGACCAATGCGGTCTCGATCCCGAACTTGTTGTGATAGAGCGAGGCCATCTGCTCGCCGAAGCACTTGGAGACGCCGTAGAGACCGTCGGGCTGCAGCTTAGCGGTGTGATCCAAATGGACGTCCTGCTTGTGGAATCCGATGGTGTGGCTGGATCTGGCGAAGAGAATGCGTGGACACTCCTCCTGGCGGGCGGCTTCGTAGAGATTGTAGAGGCCGACGATGTTGGCGTTCAGGATCTTGGAGAAGCTCTTCTCACTCGAGATGCCGCTCAGATGCAGCACACCGTCGCAGCCGGCAACCAGGGCGCGGACAGCCTCGAGATCGCCCAGGTCGCACTGTTGTACGACCTCCTCGCGGTCCTGTGCCGGCTCTAGCGGCTCAATGTCCGACAGGCGCAGGCTCTCGGCAAGATCGGCCAATACCGCGCGCGACCCTGCCCAACTTGCCCGCCGCTCCGGTGATCAAGAGTCGTTTCAGCATTCTACTTCCTCATAGGTCCATGTCTTGGCCCCGGTTCAAGGCTCTAAGACTCTAATCCGTCAGATCGTGCAGAGCGAGCCCGCTGGACAGACACGCCAAGCGGTGGGACCTTCGACGCTATGGAGATCCAGTCCGTCACCACGCATCTGCTGGATCACGCGCTGGAGCGGCCTTTCGAGAGCGCTTCGGCGTCTCGGTGTCGCGCCTGCTGGGCGGGCGCTTTCGCGAGCAGGTGCAGGCCTACGCCACTGGTGCCTTCTACAGCGGCAGGCCGGACCGACCGAAGGAGATTGCAGAGGAAGTCACCGGCTATGCCGCCGAGGGTTTCCGCGCCGCCAAGATCAAGATCGGCCTCGATCCGGCGGAAGACCTCGCCGTGATGATCGATGCCAACCATGGCTACGACCTGCTGGAGGCCGTGGCTCTGGGCAAGGCCGCGGCGGACCGTGATATCGCCTGGTTCGAGGAGCCGGTTCTGCCGGAGCAGTTGGAGACCTACCGGGCGGTCAGGGCCGGTCAGCCTTCGCCGGTGGCGAGATCTGGCATGGCCGCTACGCTATGCACAAGGCCTTGAAGGCGCAGGCCGTCAACATCCTGCAGCCCGACATCTGCGGCTGCGGCGGCTTCTCGGAGATGCGGCGCATCGCCGACCTGGCAGACCTCTATGGCGTGCGCTTGGTCCCGTATGTCTGGGGGACGGCGGTGCAGATTGCGGCCAGCCTGCAGTTCATTGCCGCCCTGCTGCCCAACCCGCCGCGACGCAATCCGATCGAGCCCTTGCTGGAGTTCGACCGCACGCCCAATCCCTTCCGCCAAGCCATTGTCACTAGGCCGTTGGGGCACAAAGAGGGGATCGTCGCGATCCCCGACGGCCCTGGTCTCGGCATCGAAATCGACCGCGCAACCTTGGCTCGGTTCCGCCTTTGAAATCGCCGGACCGGGTGAACCTCTGGTTCGGTTAGGGCTTTTTCGCCACCCCGACCCTGGCCGGGCGGATGAGGCGGCCGTGAAGCAGCCAACCAGGCTCCAGAACCTGGACGATGGTGCCAGGCTCGGCCTTATCGTCGGGAATCTCGAACATGGCCTCGTGGCGATCGGGGTTGAGTGGCTCGCCGGCAGGATCGATGCGGGTGGCACCATGCCGATTGAAAGCCGCCAAGAGCTCCTTCTCGGTCAAGGCCACGCCATCGCGCAGCGCCTTGGCGCTGCTGCTTTCGGTGTCCGATTCCGGTCCGCCGTGTGCCAAGGCGCGGGACATGTTATCGGCCACCTTCACCAAGTCGCGCAGTAGCGGCAGGCTCGCGTATTTGATGGCATCGCCCTTCTCACGCTCGGCGCGGCGGCGGGTGTTCTCGGCATCCGCCATGGCGCGCAAGGCCTGATCCTTCAGCTTGGTATTTTCCGCGCGCAGCATGTCGATTTCCGCCAGCAGTTCGATCACCGGGTCTCCAGGCTCTTCTGCTTCTTGCAGCTCCGCGTTCCAGGCATCGCCACGAGACTCATCGCCCTCGGCCGGCGTCTCCGCATCGACGCGGTTCGCGGCGGTGGCCTCCTGAAGCGCCTCCTTGGCCGAGGTCTCCGCTGGATCGGTCTTGGCGGCAGGCTTCTCGTCGGGCTTTTCGGCGGGCGCGTCCGACGGCTTCTGGTCTTGCATGATCACGGGTCTCTTTCTCGAATTCTCGGTCGTGAGGCGGTCTTCGATCCGGCGCCGGCTAGCTGAGCAGGTGGCAGATGACCTTTGAGGTGTAGTCCACCATGGGAATGATGCGGGCATAGTTGATCCGAGTCGGACCGATTACGCCGATGGCGCCGACGATTTGGCGCGAGGCATTGCTGTAGGGGGCGAGCACCAGGGAGCAACCGGCCATGCCGAACAGCTCGTTCTCGGCGCCGATGAAGATCTGCACGCCCTCGGCGACGTCGGCGAGATCCAGCAGGCGCAGCAGCGATTCCTTGGTTTCCAGGGCCTGGAACAGCAGGCGCACGCGCTCCAGATCGGCGACCGCGGTGATGTTTTCCAGGAGCTGCGCCTGGCCGCGCAGGATCAGGGCCCCGTCGCGGCCGTTGCCATCGGACCAGACGGCCAGGCCGGTTTCGACCAGGCGCTGGGTCAGATTGTCCAGCTCGCTCTTGTGGGTCTCTAACTCGCGCTGGATCTCGGCCTCGGCTTCGGCCAGGGTGCGGCCGACCAGATGCGCTGCCAGGTAGTTCGAAGCCTCGACCAAGCTGGAGGCCGGCAGGCCGATCGGCAGATCGATGATCCGGTTTTCCACATTACCGGATGCGGTCACCAGGACCACCAACGCGCGTCCCGGACCCAAGGCCACGAACTCAATGTGCTTTAGCGGCTCTTCCATCTTCGGTGCCAGCACCAGGCCGGCGCAGCGCGACAAGCCGGACAGCGCCCCGGTCGCCTCGTTCAGGATATCGTTCGGGGTTCGATTGGCGGCCGCACAGAGCCCGTCGATCTGGGTGCGCTCGTCGGTGGTGATGTTGCCCTGCTCCAGGATACCATCGACGAACAGCCGCAAGCCCTGCTCGGTCGGCAGCCGGCCGGCGGAGGTGTGTGGGGCGAACAGCAAACCCAGATCTTCCAGGTCGGCCATCACGTTGCGCACCGTTGCCGGCGAGAGGTCCAGGCCGATGCGGCGCGATAGGGTGCGCGAGCCGACCGGGGCACCGGTCTCGACATAAGCCTCGACGATCGCCCGGAAGATGGTTTTCGAGCGTTCGTTCAGGGCGGCTATGAGACCGCTGGATGGGGACGGCTCTCTGTGCTGCATGACCTTTCGCGCGCGTTCTCGTCTTGCCGTGAAGTCCGATCCGGCGCCAATCTCTCTCGCGCCCCTTGGACCGGAGTCTTTATGTAACCTGCCCCCCCATGGAGTCAATTCGGGGCGGCGATGCTGGAGGTCGGCGCTGGACGGCGGCGCAGGGCTTCTCTATAGCGCTGGCACATCAGCGTTCATGGATAGCAACCAGGGAGACGAGGCATGCGGACCTTGCAGCGGCCCTCCGGCCGAGCCAACGACGAACTGCGCCAAGTGGCCTTCGAGATCGAAGTCAACCGCTATGCGGAGGGGTCCTGTCTGATCTCTTTCGGGCATACGCGTGTGCTCTGCACGGCCAGCGTCGAGGAGCAGATCCCGCCCTGGCTGCGCGGCAGCGGCAAAGGCTGGGTCACGGCCGAGTACGGCATGCTGCCGCGTGCCACCCACACCCGCAGCGATCGCGAGGCCGCACGCGGCAAGCAAAGGGGCCGGACGCAGGAGATTCAGCGCTTGATCGGCCGCTCCCTGCGCGCAGTTACCGACCTCACCGGCTTCGGTGAACGCCAGATCAAGGTCGACTGCGACGTGTTGCAAGCCGACGGCGGCACGCGGACGGCGGCGATTACCGGCGGATATGTCGCGCTGCGTCTGGCCTTTCAGCACATGAAGGACCTGGGCGCGGTGAAGTGCCTGCCGCTCAGCGATCAGGTGATGGCGATCTCCTGTGGACTCTTGCAGGGACAAGCTTGTCTGGATCTCGACTACGACGAAGACTCGACCGCCGATGCCGATGCCAACTTCGTGCTGACCGCGCGCGGCGGGGTCATCGAAGTACAGGCCACTGCGGAAAAGGATCCCTTCTCGCGCAAGCAGCTCGAGCAGCTTATGGATCGGGCCGAATCCGGCTGTCGCCAACTGGCCGAGGCCCAGCGTAAGGCCTTGGACCTGGCCGGCTAGCGGCATGCCCAATCCGCCCGACCGCTTGGTACTGGCCAGCCACAATCCGGGCAAGCTGCGCGAAATCGCCGAGCTGCTTGCACCCTTTGGCACGGCCGTACAGTCGGCCGCCGATCTGGGGCTACCCGAACCGGAAGAGACCGGCAGGACCTTCACCGAGAACGCCCTGATCAAAGCTCATGCCTCGGCCGCCGGCAGCGGTCTGCCGGCGCTTAGTGACGATTCCGGGCTCTGCGTCGTCGGCTTGGGCGGCGCGCCTGGGGTGCGCTCGGCTCGCTGGGCCGGTCCGGACAAGGATTTCGGGCGGGCGATGGACAAGGTGGAAGAGGCGCTGGGCTCGAGGGAGGAGCGAGGGGCTTATTTCGTCTGCGCCTTGGCTCTGGCTTGGCCGGACGGCCGAGCAGAGGTCTTCGAAGGCCGGGTCGACGGCCAGCTGGTCTTTCCGTCGCGAGGAACGCGGAGCTTCGGTTACGATCCTATCTTTCTGCCGGACGGAGAGACCTTGACCTTCGGTGAGATGGAGCGCGCTGCCAAGCACGCCATGAGCCACCGCGCGCGTGCCTTTGCCAAGCTGGTCGCCGCGATCTTTGCTGCGGATCCTACGTGAGCACCCAGCCCTCCGCCGGGGTCGAAGACTTGGCGCTCTACGTCCACTGGCCCTTCTGCCTGGCGAAGTGTCCCTACTGCGACTTCAACAGCCACGTGCGAGAGAGAGTCGAACAGGGGCGTTGGCGCGCTGCTTTGCTGCAGGAGCTGCAATTCTACGCCCAGCGGCTAGGTCCGCGGCGCCTGACGTCGATCTTCTTCGGCGGCGGTACGCCCTCCCTGATGCCGGCGGAGACGGTGGCCGCGGTGATCGATGCTGCGCGCCGGGCTTGGACACCGAGCGAGGCCCTGGAGATTACCTTGGAGGCCAATCCGACCTCCGTCGAGGTCGAGCGCTTCGCCGGCTACCGTGCCGGCGGGGTCAATCGCCTGTCGCTGGGCATTCAATCGCTCGATGCCGAGGCCTTGCGCTTTCTCGGCCGTCTGCACAGCGTGGAGGAGGCACGGCAGGCTCTGGATCTGGCTGTGACGACTTTCCCGAGGGTCTCCATCGATCTGATCTATGCCAGACCGGGGCAGAGCCTGACCGCTTGGAAGGTGGAGCTTTCGGAGGCCCTGACGCTCGGCAGCGAACACCTCTCGCTCTATCAGCTCACTCTGGAGCCGGGAACAGGCTTTCACGCAGCAGCACGGCGCGGCGAGCTTGCTCTGCCCGACGAGGAAGCGCAACGTAGGCTCTTCGATGCGACCCAGGAACTGACCGCCGAAGCCGGTCTTGCCGCCTATGAGATCTCCAATCACGCAAGACCCGCTGCCGCCTCACAACACAATCTGACCTATTGGCACTACGGCGATTATCTCGGCATCGGCCCAGGCGCCCACTCGCGTCTCAGCGGGGCGGGGGCACGCTGGGGCCAGCGCCAACGCCGCGCGCCGGAAATTTGGCTGCAGCGCGTCGAGAGCGCGGGGCAGGCCGAGCAGGCGCGCGAAGAGTTGTCGGCCAGACGGCAGCTGGAAGAGATGATGATGATGGGATTGCGCCTGACGGAGGGTCTTGCGCGCAGCCATTTCCAAAGCCGTTTGGGCGCCCAGCCCGAGGATCTGCTGCCCGGCCGGCCGCTCGATACGCTCTGCCGCGAGGGCCTCTTGGAGTTGGACGGCGACGGCCTGCGCGCGACAGCCGAAGGTCGGGTTCGGTTGAACGCGCTTCTGGCCTATCTCTTCCAGTAAGCCGCGATCGGCTCTAGTTCGTCACCGCCTGGAAGGAGTTGGGAGCCGGCTCCACCATGGTGAAGCCGCCGGCCTCGATCTGCATGATCGCGAGACCACGCTGGACCGCGCCGTTTTGCTGGAAGCGGAAGATGCCGTCGGCGCCGCGGAAACCCGAGGGATTGAGAATGGAGTTGCGATCCAGCCCGACCCACTGCCCCGGCGTTGCGGTCGTGGCATTGGCCTGACCGGAGAGCGCTTGGCGTGCCAGATAGCCGGCCAGAGTCACCGCGTCGAAGGTGACCGCCGCAATCGGCTTCGGCGTGGCGGCGTAAGCCTCCCGATAGCGCGCGACGAAATTGTTGTAGGCCTGCGGATTGACGCCCGGGAACCAGGCACCGCGCAGGTTCGGCTCGTTCGCCAGGGCGCCGTTGTTCCAGAGAGTGGAGGTCAGGAGCTTCGTCGTCTCCGGCGTGATGCCTTCGGACGCCAAGGTCGAGCCCAAGATCAACATGCGGCCGTGCGCATCCGGCAGGAAAAGCGCCTGATAGGATCCGGTCACAGCGCGAATTTGGTTGGTGATGTCGATCTGCTGGGCCGGGTAGAAAACGGTAGAGACGACTTGGCCGCCGGCGCTACTTGCTCCGGTCTGTGCGCCTTGCGCCGCCTGTAATCCGAAGTCGGTATCGGGTGCCAGGACGGCGACCTGACCGAAGCCCTGACCGACGGCATAAGAGACCACGCGCTCGGCCTGCGCCGCCGGGGTCAAGCCCATAAGGAAGGAGTGGCCATCGAGCTGGCGGGTGTCGTTGGAGAAGGCGATCAGATTGACGTTACCGCTGCGCGCCACATTGCCGGCGGCCCGCACTTGATTGCCGAACAGCGGTCCCAGCGCCAGCTGTGCGCCTTCGCTCAAGGCCTGTTGCATCGCTTGGGCTGCCATCTCCGGCGTATCGCCGCTGTCCTTGATCAAGAGCTCGACCGAATTCTGCGGCAGATCGAAGAGCGCCAACTGGCTGGCATTCATCAAATCCTGCCCGATCTGCGGCGAGCGTCCGCTCAAGGGCAGCAGTACGGCGACCTTGACCGGCTGGCCGGCCGGCAACACACGGCCTTGAGTCGTGGCTGTGCTGCTGCTTGTCGTGGACGTGGCGGGTTGTGCGGTTGAACTGACGCTCTTAGTCTGCTTCGGCGTACAGGCGCCAAGCGCCAAGGCAGCGGTGGCGAGCAAGACGAAACTGAACGAGGCTCTGCTGACGGCATGCATCCCAGGCGGTCCCCTTTTTCCATCGGCGAGTACAATGACCGACACTACCCAGCTTGAAGCGAACAGTAAACTTGAGAAGCTGCCGGCCGGGCTTTATCTCGTCGCCACGCCGATCGGCAATCTTTCCGACATAACTCTGCGTGCGCTGTCAGTTCTCAAAACCGCCGATCTTATCGCCTGCGAAGACACCCGCGTGACCCGTAAGCTCTTGAGCCATCATGGAATTGCGGCAGCAAAGCGACTTAGAAGTTACAACGATCATTCGTCTGATCGTGACACGCGTCATCTGCTTTCACTTCTTGCTGAGGGGAATGCCCTCGCGCTGGTCTCCGACGCCGGGGCGCCGTTGATATCGGATCCCGGTTATACGCTGGTTCGGGCTTGCCGTGAGGCTGGAATCGCGGTCACGGCGCTGCCCGGCGCCTCGGCGCCCTTGACCGCCTTGCAACTTTCCGGCTTGCCGAGCCAGCCCTTCTTCTTTGCCGGATTCCTGCCACCAAAGGCTGCGGCCAGACGTCTGGAGATCGCCCGCTTGGCGGCGATCCCCGCCACCTTGCTGCTGTTCGAAGCGCCGCGCCGCCTGGCCGACTGCCTGGCCGATCTGGCGCAAGGCTTGGGGCCGCGCCAGGCCGCCGTGGTGCGCGAGATTACCAAGCATTTCGAGGAGACCCGCCTGGGCGATCTCGAGCAGTTGGCGGCAGCGATCGCCGAGGCGCCGGTCAAGGGTGAGATCGTTCTGGTCATCGCCCCGCCGGAGCGCCGGGACGAGACCTTTGAGGACGCCGATCTCGAGGAGCGATTGCGGGCGGAACTGACCGGTCATTCGCTGCGCGATGCCGTGGCCCGCGTGAAGGCCGCCAGCGGCGAACCGAGGAAGCGTATCTATCGTTTGGCCTTGTCCCTGACCGGCAAGGACGGTGGGGGCGATGGCAGCGCGTGAACGCCAGGCAGCCCAGCAGAGCGGCGCGCGTGCAGAAAGTCTGGCGGCCTGGTGGCTCCGCCTCAAAGGCTATCGAATCCTGGAGCGTCAGCTGCGCCAGGGCGTGGGCGAGATCGATTTGGTCATTCAACGCGGTCGTACCCTAGTCTTTGTCGAGGTGAAGCGCCGCGGTGACCTTACAGCTGCGGCAGAAGCGATCAGACCGAAACAGCGGCGGCGGATCGAACGCGCGGCCGAAAGCTATCTGGCACAGCACCCGGAGCGTCAGAGCCTCGCCGTGCGCTTCGACGCTTTGTTGCTGGCGCCCTGGCGCCTGCCGCGCCATATCCAGTCGGCTTGGCGGTCCTAGACGGGGAGGCAAGACTTGAGTCAAAGCCGAGCCCCGGTAGCGGGACGGCAGGAGATTGAAGCAGCGCTTGCCGTCATGGGGCGCGGCGAGGACGGCGATATCCAGATCGCCGAGGCCGCACTCTTGCTGGCTGCATTGGATCGGCCACGCGTGGGGCTGGAGCGCTACCGCGAGCATCTGCAAGAGCTGTCCGAGGCGCTTGCTACCCGCAAGGCCGGGATCTGGGGCAGCAGTGCTGGGCTCTGAACGCTGTGCTGTTCGAGGACTTCGGCTATGCCGGCGACAGTGCGACCTACGACGACCCGCAGACGCCAACCTGATGCGCGTCATCGACCGTCGGCGCGGTCTGCCGGTGGCACTGGCCATCCTCTATCTGCATGCCGCGCGCGGGCAGGGCTGGGCGGCCGATGCCTTGCGCTTTACGGGCCACGTCGTGGTGCGGTTTTCCGGCTAGGAGGGGTGGATGATTGTCGACCCCTTCAATCGCGGCCGGCAGCTCGACCCGCAGGATCTGCGCGGTCTGGCGAAAGCGATCTCCGGCGCCGATGCCGAGCTAACCCCGGAGCATGTCGCGCGCATGACCAATCGCGAGATCCTGTTGCGCCTGCAGGCTGGCGATCTGATCGGTGGGCTCACCGCCCTGGAGACCATGCTGCGGGTAGCACCGGGGGCTTGGCCGCTTTGGCGCGAGGCGGCCTCGCTGCATCTGCACGGCGGCAAACTGCATGCTGCGACCCTGGCACTGGACCAAGTCATCGATCTGGCCGACGAGGCCGACGCACGTTTCGAGGCGGCACAGGCTAGGCAAGCCATTCAAGCCAAGCTGAATTGATTACATCTATCATTAGCAATGACCGATTGACCTTGCCGGTGCGAAGCGATGAGTGGAACTCACTGCTGATTCTCCGGCCTTTGCGTCCGGCGCGCTGCACCGCCTAGACTGGCCTTGCTTTCTTACCGACCGAGAGACTCAGCCCCGATGCCCTTGACCGTTGCTATCCAGATGGATCCGATCGAAACCGTCAACATCGACGGCGATTCCACTTTCGCGCTCGGTTTGGAAGCGGAACGGCGCGGGCACAGCCTCTGCCATTACCTGCCCAAGGATCTTTCCTTTAAGGAGGGCCAGGTAATGGCGAAGCTGCGCCCCATGACCCTCAGGCGCGAGCGCGGCAATCACTACAGCCTCGGTGAGGCTAGCCGTGGTTCGCTGACGGAGATGGATGTGGTGCTGATGCGCCAGGACCCGCCCTTCGACATGAGCTACATCACGGCGACTCATATCCTGGAGCACATCCACCCCAAGACGCTGGTGGTGAACGACCCGGTCAGCGTGCGCAACGCCCCGGAAAAGCTCTTCGTCACCCATTTTCCGGAGCTGATGCCGCCGACCCTGATCACCTCCTCGAGCGAAGAAGTGATGCAGTTTCGCCAAGAGCAGAAGGACCTGATCGTGAAGCCGCTCTACGGCAACGGCGGTGCCGGCGTGTTCCACATTGCGCCCGGCGACGAGAATCTGAAGGTTCTGTTGGAACTCTTCACCGACCTCTATCGCGAGCCCATTATGGTGCAGCGTTACCTGCCGGAGGTGCGCCAGGGCGACAAGCGCATCATTTTGGTGGACGGCAAGGCGGCCGGCGCCATCAACCGGGTGCCGGCAGCCGGCGAGGCGCGCAGCAACATGCACATCGGCGGCCGGGCCGAGGCCTCGAAACTGACCCGCCGCGAAGAGGAGATCTGCGAGGCCATCGGCCCTAGCCTCCAGCAGCAGGGCATGATCTTCGTCGGCATCGACGTGATCGGCGACTATCTGACCGAGATCAACGTGACCTCGCCGACCGGCATTCAAGAGATCGACCGCTTCGACCATGGTAATCTCTCGGCCCAAATTTGGGACGCCATCGAGGCCCGTCGCTAAACATCCCTTTAGGACTTGCACGACACCGGCCTAGGCCAACAGATGAGACGAATCGTCACGCTCCCCGTTGCCAGCGAGAGCGGGGCGGGTCTAGCCTTCGTCACCGTCATGAACAGGGGCAGAGTGTCTGCTTGAGCGACGCGAATGCGATCGAGGCATTGGGTCTCACGAAGGTGTTTGGCAGCGGTCCCGACCAGGTGACCGCGCTGGATCGGGTGTCGTTGCAGATTCGCCAGAACGAGTTCTTCACCCTGCTGGGACCCTCGGGCTGCGGCAAGACCACCTTGCTGCGCCTGATCGCCGGTTTCGAGATGCCGACGGCCGGCGACATCCTCTTGAACGACCGCTCCGTCGTGGACCTGCCGCCCAACCAGCGGCCGGTGAACACGGTATTTCAGTCCTACGCCCTCTTTCCGCACATGAGCGTCGCCGACAATGTCGCCTTCGGTCTGGAGATGCGCGGCATCGGCAAGGCCGAGATCACCAGCACCGTCGAAGAAATGCTGTCCCTTGTACAGCTGGGGCACTTGGCGGCCAGGCGGCCGACGCAACTCTCCGGCGGGCAGCAGCAGCGCGTGGCGCTGGCCCGGGCCCTGGCCAATCATCCCCAGGTACTGTTGCTGGACGAGCCGCTGTCGGCCCTGGATCTGAAGTTGCGCCAAGGCATGCGCAGCGAGTTGAAGGCGCTGCAGCAGCGCACCGGCATCACCTTCGTCTTCGTCACCCACGATCAGGAGGAGGCGCTCACCATGTCGGATCGCATCGCGGTCATGAGCAACGGCGAGGTGCAGCAGCTGGGTGGGCCCACAGACATCTACGAAGCGCCGATGAACCGCTTTGTGGCCGACTTCATCGGCGACACCAACTTCGTGATGGCCGAAGTGCTGGGCCAGGAGGGTGAGCTACTGCGCTGCCGCAGCGACGGTGGCCTGGAGGTGCTGGCCAGTGCCGCCGGCAATCCGCAAGTCGGAGAGCGCGTGACCCTGGCGATCCGCCCCGAGAAGGTTCGCCTCACCGGTGGCAGCGGCGCCGAGGTTACCGAGTTCACCTATCTCGGCACCGACACCAGCTATCAGCTGCGTCTCGGCGACGATCAGGCTCTGGATGTGCGCGTGCAGAACCGCATGCAGGGCGACGGGCACTTCGAACCGGGCCAGGCGGTCTCGATCTCGGTTCCGGCAGGCGCTGCACGCGCGCTTCTGGATTAGGAGGGATCGATGAGCCAAGTCGTGCAGGGCTTGAGTGACAGCGATCCGATCCGCCGCGTGGCGATGGCCCAGGCACGGGTGGCCAGGCGCGGCTTTCGGGCGCGCTGGGGCCTAGTGGCACCGGCGCTGGTGATCATCGGCATCTTCGGCATCGGCCCACTGCTGATCACCATCGTCTATTCCTTCCTGGAGGCGGCGACCTACGGCGGGGTGATCTGGAACTTCAGCACCGACGCCTATGTGCATTTCCTCTTCGAGCGCGACATCTTCGACGAGACCCTGAGCTTTTCCTGGGCCTATCCGCAGATCTTCGGCCGCTCGATCATGCTGGCTTTAGTGACCACGATCTTCTGTCTGCTGGTCGGCTTCCCCACCGCCTATTTCATGGCGACCAGGCCGCTCAGCCAGCGCAATCTCTGGCTCTTCCTGGTCACCTTGCCGTTCTGGACCAACCTGCTGATCCGCACCTATGCCATGTTCATTATCCTGCGCGACGACGGCTTGGTGAACAACACCATGATCTGGCTGGGGATCATTCCCGACCCCTTGCGCA
Source organism: Rhodospirillales bacterium (assembly GCA_965202755.1). GTDB lineage: Bacteria > Pseudomonadota > Alphaproteobacteria > Kiloniellales > JACOMY01 > JACOMY01. The sequence goes on along the minus strand of CBDBCL010000040.1, from coordinate 247,930 downwards.
TCATCCACACCGACTTCGCCGTCTGTCTGGGCCTCATGTATTCCTTCCTGCCCTTCATGGTGCTGCCGCTCTACGCCGCCCTGGAGAAGATGGATTTTCGTCTGGTCGAGGCCGGCTACGACCTCTATGCCGACCGCTGGAAGGTGCTGCGGCACCTCGTCATTCCCATGGCCAAGCCGGGGATCGTGGCCGGCTGCATCCTGGTCTTCATCCCCTCGATCGGTGCCTATGTGACGCCACTGCTGCTGGGTGGCGGCAAGGAGTTGATGATCGGCAATCTGATCGCGCTGCAATTCGGCAATGCACGCAACTGGCCCTTCGGCAGCGCCGCCGCCCTGATCTTGATGATCATGGTGCTCTTCTCGCTGCTCTACTACGTGCGCAACACCGGCGCCAAGGCGGCCATAGCGCATGGCTGATACGGCGATCTCCAGGCCGCGCCGGCGGCGCGGCGTCGATCTGAAAAAGCAGGGCGGCTTCGGCACGATCACGCTCTTCTGCGTCGCTTTCCTCTATGCGCCGATCCTGGTGCTGATCGTCTATTCCTTCAACGGTACCAAGTCGACGGCGCATATGGAGGGCTTCAGCCTGCAGTGGTACGGCGCCGCCTTCGCCAACGAGGACATGTTGCATGCCGCCTGGGTCAGCCTGCAGATCGCCGTCGTGGCGACGATCCTGGCGACGATGATCGCCACCTGCGCGGCCCTGGTCACCACCCGGACCAAGCCGTGGCGCGGCATGACCGGCAGCTACTTGGTCATCAACATGCCGTTGATGGTGCCCGAGATCGTGACCGCGATCGCCACCCTCATCTTCTTCGCGCTGATCTCCAAGGCCCTGGGCGTGCAGATCGGTATCACCAAGCTGATGATCGCACACACGGTCTTCTGCATCCCCTTCGCCTACATGCCGATCCGTGCCCGCCTGGAGGATATGGATCGCACCCTGGAGCAGGCCGCCGCCGACCTCTATGCCACGCCTTGGAAGACCTTACGACGCGTGACCCTGCCCTTGCTCAGCCCCGGGATCACCGCCGGCGCCATGCTCTCTTTCGTCGTCTCCTTCGACGACTTCACCATCTCTCAATTGCTGGCCGGGCCCGGCGAGACCACTTTACCGATCTACATATACGCCTCGATCCGGCGCGGAATCACGCCGGAAATCAACGCCATGTCGTCACTGATCCTGATCGCCTCGATCATTTTGGTGACACTTTCGTTTTTCGTATCGCGCGCGCGGCGTTAAGCTGTTCGGATCATCAAAAAGCAACCAAGAGCAGGAGTGAGGTAATATGCGTTTCCTGAAGGGTCTTCTCGCCACGGCAGCGGTCATGTCGCTGGCCGGCACCGCGCTCGCCGAGGGCGAACTGCACATCTACAACTGGGGCAACTACACCAACCCGGAACTGGTGAAGAAGTTCGAGGACAAGTACGGCGTCAGCGTCACCATCGACGACTACGACACCAACGAGACAATGCTGGCCAAAGTGCGGGCCGGCAATCCCGGCTACGACATCGTGGTGCCGACCGACTACACCGTCAAAATCATGATCGACGAAGGCTTGCTGGCCGAAACCAACCCCAACACGATGGCGAACTTCAAGAACGTCGATCCCAAGTGGGTGAACCTCTATTTCGACGAGGGCCGCAAGTACTCTGTGCCCTGGCAGTGGGGCACCACCACCTTCGCCGTCGACACCGCCGTCTATGATGGCGATATCAACACCTACGCGATCCTGCTGGACCCGCCCGAAGCCCTGGTCGACAAGATCAACATGCAGCCGGACATGTACGAGGTCATGAATGCGGCCTTGCGCTACCTCGGCAAGCCGCTGTGCAACGGCAATCCTGACGATCTGAAGGCCGCCTATGCGCTGCTGAAGGCCGCCAAGCCGAAGTGGCGGACCATCGAATACGGCATGATCCAGCCGCTGGTCGCCGGCGACATCGCCGCCTCGCAGGGTTGGAACGGCGCCACCATGCGCGCTCGTGAGCAGAAGCCGACGATCAAGTACGCCTATCCCAAGGAGGGCTTCAGCGCTTGGATGGACAATGTCGCCGTCCTGAAGGATGCGCCCAACATGGAGAACGCCAAGCTGTTCCAGGACTTCATCATGGACCCTGAGAATGCCGCGTTGATCTCCGATTTCGCCAAGTATGCCAATGGCATCCAGGGTAGCGAAGAGTATCTCCCGGCCGAGTTCATCGCCGCACCGGAGATCACCATCCCCGAGGGCGCTCCGACTCCGGTCTTCGTGCCGCTCTGCCCTAAGGAGGTGCAGAACAAGTACAGCCAGATCTGGACCAACCTTCTGAAGTAAGCCAGGGTCCAAGCCAAGAGTGAGGCCGGGCCTTCAGCGCCTGGCCTCTTTCCGTCAGGAAGGCAGCAATGCGCATCATCTATAGTGACGACCACCGGCTGCACGACGGCGGCAAAGAGTTGATCGGCGGCGAGTTGGTACCGCAGTTCGAAAAACCGGCGCGCATGGACATGGTCCTGGGACAGCTCGGTGCGCGAGGCTTCACCGACCGAGGCGAACCCGAACCGATCGGTCTGGGACCGGCGCGTCGCGTGCATGCCGACGACTATTTGGATTTCCTGGCTGCGGCCTGGGATCAATGGGCCGTGGAGATGCCGGATCAGGACTTCGCCCTCGCCTTCACCTTCGGCATGCGCCGTTTGCGCCAGGAGCCAGGCAAATCGATCCACCAAAAGCTCGGCTGGTACGCCTTCGATGCCGCCGCACCCTTCGTCGCCGGGACCTGGCGGGCGATCCAGTCCTCCCTGGACTGTGCCATGACCGGTCAGCATCTGGTCGCCGGCGGGGCCAAGGCCGCCTTCTCGCTCTGCCGCCCGCCCGGACACCACGCCATGCGCGATATGGCCGGGGGCTATTGCTATGTGAACAATGCCGCAGCCGCGGCCCAGGCCTTCCTCGATGCCGGAGCCGGTCGGGTTGCCATCCTCGACGTGGACTACCACCACGGCAACGGCACGCAGGATATCTTCTACGACAGCGACCGCTTGGTCTTCGTCTCGCTGCATGGCCATCCGGACCAAGAGTATCCCTATTTCGCCGGGCATGCCAGTGAGACCGGGGTGGGGGCCGGGGCCGGTTTCAACCACAACTATCCCATGGCCTGGGGCACGGCCTGGGATCGCTACTCAGAGGCGCTGGACGACGGTCTGGCGAAAATCAAGGCCGCTGGCGCCGAGGTCATGGTGGTCTCGCTCGGCGTCGACACCTTCGAGAAGGACCCGATCTCGCAGTTCAAGCTGGCCAGCCCCGACTACCTCACGATGGGCGCGCGCATTGCCTCGGCCGATCTGCCGACGCTTTTCATCATGGAGGGCGGCTACGCCGTGGAGGAGATCGCCGTGGAGGAATCTCACCGATCGGCATCAACACGGTGAATGTGCTGCAGGGCTTTGAGGAGGTTTTTTAACCTGGATTAACCGGGTACTGGCTCCGCAAGGGGATGCCGTCGCAGTTCACAAACTGGAACGCTCTTACCTCACCCTTGTCATTCTTCGGCTTGACCGGAGAATCACGTTCCGCTTGTCCGGCTAATGGAGGGTGATCTTCCGGTCGAGCCGGAAGATGACGTATTGGGGTAGAGGGGCGGCGCGAAGCGGTGAGTCGCACTCGGCGCACCTTAATACCAGTGGCCCAAATTATTGACCGATGAGTGCCCACTTTCTGGGGCCGATGGAGGTTATGGTTTGGGGGTGAGCCAAGAGCTTGTTGCAAGCCTCGCATCCCGCGTCGACGATGTCCTCATAGGTATCGAAGACAGGGTTGGAGAGCCAGTTTTGTCGGAGGTCCTGCCAGATGTTCTCGTTGGGCAGATGGCCTCTGTGCGCTGCGAGTGTGCGCGAGAAGTTTTTTCGAATGCCTCCAGGACAGGTCGATCCTGGGCCGGATGCTACGGGCGTCCGCCGATAAAGGAAAAAGAGCCCGGAGCAGCGCGGAGACGCTACACTCACTATAGATGACCTTGAAACGCTCTTCGATGACCCGCTTCAAGTCGACCCGTCGCCAGCGTACGACGCGTCGACTGCCGGATCGGGGCCGGCCTCGACGATCGCCGCCAGCGCGCTCATCTGCTCTGCCGACAAACGACGCGGACGTCCGGCGCCTGGGCGGTTCGTCAGGCCATCCGGCCCTTCGGCATTGAAGCGGTGCGCCCAATCCCGCAGCGTCGGCGATCTATTCCGCCTATCTTCGCCGCTTCAACCCGGCTCATCCCGTCGTAGACGGCCGCCAGGGCCAGAAGACGGCGAGTCTGCCTCGGATCCGCACAGCGCTTGGCCAGTCCCCAAAGGCTGGCTGCATCGTAATCGTCGCCAAGCTCAACACTCGATGGCATGGCGATCCTCCTTCGCATGCCGTGAATCGCATCGCCACCCGCGTCGGGAATCACCCAAGTCAACCTTTCTTGCAGCCGGATTAGTATGAGTCGCAAATCGACCTACTCTCGCAGCGAAATGCCATGGCGCTGGACCTCTCGCTCCAACTTGCCCTGGCAGAAGAGGGCGAACATGCGCAGGTCGCTGACGAAGGACCAGAGGGGATAGGTGAAGGTCGCCGGGCGGTTCTTTTCCACCAGCATGTGCGAGATCCAGGCAAAACCGTAGCCGGCAAGCAGGGCCACCAACAGCAGCCACCAACTCCCGGTGATCAGCGAGAGCAGCAGCAGCAGCAGCCCGACACCGGTTCCCGCCACATGGATCAGCCGCGTCAGGCCACGCCGATGCTCGCCCAGATAGAAGGGCCAGAAGTCCTTGTAGGTGGAAATCTTGCTTGCCATGGCCGCTCGGTCGTTTGCATCGAATGGCCGCCTTGCGCGCTAAGCCTCTTGCCAAGGCGGCCCCTATCCCCCTAGTTGCTAATCTCATGTAGGCGCCCTCCGGCCCCGGGTCTAGGGCTTAGATGCCGTAAGGACGTTCTGCATGAACGTTTGTTTTGCCATGGCAAACAGTGAGATTGGGCGCCGACGGTGAGTGGAAGCGCCGAAACTTGAAATTTGAGAAGGAGTTAGATCGATGGGCTATCGCGTTGCCGTAGTCGGTGCGACCGGGAATGTCGGCAGGGAAATCCTGCAGACCCTGGCCGAGCGTGACTTTCCGGCTGACGACGTGGTGGCGCTGGCATCGTCGCGCAGCGTCGGAGCGGACGTCTCTTTCGGTGAGGACGATGTCCTGAAAGTGCAGGACCTGACTACCTTCGACTTCAAAGGCATCGACCTGGTTCTCTCCTCGCCCGGCGCCAAGATCTCGGCCGAGTATGCCCCCGGTGCGGCCAGGAAGGGTGCGGTGGTTATCGACAACACCTCTTTCTTCCGCATGGACCCCGACGTGCCCCTGGTGGTGCCGGAGGTCAATCCGCACGCACTCGGCGGCTACGAGCGCCGGAATATCATCGCCAATCCCAACTGCTCGACCATCCAGCTCGTCACGGCCTTGAAGCCGCTGCACGATCTGGTGCCGATCGAGCGCGTGGTGGTCGCCACCTATCAATCGGTCTCGGGCGCCGGTAAGGGCGGCATGGACGAGCTCTTCAGGCAGACCCGAGCGATCTATGTGAACGATCCGGTGCAGCCGGAGCAATTCCAAAAGCAGATCGCTTTCAACGTCATTCCGCAGATCGACGTCTTCATGGAGGACGGCTCGACCAAGGAAGAGTGGAAGATGACGATCGAGACCAAGAAGATTCTCGATCCGGCGATTCGCCTGACCGCGACCTGCGTTCGGGTACCGGTCTTCATCGGCCATGCCGAGGCGGTCAATCTGGAGTTCGACGGTCCGATCGACGTGGAAGAGGCCCGCGATGCCTTGCGCAACGCGCCCGGCGTCGCGGTGGTGGACCATGCAGCCGATGGCGGCTATGTAACGCCGCAGGAATCGGCAGGCGAAGACAAGGTCTATGTCAGCCGCTTGCGTCAGGACCCGACCATCGAGAACGGCTTGAACCTGTGGGTGGTCTCGGACAATCTACGCAAAGGCGCAGCGCTCAACACGGTTCAGATCGCCGAGACCCTGGTCAGCGACTATCTGAACTGAGCCCGAGCGCTTGCCGAGCGAGAACTTCAAGGGCAAGCGTCTGGTCATCCACCCGGAACAGGGCTTCGGCGACACCATCCTCTCGACGCGCTTCCTGGAATCGGCGAGACCCACGGCATCCAGTTGGTGAGCCTGCAGAAGGGCCCGCGCGAGCATGAGATCGACACCAGCGGTGCCTCTAGCGTGATGCTGGATGTCGGACGTCTGGTCAACGACTTCTCCGGGACTGCGGCCGTGATCGAGGAGTTGGATCTGGTCATCATGACCGACAAGCTCGGTAGCGCATCTCTGCGGCTGCTTGCGCAAGCCGATCTGGAACCTGCTGAACTATGTCCCCTACTGGATGTACGGCTGGGAATCCGAGGATGATACCTATTGGTATCCCTTGATGAAGCTGATCCGTCAGCCTATGGCGAACGACTGGGACAGCGTCTTCGACCACGACCTGCCGTTGGCCGTCTAGGCCAAGAAGGAAGGCCGCTGGCCCAAGTTCATCGAAAAGGGTGAGCCGCAACCGATTTAGGGCGTGTCTGGAAGCGCTGGACCCTAAAGCGGGAATCATCGAAGGAGCAGCGATCCGACTGCCAGGCCAGGGGATTGCTGGATGCAGGCCGTCAGCGCTCCTTCTCAACCTCCCACTGTCGTCTTTCGGCTTGACCGGAAGGCCACTATCCGCTGTCCGGATAGGCGGCAGGAGATCCTCCGGTCGAAGCCGGAGGATGACAGTATGAGGATGACATTATAGAGTGTGGGTGCGCTTGTCCGTTGGCCATGAAGGATCACCCTTGCGATTGGGCGGATTCAAGTGGCCAAGCTTTCTCCAGGGCACTTCAATCGTTTCTCGCGTCCGTACGGCTACCTCATTCCTCAACGGTTCCTAGAGAGCTCGCACCTGGACCCAGGAGAGGTCTGGCTTGGCGGCGCAACGCTCTTGTGCCTCGACCATGATCAGTTCGCGGCTGTCCTTCTCGGCCGTGGCGCGCAGCAGGCCGTGCAGGCGCGCCAAGGCGTATTGCGCCGCCTCCAGGTAATTGCGGCCTGCCAAAGTCTCATAGAGCCAGAGGGCGGCTAGCAGATCGCCGGAGCCGTTGGGCTCGATGGTGAAGGAGAGATGGACGGTCGACAGCAGCCAGCCGGAATCGGCGGTGATCAGCAGGACCTCGGCCCGGCCGAGGGCGCTCTCCTCGGTGTCGGCTGAGGTCGCGAGGATCGCCTTGGGGCCGTAGGCGATCAGCGCCCGGGCAGCCGCGATGGCATCTGCGCGAGTCACCACCTCCTGGCCCGCAAGGGTCTCCAGTTCGAAGAGGTTTGGCGTCATCATCTGGGCGTGCGGCATCAGGCGGCCGCGCATCACGCTCACCACGCTTTCGGGCATGTAGAGGCCCTTGCCGCGGTCGCCGAGAACCGGGTCAAGGCAGAAGGGCGCCTTCGGGCGGGCCGCCTTGAAGGCTGCCGCTGCCTTGGCCGTGGCCGCGGTCGTCTCTGGCGTGCCGAGGAAGCCGGAGAGCAGGCCGTTGCTTTCGGCCACCACGCCCAATTCGATCAGACCGTCCAGCACCTTGGCCACCATCTCGCCCGGCAGAATCTGCCCACCATAGCGCTTATAGCCCAGATGGTTCGACAGCAGCACCGTCATCACCGGCACGACCTGAACCCCCAGGCGGCGCAGTGGAAAGCACAGCGAGGCATTGCCCACGTGTCCATAGGCGACATGACTGGAGACAGAGACGATCTGCATGGTTTGGCCGATCCGTTGATTGTAGGAGCAGGTCGCGGGCGCGAGAGCAACCGCCCCTGCTTAGGGGCTGATGTGCGGCCTGGCAACGCTTTTTGCGCCCTCACTCTTGCCTTGGGCGCATCTCTGCCTATGATTTGGCGCGCCGGAAAGAGATCGACCTGAAACAGACAAAGTAGAGCGAACCACCGTATGTCAGACCACGCCCATCCCCGTCGTTCCGTTCTCTATATGCCGGGCTCCAATGCCCGGGCGCTGGAGAAGGGCAAGAGCCTGCCGGCCGATGCCTTGATCCTCGATCTCGAGGACGCCGTCGCCCCCGATGCCAAAGCCTTTGCGCGCGAACAGGTCGTCGCGGCCGTGAAGGCCGGTGGCTATGGGCATCGCGAGCTGGTGATCCGGGTGAACGGCCTGGACAGTCCCTGGGGTGCGGAGGATCTGGCCGCCGCGGCGACGGCCGGGGCCGATGCGATCCTGCTGCCGAAGGTCGAGACAGCGGAAATGGTGGCCGCCGCCGAGGCCAAGCTTCGCGAGGCCGGTGGGTCGGACGGGCAGGCCATCTGGTGCATGATGGAAACGCCGCTCGGCATTCTCAATGCCAAGGAGGTGGCCGGCGCCAGCCCGCAGATCGACTGTCTGGTGATGGGGACCTCTGATCTGGTGAAAGAGCTGCAGGCCGCACACACGACCCTGCGGCTGCCGGTCCTGGCCTCGCTGTCGGTCTGCCTGCTGGCGGCGCGCGCCTATGGTCTCTCGATCCTGGACGGCGTGCATCTGAATTTGGCCGACGATGCCGGTTTCCTCAGCGCCTGCGAGCAGGGCAAGGAGTTCGGCTTCGACGGCAAGACCTTGATCCACCCCAAGACCCTGGCACCGGCCAACGAAGTCTTCTCGCCCAGCCAGGCCGAGGTGAGCTTCGCCCGACGCATCATCGAGGCCTTCACTGCGGCGACCAGCGAAGGCAAGGCCTTGGTGGTGCTGGACGGCACGCTGATCGAGAACCTGCACGTCGAGACCGCCAAGCGCACCGTCGCTCTGGCCGACGCCATCGCCTCGCAAGCCGCCTAAAGATTCACAGTATCACGCCGGCCGAATCGCGCTCTGCGCGCGGCCGATCTATTCTGGAGGAAAGACGCGCGATGGGCGCCAAGACCGGTAGCGGCAATTTCTTCGAAGACTTCTTCTTGGGCCAGCTGTTGCGCCATGCGACGCCGCGCAGCGCCACCGAGGGCGACCGCGGGCTCTATCAAGCGCTCTATGGCAGCCGTTTCGCACTGCAGTGCGCGCATGGCTTCGCCGAGAGACTGGGGTTTCCGGCGGCACCGCTGGACGACTTCCTGGTCTTCCATCTGGTGTTCGGAAAGACCGTCACCGACATCTCGCTGAATGCCATCGCCAATCTCGGTTACGCCGAGGGTGTCTTCGGTGCTCCGGTCTATCCCGGCGACAGCCTGAGCTCGGTCAGCGAGGTGATCGGGCTGAAGGAAACCTCGTCGGGCGAGAGCGGCATCGTCTATGTTCGGACGGTTGGGCAGAACCAGCGTGGCGAAGAGGTGCTGCGCTATGTCCGCTGGGTCCTAGTGCGCAAGCGCGACAAGGCGAGTCCGGCCCCCGAGGCGCAGGTGCCGGACTTGGCCAAGGCAGTCGGTCCCGATCTCTATCGCATCCCCGAAGGCATGACCTTCGTGGACTACGACGACGCACTAGCCGGCAGCCCGCACCGCTTCGGCGACTATGCCGCAGGCGAACGCATCGACCACATCGACGGCATGACCATCGAAGAGGCCGAGCACCAACTGGCGACCCGCCTCTACCAGAATACGGCGCGGGTCCACTTCAATCAGCATGTCGAGGGGCAAGGCCGCTTCGGCCGGCGCCTCATCTACGGCGGGCACATCATCAGCCTGGCGCGCTCGCTGAGCTTCAACGGCTTGGCCAATGCGGTGAAGGTGCTGGCTCTCAACGGCGGCAGCCACACCGCCCCCTGCTTTGCCGGCGACACGGTCTATGCCTGGAGCGAGGTCTCGGAGGCGCAGATCTTGCCCGGTCGCACGGATGCCGGCGTGTTGCGTTTGCGCACGGTCGCCGCCAAGGATCGCGCCTGTGCCGACTTCCCGGACCGCGGCGCCGACGGCAAGCGCGATCCGGCCGTGGTGCTGGACCTGGACTACAGCGTGCTTCTGCCGCGCTAAACGTGGCTTTTGCTTCCGGCTCAGAGCGGCTAGGGTAGGACCATGTCTTCTTTCGATCTGACCGAAGAACAGCGCGCAATCCAAGAGGTCGCCCGTGCCTTCGCCGAGGGCGAGATGCTGCAGCATGCCGCTCGCTGGGACGAGGAGAAGATCTTTCCTGAGTCCACGCTGCGCGAAGCCGCAGCGCTCGGCTTCGGCGGGATCTACTGCGGTGAAGACGTCGGCGGCTCTGCGCTCAGCCGGCTGGATGCCGCCATCGTCTTTGAAGAGCTGTCTGCGGTCTGCCCCTCGACCGCCGCCTACATCTCGATTCACAACATGGCCTCTTGGATGGTCGACCGCTTCGCTGACGATGCACTGCGCCGGCGCGTGCTGCCGAAGCTCATGACCATGGAGCACTTCGCAAGCTACTGTCTGACCGAGCCCGGTGCGGGCTCCGATGCGGCCTCGCTCAAGACCAAGGCGGTGCGTCGAGGCGATCGCTATCTTCTGAACGGCTCCAAGGCCTTCATCTCCGGCGGTGGGCGCTCGGATATCTACATCGTCATGTGCCGCACCGGCGAGGCCGGACCGAAGGGCATCTCGACCCTGGTGGTGCCGGCAAATACTCCGGGGCTTTCCTTCGGTGCGCAGGAGCGCAAGCTGGGCTGGAACAGCCAGCCGACCGCCATGCTGAATTTCCAGGATGCCGATGTCCCGGCGGAGAACCTGGTCGGGCAGGAGGGCGACGGCTTCAAGATCGCGATGATGGGCCTCGACGGTGGCCGGGTGAACATCGCCGCCTGCTCGCTGGGCGGAGCCCGTGCCTCGCTGGAGGCCGCGCAGACCTACATGACCGATCGCAAGCAGTTCGGTCGGCCACTCGCCGAGTTCCAGGCGCTGCAGTTCCGCTTGGCCGACATGGCGACGGACCTGGAGGCCGCACGCCTGATGGTGCATCGCGCTGCCGGCAAGCTGGATCAGGGTGCGCCCGATAAGTTGACGGCCTGTGCCATGGCCAAGCGCCTGGCGACCGACAGCGCCTTCGACATCGTGAACCAGGCCCTGCAGATGCACGGCGGCTATGGCTACCTGAAGGACTTCCCGATCGAGCGCTATCTGCGCGATCTGCGCGTGCACCAGATCCTGGAAGGCACCAACGAGATCATGCGGGTCATCATCGCCCGTCAGATTCTAAAAGCCTAAAAGGCAGGCGAAGGCCCGACGCTCAGGGAATGATGCGCATCTCCTTGAGGCGCTTGAATTTGCTGAGGAACATCTCCTCGCTGTCGATGCAGGGGGTGAAGCCGAGGCGGCGCGCCTTGATCGTGCTGGTGATGTTGTCGAACTCGTTGCTGAAGATGAAGTCGCCAAAGCGCCAGGAGGCAATCGCGTCGAAGGCGTAGGGGCGCAGACCATGCTGCTCGGTGATCGCCTTCCACACGCCGGCCTTGTCGGACATCATGTCCTGCAGGTCGATCGGAATCGGCGGGGCATAGTCCATGCCGAAGAACGCGGCGAAGCTTGGCCAGAGATGGCACCAGCGGAAGTAGTCTCCATTGGTGATGTTGAAGATTTCACCGGCGGCTTTGGGTTCCTGGCCCGCCCAGAGCGTGGCATCGGCCAGGATGTCGGCGTCGCTCACCTGGTAGAGCGCCTCATAGGCGGCCGTCGTTCCCGGAAAGCGCATCGGCTGGCCCAGATGCTTGGAGATGGCGGCATAGACGGCGATCACCGTCAGGATGTTCATGGGGTTGCCGACGGCAAAGCCGCAGACGGCCTCGGGTCGCAGGGCCGACCAGGTCCAGTTTCGACCGACGCACTCCACGCGCAGAAAATCCTCCTGATCATAGTAGAAATTGGGTGGCATGTGCCGCGGATCGGATTCCTTGCCCGGCGTCTTGAAGGGGCCGAGATGGCAACCATAGGCCTTCCCGCCCTGGAACAGAGTCACGTGGCGTAGGTTCGGCGCCACCTCCTGCAGGCAGCGCACCAGATTGGTGATCATCGCCAGGTTGGGCGCCACCTGATCGGCCAAGCGAAGCTTCTCGATGTAGGCGGCGAAGGCGAGGTGCGTGGTGTCGCTGAGCCCGCCCAGCTTGCGGGCGCAATCCTCCGGCTCCAGCAGGTCGACGGAGATATGATCGGCCACGCTTTCATAGTCCGGAACGCGGCGCGACAGGCCGGTCACCTGCCAGTCCGGTAGTCCGGCGACTCGCTCGATCACGGCCCGACCGATGACGCCCATGGCACCGGCAACCACCATCTTGTTCTTCGGCATGAGAGCGCCCCCTTCGTAACAAACCTCACCGCCTGCGCCTGTCGCCGGCGGCAGCAAGGAGGGTGCCATAGCGATCACCGGCAAAGCAACGGCGCCGAAGCCAGGACTCGGCGGCAAACGCAGAGCTTTCAACCCTCCTTAGTTTCATTGACAGCCTGTAGAGCTTGTGTTAACCTCACAATACTGTCAGTGCTTTGACTTGAGAAAATCCGCGTACTTGGCGCTTTTTGAAAAGAGAAAATCCATGCTGACTGTCGTTAGAGAGATTTGGAAGTCAATGACGGGAGGGAGAGTGCGGTGAGACTTGGATTCTTCATGATGCCGTTGCATACCCTGAAGCCCGGCTACAAGGAGATGTACGATCAGGACTATCAGGCCGTCCTGCATGCCGATGCGGTGGGCTTCGACGAGGTCTGGATGGGCGAGCATTTCGCGGCCAAGGTGGAACCGGTCTCCAGTCCGCTGCAGTTCCTCTCGGCCTGCATTCCGGTGACCGACAAGGTGACCTTCGTGACCGGCGTTCTGAACCTGCCGCATCGCCATCCGGCGCAGGTCGCCGCCGACATCGCACTCTTCGACCACATGTCGAACGGCCGGCTCAATATCGGCATCGGTCCCGGCGGCTTGGCCTCCGACTTCGAACTCTTCGGTACCTTGGCGATGAACCGCGGCGCCATGATGGTGGAGAGCGCCGAGATGATTCAGCAGATCTGGGCCTCGGATCCGCCCTACGAGATCGAGGGCAAGTTTTGGACCATCAAGGTGAAGGACACGGTGCAGATGGATCTGGGCATCGGCCCGATGCCGAAGCCCTTCCAAGACCCCTTTCCGCCCTTCATCACCTCGGCCATGAGCCCCTTTTCCGGCACCGCCAAGATGGCCGGCAGCAAGGGTTGGCACCTGGCCTCGGCCAACTTCAATCCGGCGGCGATCACCAAGTCGCAGTGGGCCGCCTACTACAAGGGTGCCGAGAGCGCCGGCCTGAAACCCGACTGGCGAACCTGGCGGGTGGCCCGGAGCATCCTGGTGACCGAGAGCGATGCCGAGGCCGAGGACTATATGGCGCGGCCGGACAACACCCTTCTCGACTATTACAACTATCTGCGCACGCAACTCGCACGGGCCGGCCTGATCGGCATCTTCAAGTCCGATCAAGAAATCCCCGACGAGGCCATCACCAATCAGACCTGCATGGACGAGATGGTGATCGCCGGCTCTCCGGACACCGTGGTGGCCAAGCTCGAAGCCTTCATCGACACCGTTGGCCCCTTCGGCACCCTGCTGGCCGCCTTCCACGAGTGGGACGACGAGCCGCTCTGGCGCCGCTCGATGGAGCTGCTGGCAAAAGAGGTCGCGCCCAGGGTCGGCGCCACCATGGAGCAGCGCTTCCCTCAGGCGGCTGAGTAGCGGGCCTTAGAGTAGATCGTTTCCGAACGGATTTATTCGAGGGCGTGAATCTGGCTTGTTATCAAAGCTTTAGAGCGAGAAGGGCCGCCTGCGAAGGCAGGCGGCCCTGCCGTCTCTATCCGGCCTTGTACTCCTTCGATTTGAAGGAGAGGTGCTTCACTGCGGCCGGTGCGTCCGAGATCTTGTGGATGTCGCCCCAGGTCTGCTTGTAATTCGGCAGCACCAGGCTGTTCACGCCGGCGTTCACCACATTGCCTTGCGCACCCGTAGGGGTGGCGAACAGCATGAAGCTCCCTTCCGCCAAGCCGTCGGCGTGGGGTAGGCCATGGCTTGCGTGGCGCCGTCGTCGTTTACCACCTCCACCAGATCGCCCGGTGTGGCCCCCAGCTCCGCCATATCGTCGGGATGCATCTCGATGAAGGGGTAGGGGTAACGGTCGGTGACGAAGTCGTTGTCCTGATCCAGGAACCAGTTCTGCCAGTTGATGTTGGAACGGCCATTGTTGATCAGGTAGGTGAACTTGGCCTGCTGTGCCTCTTTGCCCGCTGCCTCGAGACCGCGCCAGGCTCCGGCACAGAAGTGTGCCTTCTTGTCAGCTGTGCCGAAGCTACCGTCGGCATAGAGCCGCTTGGTGCCGACCAGCTTGCCGTCCTCAAAGGCTGTGACCGGTTCCTGCACGCCGTTGTTACCCATGGCGCGCAAGCGGTCGTAGGTCACGATCTCGCCGGTGTTGGCATAGTAGCCGTCCATGAAGGCGTCTTCTTCCGTCTTCCAATCGTAGCCTTGGAATTGCTTGGCGTAGTCGGCTTCACCAGCGGCGGCCAAGACACGCTCCAGGTGCTGCGCCAGAGCGGCCGCGATCAGGCAGTCCGGCATAGCCGCGCCGGGGCCGTCCATGTACTTCTCGGTGAGGCGCATACGCCGCTCGCCGTTCATCGAGGTGAGGTTCATCTCGCCCGATTCGACCGCCGGCAGGATGACGTGCGCGGCTTGGCCGATCTGCGATTGGATGGTGTCGACGTTGACCGAGAAGAGGCCGCCAGCCTCGATCGCGCCGACGATGGCATCGACCAGCTCCGCCCGCGACTTACCGGCGGCTGCGTCCATCGCTTCCTTCACCAGATTGGTGCGTCGGTTGTAGACCCGCTTGAATTCGGTGGCGTTCAAGGTGGTCTTGTAGTGATCGCAGGCCCAGACGTGATGCAGCTTGCCTTTGCCCTCGATCAGCAAGGCGTCGATATAGGGCGCGGGGCGTCCGACATGGGCATCCGACGGGCGCATGTAGCCCTCCTGATGGCCGCCCAGCCGCACCACGCCGCCGCCGGGCCGGCCGATGTTGCCGGTCAAGAGGCCGATGTTCACCAAGGCGCTGATGGTGCGGTAGTTGTCGTTGCCCCAGATGATCCCCTTTTCATAAGGGAAGACGCAGCGTCGGCGGGCGCCACCCTCTTTCGTTTTGGCGATCCATTCGGCCGCCTTCACGATATCGGTTTTGGCCAGACCGCAGATCTTGGCGCCTTCGGCCAGCGACGTCTTGCAGGTCGCTTTGGCCAGTGCCAATCTACCGAGGGCGCAGGGGTGCGCCGCGTCCTCCGCTTGCGCCGTGCCGTCCTGAAAGGTCGAGGCTTCGATGAAGTCGCTGTCGATCCAGCCTTGCTCGGCGATATAGGCGAAGAGCGTGTTGAAGAGCGCCAGGTCGGTGCCGCTGTTCAAGGCCAAGTGCAGGACATTCTCCTTGCCGGCCGCATCCTCGCAAGCGTTGATGGCAACGGTGCGGCGGGGATCGACCACGATCACCTTGGCCGCCGCATGCGGCTCGTCAGGCAGTTGCTGCTTCTGCTTGTCCAGGGTGTCGCCGCGCATGCCGGGCACCATGTGGTTCAGGAAGAGGTTCGACTGCGTCTCCAGGGCGTTGGCGCCGACCATGAAGATGGCTCGGTCAGCTCGTAGTCTTCGTAACAGTAGTTCAACTCGCCGACGCCCATGTCGCGAGTTGAATGCACCTCAGAGTTGTAGGCCGGGCGATTGTGGATCCGGCAGTTCTTCACCTTCATCGAGCCGAAGTAGAGCTTGCCGGTGCCCCAGGTGTTCTCGTAAACCCCAGCCGAGCCGCCGTGATCGAACATGGAGACGAAAAGCTCATCCTCATTGTCCTTGCGGATAAAGCGGGCAGTCACTTGGGCGACCAGATCCAGCGCGTCGTCCCAGCTGGTCGGCTGCCAGGTGCCGTAGCGCCAGACCAGGGGGTCGGTGAGCCGCTGCTGCTGGGTTCCGGTGACGTCGGAGCGGCGGTTCTTCGCCATGCGGGCGCCGCGGACCGAGCCAAGCCACGAGTTGACCACGCAATCCTGATCCGGCTTGATCACCAGATGGACGTCTTTACCGTCCTGCTTGACGATGTTGTACATCGAAGGTGCGTACCAGGCATCGGTCTCGGCCGGCTGCTGCTCGCCCAGGTCGACGCCGAAGGCGTTGCTTGCCGGCGCAGTGCTGCTCTGCTTGTTCACCAGCCGGTCGCGCCCCCCAGGTAGGTCTCGATCGCCTGCAGGAGCTCCAGGTCGTCGTTTAGGAAGACCGGCGTCAAGCCGAAGCGGATTGCTTCGCTCTCAGCTGCCTGCGCCCTCTGCACAGCGGCAGTGGGAGTTCGCCCAGAAGCCAGAGCAACCCATGCCTCGACAGTCGAGGCCTGTCACCCTTCTCGCGCATTCGATCCTCCTCCGGTCCGCAGACTTGCGGGCCTCTTACCCGGGTCGAAGGATCATGCCCACTGCAGCGGTCTTGTCAAAGGGCTGGCTAATAGCTGAGCTTGGGGAACCAGTCCTCGCCGCGGCCCTCCGGGGTCAGGTCCAGCAGGTTCCAGATCGGCCAGAGACGGTCGACGTGGTGCGGATGGCCTGGCTGGTCCACATAGAGCTGCTCGGCGTTATAGAAGTGCCGGATGGTACCGTCCTGGCGCGTGAAGACGTTGAAGGCCGGGATTTGCTCGCCGGCGGCATTCTCCGCGCCATAGTCCTGATTGTAGCTGTTGTTGGCAGAAGAGAGCAGACGCAGGCGATCCCATCCACGTGCGGCGGCGAGCTCGGCGAAACGCTGGATCGGCGCCTTGGCGACAAGAGCGAAGTTGACTCGGTCCGTGATGTGCTGAGCGGTGCCGTTCAAACTGTCCGCCAGAGAGGTGCAGGCCGGGCAGGGTGCCTCGGCCGAGGGCGGGAACATGAAGCTGTAGTGCACCAGGGTCTCCTTGCCGTCGGCGAAGAGGTCGGAGACGCGGATCTGCCCGACCTCGCCGTCGCGCAGTTCGTCGAAGGCATAGTCCTCCTTGATCGCGCCGCCGGGCGGCAGGGTACGACGCAGCTTGGCCACCGCCAGCAAATGGCGGTCGAGGTCGAGCTCGGCTTGCAGCAGCGCGTTGCGGGCTTCGCGATAGGCCTCGTCTTCGCCGGGCCAGTGACGCTCGTGCAGGTCTTCCATGGTATCCTCCATAACTTTGACGCCTTTCAGTCGCTGTGGCCTCTGTTAGACAAAGCGCCTCGGGCCAAACGGGACAATCGGCCGAGCGAGGCTTGCCAGGCAGTCTAACAGCTATGGCGAGAAAATGCCTTGACCGTCTGATCCCCAGACCCCTAAGGCTCTCGTCATGTTGATCGACACACAGACCCTGCTGATCTTCATGCCTGCGGCGCTGGCGCTGAATTTGATGCCGGGCGCCGACATGCTCTTCTGCCTGGGTCGCGGCATGCGCAACGGACCGCGCGCCGGGATCGGTGCGAGCCTGGGGATCGCCACCGGTTCGCTGATCCACTCCCTGCTGGCAGGGCTGGGGCTTGCTGCTCTGATCGCCACCAATCCCGCCCTCTTCGAAGTCCTGCGCTGGGCCGGCATCGCCTATCTGGTTTGGCTGGCGATCCAGGCGCTGCGCTCGACAGGGGAGCTGACGCCGCAAGGCGCATCGGCCGGCGGCGCTTGGCTGGGCTGGCGCGACGGCATCCTGGTCAATCTGCTTAACCCCAAGGTCGCGATCTTCATCCTGGCCTTCGTGCCGCAGTTCGTCGATCCGGCCCGCGGTTCGCCCTTCCTGCAGTTCCTGGTATTCGGCGTTCTCCTCAATGTCTGCGGTACGCCGATCAATTGCCTTGTCGGTGCCTTCTCCGGCAGCTTGGGGCGTTGGCTCACCCGCAGCCGTCGGGCGGCGCAGGCCCTCCAATACCTCAGCTCGATCATCTTCTTGGGCCTGGCTGCACGGCTCGCCTTCGATCGGCGTTAGATCCCGGCAGACTTGGCGGATGGCCTCGGTTCTGCTAACCCCAGCCGCCGAAACCGACGAAATGGACTAGGACAGTGGCTGCGCGTGACGAGATATTCTTTGAGGCCCAGGGGCCACTGGGCCTGATCACCTTGAACCGACCCAAGGCGCTGAACGCCTTGACCCTGTCGATGATCCGCGCACTGCATCCCCAGCTCGACCGCTGGGCTGCCGATCCGGCCATCGCTGCCGTCGCCATCCGCGGCGTCGGCGAGGGCGCCTTCTGTGCCGGCGGCGATGTGCTGGCAATCTGGAAGGCCGGTCAGGACGGCCAGTTCGCACCCGGCAAGCGCGGCCATCTGGCTGGTGACTTTTTTCGTGCGGAGTATCAGCTGAACCGCCGCATCCACACCTTCGAGAAGCCATACATTGCCCTGATCGATGGGATCACCATGGGCGGCGGGGTCGGGGTCTCGATCCACGGCGACCTGCGCCTGGCCGGGCCGCGCACCCTCTTTGCCATGCCGGAGAATGCGATCGGCATCTTCCCCGATGTCGGCGGTTCATTTTTCCTGCCGCGACTGCCGGGCGCGCTTGGCCTCTATCTCGCCTTGACCGGAGATCGCCTGAAGGCGGCCGACTGTCTGGTCGCCGGCATCGCCACACACAGCCTTGCCGGTGATCAGGAAGAGGCGATCCTGCAGGCCCTTGCAGCCGCCGACTGGAACCAAGGACTGGCCGCCGCCGAAACCGCCCTGGCGCCGCTTCAGGCGAAACCGGAGGAAGCGGGGCATCTGGACGCCTCGCGACCGGCCATCGATCGCTGCTTCGGCGGCAAGGAAAGCCTGGCCCAGGTGATCGAAGCCCTGCAGTCCGAAGGCGGCGACTGGGCCGAGGCAACCTTGGCCGGTCTGGCCAAGCGCTCCCCCACCTCGCTCATGGTTTGCTTCGAACAGTTACGCCGCGGTGCCGAACTCGACTTCGACGCCTGTATGGTCATGGAGTATCGCATGTCGCAGACGGCCATGCTCCCGGGCCGCGACTTCTACGAAGGCGTTCGCGCGTTGCTGATCGACAAGGACAATGCGCCGAACTGGTCACCGGCAAGCCTCGAGGAGGTCAATGTCGCAGCGGTCGAGGCTTGGTTCGCCTCACTCGGCGAGGGCGACCTGGCCTTTTGAAAAGGATCGGAGCGGATCCAACGATCCGCCCCCAATGTCATGAGGCGAACCACCAGCGTTCTGCTGCGCGGTAGCCGTCCAGCGGCCAGGTGCCGGTCGGATGCGGATCATGGTGTACGTCGGAACGGCGCGCATAGACGTAGCTCTTGAAGAAGGGCACAATCACGCCGCCTTGCGCGTGCAGGATCATCTGCAGTTCGCGATAGAGTTCGGCGCGCTTGTCGTTATCCAGCTCGGCCCGCGCCTCGACCAGGACCTTGTCGAAGTGCTGGTCGTCGAACTGCGATTCGTTCCACGCCCCCCTCGCCGTTCGACGGCAGAATGCAGAGGTGATCGTCGGTCATCAGGTAGGGCAGATCGGCATTGTCGCCGGACAGTCGCACGGTCACGCGACTGGGTCCGTCGGCTTTCACCTCCTCGACCGGTACCAGGAGCGAGGCCACGGCCGAGCCGGTTTCCGGATTGCGGTGGTCGTTCAAGGTTTCGACCACGTCCTCCGAGGTGAAGGACTTGCCGTCGTGGAAGGTGACGCCCTCGTGCACCTCGAAGGTCCAGGTCACCGCGTCCTTGGTCGAGCCCAGGACTTGGCCTGCTCCGGCCCCAGCTTGTTGTCCGAGGTGATCTCGGTCAGGCAGTTGCGGTTTACATGGTTCATCTGGATCATGTAGCGGGTGTCGGTCACCGCCGGATCCCAATTGTCGCTGACCGCGCCGTCGGCCATGCCGATGCGCAGGGTACCGCCTTTCTGAGGAGCCGCCTTCGCCGGCCCGCCGAAGAAGCCTCGGATCTGGACGGCTGGCGTGATGGTTTGGCTCTGGCCTTCGTCGCGGTGTGCCTGCTCTATCTGCACGCCTACCTGGCCAACTGGGGTAACGGCCGTTCGCTGGTCTGGGGCCTCGGCTTCGTCATCGTGATCGCGCGCTTCTGCTTGCCTCTGGCCGGCCGAGCATGCCAGTCCTCCTGGACTGATCGCTTACCGAAGGGAGAAGAGGCAATGGCACGGATCGGTTTCATCGGACTTGGCAACATGGGTGGACCCATGGCAGCGAACCTGGCGAAGGCCGGGCATGCAGTGTCCGGCTTCGATCTCTCCCAAGCCGCCCTGGACCAGGCCGAAGCGGCCGGCATCACGATCGCCGAGAACCCGACCGCAGCCGTGGAGGCCGCCGAGGTTGTGGTCACCATGCTGCCGGCGGGACAGCATGTGCGCGGCCTCTATCTGGGCGAGGAGGGGCTGCTGGCGCGGGCGCCCGAGGGCAGCCTGCTGATCGATTCCTCCACCATCGACGTTGGCACGGCCCGGACGGTGCACGAGGCCGCGGCAGCGGCCGGTCAGGATTTCGTCGATGCGCCGGTCTCGGGCGGCGTCGCCGGGGCCCAGCAGGCGAGCCTGACCTTCATGTGCGGCGGCGGGGCCGCGGCCTTTGCCCGTGCCGAACCTTTTCTGGCGGAGATGGGGCGCAACGTGATCCATGCCGGTGGCGGCGGAAACGGTCAGGCGGTCAAGGTCTGCAACAACATGATCCTGGGCATTTCCATGCTGGGCGTCTGCGAGGCCTTTGCGCTGGCCGAGAAGCTGGGCCTAGACGATAAGGTGCTGTTCGACATCTCCTCCGAGTCCTCCGGCTCCTGCTGGGCCATGCTCAATCACCTGCCGGTGCCGGGCATCGTCGAGGGCTCGGCCGCCAATCGCGACTATCGGCCGGGGTTTGCCGCGACCTTGATGCTGAAGGATCTGCGTCTCTCACAGGAGGCCGCCAATCAGGTCGGTGCGGCCACACCTCTAGGCGCCGAGGCGGCCGCGCTCTTCGGTCTCTTCGTCAACGGCGGGCAGGGCGACCTCGACTATTCCGCCATCATCAAGATGATCAAGGGCGCCTGAGGTAGATCCCGGGAGGGCCGAGCGAACGGCCTCCCCGCCCGAATCAGAAGCGCGAATAGCCGCCGATCTGCTGCATGTAGAGTGGGGAGAGTGCCGCCAGTGCACCCTTCACCGTCTCGTCGGGAGAACCGAACACCACCAGACGCGTTGGCTTGCAGCGGGCGAGGAAACGTTCGGCAAAGTTCCTACCGAAGGAACCCATGTGGACCATGACGGCGGCCGAATCGGCATAGCGTTCATGGATGCTGCAGGTCTTGCCGCTCTCGTCGACGCTCCACTCATAGCAGAGCGCTCCAGGTTCGTTGATCTCGGTCGCCTCGACCATCTCGGCCATCAACTCACGAAAGGCCTCGTCCTTGCCGTCGCCGATTTCTACATCCAGTACCCAAGCCACATAGCCGGACATCTTCCTCACTCCCTCTCATTCGGACTTCCGTCCCTCTGTCGGTGGGAACGATAGACGAGCAGCGTCGAGGACGGAACGCCCTACCGCCGTCTCTCGCAGGTGTGAGGAGCCGGAATGCTGCGACATTCTGTGCCGAGGCGACCGAGGTCAGCTTCGACCTTTGCAAGCGGCGCCGGAAAGCGCATAAGGTGAAACGCCCTGCGCATCGCACCGGGCCAGTCGGCCGCCTGCACCCTCAGCCTCGACAGCCAACCGCAAGGCCGCATCGCGATCACCGCCGACGCGCCCGACGGCTGGACCCTCCAACCCGCAGGGCAGGCCGCCGCACGCAGGCACGCCACCCTCTGCTTCCCGCCGCAAAACCGGGACAGCCCCCGACCGATTACCGACGCCACCGCGCCCTCCGGTTTCCTCGACGACGTTCGCCTGCTCACGGCCTGACACCGGCGCCCCGAAAAACGGCGCCCCGATTTCCAGGCCCCTTTTCCGGCCAAGATCGCCCTGAACGTTGTAGCGGTCCCGATGGACCGAACCTGACGGCGGACGGCGACCGATCGATCCGGCAGCGGAAGAAGAGGGGGCTTGGGCGCGCCAATTTTCCGTGGCTCTTGGCCGAGCGGAGTGTCCCCGAGGAGGTCGGGGCTTCGGGACGCTCAGGCGTCTCTTCCATGGCGACCGCGCAGGGTGTATCGTGCGGTCTATCGCGCGGGAGACAGTCGGGCGGAACCGACCTTCAGGGCAACGGCGATGCCGTTTGCGCCGGCGTTTGCGACCCGATGGGATCGGCCGATACCGTTCCCGGCGTCCCTGCGCGCGGGCAAGACCGTCTTGACAGCAGAACGACGCGGTGCTAGACAGGGGTCTGCAAGGGATCGCCCGCGTTGCGGCAGACAGGATCGCGCGGCGCGCCAGCCGCGGGTCGTGGATCGCTCCCGGCAAGATCCCCTGTACTGCAATCGGGGTTGGAAGTGGGAGGATAGCGGTGTGAGGGTTGGAATCGTTGCGATCTTGACGGCGCTGGCGGTAAGTCTGGCCGTGTCGGGCGCGCGGGCGCAGGCCAACTGCGCAAACTGGAACAGCTGGGATTTCTTCTCGACAGCCAGCGCTGCGGATGTGCGCGCCTGTCTGCGGGCCGGCGCCGATCCCGGTGCGCGGGACGAGGGTGGCTGGACCCGGCTGCACCATGCTGCAAGTGAGGGCCAAGCCGCCTCGATTGCGGCGCTGCTCGCCGCCGGCGCCGATCCCGGTGCGCGGGACGCGTTGGGCAAGACCCCGCTGCACGCGGCTGCGGCGTTCGGCCAAGCTGCCGCGATTGCGGCGCTGCTCGCCGCCGGCGCCGATCTCGGTGCGCGGGACCTGCTTGGCTTGGCCCCGCTGCACGTGGCTGCTGGGAAGGGCCAAGCCGCCGAGATTGCGGCGCTGCTCGCCGGCGGGGCCGATCCCGATGCACAAGCCATGGGTGGCGAGACCTCGCTGCACTTAAGCTGTGGCGTTCGGCCAAGCCGCCGCGATTGAGGCGCTGCTCGCCGGCGGCGCCGATCCCGGTGCGCGGGACGTGAATGGCGACACCCCCTTCGACCGGATCCTAGGCGACTCTCCGCTCGTCGGAACAGCCGCCTACTGGCGCCTGAGCGATGCCCGGTGGGACTGAAGCCAGCCGCCCAAGGGTGTCCGGCAAGGGGTCTTCGGGGTAGAGCCGCCAGGGGACGGAATGACGCCCTGAGGCCTTGTTGTGCCGCCTGGACCCGCCCGTGCGGAGTGATGTGGGCCCATCCGGGCGGCGACTGCCCTCCCGGTATGCCTTGCGTTCCAGTAGACGAGGATGGCCGCGCGCAAGTCGAGGCCGGCCATAGGGTCGTGCCGCCCCCCGGCGGTACGATCGCGAATGTCGCCCCGTCGCCCGAGGCGATTTCGCCCGATCCTCAGTCAAGAGAGTACGGCAAGACCGTTCCGCTGGCAGGCAGCCTGACGGGACCCGCCGGTCCAGGCAGGCGGCAGGCTTCAATCCCACTCCAGCACCACCTTGCCGCTTTCGCCCGAGAGCATGACGTCGAAAGCCTCTCGGTAGCGGGCAATCGGGAAGCGGTGGGTGATGACGGGGGTGACGTCCAGGCCGGACTGAAGCATCGCCAGCATCTTGTACCAGGTCTCGAACATCTCGCGGCCGTAGATCGCCTTGATGGTGAGCGCCTTGGCGACGATCGGGCGCCAGTCGGTCTCCGTCGGGCCGGCCGGAATACCCAATAGCGCGATGTGGCCGCCCATGATCATAGTGTCGATCATCTGGTGGAAGGCCTGCGGGGCTCCGCTCATCTCCAGACCGATGTCGAAGCCTTCGGTCATCTTCAGGCTGGCACGCACGTCTCTCAGCGATTCCTGCGCGACATTGACCGGGCGCACGTCGGCGACCCGGCCGGCCAGCTCCAGGCGATAGGGGTTCAGTCGGTGATGACGACGTGGCGGGCGCCGACGTGGCGGCAGACGGCGGCAGCCATGATGCCGATCGGTCCAGCACCGGTGATCAGCACGTCCTCGCCCACCAGATCGAAGGAGAGCGCGGCGTGAACGGCATTGCCCAGCGGGTCGAGCAGCGCGCCGATCTCCAGACCGATCTCTTCGGGCAGCGGCACCACGTTGAATTCCGGCAAGGCCAGATAGTCGGCAAAGGCGCCCGGGATGGTGACTCCGACGCCGCGGGTGTCGGGATCCAGATGATACTTGCCGGCTCTCACAGCGCGGCTGCGGTGGCCCACCACATGGCCCTCGCCCGAGACCCTTTGCCCGACCTTGATGCGGGTGACTTCGCTGCCGACGGCGACCACCTCGCCGACGTACTCATGACCGACGGTCATCGGCACCGGCACGGTGATGGCGGCCCAGTCGTCCCACTTGTAGATGTGGATATCGGTGCCGCAAATGGCGGTCCGCTTGATGTCGATCAGCACGTCGTCGGGGCCGATCTTCGGCTGCGAGGACTCGCCCATCCAGATGCCGGGCTCGGCCTTGGCCTTGATCAGGGCGCGCATTTTGCTGCTCATGGCTCCAAACTCAATTTCAGACGATGGAGAGGGCTTTGCCGGCGCGGGTGAAGGCGACGACGGCACGATCGATCTGCTCCGATCTGTGAGCGGCGGAGATCTGCGTGCGCACCCGGGCTTGGCCCTTCGGCACGACGGGGTAGCAGAAGCCGATCACGTAGATGCCGTCATTCAGCAGAGCCTCGGCCAGCCTCTGCGCCAAGGCGGCCTCGCCGATCATCACCGGGACGATGGGGTGCTCGCCGGGCAGCAGGCGAAAGCCGGCGGCCTCGAGTCCGGCACGGAAGCGTTTTGCGTTGTCCCATAAGCGGGCACGCAGATCTTGGCCTTCCGCCACCACCTGAAAGGCGCGCCGTCCGGCGGTGACGATCGCCGGGGCCAGTGCATTGGAGAAGAGGTAGGGGCGCGAACGCTGCCGCAGCATGTCGACGACCGGTTGAGCGGCGGCCACGAAGCCGCCCATGGAACCGCCCATGGCCTTGCCCAAGGTGCCGGTCACGATGTCGACCCGGCCAAGCGCATCGCAATGCTCCAGGACGCCGCGCCCGCCGGCGCCCAGCACGCCCATGCCGTGACAGTCGTCGACCAGAACCAAGGCGCCGTAGCGGTCGGCCAGATCGCAGATGCGGCCGAGCTGCGCAATGGTGCCGTCCATCGAGAAGACGCCGTCGGTGACGATCACGCGGCGCCGTGCAGCGCTGGCCTCCTGCAGCCTGGCCTCGAGATCGGCCATGTCGTTGTGGGCATAACGATAGCGCTGCGCCTTGCAGAGGCGGATGCCGTCGATCAAGGAGGCGTGGTTCAAGGCGTCCGAGACGATCGCATCCTGGGCTTCGAACAGCGGCTCGAACACGCCGCCGTTGGCGTCGAAGCAGGCGGCATAGAGGATCGAGTCCTCGAAGCCCAGGAAGTGGGCGATCTCGCGCTCCAGGCTGCGGTGCTGACCCTCGGTACCGCAGATGAAGCGCACACTGGCCATGCCGAGGCCATAGCGATCCAGACCTTCTTGCGCGGCTTCGATCAAGGCCGCATCGTTGGCCAGGCCCAGATAGTTGTTGGCGCAGAAGTTCAGGACCCGACGCGGTCCGTCCGGCCCCATGACGGCGATCTCCGCCCCCTGCTGCGAGAGGATTTCGCGCTCGCGCTTGTAAAGCCCGTCGGCTTCGATCTGCTGCAGGCTGGCAGAGAGTTGATCGTGAAAGCCTGCCGTAGAGTCTCGCATGCCGTTGTCCCCTGGTTGCGGCCACTCAGGCTCGGCCGTCATGAGGTCTCTGCCGCCTGCCGGCGGCAGGTGTCGGCTGAAAGGCGACGCAGGCTGCTATGCTGCCGACTGTCTTGCCACGCGCCTTGGCCTCACTGCAGGATGCTGCCATGAAGGTGGCATGGCCAGAGATTTTGCACGATGACTGACGCGAGCGACCGCGATTCTCTGCTGCCGGATGCGACGCCGGGGCTCGATCGCAATGGGGCCAGGCGCGCCACGCCGCGTTTCAGTCGCCTGACGCCAGCTGCCCGACGCCAGGAAATCCTGCTTGCTGCGCGCCGCTGCCTGGCCCGCGATGGCGTCACTGGATTCACGGTCGCCGAGATCGCCAGCGAAGCCGGCATCTCCAACGGTCTGGTCGGTCACTATTTTCCGACCAAGGACGCCCTGCTGGTGGCCACCTACCGCGCCGAGGCCGACCGCCTTCTGGCCTCGACGCGAGCGGCTCTGGACGGCAGGGAGGATGCACCCGACTGGCGCCTCAAGGTCCTGTTGGAAAGCGCCTTCTGTCCGGAGATCTTCAATCAGGAAACCGTCGCCACCTGGCTCGCGCTTTGGGGGCAGGTTCGCACCAACGAAGCGCTTCGCCAGGCGCACAAGGCGATCTACGAGACCTATCGCAAGGGCTTTTCCCGGGCGATCGAGCGCTCGGCTGCGGCGCGTGGGCTCGAGCTCGACACCGTCTCTCTTGCAGCCGACATCTCGGCCCTGATCGATGGGCTCTGGCTTGAGTGGGGTCTGGATCCCGCGCTCTTCGATGCACAGGATGCGCTGCGTGCCTGCCGGCGCCTGCTGGCCGCACACGGCATTCACCTGGACTAGGGAAAGACAGCGATGTTCAAAGAGAACCTTCTGGCCGGTAAGCGCTTCGTCATCACCGGCGGTGGCAGCGGTATCGGCCGCAACATGGCCCGCCGCTACCTGGAACTGGGCGCCAGAGTGGCGATATGCGGTCGCCGCGAGGCCGTCTTGGCCGAGACCGCGGAGGAACTCGGCAAGGAGACCGGCGGCGAGATTCTCTACCGCACCTGCGACATCCGCGATCCCGATCAAATCGAGAGCTTTCTCGACTGGGTTTGGAGCGGCGGTGTGCCGGACGGATTGGTGAACAATGCCGCCGGCAACTTCATCGCCCGCAGTGAGGCGCTGTCGCATCGTGCCTTCGATGCCGTGGTCTCGATCGTGCTGAACGGTACGGCCTACATGACCCTGGGCTGCGGCCGGCGTTGGCTGGCGGAGGGGCGCAAAGCCTCGGTGCTCTCGATCGTGACCAGCTATGCCTGGACCGGCTCCGGCTATGTACTGCCCTCGGCGATGGCCAAGTCCGGCGTCCTGACCATGACCAGGAGCCTGGCGGTGGAATGGGGGCCGCGCGGCATTCGCCTGAACGCCATCGCACCCGGTCCCTTTCCGACCAAGGGCGCTTGGGATCGCCTGGTGCCCCTGCCCAAACTGGCCGAAGGGCTGGAATCCCGCATTCCCTTGGGCCGGGCCGGGGATCATCGGGAACTGGCCGATCTCGCGGTCTACCTCATGGCCGACGGCAGCGCCTATGTGAACGGCGATGTGGTAACCATCGACGGCGGCGAGTGGTTGAAGGGGGCCGGTCAGTTCAGCTTCGTCGGCGATCTCATGACCGACGAAGACTGGGCCGCGATTCGGCCGAAGAATAAGGGCTAGGCTCCCAGGCTGGATTGAGAGCGGGCCCGGCTGGCGTGGTATCCACTCAAACAGAATCCGCAGCGGCTTCATCGTCGTCGGGCCGGAGCCGGATCTGCTGCGATATGTGAAGTCTCCGCAGCTCCGGCGCCTTCCCGATCAACCTGCTTCTGTTCCGTCATAAAGCACCTCGATAATCCCCTCGTCTCAGGTCTTGATCAGTGTCTCAAAAAACTCTAGGGCGGGGGAGCTGACCGCCTGCGCGACGGTCGCTTCTGCTCCGCGCATCGCCACCGTCTGCTCTCCCGTGGTCGAGTACAGCCGCGAGTTCTGAGCGCGGGCAGCCGACCAGGTCAAGAAGGTCTTGCTCCGTGAAACCTGGCGTCACTATTCGGTCCAGTCGCTCCCAGAGAACCAGCGTCCCCTTTTCTGCTGCGTGCAGGGGGTGAGAAGATCGCGAGAGGATTCCTCGGGTCCCTCCAAAAGATGCCAGCCGTCGTCAGGACTCGCAGCAAGGACATCGAGATCCCAGCGCAGGCAGCCGACTTCACCGACTTGTTGCCGGCTTGCGACCGTCAGGCGTCGGCACTGTGAGAACGAGGCTGTCTTCAGGCCGATGCCAAAGCGGCCCAGGTCAGAAGCGCTCTTGCTGTCGAGATGGCTCTTTTCACCCAGCCGCATGGCGCGGTCGAGTTCGGCGTCATCCATGCCGCGACCGTTGTCCTTTATCGCGACCACACTGTCGGGCCCTTTCCAGATGAACCTGAGATCGACCGTGCCGGCACCTGCGGCAATGCTGTTGTCAATGATGTCGGCGATGGCCGTGGCGGTGGAGTAGCCAAGCCCTCTTAGCGTCTCGATCATTGCCCCTGCCTTGGGAGGGGCGTGCCTGGATTTTCTGGCAGTGGTCGTCATTGCTCGGCACTCCCGGATCTCCCAGCCGTTTCCAGGAACGTGCGCAGTTTCTTGGAACGGCCGGGATGCGCCAGCTTGCCGAGCGCCTTGGCCTCTATCTGTCGGATGCGTTCCCGTGTGACGCTATACATCTGCACGACTTCTTCGAGGGTGTAGTCATTGTCGTCATCAAGTCCGAAACACAGACTTACTACTTCCGCTTCCCGTTCAGTGAGGTATTCCATTGTTTCTTCGATCGCTTCATTCAAGCGAGTCTGTACGACAACGGCCTTCGGACCTGGTGCGTATAGGTCCTCGATACTTTCTTCGAGGGGGCGTTCAAGGTCCGGAATTGCCGTTATCGGAATCGGTTCCTGGGGAACGCGCAAAATTCGTCAGACGCCATACACCGGGAGATCGACTTCCAGAGCCAGTTCTTCTGTTGTCGGCGTGCGCTCCAGTTGAGCACTGAGGGAGTCTTGTGACTTTTCTACCTTCCTGACGCTGTACATCATGTGGACCGGAAACCGTATGAGTCGTTTTTTGTCGGCCATGGCTTTCGTAATCGACTGGCGGACCCACCATGTGGCGTAGGTCGAGAACTTTGCCCCACGGGCGGGGTCGAAACGGTCGATGGCTTTCAGCAGCCCAATGTTACCCTCCTGGACCAGGTCCCATCAGGGGCAGATCGCGATATTTTCGGGCGAGCCACAAGACCAGTCTCTGGTTGAAAACTGCGAAAACCGTTTTCGCTGCCTGAGCACGACCAAGCCCGCGATCCATGATTTCTTTGGCATCGTGGCTTGTGTCGTCTGATCTGATCTTACTCCACAGGAGTTCCATGAAATCGCTCGATGCCCCAAGCCCGTGGAGCGCATCTCCAAGCCTGTCGGCAAGCACCTCTCGTTCGGAAGTCGACCGAGCCTCTGCCATCGCATCGTGAATTGTCCGAACGGCCTCGAATTTCAGGCGGATTTCGGGCAGGATCTCTGACTGAAACAGGATGTCCAAGGTGCCCCCTTCCAGGCCATCATCGGTATCTTCATCGTCTTCATCGTCGGTTTCGTCCTCGTCGGCAGGTTCCTCCTGCCCGACAGCATCGTCCTTGGTGTTGCCACCAGTGCCGATGATCGACTGGATGGAGGCGTCTCCCCGTTCGACACTTTCGAGTCGGTGAAGAAGTTCGGCCATGGCAGTGGGGGATCGGGGGATGGCTCCCAGGGCCTTCCTGCGTCCCTCGGAGATTTCGCGTGCCAGATCGATTTCCTCGACTCTCGAAAGGACCTTCTTGGGGCCAATGTCCCTGACGTACTGGGTCTGAGGATCATTGGTGTAGGAAAGAAGGTCGGAAATGAAGATGAGAGCCTCATCCGCGACCGATTCGATCCAGTCATCGCGGCCGCCACTTTCCTCCCGGTCCTCCTCTCCTCTCGGTTCCGGCGGAGAGAGCGCGAAAACGTCAGATGCTTCCTCCGCCTGGATACCCAAGTCTTCCAGCAAGATTTCGGGAAAATCAACGTCAGACCAATCCTCTTCCGTGTCGACCGGCACGTGACGGGAAATCCGTTCCTGTATCTGCTCTGCGTCCGAGAGGCAGGATGCGTCTCCCACCGGTTTGGGAGTCTCAGTTTCCTCCTCCCCATGGGGAAAGATCGAAGTAGTCACCGTCAAGAAAGGCGTCTTCAGTTCCATCGCCGGGGACGGGAGCG
The DNA here is from genome assembly GCA_965202755.1 of Rhodospirillales bacterium. GTDB lineage: Bacteria > Pseudomonadota > Alphaproteobacteria > Kiloniellales > JACOMY01 > JACOMY01. The sequence goes on along the minus strand of CBDBCL010000040.1, from coordinate 217,997 downwards.
GTCGAGGGAAGCGCCAACCCCTCGCGATCCAATGCCGAGGCATCAACATCCTCAACGGGTGATGGCTCCGGAACCGCCTCGGGCCGTGGAGGCGGCAGGTATTGCCTCAGGATGTCTTCGACATCCTTCCGGCTGTGGCCGATCGCAACTGAAAGGGCGCCATTGCCGTCATCATCGCGCACGGCCGGATCTGCACCGGCTTCGAGCAGTATGCGGCATATCTCAACATGCCCTTTTTCGGTGGCAAGGATAAGCGCGGATCGCCCCTTGTCATCCGCTGCATTGACATTGGCTCCGCGTCGAAGATGGTGCATCATCGCATCCTTCACCCCCGTGATGACAGCCATCTTGAATAGTGGAGGCAGGGTGCTCCCCGGGGACGGTTTCTGTCTGCTCATCACATCCACACCCATCCCCCTGAGTCCAAGGCGAGAAGGACTGGAAAGAGCGGTGTGGGCGTCATCTCATTCGCCTCACCGAATTCCTCCCAGGGGAACAACCTCGGCTACGTCTTTCTGGTTCAACAACACGATTTGCTGATCCTGTGGGCGCCGCGCAGCGGGATCCGTGTCCAGCCCAAGCCGCTTGAGCGCGTAGTAGAGAAGCGCCTTCCGGACCGGGATCTTGGCCTTTCCGCTACGCATTCCGTAGTCGAGAGCGATGACCTTCTGCTGCGTGTCGGACAGTTCCGGGTGGGGCCCGATTTCCAAGGTCACTTGCTCGTTCCAGTCGGCATCCGCCTCAGGCTCCGCTTCGCTCGGCTTGGTGTCGCGCGTCTGGAGGATGCGCGAAAGCAGGAAGTCCTTGAAGACCTCATCGGTCTTACAGAACGCCCGTGTGTGCCATCGAAAGCCATCGAACCCGATTGCGTGAGGCGCGATCCACCGCCAGCTCGGCTCGGCGCGCGAGAGGGACTGGTACTGCACCTCGATGGCCTCAGAGCGACGGATGGCACCAACGATGGACGCAGAGTGACAGGTTTCACCCTACGGGCAGGAGTTGGTGCAGCATCATGGGAGGGGATCTCAGCGATCCAGGTTTCGTCGGTGTCCAGTATGCCATCGGCCAATGAGCGTAACTGGGCCAAGTAGCGTGCAGCGTCAGGCTGCTGGAATTTTGCCGTGAAACCCGATCCCCGCACATAGGTTCGCGCGCTTTTGTCGTAGACCATGTTGTGCGGAGCGAAACCAATATAGCGGTTCAGGTCGGATGAAGCCTGGTTCACCGACAGTCCGAACTGCTCCATCAAATCGCTCCGGTTCACATGACCCTCCCAGAACAGTCGAAACTCAATGAACTCGAGTCTTTGCTCGACGCCCCAGCGCAATTCCGACTTGTCGCCTTACAAAACGCCCTCCTGCTTGTTAGGCGCACACGATAAATATGCGCGCACAATTTTCAGGCTGGCTGGAGGGTAGCTGCGAAGTGCGGCGTAATCAATCGGTTTCGATCGCAATTTTTGATAGGGTAAATGTCTTAGCCGGGATCGCCCACGTAGCGCCCGATCACGACATTCATATTGCCTTGGTCGCTGCTGGGATGCAATCTGAGAGGCGTCGGGGATTGGGAAACGGCCCAGAACGGCCAGGACAACGGGCCGCTGATCGGAAACCCACGGGCCAGTGCCAATTTCGTAGCGTTCCGGGCACAGGTCTCCCGTCGTGAAGTCGTTTTGATTGGCATAGCGTTGGCTCACGCTGGTGTCGGCCGTGGTCGCAAGCGGTCGATCCGATCCAGGATATCGGCGATTAGTGGTCCGATCACAATGCTTCAGTCCCAAGCGTTGCGTGAATCGGCTCACCAGATCAATGGTTTGGTGGTGTTAATCTGACAGTTGGGTGGGAACCATCTGTCAGATTAACACCACTAAGAGAGTTTTCCCGGCCGGTGCATTTTAGACCCGGCCGTTGCCGATTGATCGAAAAGAGAACGAAGAGGGTGTGCCCGGTCGCCTGCCCTCTTTTTTCTTGTTCTGAAGTCGATCACGCGTGCTCTTTTTTTCGTCGTGAGAGTGTGAATAGACAGCGATGCGTCGTCGCGCCACCTCTTTTCACAGACGGGCGGCAATACTTCTGCAACAGAGCAGACTAAAAACCGCTAGATATCCCGTATGTAAGAAAATAAAGCGTAATCATGTTCAAGCATGAACAGACGAAAGTCGATTTCGCGACCCATTTGGATCGTGGCGACTATGATGCAGTCTTCCCTATCGGGGGTACACTCTTGGCCCTGGCAGTCTCTCTGGCGACACTGACGATCGCCGTCTAATCCTCCGTCTCTCCTCCGAGAATATCCCACTGGGCGGTCGAGCTTCCCTTGGCCGCCCCTCTCTCGACGCTGCACTACAGCACGCCTAGGTTCCTAATCTGTTCCGCCCCGGATGATCACATAGATCCTCGCCGGCGGGCGCTGTTCGTGGCAGCTCCATCCCGGGCGAGGTTCGGGACGGAGGACGAGCATGCCGATCTCTTCACAAGCAGGCGACGACGACGCCGAAGGTGCGGGCGGCGATCCAGGCGAGCGACGAGCCGGCTTGGGTCCTGGCCGAGCGGTACGGGATCTCCGAGCAGACCGTGTGGAAGTGGCGGAAGCAGGACAGCGTCCACGACCGGAGCCACACGCCGCACAAGCTGCAGACGACGCTGACACCAGCCCAGGAGGCTGTCGCCGTCTCTGCGCAGGACCCTGCTGTTGCCCCTCGACGACCTGCTGGCCCTGGTCCGCGAGTTCCTGAATCCGGATGTCTCGCGCTCGGGGCTCGACCGCCGCCTCTGCGCGGAGCTTGGCCATCTGCTGGACAAGCTGCCGGCGGAGGCGCGCAAGGATGATCCGGTGATTGCCGAAATGGACAGCCTGCGCGCCACCGCGCTCGTCAACATCATTCAACTGGTCTATCAGCGGCGCAGCTACGATGCCGACTTCAAGGACTACGAGTTCTCGCGCAACACCATGCTGGACCACTGGAAGATGGGCGAGCATGACATGGTCCGCACCTTGAGCCACCTGGATTGGCTGGAACCGCCTGATCCCCGTGAGAGGGTGAAGCATGACATCCACTATGACGCCACCGACTGATCCAAGCACTCTCTAAAGCAGAGAGGACCTGAGCCCATGACCGAGGACGAGTTTCGCCAGAACGCCTTTGCCATGCCCCTGACCAGCCCGGCCTATCCCTGCGGGCCCTAATCGTTTCACCGATCGGGAGTTCATGGTCGTCAGCTACCGCAGCGATCCGGAGATCCTGGAAAAGCTGGTGCCGGCGCCCTTGAAGCTGCGCGAGCCGGTGGTGCATTACGAGTTCATCCGCATGCCCTTTTCCAACGGATTTGGCGACTACACCGAAACCGGGCAGGTGATTCCGGTCACCTTCGAGGGCCAGGCCGGCAGCTATGTCCATGCCATGTATCTGGATGACGAGCCGCCGATCACCGGTGGGCGCGAGCTTTGGGGCTTTCCCAAGAAGTTCGCGCAACCGAGCCTGGAGGTGCACAAGGAGACTCTGGTCGGCACTCTGGACTTCGGTCCCTTGCGCGTCGTCAACGCCACCATGGGCTATAAGCACAAGGATCTGGACCTGGAGGAGGGGGCCAAGAGCCTGGCGGCGCCGAACTTCCTCTGAGCTGGGTCTTGTGGAGTTTGATGAGGTTCTGGGCTTGCCCCCGCGCGCAATAGTCGAACTCCTAGAGCCGCTCGGGTGTGCTGCCGGTCAGCGAGGTGACGAGGGCACGGATGTCCATAGCCAGCGTCGTGGCGTTGATGCGGGCGATGGTTCGGCGCTTGAGGCCGCCCCCGGCTTTTGGTGGCATGGGTCGTCTCGCAATGGGTCCGGTGCAGGGGCAGATTCTTCTCGGCCCGGAACAGCGCGCAGGCGTCCGTTGCCGCGGCGAGCAGCGGGTCGTGCCGCAGCATGATGGCAGGCCAAACAGGAAATCGACGCCGTTGTCCTCGCACCATGCCATCAATGCGGGCCGGGCATAGTGGCCGTCACCGCGCAGCAGGATGCGTGTCTCGGGCCAGTGGCAGCGGATGCGCCGGATCGGGCGGCGGACAGGGGCGCGGGTCTCGACGCCCGAGGGTGTCCTGGCAGGGCGGAGCACGACGGCGAGGGGACGCGCGCTCTCGGCTTCATGGACAGGGATCGGCGCGAAACCGTGGAACCCGTTCCAGAACGCCGGTTGCCGGTAGCTCTGTGCGGCATCGAAGGTGTCATCGATGTCCAGCGTGATTGTCTCGGGCAGCGCGGCATGGCTGTCGCAGTAGAGAGCGATCATCGCCTATGCCATCGCGATCACGCTGCGCAGGTCCGGAGCAATCTCCCAGCGCGACAGGTTTGGCTGACTGGCCAGACCGAGCCCCGCTTCCTCCGCTTCCGGCGTCTTGCTCAACGCCATCCTGAATGCCGGGTCATGGCGCCGCGCGTCCAGATCGTCGGCGTCTTCATACCCTGTGCCAATCGCCAGAATGCCTGCCCGCAGGATATCCCCCACCCGCAGGATATCCCCCAACAGATGGCGAACCCGCGTCGGATCACGCAGTTCAGGCATCGGTTCAGCCAATCTGTCGGCGATGGCGGGCTTGCGTTCCGCCTCCGCCAGCAGCACTGCACCGCCATCCGACGTGATCCGTCCGCCACCGAAAGCGGCAGTGACCTTCTTTCCGGAAAGCGCTCGAAGTGAGGGGAAAAGCGGGGCAGGATCGGTCATGGCAGCGGGGCGGTTTCTGTCCAACGCAGGGAGTGGCTTCGACACCCAATTCCTTATCCTGGATCAGAGGCCTATGCCACCGACGCCAGCCTCCAAACGCGGGCTTGGTGAATAATCCGGGTTAGCGCCCTCCGGCACTTGGCTGATCGCCGCACGCACGGTGCAGGGTTTGGGGGCAGCAATCGCCTTTCCGGTGTCGCTCGCCATCATCACCAACAGCTTCCCTCCCTAGCAGCGCGGCCTGGCCTTCGGCATCCAGGTGACCATCGCCAGCCTCTGCATGTCCTCGAGGCCGCCGAGCTAGCGGGCGTCGAACCCTCGATGGTTCGCTTCTGGGTCGACTTTGCCTACTTCCCCAGCCCACCGATGCGCGCGAAGCAAGCGTCGGGCGCAAGGATCTGCTGGCCTTTCTGGCCCGACGGCGAATGAACAAGTACTTGACCCGCGCGCACCGCGAACGGCCGGATCTGGGTTGGCTCTATGCCAACTGTCCGAATTGCCAGACCATGATGGTGGCGCCCAGAAGACCGCATCGGCGCTGGGTCTGCAGCGACGACTGCCGGACGGCAGTGCCCGACCACGAGCCGGTGCCCAGCCTGAAAAGCCTCGGCAGCAAGCGCGATGCCGCCTCGGGCCAACCGCAGAACGGGCCGGCCTGGCTGGTCAATCTCGACTACGGCTTTGATCTGGAGCCGATCCCAGCCAAGTTCACCCTCATGCTCGGCGGGACGGTGATCGGCGAGAACCGGCGCGCGCGTGTCGCCCTGGAGCAGGACATGCGGCGCTCTACTGCCTGCCGCTCGAAGATCTGGAGATGGCCCATCTGATCCCGAGCGACTATGGCAGCTACTGCCATTTCAAGGGATTTGCGGAGTATTGGCACATCGAGGCCAGCGGCGAGCGCCGCGAGAACGTGGCCTGGGCCTATCCCCAGCCCTACGAAGAGACCGTGGCCTTGGCCGGGCTGGTCGGTTTTCTCTGGCACGGGCTCGACGCCTGGTTGGAGGACGACCGACCGATCCCCGAGCCGCGCGACATCGCCGGCCGTATCGGACCCAAGAGCACCTTGAAGGCACTCTATCCGGAGCTCGCCGCCGAGTGGCACAAGACCCGCAACATCAATATGGGCTCCTACGGGGTGCCGCCCTTCTCGAGCCATCTGGTTTGGTGGCAGGATGAGGAAGGTCGCGAGTGGCAACAGCGCATTCGCGACCGCGCGCTGGGCTACCTGCCGCCGGTTTCCAGTTGATCTAGGCCAAGTGATGCCCGAACCAATTGCCAGCCAGGAAAAGGGCGATTGCCAGGGCCAAGGCATGCACCGGCATCCAGGGCCATCGTCGGGGACCTTTGGGCAAGCCTATTGACGGCCCCATGGTCTCCTACCGTACCCTGCGGCGGCCTTCACCAAGAGAAGGGAGAGCAATGCAGGCAGACCTTCGCAGTCCCGAGGTCAACCCGGCCAAGCTAGCAATGCTGTTCGAAAAGCAGTTTCGGCTTTGCCGGGTCAAGGTGGGCGAGACCATCGCCATCGTTTCCGACCTGGGCACCCGGCGCGACTACATCCAGGCCGCCTTCGCCGCTGCCGACGTGCTGGAGGCCGACATCTACGAGATGTGCGTCAACCAGATCCCGGGCTGGACCAAGGTCGGCGTGCCGACCATCGGCAAGTGCAAGGGCAGTCTCGAGGCCCTCAAGGCCGTCGATATGATCCTGATCTTTCACGTGCCGCTCTTCGCCGCCTGGCTGCGCCAGGTGATGGACGTCGGTGTGCGCGTGCAGATGGTGATCGATGCACCCGACGATCTGGAACAGCTACAGTCGCCGCCCGGCTTGAAAGAGGCCCTGCTCTACGCCGACGAACTCTACCAGGCGACCGACAGGGTGCATGTGACCAGCAAGGCCGGCACCGACCTGCACTATCGCCGCGGCGAGTATCCCACCATGATCCAGTACGGCATGGCCGACGAGCCCGGCCGTTTCGACCATTGGGGCGTCGGCCTGATCCACACCTTCCCCAACGAGGAGAGCAGCCATGGCCGGGTGGTGATCCAGCCGGGCGACATCGTGATTCTACCCTACTGTCGCTATGTCGTGGATCCAATCCATTTGGAGATCAAGGGCGGCCACGTCGTCAGCATAGAAGGCGGACTGGACGCGACCTTGATGCGCGAATGGCTGAAGGACGGAGAGGACTTCGAGGGCGATCGCGACCCCTATGCCGTCTCGCATCTGGGCTGGGGTCTCAATCCGCAGTGCCGCTGGGATTCGATCGCGCTCTTCGGCGACGCGCCGGAGCGCAGCCGCGCCGCCTCACGCTGCTTTCCGGGCAACTTTCTCTTCTCGACGGGCCCGAACACGCAAGGCGGCGGCAAGCGCAAGACGCGCGGCCACTACGACGTGCCGATGCGAAACTGCACTATCGAACTGGACGGCAACAGGATCGTCGAAGAGGGACGCATTCTCGACCCCAAGATGATCGTGCCGAGGGAACGCCGCTAGCCATGCAGATCGAAGGCGTCTTTCCGATTGCCGCTCCGCGCGCGCAGGTCTGGACGATGATCCGCGACCCGAGAATCATGGCCAATTGCTTACCGGGCTGCAAGGAGGCCGAGGAGACGGAGTCCGGCGCCTATCGCGTCGTGGTCGCGCTCAAGGTCGGCCCGATCAAGGCCCGCTTCCATCTGCTGATCGAAATCGCCGCGGAAGTGCCACCCAAGGAACTCTCCTGCCGCACGCGTGGCGAAGAGGGATCGCGTGCCAGCCAGATCTCGGCCGAAAGCTGGATCCGCCTGGACGAGACCGCAACGAAGGAGACGGAACTGCGATACCGCTCGGAAGTCAAGGTCACAGGGCGGCTCGGCAAGTTCGGCCTGGGAGTCATGCGCAAGAAGGCCGATCAGATTGCGGCCGCCTTCGCCGAGGCCTTGCAGGCGCGCGTACAGAGCGAGTCGGTCGCCTGATGGCTGGCTTTTTGGAACGCCCCCGCAGCCTGGAGGAGGCGATCGCGATCAAGGCCGAACGGCCGGAAGCACTCTACCTGGCCGGCGGTGCGACCTTGATTGCCATGAAGAATGCCGGTCTGGTCGAACCGGAAGGCTTTATCGCTTTGGAGGCGATCGAAGCGCTGCGGGGCATCTCGCGCGCAGCCGACGGCGGCATTCGGATCGGTGCCATGACCCGACACCGCGAGACTGCGGAATGCGAGCACTTGACCGGCTCCCTGGCCTTGGTGCGCGAGGCCGCCGGCCGGATCGCCAATCCGCCGGTGCGCAACATGGGCACCATGGGCGGCGCTCTCGCCAATGCCGATCCCGGCGCCGATTACCCCGCTGCCCTGACTGCCGCCGAGGCGGAGCTGGAATTTGTCGGACCCGAAGGCCCCAGACGTCTGCCGATCGGCGACTTTTTCCTCGATTGGTATGAAACCGCTCTTGGAGAGGGTGAGATCCTGGCGGCGATCCATCTGCCGCCGACTGAGCCGCAACCTTCTCGCTATCGCAAACTGGCGAGGGCCTCCGGCGACTTTGCCACGGCCTCCTGCGCCCTCGTGCTGACGCCGGATGCCGGTCTGCGCGTCGCCATCGGGGCCTGCGGCCCGGCCCCCTTGCGCAATCCCGAGGCCGAGGCCCAAGTGCGTGGCAAACTGCAAGATCCCGCGGCCATCGCGGCCTTGGGCGAGGCCCTGGTCGCGATTGCAGATCCGATCGACGACGTACGCGGCAGCGCCGACTACCGCCGCCGTCTGATCCCCAGACTGCTGCGTTCGACACTGTCAGATCTCTTGCAAAACGAGGCGGCGGCATGAGTGAGCCAGCCGCCTTCACCTTAGACCTCGACGGCCGCCGCCAGGTCGGTTTGGCGCCTGCCGATGCCACCTTGCTGAGCCTGCTGCGCGACGGCCTGCAGAACAGCGGACCCAAGCGTGGCTGCAATCAGGGAGTCTGCGGCGCCTGTACCGTCATGATCGACGGCTGGCCGCAACGCGCTTGCCTCACCTTGGCGGCGGCTTGCGAGGGCAAGCGCGTGGAAACACTCGAGGGCTTTTCTGAAGATCGCCTGATGGCGAGTCTGCGTAAGCACTTCGCCGAGGGCGGAGCAGTGCAATGCGGCTTCTGCACCACCGGCATGCTGATCTCCGCCCACAAGCTTTTGCAGGAAATCCCCCAGCCTGACAGCGACCAGGTACGCCAAGCGCTCAGCGGCAACCTCTGCCGCTGCATTGGCTACCGCAAACTGGTGGAGGCGGTCCAGGCCGCAGGACGGGAGTGCGCCCAATGACGCCCCCCGAAGACGGACTGGCGGTCGGCCGCTCGTTGCCAAAGCTGGAGAACATGGAAAAGGTTAGCGGGCGGGCTGCCTACATCGCCGACCTCTCCCGGCCGAACATGCTGCACGGCGCCGTGCTCGGAAGTGCCTTTGCCCATGCACGCATCAAGGCCATTTCCATCGACGCAGCCCTGGCCGCACCGGGTGTCGTGGCGGTGATCACCGGCGCCGATGTCGGCGCCGGCCGTATGGGCCCCTTCATCAAGGACGAGGCGGCGATTGCAAAGGGCAAGGTCCGCTATCTGGGCGAACCCCTTGCCGCCGTCGCGGCAGAGAGCGAAGCCGAGGCGCGCGCCGCCTGCCGCCTGATCGAGGTCGACTACGAAGATCTGCCGGAAGTGCTCTCGCCCGAGGAGGGCCTGAGCGAGACGGCGGCGATCATCCACGAAGAGCTCCGAGACTATGTGAAGATCTTCGACAGCGGCTCCGAGGGCAATCTCTGTTCGCGCAGCTGCTTCGAGGAGGGCAATGTCGAGACGGCCTGGGCCGAGTGCGACCTGATCCTGGAGGAGACCTTCACGACGCAAGCCCAAGCGCATGTCGCCATCGAGCCCTGCGGCGCCTTGGCCGAGGTCGATCAATCTGGTCGCGTGACCCTCTGGTCGGCCAATCAATCGGTGTTTCGGGTCCAGGCCAACGTCTCCGAGTCTCTCTCCCTGCCGATGTCGCGACTGCGCTGTCTGACGCCGCAGGTCGGTGGCGGTTTCGGCATCAAGATGGAGGCCCACGTCCAGCCGATCGCGGTCGCCCTCGCTTTGAAGGCCGGCAGACCGGTGAAGATGATCCTCTCGCGCGAAGAGGACTTTGAAATCACCCGGGCGCGCCACCCCTTCAAGATCCACATGAAGACCGGGGCCAAAAAGGACGGCACCTTGATTGCGCGGGAGTGTGAGCTGCTGGTGGATTGCGGTGCCTATGCAGACGATTCGCCGGGCGTTCTGGGCTTCAGCCTGATGATGGCCCGCGGCCCCTATCGCATCGCCAACGTCAAGAGCAGCGGCAAGCTGGTCTACACCAACAAGCTGCGCTTCGGCGCCTATCGCGGCTTCGGCAACCCGCAGGTGACCTTTGCCGGCGAGCAGCAGATCGACGAGATCGCCCGCCGCCTGGGCATCGACCCTTTCGAAATCCGCCGCCTCAACATGGTCGAGGCCGGCGAGCCCTGGTTTTTGGGCGGCGAGGTGGCCTCCTGCGGTCTGGCCGACTGCCTGGCCAAGGTCGAAGCAGTGCCTCCTTTGGCGGCAGCGCCGAAGGGCAAGAGATGCGGCCGCGGTCTGGCGATCAACGCCCATATCTCCGGCCTGCTCGGGACCGGCGCCATCGTGCGCATGCTGGAGGACGGCTCCATCGTGCTGAACACCGGCGCCACCGACATCGGCCAGGGCTCGGACACCGTGCTGGCGCAGATCTGCGCCGAAGCCCTGCAGGTGCCGCTCTCGATGGTCTCGGTGGCCAGTCCCGATACCGACGGCTCGCCCTTCAATTGGGGCACGACCGCCAGCCGCGTCACCTATACGACCGGGCGCGCCGTCGTCGGCGCCGCCAAGGAGGTCGAGCGCCAGATCAAGGAACAGGCCGGCGCCGTCCTGGAGTGTGCCCCGGAGGATCTCGACCTCAGGCCGGGCGGGCGGGTCGGCATCGTCGGTTCCGATCGCGAGCTACCCTTCGCCGCCATCTCGGGTCGGGCGCACTGGGCGGCCGGCGGGCCCATCATCGGCAGCCATTCCCTAGTCTACGACGGCAAGACCTTCGATCCCAAGCGCGGCAGCGTGCTGGGTCTTCCCTTCCCGCAGATCGGCGTCTTCAGCTTCATCGCCCTGCTGGTCGACATCGAGATCGACGAGGACAGCGGTCAGGTGCGCGTACTCGAGGCCTGGAGCGCCTGCGACGTTGGCCGCGCCATCAATCCCAAGCTGGTCGAGGTGCAGCTGGAAGGCGGCTTCGTGCAGGGCTTGGGTTACGCGCTCTTCGAGGAGATGGTCTGGGACGGCGCCCGGCTCGCCAATCCCTCGCTGATGGATTACAAGATCCCGACCGCTTTGGACGTGCCTCATGAATTGCACTCCATACTGATCGAGGCACCGCAGCCCGAGGGCCCCTTCGGCGCCAAGGGAGTCGGCGAAATCGGGATCAATCCCGTGCCCGCCGCCATCGCCAATGCCGTCACAGACGCACTCGGCGGCCGCTTCTACGACCTGCCGCTCACCGGTGAACGCGTTCTCGACTGCCTGCTGCAGGAGGAGAAGGCATGAGGCCGGAAGACTATCCCCCGCAGGAGCCCTTCTCCGAGGTCGCCGAGCGCTACCACCGGACCGTCATGGAGCTAGGTCGCAACGTAGCTGACGGCGAAGAGATCCAGCTCGGCGAGGATCCCTATCGCAGCCTGACGATCTATCCGGCGGCCGAACCGGACGGGCGTATCCTGGCCTTCATGCACGGCGGCGGCTGGACCAATGGCTATAAGGAGTGGATGGCCTTCATGGCACCCGCCCTGACGGCTGCCGGCATCACCTTCGCCAGCCTCGGCTACCGCCTGGCACCGCAGCATCTCTTCCCCAGCGGCTACGAGGATGCCGCCGCCGGCCTCTTACGGCTGCGCCAGGAGGCGGCCCGCTTCGGCGCCGATCCCTTGCGGCTCTACCTCGGCGGACATTCGGCCGGTGGGCACTATGCGGCACTCCTCGCCACTCGTGACGACTGGTGGCGCCCGAGCGGGCTAGGATGCAATCCCTTGGCCGGCTGCCTGCCGATCTCCGGCGTGTTCCGCTTCGGCAAGGGTTCCGGGCTCACAATCCGACCCCGCTTCCTGGGTCCGGAAGATGCAGCCCTCGAGCGTGCCGCCAGTCCCGTCGAAGACACCGAGGACCGGACACCCTTCCTGATCGCCCATGGCGACCAGGACTTTCCGCACCTGATCCAACAAGCCGAAGAGATGGAGCAACAGCTCCAAGGCTTGTCGATCCCGGTCGAGCGCCTGGCCATAACAGGCGCCGATCATTTCACCGCCAGCACCTGGGCCGGAGACGCCGATGGCCTCTGGCTGCCGCGTGCCCTGGACTTCATGCATTGAGGGGAGGAGAGACTATGAAGCAACGCCTTAGCTGGACCAGACGCCTGGTCCTATCCGCAGCAGCCTGCCTGCCGTTCGCCTTCGCCGCGTCCGAAGCGGCCGAGCCGGTCAAGATCGGTTATGCCATTTCGCAGACCGGTCCCTTCGCGCCGATCGCCGATTCTCAGATCAAGGCCTATCGGCTCTGGGCCAAGCAGATCGAAGAGCAGGGCGGGCTCGACGTGGCCGGCAAAAAGCGGCCCATCGAGTTCGTCGTCTATGACGATCAGTCCGACTTCGGCAAGATCCCGGGGATCTACGAGAAGCTGATCACCGACGACGGGGTCGATCTGCTGATCGCACCCTGGGGTACGCCCTTCCACTTCGCCGTCGCCGGCGTGCTGGAGCGCTATGGCTTTCCGATGGTCGGCAACACCGCAGCCTCCGTGCAACTACGCGACCTGGCGCCCGGCAACATCTGGTTCCCGACCTCGGCCATCCCCGACCGCATAGCCGAAGAACTGGTCAGGCTCCTGGTCGCCGAGGACGTCGGCTCGGTCGCGGTCAACAGCCTGCAGCTCCCCTTCTCGCAGGAGGTGCACAGCTTCCTGATCCCGGCCATGCAGAAGGCCGGCATCGAGATCCTGGTGGACGAGCAGTATGCACCGGGCACGCGCGACATGACGGCGACCCTGACCTTGATCAAGCGGGCCGAGCCCGATGCGATTCTGGCGCTGGCCTATCCGCCCGACGGCATCACCTACATGAACCAGGCGCGCGAGCTGGGTGTGACGGCGCCGGTACAGTTGATCTTGATCGGCCCCTCGGCTTCCTTCTTCCGCGACATGTTCGGGGAAAATCTGGATGGTGTGCTGACCATCGGCCATTGGTCGCCGCAGAAGACGGACTGGACTAAGGCCAAGCCCTTCTACGATGCCTATCTGGCCATGCACGGCGAGCGGCCGGACTATCTGGACTCCGCCCTAGCCTATACCTCGCTGGAGATCCTGCAGCAGGCCGTGGCCGAAGCCGGCCTCGATCGCGACAAGCTGCGCGCGGCAATTGCGGGGGGAAGCTTCGACACGATCAACGGCCCGATCCGCTTCGAGGGCGTGGAGAATGCGGTGACGCCGACCATGCTGCTGCAGGTGCAGGGCGACGATCTGGAGATTGTCTGGCCACCAGCGGACGCAACCCGGCCGATGAAGGAGAAGGGCTCCTGGGCCGAGTAATGCGGCATCGAGGTGGGGTCCGATTGGGATCCCACCGCCAGAGCGCTCAGCACTCCTTTTCCCTTGAGCAAAGCAGGCCATCGGGGCCGACGATAGCGTCATGGACATCCTCCTATCAGGCCAGCTGCTGCTCGCCGCCCTGGTTCTGGGGTCGGTCTATGCTCTGGTGGCACTCGGTCTGAACCTGATCTACGGCACCATGCGCCTCTTGAATGTGGCGCATGGCGAGATCCTGATGCTCGGCGCCTATGTCGCCTTCTGGGCCTTCACCTTGCTGGCCATCGGCCCCTTGGTCTCGCTGTTCGCCGCCATGGCGCTGACCGGAGCGCTGGGCTGGGCGATCTATCGCCTGCTGGTGCAGAGACTCTTGGCCAGTGGACAGGTGATGCAGCGCATCGAGGCCAACTCGCTGCTGATCTTCTTCGGTCTCTCTATCATCCTGCAGAATCTGGCTTCTCTGGCCTTTACCGCCAACGAGCGCGCCTATCCCTATCTCGATCAGGTGGTACGCTTTGCCGGCATCTCGATCGGTGCCGACCGCTTGGTGATCCTGGGTGTGGCCCTCTCGGTCTCGGCTGCGGCCATCCTCTTCTTCCGCTTCTCCATGGCCGGACTGGCGATGCGTGCCCTGATCGAGCAACGCGATGCTGCGGCCCTGGTGGGAATTGAGCGCGATCGCATCAGCCTGCTGGTCTTCGTGCTGGGCTTCGCGCTGGCCGGGCTTGCCGGCGCGCTAATCAGCATGACCGAGCAGATCTCACCCTTCAGCGGCTTTCCTTTCACCATTGCTGCCTTCGTGGTGATCATTCTGGGCGGGCTCGGCAACCTCTATGGCGGCTTGCTGGGCGCTTTTCTGCTGGCCGGGATCGAGGTCTACGGCGTGGCGCTGACCTCCTCCGCCTACCGCTCAATCCTGGTCTATGGGGTCTTCATCGCCGTCCTGCTGTGGCGCCCGCAGGGTCTGCTGGGCGGGCAGCGCGTGACATGAAAGTCGCCGCCGCCTTCCTCGCCGCGGCAGGCCTGGGCCTAGTCTATCCCTTTCTGGTCGGCGACTACCTGCTGGGTGTCGGCCTCTCCTTCCTGATGTGGGTGGCGCTGGCGCAAAGCTGGGTCCTGCTCTCCGGCATGACCGGCTACATCTCCTTAGGCCACACCGTCTTCTTCGGGCTCGGCGCCTATGTCATGGCCTTGCTGTGGCAGGTGCTGCCGCTCTGGCTGGCAATCCCGGCCGCCGGCCTGGCCGCAGGCCTCTTGGCGCTGCTGTCGGGCTATCCCTGCCTTAGAGTGAGCGGACCCTATTTCGTGATCCTGACCTTCGGCCTGGCTGAGTTCGTGAAGTACATCGTGGTCGCCATCGAGGCCGGCTTGGGTAAGACCGGGCGCTTGCTGTTCGGCGGTCCCTCGCTGGAGACGCTCTTCACCACCATGCTCGGGCTGGCGCTGGCGGCAACGGCCGGCACCTACCTGCTGCGCCGTTCGCGCTTCGGCGTCGCCTTGCGGGCGATCCGCGAGGAAGAGACGGCGGCCGAGACCATCGGCATCTCGACGGCCGGCGCCAAGGCCACGGCCTTTCTGCTGTCGGCCCTGATACCCGGCATGGTGGGCGCCGTCATGGTGCTGCGCTCGACCTACTTCGAGCCGCTGCAGGTCTTCAATCCCTTCCTTTCCTTCACCATCGTCACCATGGCCATCATTGGCGGCAGCGACGACGCACCCGGCCCCCTGCTGGGCGCCCTCTTCCTGGTGGTCCTGACCGAGCTGCTCTGGGCCAATGCCCCGCAGATCTACACGATCCTGCTGGGTGTTCTGCTGATCGGCTTCGTGCTCTTCCTGCCCGAGGGCATTGCCGGGCGGCTGCGCAGCATTCGCCGTTGGAAGACACCATGAGCCTCTTGGAGCTGCAGGGGGTCAGCAAGCGCTTCGGTGGGCTCACGGCCGTGGAAGAGGTGAGCCTTCGCCTGGAGGAGGGCGAGATCCTGGGGCTGATGGGCGCCAATGGAGCCGGCAAGACCACCCTCTTCGCCATGATTGCCGGAAACCTGCAGCCTTCCTCGGGTCGCATCAGCCTCGAGGGTGAGCGGATCGACGGCAAGAGCGCAGCCGCGGTCAATCGCCTGGGCATCGCCCGCAGCTTTCAAATCGTCCGACCCTTCGCCGGCATGAGCGTGCTGGAGAATGTCACCGCGGCTTGCCTCTTCGGTCGCCGGCGCCTGCGCAGCCAGGCCGCCGCCGGCCGCGAGGCCACAGCGATCCTGGAGACCTTGGGACTGGCCCAGGACAGCCAGCGGCCGGCCGGCACCCTGACCCTGGCGCAACGCAAACGCCTGGAGATCGCCCGCGCCCTGGGCACCGCCCCGCGCCTGCTGCTGCTGGACGAGGTCTTGGCCGGGCTCACCGCCAGCGAGGTTGAGGAGGCCCTCGCGATGATCACCCGATTGCGGCGGCAGCAGGGGCTGACTCTGATCGTGATCGAGCATGTCATGCGCGCGCTGATGCGGCTGAGCGACCGTATTCTCGTCCTGCACCATGGCGCCAAACTGGCCGAGGGAAGCCCAGCGGAGATCGCCGCCGATTCCCGGGTGGCCGAGGTCTATCTCGGCCAGGCGAAGCATGCTTGAGGTCGAGGGCCTGATCGCCGGCTATGACGAGGTCGAGGTGCTGCACGGCCTGGATCTGACGGTGGCAGCCGGCGGGATCACCGCCGTGGTCGGCGCCAACGGGGCCGGCAAGACCACATTGATGCGCGCCTTGGCCGGCCTCTTGCCGCTGGATGACGGACACCTGCGTCTCGAGGGTCGGGACATCACTCAGGTCTCTGCCGCCGGGCGCTTGGCCTCGGGTCTGGCGCTGGTTCCGGAAGGTCGCCTGGTCTTCCCGGCCTTCACCGTTGAAGAAACTTTGAAGATCGGCGCCTACACGCCGGCTGCCCGCAAGGTCTGGCGAATGAGAGCGCAGGAGATGTATCGGCTCTTCCCGCGCCTGGCAGAGCGCCGCCGCGCCCAGGCCGCCACCCTATCCGGCGGCGAGCAGCAGATGCTGGCCCTGGCGCGCGGTCTGATGGCCGCGCCGCGCCTGTTGCTGCTGGACGAGCCCAGTCTCGGCCTGGCCCCGATCATGGCCGGCTTCCTCTTCGAGCGGATCGCCGCCTTGCGAGCCGATGGCTTCACGCTCCTGCTGGTCGAGCAGAACGTGCAAACCAGCCTCTCCCTGGCCGAGCGCGCCTACGTCCTGGAGAACGGCCGCATCGTCGCCGCCGACAGCGGTGCCGCCCTGTTGCGCTCACCGAAGGTCAGGGAGAGTTTTCTGGGGCTTTAGAGGACAAGGCCACGTAACTCTGGACCAGGCCGCAGACATGCTCGCGTCGCGTGTCCAGCCAGGCTTTGTCGGCCAAATCCCGGCCGTAGGTGATGGACAAGGTGTAGCGGTTCGAGAGGTGCAGATAGGAGAGCGAGAGGATTGAAATGTAAAGCTGGAAGGGATCCAGGCCGTCGCGCATGATCCTTGCCTCGACACCCCGCCGCAGGATGTCCTCGATCGAGGCGATGAGGCTGGCCGCCGCATTGGCCACATGCGGCAGCTTCTTGATGAAGGCTCCGCGCTGGGTGTTCTCGACGCCGGCCAGATGGACGAAATCGGGATTGTTGCGCATATGGTCGAAGGTGAACTCGACCAGACGCCGGATCGCGGCCAGCGGCTCCAAGGCCTCGAGATCCAGCTTCTGCTCCTCGTCGCGGATCTTCAGATAGACCCGGTCGAGGCAGGCCAGATACAGCGCCTGCTTGCCGCCGAAGTAGTGATAGAGCATGCGGATATTGCACTTCGCCCGCTTGGCGACCAACGCCGTTCGGGCACCGCCATAGCCCTTGGCGCCGAACTCGGCGATCCCGGCACGCAGGAGTCTCTCCTTGGTCGCAGCGGCATCGCGTTTGATCGGTGGTTTCATTGTCTCTGCGGGCATCGGCGCTGAACCGGGCTAGCCGCCTGCCAGGTTCGGCAGGGTGGTCACGATATCGGGGAAGATCATCAAGAGCGCAATCAGCAGGATCTGCACCAGAACGATGGGTAGCGCCGCCATGTAGATCTCCGAGATCCTGAGGTGCTGCTGCACCCCCTTCATCACGAAGAGCAGGACGCCGAAGGGCGGCGTGATCCCGGCCAGCTCGAGCTGGATCAGGATCAGGATGCAGAACCAGATAGGGTCGATCCCCAAGGTGAGCACGATCGGCATGAAGACCGGGATCGAGACCAGCATGATGGAGATGGTGTCGATGAAGCAACCGAGCACCAGCACGATCGCCTGCATGATGATGACCATCACGATGGGATGCACATCCAGGGTCCCGACCGCTGCGACCAGAGAGGAGGTGGCGCCGGTCGCCGCCAGAAGCTGGCTGAACCCGCTGGAGCCGACGATCACCAGCAGCATCATCGTGGTGGTCGTCATGGTGGCCGCCAGAGAGCGGCGCACTGCCTCCAAGGTGAGCCGACCGTAGCAGCGCGCTAGGATCAGGGTCGCGACTACGCCCATGGCCGCCGACTCCGAGGGCGTGGCGATGCCGAGGAAGATAAAGCCGGTCACCACGACGATCAGGCTCAAGAGCGGGGCGACGGAGAGCAGCGCCATCAGCTTCTGTCGCAGGTTCGTGGGTGCGGCGCGGTAGGGTGGCGCCAGGTCCGACTGCAGGGTGGCGCGTAGCGCGAAGTAGCCGAAGTAGAACAGGGCCAGGACCAGGCCGGGTAGAATGCCGGCCAGCAGCAGATCTGCGATCGAGATCTTGGCCATTGCGCCCAGCAAGACGCCCAAGGCGCTGGGCGGGATCAACACCGCCAGACCGCCGCCGGCCAGGATCGAAGAGACCGACATGGCCGGCTTGTAACCGCGCTTGCTCATCTCCGGCACCAGGGTCGAGCCCAGCATGGCGACCGAGGCCATCGAGGCGCCGCTGAGCGCGCCGAAGAGAGTGCCGCCGCCGACGGCCGAGAGCGAGAGACGGCCCGGCACCCGGCCGATCCAGTGATCCACGGCCTCGACCGTCTTGCCGGCCAAGCCTGTGCGCATCAGCAACTCGCCCATCAGCACGAAAAGCGGAATGGGTATGAGGGCGAACTGCCCGACCGAGGTAAAGGAACTGGTAGCCAGCAGCGACAGCGAGCCGACCCCGCCGAGGAAGAAGTAGAGGCCGACGATGTTCAGGGTGAGGAAGCCGAAGGCGACCGGCATCCCGCTCAACATCATCACGATCAAGAGGCCGAAGAAGAAAGCCAGATCATAGACCCAGGCAATGTCCATCAGGCCTCTCCTTCCTTGCTCAGGCCGCTTTCCTGCCCGACCGCGGCCCGGGCCTTGAGATCGGCCTCGGGATCGGCGGTCGTCAGGTAGAGGCCGAGGCGAAAGCCGAAGGCCAAGGTAAGCAGGGCACTGCCGATAGGAAGCACCGCATAGGGCCAGATGCGTGGGATGCGCCAGATCCGCGGCATCATCTGATTGCGCTCTATGTAGTCGAAGGCGGCGATCCCGGTTCGCCAGGTCAGAACGGCACAGGCCAGAGCCGCTAGGGCGCAGACCAGGATGCCCACGATACGCTGCGTGCGCGCCGGCAGGACATCGACCAGGACTTCGATACGAACATGCCGATCCTGCAGCAACACCCAGGGGGCGCCCAGGAAGGTGATCCAGACCAGCGCGTATTCGGAGAGATCGAAGGCCCAGGGAGAGGCCGCACCGAAAAGATCGCGTGAGAGCACATCATAGGTGATCCAAAGGCTCATGCCCAGGATCAAGAGGGCAGCGATCGCCGCCAGAACGGCCGTCACGCGATCAAACCCACGATAGAGGTTTAGAAAGGTCACGGCTGCCGCCCCAAGCTATCGACTGGTCTTGCGGCGACTCCGGCAGCGCGCTGCCAGGGTCGTCGCAAGACCCTAGCCCAGTCTAGAGCGCAGCGGAGTCAAAGAGGGGTCTGAGACGCGCGCCATCCTCCGGCGCCAACTCGTCGATCTTCGCCCAGAGCTTCTCTTCTGTCAGGCTGGTGAACTCTGCTCCCTGCGCGTCCGAGAGGGAAACGAACTCGACGCCGGCATCCTTCATCTGTGCATGCTCGCTGTCGCGCTTCTCCTTGGCCCACGTGACGCCGATCGCATCGGCCGATTCCGCGGCCTGCACCAGTACCTCCTGCAGTGGTTGCGGCAAGGAGACGAAGGAATTGGGATTGATCAAGGTCGCGGTGCGCAGCTGATAGAAAGTCGGCAGCATGATGTACTTGGCCTGCTCATAGAACTTGAAGTCCAGCAGGCCGATGTCCGGCCATCCCAAGCCGTCGACCACACCGCGTTCCATCGCCGTGTAGGCCTCCGCCGGCGAGGTGGTCACTGGGATTGCGCCCAGGCTCTCCAGGATCGGATCGTAGAGCGGGATGGAGCGGATCTTCTTGCCCTTGAAGTAGGACAGATCGCTGGGCTTGCCGCGCACCTGGAAGACATAGCCGACGCCGCTCAAGGGCACGCCGAGAAAGAGTGCGCCCAGCTGCCGTTCGACCATCTGGCCATAGGCTTCCAGCGCTCCGGACTCGCGCAGCTGCTCGACCGAGGCCGTGCCGCTGGCCAGCGAGATCGAGGCCGGTACCGCGCCGGCGAAGAAGGAGTTGGCCGAGTGGCACATGTCGAAGACGCCGTTGGCGATGGCCTCCGGCGCATCGAAACCGCTGATCACGTCGGAGCCACCGGCATACTCGATTTCCAGCTCGCCGTTGGACATGCGCTCCACTTCGGCGGCCAGGAAGTCGTAGGGCTTACCCCAGACGGTGTTTCGATTGGTGAAGGCAATGTAGCGCAGCTTATGCTTGCCGGCAGCAAACACGGGCGCTTTACCGCCCAAGAAAGCCGTGCCGGCGACTGCCGCTGCGCCTGTGAGCACACTACGACGCGTTAGGCCCCCTGCTTTTTTCTCACTCATGATCGTTTCCTCCCTGGATTTGTTGTTTGCTTGGATGATCTTCACTACTCCGCCGCCATGGCGTGCAAGGCTTGCTTGATCTTCTCCGGTGTCGCCGGGATGTCGCGCAAGCGAACACCGGTGGCATCGGCGATGGCGTTCACGATCGCCGGAATCGGCGAGATGCCGGGATGCTCGGCCATGCTCTTGGCACCGAAGGGACCGCGCTCCAAAGGCTCGTCGACATAGAGCCTCGTCACGCTCATCGGTATATCGCGCGTGGTCGGCAGGCCATAGCCTTCCAAGGTCGGCGGGTTGTCCGGATGGAAGCGCTCGCTGAGCGCGAAGCCGACGCCGAAGGCGATGGCACCGTCGATCTGGCCGTCGACGGCCAGCGGATTGATCCGAGTGCCGGGATCGGTGACGTTCACATGGTTCAACAGGCGCACCTGGCCCGTCTCGGTGTTGACATCCAGTTCGATCAGCCCGGCATTGTAGCCATAGAGGATGGTCGGCGCCTCGCCGCTCCACTTGACCTCGGCCTCGGACAGACTGGTGCGACCGGTCTGGTGAAAGTGCTGAGCAATCTCCGAGAGCGAGACATGGCGGTCCGGATCGTCGGCGACGATGGCACGCTCCTCGACAATCTCGATCTGCTCGACCCGGCCCTGCAGCAGCTCTGCGGCTGCTTCCAGGATCTTGTCGCGCAGCTTCTCGGTCGCCAGTTGCACCGCCTTGCCGGTGCCGACCGTGGTGATCGAGCTGAAGGTCGGCACCGGATAGGGGGCCGCGCCGGTATCGCCCAGGGTCACCCGCATCTGGCTCATCGTCGCGCCGATCACGTCGGCGGCAATCTGCGCAAACTGCGTCGTCGGCCCTTGCCCTTGCTCTACGGTTCCGGCCATGACATGGACCTTGCCATCCGGGTCCAGCTCGGCCCCGGCGGTGATCGTCGACTTGAAGTAGCCAATGTTGCGCCAGCCGGCACCGACGCCGAGACCGGGGCGCCAGGGTGCCTCGGCCTCGCTCCGCCGCCGCGCCAAGCGGTCCCGTGCCGCCTGATAGTGAGGTTTCAGGATTTCCAACTCGCGGGC
This sequence comes from Rhodospirillales bacterium, assembly GCA_965202755.1. Taxonomy (GTDB): domain Bacteria; phylum Pseudomonadota; class Alphaproteobacteria; order Kiloniellales; family JACOMY01; genus JACOMY01. The sequence goes on along the minus strand of CBDBCL010000040.1, from coordinate 196,662 downwards.
CATGGAGACATGCTCGCTCAGATCCTGTCCGAAGTGGGTCTTGTCGCCCAGCCGTATGGCGTTCTTCAGGCGCACCTCGATGGGATCGAGGCCCAGATGATTGGCGATCAGGTCGATCTGGCTCTCGTAGGCCAACGGCAGATAGTTCGCATTGGTGCCGCGCAGAGGCACGTAGCGCGGCGCATTGGTCAGCACATCCCAGGCGCGGGCCCGCACATTCTCGATGTGGTAGGGCCCGGTCGCATGCGACAGCAGGGCGCCCAGGGTCTCGTAGAAGCAGAGCTCCACGCCTTGTGTGGTCTTGTCGATCAGGAAGGGCGCCCAGCTGCCCGCCCCATGCAGCACCTCGACGTCGACAGCGACGATACGCCCATCCCTGGTCGCCCCGGTGCGATAGCGAATGTCGACCGCCGGTGCCTTGCAGGAGCCCAGGATCGATTCCGCCCGCGAGAAGACGATGCGGACTGGACGCCCTGTCTTCTTGCTCATCACCCCGGCGGCAACGGCAATCAGGGTATCGCCGCGAGTACCGAAGTTGCCGCCCATGCAGGGCGAGGCGATGCGCACGTCATCCTTCTCCATCGCCAGATTGTTGGCGATCGATTCGGTACCCTGGACGAAGGCGTGATAGAGGCCGGTACGGATGATCAGCTTGCAGTCTTCCTCGTAGGCCAATGCCGATTCCGGCTCCATCGCCGCATGCTCGCGCGCCGGCACGGTGTAGTCGTTCTCGATGATGACATCGGCCCGGGCAAAAGCGGCCTCGATGTCGCCGCAGGAGACCTCCTCGGGCTGCGACACGCGCGGAGAATGATCGAACAACGGCACGGCATCGGGGTGGCGGGCCTCGGCAACCTCGAAGGCATGCGGCAAGACCTCGACCTCGACGGCGATTCGTTCCAGGGCCGCCTCGGCAATAGCCTCGGAGACGGCGACGACGCCGCAAAGCGCCTCGCCCTTGAAGCGAATGCGGTCGCGGGGGAAGACATAGACCTGTGGCTGACAGTTCGGCAGGAAGGGCGTTCCCGGGATATCGTCGGCCGTCACCACTGTGACCACGCCGGCCATCGCCTCCGCCGCCGAGGTGTCGATCGAGAGGATGCGGGCATGGTGATGTTCGGAGCGCAGTAGCTTGCCGTGCAGCATGCCCGGCATCTTCAGGTCGGCGCCGTACTTGGCAGCACCGGTCACCGTTCCCGGGCTATCCAGGCGGGCGACGCTGACGCCGACCGTGGCGCCCTCGGCCTTGTCGGGCCCGGCCGCCGTCCGCTGTTCGGCGATCAACTCCGCCGCATAGTCCACCGCTTCTAGAATTTTTGTGTAGCCGGTGCAGCGGCAGAGGTTCTTGGACAGGCTCTTCACCACATCGTTGCGCGTCGGGTTCGGCTTGCTCCGCAGCAAAGTGTAGGTCTTAAGGATCATGCCGGGGATGCAGAAGCCGCACTGCGTCGCTCCCTTCTCCAGGAAGGCCTGCTGGATCGGGTGCAGGACCGAGAGATCTTGGCCGGGCTGGAGGTCGTAACCCTCCGGTGCCAGGCCTTCGATGGTCACCACCTCCTTGCCGGCCGCGCGCTCCGCAGGCAGCAGGCAGGATTTCGTCGGCTTGCCGTTCATCAAGACGATGCAGCTGCCGCACTCTCCATTGTCGCAGGCCTTCTTGGCACCGGTCAGATCGAGATCCTCACGCAGCAAGTTCAAGAGCGTCGTCCCCTCACCAACAGCCGGAACGACCACACCGTTCACCGTGACGCTCGCCACATTCGGGGACTCTTGCGTTCGATCGACCGACACCCAAAGCACTCCTTATTGTCATTGCGCCACCCTCGACGCACCAGTAAGGAAAAACTTACTTACATCGCACTTCATGTCAACGCATTTTCCGCCCCGCGATTTCGGCATGGCTGACCGGCCTGCTCATGAGGAGGCCGGCGAAAATTCCCATACTAGAGCACATTCATTTTATGAAGGGTCATAGCCTGCTGGTGCGAAATCGTTTGCGCACTCTTGCGGCTCGAACAGACCGATGATGTCGCCCACGGTATTCCAGAGGGTGCTGAAGGTTCTTTCGGTCTTTGCGCGGATCGGTGATTTGAGCTTGGCGAATGCCATCTCGATTGGGTTGAAGTCGGGACTGTAGGGCGGCAGATATGTGAGGGTGGCGCCTGTGGCCTCGATGGCCTGGTGGACGCCGGCGGCCTTGTGCGCCGGTAAAAGGTGGTTGTCTTCCAATGCCCGTGGGGGGTGCCCGCGCGACAGCGCTCGCCCCGCCTGGAACGCCCAGGCAGCCGCGCCATCTTCGTCGACAGGCCCGTCTCGTCGATGAAGACCGGCCTGGCCGGATCGAAGTCGAGTTGGCTGTCAAACCAGGCTTGGCGCTTTCTCAAGACCTCCGGCCGCTCCTGCTCCAATGCGTGCGCGGTTTTTTTGTACGTGAAGCCGCACCCGCGCAACCAGTCGTTCAGCGCGCTCCGGCCAATCCGGACGTCGCGCTCGTCCGCGAGGCGCACCACCATCTCATTGAGCGCGATGTCCTTGTCAGTCTCAATCACGCCCACGATGAAGCCTTCATGCCCACCAAGGCTCGACCCGCGTCGACGACCGGTCGGTCGCGGCTCCACCCTCACCGACTTTGGCTCGCGATATCCAGCGGATCGCGGTCGATGGCGCCACACCGAACCGCGCCGCCGCACCACGCGCCGACAGGCCCGCCTGCGATGCCTTCAAAATACGAACCCGCAGATCGCCATTCAATGCTCGTCCCATCCAGGAACTCCTTGTCTGGAGACCTTCAATCAGACTTGCATCATTCCGTCACATCACAATCGATTCAGTGATTGGTGGATCTGCTCTAGCAGCGCCCGCTACGACCAGGCAGAATTCAAACGACGCATCGGCCTCGCCAGCGGTCCCTTGGCTGCGGGTAGCATCGGCGGTGGTCAACGCAGCTACACGGTCTACGGCGACACGTTCAACATCGCCCAACGCTTGGAAGAGGCCAACAAGCAGATCTTGAGCCGCTTGCTGATTTGCAGCACCACTTGGCAAGCAGCCAATACTCCGAGAGAGTTCCAAGCGGTTGGAGCCATAGCCGTAAAGGGGCGGCAAATTCCGATCGAGGCCTATCGCTTGGAGGACGCCGCAGGGGTGTCGCGATTGCCGCAAGACCCTGAAGCTTAGATGACAGGCCTCGCCACTGTGCTAGTCTTTGCCCAGGCGAGGCTTGGGAAACGACGCTGTGCTGAAGAACGTCCGCGATGCCGATCTGCATCTGTTGCGCGTGTTTTCTGCCGTGGCGGAGTGCGCCGGTATCGCAGCGGCTCAGGACCGGCTGAATGTGGCGCCCTCGACCATCAGCACGCAGATTTCCAACCTGGAAACGCGCCTGGGCCTGCGCCTCTGTGAGCGCGGCCGAAGCGGCTTTGCCCTGACCGCGGAAGGCGAGGTGGTTTTGGCCGCGGCCTATCGTCTGTTCCGCGACGTTGGTCAGTTCGTGACCTCGGTGGAAGAGGTGAAAGGCAAGCTGATCGGCACGGTGAGGATCGTGGTTCTGGACAATATCGTCCTCAATCCACAGCTGCATCTGAACGCCGCCCTGGCCGCCCTGCGCAACGAACAGCCCTTGCTCCGCTTCGATATTCATCAGCTGCCGGCCGGGCAGCTCGAGAACGCGGTGCTGCGACGTGAGGCGGATATCGGTGTCTCCTGGATCGCCTCGGAACTGACGGGCCTGTCGCATGAAAGCATTTTCGAAGAGCAACAGGTCATCTGCTGCGGCCGTGGCCATGCTCTCTATGACAGGGCTCCGCACGACATCGAAGACGAGGATCTGGAGAATGCGGACTGGGTGCGGCGCGGCTATCGCATGCCGAAGAGCTTTCCCTTTGCAGTTCCGCCGCTCTCCACCGCCGTGGCCTATCATATGGAGGGCATCGCCCACTTCATACTTGCCGGAACCCACATCGGCTACCTGCCGAAGCACTTCGCCGAGCACTGGCTGGAGAGCGGCGCCATGCGGCTGGTACGTCCGCGCAAACACAGCCTGCGCCTGGATTTCCGCGTCATCACGCGCGCCGACGCCACCTCCAACCCGGTCATCTCGGCGGTGCGTACAGCGGTCGTCGATGCGCACCGAGAGAATCAGGCTTAGGGCAGGACGCAGAGCATCTCGTAGAGCAGATTGGCGCCGAGCAGGGCGGTTGCACCCATCGGGTCGTAAGGCGGAGAGATCTCCACCAGATCACCGCCGACGACGTTGAGGCCGGCCGCGCCGCGGATGATCTCCAGGCCTTGAATGGTGGTGAGACCGCCGACCTCCAGGGTGCCGGTTCCCGGCGCAAAGGCCGGATCCAGGCCATCGATGTCGAAGGTGATGTAGACCGGACCATCGCCCATCTGCTCGCGGACCTCGGCCATCAAGGGTGCCAGAGACTTGTGCCAGCACTCTTCGGCCTGCACGACCCGGAAGCCCTGCTCGCGGCACCAGTCGAAGTCGCCAACGGAGTAGCCGGTGCCGCGCAAGCCGATCTGGACCACGCGCTTGGCGTCGAGGCAGCCGTCCTCCAGTGCCCGGCGAATCGGGCTGCCATGGGTGATCGCCTCGCCGAACATATCGTCGTTCACGTCGGCATGGGCGTCGACATGAATGAGGCCGACCGGCCCGTGGCGTTCGGCTACGGCGCGCAGGATCGGATAGACGATGGTGTGATCGCCGCCGATGGAGAGGGGGATCGTGCCCTCGGCCAGGATCGCCTGCAGGGCCTGTTCGATGATCGCCACGTTCTTCGGCAGGTTGAAGGTATTGACCGCGATGTCGCCGAGATCGGCCACCTGCATCCGGTCGAAGGGCGCTGCCCGGGTCGCCATGTTGTAGGGCCGCAGCATGGCGCTCTCGGCGCGCACTTGCCGCGGGCCGAAGCGGGCGCCGGAGCGATGCGAGGTGCCGATATCGATCGGGACGCCGAGGAAACAGGCGTCCAGGCCGGCGGCGTTGGCCTGGATCGGGAGGCGCATCATCGTCGCGGGGCCGGCAAAGCGGGGCATTGCGTTGCCGCTCAAGGGTTGGTTCGGCATCGTCGTTCTCCCTTGTCGGGTGGAGCTTCGGTTAGGACAGCGGGAAGCCCAAAGCCCTGACCAGACGTAGCCAGAGGTGGCGCCAGCCGCCTTTCTCATCCAGGCTGTCCAGAGCGTACATGGTGATCTTCGCGCCCAGGTAACGGAAGGGCTCGGGCGGGATCCAATTGGGTAAGGTGGTGGCAAAATCCATCTTTAACTCCGCATCGCCTCGCCCATCCAGAATGGCCAAAGCGATGCGCCCGCCGAAGCGACTGCCGGAGATCCCGAACCCGGAGTAGCCGCCGGCGTAGACCGCCTTGTTGCCATGGTAGCGTTGGAAGTGGACGGCCATCCGCGTGGTCAGCGCGATCGGCCCGCTCCAGGCGTGGGTGAAGCGCAGATCCTCCAACTGGGGAAAGGTATCGAAGAAGGCGCCGCCGAGGCGCTCGAACACCGCGGAGGATTCCCGGTCCGATGCCGGATCGGTGTTGTCGCCGTAGAAGTAGCCCAGACGCCCGCCGAAGAGGATCCGATTGTCTTTCGTCAGGCGGGAGTAGTTGAGTTGCGTGCGGGTGTCGTAGACGCCTTGGCGATGCTTCCAGCCGATGCGGCCCAGCTGCTCGTCGGAGAGCGGCTCGGTCATCACGATGCGGTCGCGGATGGCGGCGACGCGGCTGCGTATCTTGCTGTGCCCGGCGGCAAAGGCATTGGTTGCCAGCAGGACCTTGGGGGTGCGGATCTGGCCGTGGTGGGTGATGACCCGCAAGGTCGGGCCTTCCTCCTCGATCCGCGACATCGACGTCATTTCGAAGAGGCGAATGCCAAGCGCGATCGCGGCCTTCTTCAGCCCCCAAGCCAGACGGGCCGGGTGTACGGTGCCGCTCGCCTTCTTGTTCCATATGGCGCCGCAGTAGAGCGGAGACGCTATCTCCGCTCGGGTTTCCTCAGCATTCAAAAGGATGGCCTCGTGGCCATGTTGCAGATGCAGGTCATACTCGATTTGCAGCCTTTCCGATAGTTCGGGGCTGACGGAGACGGTGAGCTCGCCGCCCCACTCGGCATGGCAGTCGATGTCGTAGCGCTCCAGGGTGGCGAGGAAGGCTTCGGCGTTTTCATGCCCCAGGCGCTCCAGCACCTCCAGATCCTTGGGGAAGATCGCAATCGCGTTGGACAGGCCATGCATGATCGAGGTGGAGAGAATCCCACCCGGACGGCCAGAGGCACCATAGGCGACCTTGCCGGCTTCGATCAGCACCACGTCACGCCCGGGGGTCTGCTCCTTGGCCTGGATCGCGGCCCAGAGGCCGGTAAAGCCGCCGCCGACCACCAAAAGGTCGCATTCGGTCTTGCCGATGAGATGCTGTTCGGCCTTGGGCGCAGCCTCGTTATCCAACCAGAAGGGAAAGAGGGTGACCTCCTTCAGGGCGCGCTGTGCCAATTCCTGCTGTCCCATCTGCCCGTTCTCCACTCGCTTTGCCGATCGTCCGAACCGATTGCTTCGAGAGCCGGCCAGGGTGACTTTTTCAGGTTACCTCTATTTCGCAGCGCCCTCCAGCCCGGCAGGCACCGAGCCGGAGGTTGGCCGCGCGCGGTCTGCGGTCTATTCCGCCGGCGCGATCTCTCGACGACCGCGTGACAGGCCAAACCAACCGCGAATGTCCAAAGGATTGCCCTCGGCATCCAACAGGGGGTTGGGGGTATCGCGCTTCTGGGTCAGCAGCGACACCGTCACCATGGCCGCCAGCGAGGCGATGACGCCCCAGACCGAGGAGATGTAAAGCGCGTCCCAGCGTGCCCACTCGAAGTAGACACCCTCGACCCCCGGTACGACGTTGGTGTTGGCCTCCATCGTTGCCGGCAGGTAGACGAAGTAGCCGATCAGCCAGCCGGCAAAGCCGCTGATCATCGCCGCCAAGGCACCCGAGCTGTTGGCCGTCTTCCAGAAGAAGCCGCAAGCATAGGGCACGAAGATGGAGATCAGCAGCAGCGACCAGGAGACCACCATCAGGTGGTAGATGGTCTCGAACTCCAGCGCCAAGAGCAGCGCCACGCCGGCGACGATGGGGATGAAGAGGCGGGTCAGCATGAGCGAACGCTTGGCGCTCATGTCCGGCACGAAGAGCTTGCCGCCGTTGTGGCCGATGATCGAGGCCGCGGCCAGGGTGGCTGCCGCCGCGCTGGACATCAGGGCGGCGACCAGGCCGCAGACGAAGACGATGACGACGATGACCGGCAGATACTTGGCGGCCATGATCAACAGCATCTTGTTCTGCACGTCCTCCAGCGAGAGGTCGGGAAAGAGCTTGAAGGCGGCCATGCCGAGGACCACGGGGATGAAGCCCATGATCAGGTAGATGAAGGCACTGGCGATGGCGGCATAGACGCTGGCGTTCTCGTCCCGGGCCGACATCAGGCGCTGATTGACATCCTGGGCGGAGAGTGAGCCCACGCCGATGGCCATGATGGCCGCCAGCCAGTAGAACCAGCCCATGTGACCGGTGTAGTAGTTGAAGCCGGCGTTGCCGAGCTCCGGGTCGGCGCCGGACTCGGATGTCGGGAAGAAGTCCCACTGGTTGATGCCCATCCAGTTGTTGGCCGGGTCGTTGGCGAAGATGTAGCCCCAGCCGCCGACCTCGGGCAGCGACATGACGATCATCAGGATCGCCACCATGCTGATCGTGATCACCGCCATTTGCAGAGCATCGGTCAAGGTGATGGCATACATGCCGCCGAGGAAGGTGTAGACGACGAGAACCATGGTAGAGACGCCGATACCCCATCCCAAGGGTATCCCGGTGAAGAACTGGATGATCGATCCGAAACCTACCAACAGAGCGCCGATCCAGCCCATCTCGGCGATGACCATGACCAGGCCGGCGATCGTTGCGGCCGGTCCGTTGTAGCGGCTCTTGAAATAGTCGACGAGGGTCATGTACCTGCTGCGCCGGACCACACGGCCGAACACGAGACCGATGAGCAGCAGACAAAGGGCTGCGCCATAGGGATCGAACACCACGCCTTGGGTTCCGAAGAGGTAGGCGGCCCCGGCGGCCCCCATCGTGGTGCCGGCGCCGTACCAGGTCGCGACCAGCGCACCGATGGTCAAGGGGATGCCGAGGCGGCGACCGGCGACCAGGAAATCCGTCTCGTTGCCAACCCTTTTTGAGGCCCACCACCCAATCGCCAGCAGTCCGATCATGTAGACCGCCAGGCCGACGATGACCCATTGGCCATCGGCATAAGCTTCTTGCATGTTTCTCTCCCTCGCATGTGCCGGGTCGCCGTCTCTTCGGACGGCTCTGCGTCTTCGATCCCTGCAGACTGCTGCGAGCGCCGTTCGGGCAAAATTCCGAAGTTTCGAAGCAATACATCGATCTGGATCGATGCAAAAGTCGGGACGGAGTTCGTGCAGTTCGCTCCAATTGAATGGCTTTCAGTAGATGATTTCTTCAAAGAGCTGATCGGTAGCGCGATTTTGTAATTGGCCTGGTGGACCGCATATCTTTCACCTCGAAAAAAGTCGTTTCCAAAGTACTGCAGCTCTTGATGGTGCACGCGCGGACCATCGGATCCTATCCAGGCACCTTGCAAGGAAAGGGGCGCGTAATGAGCTTTGAACGTCTGATCGAGCGGGACTGCTGTGTGTTTGCAGATGGCGAATGGCAAAAAGGCGGCGGGAGCGCGCGATTGCAAGTCATTGCTCTCTCGCGCGGCTTGCCCTTCGCCGAAATCGCTACGGCCAATCCGGCGGACGTGGCTCGAGCGGCGGCCGCGCGCGCCTATCCAGCTTGGCGACGATGCCCCAGCGCCGAGTGGACGAGCTACCTGCGCAAGTTCGCGGCAGGACTGAGGGCGCGCCGCGAGGCCTTGGTGCAGCTCCAGATGACCAACGGCGGCAAGCCCTGCGGCGAGGCCGAGATTGGCCTCGGCGATGCCATCGCCATTTTCGAGTACTATGCCGATCTCGGTGAGGGTCTGGATCGGCGCCAGGGGCAGCCGGCAGTTCTTGCTGGCGGCCTCCATCACGGCAAGACCCGCCTGGAGCCGATCGGCCCGGTGGGCATGATCGTGCCTTGGAACTTTCCCTTGGTGACCAGTGCCTGGAAGGTCGCTCCGGCGCTCGCGGCAGTCTGCAGCCTGATCATGAAGACCTCGGAGATAACGCCCGTTGGTCGAGCTGGTCTATGCCGATATCGCGTTGGAGATCGGTCTGCCGCCCGCTGTGCTGAACATCGTTACCGGTGCGGCTGAGGTCGGCGTGGCCCTGACTGCCAATCCTCATTTCGCCAAGATTTCCTTCCCGGGCCCAACATGATCGGGGCGCGGATCATGGCAGCCGTGAGCGAGCGCTGGCTGCCGATTGCCCTGGAACTCGGCGGCAAGTCGCCCATCGTCGTCTTCGAGGATGCCGATATCGAGACGGCAGTCGACTGCATCCTTGGCGGAATTTTCTTCAACTGCGGTCAGATGCGTTCGGCGCCCTCGCGCTTGCTTGTCGATGCGAAGATTGCCGATGCCGTGCTGGGGCGCTTTGCCCGAGCGCACGTCCGCCTTGCGTGTCGAGAGCCCCTTCCTCGCCGGAACCGATGACGACGAAGGCGCAATTCGACAAGGTCTCGGCGACACTTTCCCAAGCTAGAGCTGATGGTCTGGACTGTATCGCCGGCGGCGAACGGCTGGAGCGTGAGGGCAACTTCCCAGCGCCCACGATCTATCGCGACGTACTCTCGGAGCACCCGATCTGACAGGAGGAGATCTTTGGTCCCGTCCTAGCCACGCGGAGCTTCCGCAGTGACGAGGAGGCCTTCGCGCTTGCCGAGGACTCTGCTTATGGCTTGGTGGCCTCGATCGTCTCGGTTAATCCGGAGCGTGCCGAGGCGGCCGCGGCCCGTATCGACGGCGGTCAGATCTGGATCAATACGCCCCAGATCGTCTATCCGGGCTCTGCCTGGGGTGGCTTCAAGGGCAGCGGTATCGGCCGAGATCTGGGACCCTGGGGCCTCAGCGCCTACCAGGGCGTCAAGCATCTGACCTTGCCGCTCTAGGTCTCAACGGCCTCGCTTGCCCAGGGGTCGTAGCTGCCAATGTTCCAGAGGTAGCCCTCGGGGTCCTTGAGTGAGCAGCCGCGGCCGCCATAGCCCTCATCCTGCGGTTCGCGCACAATCTCCGCATCGGCTGCGCGGGCCCGCGTCGCGACGGCATCGACGTCGGCGACGACGAGATAGGGGCTTTGGCTGTTGCCGCCCAGCGCCTGGGCCGTGCTTTGCATGGTGCCGAAGGTGTCGTCGCGGACGCTTCCCAGCATGATCATGCCATCGTCCAGTGTGAGCTCCGCGTGCTTGATGCCGCCCTTGCCGTCCTCGACCACCAAGTGGCGCTGAAAACCGAAAACGGAGCAAAGCCAGTCCAGCATGGCCGGTGCGTCGGCATAGCGAAAGCCAGGGATAACCTTGCTGCTCATGCAATCTTCTCCTTTGCCTTGATCGTGTCGTCAGTCTACCGCCCACCACCGGTTTCGTCTAGAAGCTTCGTTACCTCATTGCTCCGGCAGGGCCAGGATGCGGTGGCTGTTCGGTAGCATGCGGCGGCGCAATGCCTGCGGCGTCTCGCCGGCGAAGCTCTTGAAGTCGCGACTGAAGTGGGCTTGGTCGGCATAGCCGCAGTCGGCCGCCAGTGCTGCCAAGCTGAGCCCGGTCCCCTGCGGCAAAGACAGCCGCTCGACTGCCGCCGCGAACCGTATGGTGCGGGCGAAGCCTTTGGGCGAGAGCCCGGTCTCGCGTTTGAACAGGCTGTTCAGATGCTTGCGGCTGAGATCCAGTTGCCGTGCCAGAGTCGAGATCGCCAGCGAGCCGCCGCTTCGCTCAATCGCGAAGTAGGCGGCCGCCACCCGTGGGTCACCCGCGGGCTGGCGCCAGATCCGCTCGGCCAAGCGATCCTCAAGCAGGTCGAAGCGTGCCTCCCAGGAGCGGCTGTCGGCGTGCTGCGCATCTCAGGATCGGGTCGCAACCGGCATCATCTCATCCCATGCGATGACCTAGTCGGTCAAACCGTCGAGGTCGTGACGAAGAAAGCGCCGCGCGCCCAAGGGTGTGGAGTTCACCTGCGGGCAGACCGCCGAACCGCCGGACGCAACCCGGGCCGGGTGGCCGTGCACGCCGGCGATAAAGCTGCGATCCAGGCCTCGCCATCCCCCCGGGTGCCCCTCATCGGCCAGCTCGAAGCCGGACTCCAGCAGCAGAATGAGCGGTAGCAAGCCGTTCGGCCGTTCGTCCCGAACCAAGCGCAGGCCACCGCTTTCTCTGTAGCCCTGAATCTCGTGCACGAAGGGCAGCAACTCGCGACGCGGGGAACGTCGCCAGAGGCTCCAACCGCCGGCCTCGTCGCAATAGTCGCTGCGTTGCCTGGTCATCGAAGGATCTTGCCGCAGCTCCGCGCGGGCGCTAAGCGTAGCTGTAGAAATAATATCCCGAGAGCAGGAAGCCGAAGGCGATCACCACGGCTCGCAGAGCCTCGGCGTTGATCTTGCGACCCAGGCGGCCGCCGCAATAGCCACCGGCGGCACTGCCCAGCATCATGGTCAAGGCCTCGGGCCAAGCGATGGCGTCACTTGTCCCATAGATGACGATGCCGCAGAGGGCGAGCGCGGTGACCAGCAGGTTCTTCAGCCTGTTGGCTAGGTGATAGTTTCGAAAGCTCAGGATTTGCAGGGTCGCCAAGATGGTGATCCCGGCACCGGCACTGAAGTAGCCGCCATAAATCGAAAAGCCGAAGAGGATCATCCGCGGCAGCTGGCGGCTCCCTCCCGAATCTCTGCCGAAGCCCCACAGTTTAGAGAGTCGCGCAGGCGATCGGCGAAGAGATAAAGCAGGGTCGCCGCCAACACCAGGTAGGGGATCAGGAAAGCGAAGAGGGCCTCGTCGCTGACCAGCAGCAACAGCGAGCCGACTGCGGCGCCGGCGCAGGAGACCGCAAGGAGGGGCCAGATCTGCGGCCCGATGCTGCGGAGTTCCGGCCGGCAGGCCGGCAGGGCCGCTGCTTCCGGCTGCGCGCCGCGCTCTGGCCGAGATCGATCGGGTCGGGCATTTCTTCCAGGATCCCCTTCGGGGTCGTTCCGCCTGGGCATCCCGGGCGACTACAACGAGACCTTCTTCCAAAGCGCCCTGGCCAACTTTTATCAGCGTCATCGTGAAGTCGAAATCTTCGTGCGCTCGGGCTGTACCGCCGGATTTCCGACCGCGATTGCGCGCGGCGACTTGGATCTGACGATCTATTCGGCGGCCCCGCTGGAGGGGCAGGGACCCTTATTCTCCGAACCGACCCACCGGGTGGCCGGACCGGGCTTCGAGCGCAACGCGACGCTCCTGCAGATTGCTCTATACGACCGCGACCATCCCTGGCGCGAGCAGGCGACCGCAGCCTTGGACCGGGCCGGGATCGCTTGGCGGCTGGCCTACCTCGGCCAGAACTTCACCAGCGTCAAGGCGGCGATCGCTGCCGGCTTGGCCGTGGGCTTTCTGGCTCGAAGTGCGATCGACGAGGGTTTCACCATCCTTGCCGCCGACGAGGGCTTTCCGCCTTTACCCGCCACGCGCCTCTCTTCTGCGCGGGGAGCAGCCACCACGCGTGTCGCCGGCGAGATGGAAAAGGCCCTGCGTTCCACTGTCCTGTGAGGCTGCCGGAGATTCAGAAGGCTCTAACCGCGAACCGGCGGTTCGGCGCTGGCGTGTGCCCAGTCGGGTAGAAAGGCCAGGATCTTCACGCCGCCCGGAAGGTTCGGGTTGAACAGCGCGTTATGCCAATAGGTGGCCTGCCAAAAGGGCTCGTTCTCGCCCAGCAGCCGCACATCGCAGGGCAGGCGATAGCTCTGTCGACCTTCCTGGAAGTCGAGCCGTGCCTTGCCCAGATGCACCAACTGGGCTGTGGTCTCCGCGCCCGGCCCGAAGCGGGCGGTGATGGTGTCGCTGAAGCCGCGGGATCTCTGATAGTAGGTCCCCTGCAGCGTCCTCATCACGTCTTCCAGACGCATCAGCGGATCTTGCGTGCGCCGATAGGTGTGGCGAAACTGGGCGGTCAGCTCCTCGGGCTCCAGCTTGTTCAGAAGCACGATGATGCGACCCAGGCTTTCCTCATGTCCCTCGGGGGTGACCCAGGGGCGCATGCCTTCGCTCGGCCGGCCGCCATGGTCGCGCATGGCGTACTGCCTGATGCGACACTGCCAGCCCAGAAAGTGATTGCGCATCGCCTCCTGCGCGCTGTCCATCAGCACCATTCGGCTCTCTTCGCTCATGCTTGGCCTCGTTCTGCTTCTGCTCCGCTCAATCTAGGCCCCTCTGCGTTGGCTTGCCATGCTAAAGCACGAGGCGAGGAGAAGAGGGGGAGAGGTTATGCCAGCAGCACTCTGGGGCCTTCTGACGGCGATCGGATGGGGCACCGGCGATTTTCTGTCGCGCTTCACCGGCCGGCGGGTCGGGGTCGCCACCGCCATGGCCGGGGTGATGAGCAGCAGTTTCCTGCTCTTGGCCGCCTATGCCTGGGCGGAAGGACTGGAACTGCGCTTCCCAAGCGAGGGCTGGCCAGCCTTGCTGACGACCTGCGTCGCGATCGTTTTGGCGACCGTGTTGCTCTATCTCGGCATGATGCGCGGACCGGTTTCTCTGGTGGCACCAATCGTCGCTGCCTACCCGGTTTGGAGCCTGACCTTCGCGCTGATCGATGGGATCATGCCCAGCCCGATCCAGTGGGTGGCGATGCTCGCCGTGATGGCCGGGGTCGTCGCGGTCGCACGCCTGGGAAGCGCCGGCGAGGTCAAGGATCAGCATCAGCGCGGCGGCGTCCCTCCGACCATCCTGATCGCTCTCTTGGCGTCCTTCGGCTTCGCTGTCGGCATTGCCGCTTTGCAGGCGGCGGGACCGCGTTTCGGCGAGATGCAGGTGCTGCTTTCGATCCGCCTGTTCGGTGTCTTCGCGACCTTGGGGACTCTGCTGCTGCTGCCGTCGCTGCGCCGACCCATTCCCTTGCATTGGTGGCCGGTCTTGCTTTTCCAAGGCTCGATCGACGGCGGCGCCTATCTCGCCCTGCTGGCCGGAAGTCGTGTCGCTGAAGACGCGCACGGTGCGGTGGTCGTCGCGTCCACCTTCTGCGTCGTGCCGGTCGTCCTGGCCTGGGTCTTCCTGCGCGAGCCGATTGGCAGGGCACAGTGGCTGGCGATCCTGGTAATCGTCGCCGGCGTCGCAACGCTCTCCTCTTTCTAGAGCAAAACCCGAGCTGATGGACTCGTCAGCGACGACGATTTGCTTGTTCAAGCAACTGCATAGAGCATTGTAGACGAGAGCAAGCGAGGCGAAGCTGCTCTGGGCGCCAGCTTGCCATGCCGATGTTACGCTGCCTCCAGGCTGGTCGTGCGGATCATGCGTCGGCGCTGCCCGAAGAGATCGTTGATCGGGTAGTGCAGGGCGAAACGATTGTCCCAAAGGATGACACCGCCGGAACGCCAGCGAAAACGGCAGGTGAAATCATGTCGTGCGTTGCGGTCGAAAAGGAACTCCAAAAGACGCGCGCTCTCTTCCAGGGTCATACCGACCAGCCGGCTGGTGAACATGCGGGTCACGTACAAGCCCTCGCGGCCGGTCTTCGGATGGTGCCGCACGAGGGGTTCGGTGATGCACCACTCAGGGTCCTCGCGTCGCTCGTACCAATGGATGGCAGTGTCGGGCTTGGAGGCCGCGCAGCATCTCCTGCATCGCCGGCGAGAGGGCCTCGAAGGCAGCGATCGTGCTTGCGCAGGCGGTGTCGCCGCCGACCTCGGGAATCTCGATTCCATGCAGAGTCGAGACATGGCCGCTCGGCGTCATCCAGGTCACGTCGGCATGCCGGCTGCTGCCGCCGAAGGAGACACTGTCTTCCGGATTGCGCAGCAGTTCCAGACCCCCGGGACAGTCCGCGAAGCCGTTGTTGACGAGCGGATGCAGGAACGGCGGCCCGAAATGGCGCCCGACGCGTGAGAGCTGGAAACGATCCGGACTCTGGTCCGGCAGGTAAAGCACCAGGTGGGTGTCGAGCGCGTCCCGCAACGCGTCCAGTTCGCGGGGCCGGCGCTGGCAAGATCGATTGCGGTGACGTGAGCCCCCAGTGCTTCGGTGACAGGTGCGATCTGCATCTTGGCTCCCTGCATCTCAGTCCGCACCGCGCCCACGCGAGCGCTGACAAGCTGCTGTTGGCGAACGTCCTCCTAGTCCACGTTCTCGCCTGGTTTGACGCGAACGACCGCTCCTCGGGTCAGCGCTTTGAGCGCGGGCGGCGTGAGCCGAAAGACGGCATTGGGGGTTCCGGCCGCAGCCCAGATTTCTTCGAGTGCGAAGAGGTCCTCGTCCAAGAAAACCAGCGGTGGCGTGGTGTGACCGCAGGGCGGCACGCCGCCGATGGAAAAGCCGGTCTTTTCGCGCACGAAGGCGGCGTCGGCACGCCCCAGCCTTTCGCCGAGATGCCTGGCGATGCGCTTCTCGTCGACGCGATTGACCCCGCTGGCGACCACCAGCACCGGCCGATCGCTCTCCTTTGCGCGAAAGATCAGGGACTTGGCAATGGCTGCGACCTCGCAGCCGATGGCCGTGGCCGCATCGGCTGCAGTGCGGGTCGAGGCGGGAAACTCACGCACCGAGAGGGTCAGGCCGGCCTTGTCCAAGGCCTTCTGCACGCGCGCGGCACTGGCCTTCAGCTGCATCTAGCCTCCCAATTCCCGGCTGCGCGCGGTGGCGGCGGCAATGGCCCTGTTCATCAGCGGCTGCAGCCCTTCGTCGGCCATCAGGACCTTCAGCGCCTCAAGCGTCGTGCCGCCCGGGCTGGTCACGTTCTGGCGCAGGATCGCCGGGCTCTGCTCGGCCTGGTTCAGGAGCTCACCCGATCCCGCCACTGTGGCCCGGGCCAGACGCTGCGACAGCGCCTCCGGCAAGCCGGCGGCGATTCCCGCCTTGGCCAGAACCTCGGCCAGGAGGAAGACATAGGCCGGACCGCCGCCCGAAAGTGCCGTCACCGGATCCAGCAGGGCTTCGTCGTCGACCCAGGCGGTCTCGCCGACGGCAGAGAGCAGGGATTCGGCCAGGGTCCGATCCTCTGCGCCAACATCCGGACCGGCCACCATCACCGTCATGCTGCGCCGCACCGAGGCCGGCGTGTTGGGCATGGTTCGCACGATGCGCGCCTTGGGGCCCAGGGTCTGGCGGAAACTCTCCAAGGTGACGCCGGCGGCAATCGACACGAAGAGCGTCTCCTCGCTGACATGCGAACCCAGTCCTCCGAGCGCCCCGGTCATCATCTGCGGCTTGACCGCAATGACGATGACCCGCGCATCGGCCGGCGAAGTCTCGACATGCCGACAGCCTTGTTCGACGAAGCCGGAGATTGCTGCCGCATTGGGCTCGACCAGACGCACGCGCGCCGGCGACAATCCATGTTCCAGCCAGCCGGACAGCATGGCCCCGCCCATTTTCCCGCAGCCGATCAAAGTCAAGGGGCCGCTGATTTCCATGGCCTTCCGCTCCCGAGGTTCTGCCGGGGATCTAGCCGGGCCGGCTGCCCCAGCCGACCCACGCAGCCTTCCTGATAGATCAAGCCCTTGCGGCTGGCCAGTCCCTTGGTGCGGAAGAAGACCTTAAGCCTCGCCGACGGTATCCATCAGCGCCGTCTGCAGGGCCTCGTCCGGGTCGCGTCCACCCCGAACGACCAGCTGCAGGGCGGGATGGAAGCGCTCGCGCTCGCCGACGCCGCAGTCGACCGGGGTCCTCCAGCTGGTCGGCGGCCATGCCGCCGGTGCCGCGCAGGGGCAGAGTATGGCGATAGCTGACCGACCCGTCGTCGTGCGACAGCCCGAAGTGGCTGAGCCAGAGGCGCTCGTTGGCCTTGGCCAGGAGCCTGGCGACCGCGCGGCGGCTGGCCATCCTCGTCTACTGGAACGCAAGGCATCGCGGGAGGGCAGTCGCCGCCCGAAACCGCGCCGGATCGGACTGCCCTCGGCAGCTTCCGGCGCAGATCCCGCCGCCCGGATGGGCCCACATCACTCCGCACGGGCGAGTCCAGGCGGCAAAACAAGGCCTCAGGGCGTCATTCTCTCCCCTGGCTGACTCCATCCCGAAGCCCCCTTGCCAGGACACCCTCGGGCGGCTGGCTTCAGTCCCACCGGGCATCCCTCAGGCGCCAGTAGGCGTCTGTTCCAACGAGCGGAGAGTCGCGTCCGATCAGGTCGAAGGGGGTGTCGCCATCCTTGTCTTTTGCACCCGCATCGGCCCCGCCGTCGAGCAGCGCCGCAATCGCGGCGGCTTCGCCCTCATCTGCAGCCGCGTGCAGCGGGGTCTCGCCATACTCGTCCCGCGCACCGGGATCGGCCCCGCCTTCGAGCAGCGCCGCAATCGCGGCAGCTTGGCCCTCCTGTGCAGCCAAGTGCAGCGGGGTCCAGCCATGCACGTCCCGCGCACCGGGATCGGCGCCGCCGGCGAGCAGCGCCGCAATCGCCGCGGCATTGCCCGGCACTGCAGCCCAGTGCAGCGGGCTCAAGCCAAGCGCGCCCCGCGCACCGGGATCGGCGCCGCCGGCGAGCAGCGCCGCAATCGCCGCGGCTTCGCTCCAATATGCAGCCTCGTGCAGCGGGGTGTCGCCATCCTCGTTCCGCGCACCGGGATCGGCGCCGGCCCGCAGACAGGCGCGCACATCCGCAGCGCTGGCTGTCTTGAAGAAACCCCCGCCCTGCCAGTTTGCGCAGTCGGCCTGTGCCCGCGCGACCGGCACGGCCAGACTTACCGCCAGTGCCGTCAAGATCGTAACGATTCCAACCCTCATACCGTCATCCTCCCACTTCCAACCCCGATTGCGGACAGGGGACCCTGCCGGGAGCGTTCCACGACCCGCGGCTGGCGCGACGCGCGATCCTGTCTGCCGCAACGCCAGCAATCCCTTTCCGACCGCTGTCTGGCACCGCGCCGTTCTGCTGTCAAGACAATCTTGCCTGCGCGCAGGCCCGCGCGCAGGAACGCCGGGAACGGCATCGGCCGATCCCATCGGGTCGCAAACCCCGGCGCAAACCGCATCGCCGTTGCCCTGAAGGACGGTTCCGCCTCGACTGTCTCCAGCGCGATAGACCGCACTATACACCCTGCGCGGTCCCCATGGAAGAGACGCCTGAGCGTCCCGAAGCCCCGACCGCCTCGGGGACCGCTTCGTGCAACGGGCATGACCGGGAAAATCCGGCTGCTTTCGCACCAACCTCACACCGTCTTCGTTGCCGCTGGACATGAAATCGAGGGTCTGGCCGAGCGGAGTGGGGGAGGTCCCCTGGCAGGAGCGCGCGCCTGCCCTTGCGGGAAATCGGTCGTATCGAGCGGACGCTCTTCATCGTCGATCGGTCGCTCGATGTCGACATGCAGCGCCCTGCCCGGATCGGTCTCGACAAGGGCGCAGCCCATCGCGCCCTCGAGAACGCCCTGCGCCTCGGGCACGGAAGGCGAGGCTGGCCTGCTTTTTTCTCCTGACCGGATCTCCCAAATGGCCATTTGACCCCTTCGTGACGGTCACGATAGGCTAGGCCTCACTTTTCACCTTTGGATTGGTCGAAGCCAGATCAATCGAATCGCAGAATGGGGGTAACATGGTCAAGATTTCGCCACTTTCGACAGCCTTTGCCTTGAGCTGCCTGCTATCGGCCGCGCCCGCGGCCGCCGAGACCCTGGTGGTCGGCAATTGGGACGGTTACATGCCGCCGGATCTCCTCGAATCCTTTGCCAGGGAAAAAGGCATCGACGTGGAGTTCACGCCACACGCCACAAACGAAGAGATCATGGGCAAGTTCATGACCAATCGGGGCGAAGGTTACGATGTCGTCTTCATGTCCAGTCCCTTTGCCCAGGCGCTCGACAAGCTGGGCATGCTGGCCGAACTCGACCCGGCCCAGATTCCCAATCTGGCCAATTACTACAAGGAAGCACGCGCGCTGCCGCACGACCCGGGCAACCGCTACTCGGCGCCCTATGCCTGGGGCACGACCGGCATCTGCTACCGCGCAGACCTGGTCGAAGCAGCGCCGGACAGCTGGAATGCCATTCTCGATCCGAGCCCGGCCGACAAGGGCAAGATCACCATGCTGCAAACCGACCGCTGGCTGATGCAGCCGGCGCTCTTCGTCCTGGGCTACTCCGTCAACGAGACCGATCCCGACAAACTGGCCGAGGCGCGCGACCTGCTGATCGAGGCCAAAGAGGGCCTGCTGGCCTACGACGACACCACCTTCTATTCCAAGCTGGTTTCCGGCGAGGCAGTCTTGGTGCAAGGCTGGGACGGCTGGTGCAACTATGGCATCGCCGAGACCGACAAGATCAACTTCATCCTGCCGAAAGAAGGCGCCGACCTCTGGGTCGACACCATGGTCGTGCCCGCGGCGTCGGAGAACAGGGAACTGGCCTACGCCTTCATCGACTATGTCCTGCGACCCGAGGTGCATTCCTGGGTCGCCTCCAACATTCTCTACAAGGTGCCCAACGAAGCCGCCATGGCAGAGGTCGATCCGGCCTTGATCGAGGCCTTCCCGAACCTCGGCATGACTCCGGCGGAACTGATGCAACTGGAACTGGTCGAGGATCTGGGCGAGGGACAGCGCGCTTTCACCCGCAGCGTGCAAGAAGTCCTCTCCGCAAACTGATCGCGATGCGCCGGGGCCTGTGCCCTCGGCCGGCTCCGGCCTTCGTTTTGCCGGTATGAAACGTCCCAGCGCCTCACTGCTGTCGATGGCGCCAGGCCTTGGCTGGCTGGCGCTCTTTCTGGTGGTGCCGGCAGTGATCGTCTTTCTGCTGGCCTTCTTCCAGCGCGGAATCTACGGCGGCATCGATTACGTCTTTACCCTGGAAAACTTTCAGCGGGCGATCGATCCACTCTACCTCTCCATCCTCTGGCAGTCGGCTCTGGTTGCCGGGCAGGCAACCGCCATTGCGCTCCTGATCGGTTATCCGGCCGCCTATGCCATCGCCCGGGCCCGACCGCGCTGGCAGGCCGTGTTGCTGGTCCTGGTGATGCTGCCGTTCTGGAGCAACTTCCTGATCCGCACCTATGCCTGGATCGTGCTGCTGAACCGCAAGGGCATCGTCAACGAGAGCCTGGTCGCCTGGGGAATCAGCGAAGAGCCCCTCTCGCTGCTCTATAACCAAGGCGCAGTCACCACCGGCCTAGTCTACAACTATCTACCTTTCGTGGTCTTGGCCGTCTATGCCTCCCTGGCCCGCATGGATCGCAGCCTGCTGGAGGCCTCCGAAGACCTGGGCGCACCGGCCTGGCGCAGCTTTCTCAGAATCACCCTGCCGCTTTCCCTGCCCGGTGTCGCAGCCGGTGCGATCTTCGTTTTCGTGCTCTCGATCGGCAACTTTATCACGCCCGACCTGCTGGGTGGCGGCCGCATCCAGATGGTCGGCAACCTGATCTACGACCAGTTCCTGACCGCCAGAGACTGGCCCTTCGGAGCGGCGCTTTCCATGCTGTTGATCGCCATCATGCTGCTGCTGCTCTTCGGGCAGGCCTTGGTCGTGCGGCGCGCCAGCAGCCGGCGGGCGGCAACCTGACCCATGCGCACAGCCTGGCCCCTCTCCCTGCATTTGGCAGCCGTTTACCTCTTCCTCTATGGACCGATCGCGCTCTTGATGATCTTGAGCCTCAACGAGTCCGGCCTGCCGACTTCCTGGTCGGGTCTGTCGCTTCGCTGGTATGAGGCCTTGGCCGAGAACAGCGCCATACAGCGCGCCGCGATCAACAGCCTGATCGTCGCCGGCGTCTCGACCCTGATCGCCACGGCGCTCGGCACCCTGCTGGCGCTCGGGGTCGAGCGCAGGCGCGGTTCTGCCGGCTTGGACGCGCTGCTTTTCGCGCCGATGATCGTGCCGGATATCGTGCTGGCGATCGCCTTGCTGTCCTTCTACTACATCCTGAATTTTTCACTCGGCCTGCACTCGATCATCTTGAGCCATGTCGTCTTCAACATCGCCTTTGCCTGCGCCGTGGTGCGGGCGCGCCTCAAGCACTTCGACTGGGCCATGGTCGAGGCCTCGGAGGATCTAGGTGCACCGGCCCACATCACCTTCTTCCGGGTAACCCTGCCGGCGATCCTGCCCGGCGTGGTCGCCGCCGTCTTGCTGGCCTTCACGCTCTCGATCGACGAGTTCATCATCGCCTTCTTCACCGCCGGTGCCGGGCAGTCCTCGACCACCTTGCCGATGCAGGTCTACTCCATGATTCGTTTCGGCGTGACGCCGGAGATCAACGCGCTGGCAACCCTCTTCCTGCTGACCAGTTTCACCCTGGTACTGATCGCCCAGCGCCTGAGTGGACGCCGCGGGAGCTTCACATGAGCGCGCTCGTCACCGCAGAGCGCCTGGTGCGCCGCTTCGGCAGCCTGACCGCTGTCGACCAGGTCTCCCTCGCGTTGGCGGAGAATGAGTTCTTCGCCCTGCTGGGCCCCTCCGGCTGCGGAAAGACCACCCTGCTGCGCCTGATCGCGGGGTTCGAGCGGCCGGATAGCGGACGCATTCTGATCGCCGGCGAAGACGTGACCGCCGTCAGGCCGCGGCAACGTCCGGTCAACCTCATGTTCCAGTCCTATGCCCTCTTCCCGCACATGACCGTCGCCGGCAATGTCGCCTATGGTTTGGAAATGGAGCGCTTGCCAAGAGCGGAGATTCAACGCCGGGTAGGCGAGGTCCTGGAGATCGCCGGACTGACGGCGCTCGCCAGACGCAAGCCGGATCAACTCTCCGGCGGACAGCGCCAGCGTGTCGCCCTGGCCCGCGCTCTGGTCAAGCGCCCCAAGGTCTTGCTGTTGGACGAGCCCTTGGCGGCGCTCGACCGCCAACTGCGCGAACAGATGCAACTGGAACTAAAGCGCCTGCAGCACGAGGTCGGCATCACCTTCTGTATCGTCACGCACGATCAGGAAGAGGCGCTGGTCATGGCCGACCGTGTGGCCTTGATGCAAAGCGGCCGCATCGCCCAACTGGGCCCGCCGCAGGACCTTTATGAGCACCCGACAAGCCGCTTCGTTGCAGGCTTTATCGGCCGCATGAACTTCTTCGACGGCAAGCTTGAAGCCCAGGGCCTGCGCCACCCCAGGCTCGGGCTGCTGCGCGGGTTTCCGCCGCCGGGCATCGCTGGCGGCACGGCGGCATCCTTGGCCGTGCGTCCAGAGCGACTGGCCATTGGCCAGACTGCCCAGAGGAAGGAGAACCGGGTCGAGGGTCTGGTCCAGGAGATCAGCTATCGCGGCGGCGACGTGCTGATCCAGGCGGAGGTCGAGGGTTTGAGCGAGCCTCTGGTGGCGCGCTTGGGCATCGAAACCCTGGACGGGCTGCCGCAAGCAGGCGCGCCGGTGACCCTCGGCTGGGACGCTGCGCATTCGCGCCTGCTGCCGGACGATCAGGATACCATCGGTGCGTGCTGAGGAAAGCCTGATAAAGCCCCCTGAGGCTGTTACTAACAGACTGTTACCGACGAGGAGGACGGACATGACCGCAAAGATCATCGCATTCTTTCCCGAGGCCGCTTTCGGGCCGGCGTTGAATTCCGTTGGCATCGCCCAGGCCTGCGAGGCTTTGGGCCATCGCGCCGTCTTCCTGACCGATCCGGGCTTCACCGGTGTCTTCGAAGGCTATGGCTTCAAGGAGTATGCGGTGCCCATGTCGGAGCCGATGGAGCCCGAGGAGATGGCCAAATACTGGTCCGACTTCATCAACGGCCACATCCCCAACTTCAACAAGAGCTCCTTCGATCAGATCGACAGCTACGTGAAGGACTGCTGGGAGGCCATCGTCTCCACTTCCGTCTGGGCCGAGAAGACCTTACCGGCCACCCTGGCCGCGCTCGATCCTGACATGGTCTGCGTCGACAACGTGATCCTCTTCCCGGCGATCAAGCGCTTCTGCGAGGAGAAGGGCCGCCCCTGGGTGCGCATCATCTCCTGCTCGGAGAACGAGATTCCCGATCCCGAGATCCCACCGCATCTTTCCGGCTGCGGCGAGCACGACAAGGCCTGCTTCCAGGCCTTCGAAGAGCGCTTCAACGCCGTGGTGAAACCGATACACGAAGACTTCAACCGCTTCCTCGCAGAGTGCGGCGAGGCAGCCTATCCGCTGGGCCAGTTCTTCGAGGCCTCGCCGCACATGAACCTGCTGCTCTATCCGGAGCCTGTCACCTTCAAGCGCGCCAATCCGCTCGATCCCGCACGCTTCCAGTATCTGGAGGGCTGCGTGCGCAGCGAGGCCGCCTACGAGATCCCGAGATTCGCCGCCAATCGGGACAAGCCCCTGATTTACCTCTCCTTCGGGTCTCTAGGATCGGGCGACACCGATCTCTTGAAGCGGCTGATCTCCAGTCTCGGCCGGATGTCCTTGCGCGCGCTGGTCAATGTCGGCGACCATATCGACGACTACGATGCACCGCCGGCCAACGTGCACCTCGACAAGTGGTATCCCCAGCCCTCCGTCATCGCTCAGGTCGATGCGGTGATCCATCACGGCGGCAACAATTCCTTCACCGAATGCCTCTTCTTCGGCAAGCCGGCACTCATCATGCCCTACGTCTGGGACGGGCACGACAATGCTACGCGCGTCCAGGAGACCGGGCATGGCTTGAAAATGCATCGCTCCGAATGGTCGGAAGCGGAGCTGACGGCCGCTATCGAGACGCTTCTGATCGACCAAGCCATGCAGGCGCGCTTGGCCGCCACCAAGGCGCACATGCAAAGCCAACAGGGAACGGAGAAAGCGGCCAAGATCCTGACCGCTCTGCTGGGAGCCTAGGGGCATGCCGGTCGCCAAGCTCGACAAGCCAGGCCAGGTTGCCGACCTCAAGGACTGGGGCGCGATCCCGACTATGCTGGAGGGAGAGTCGCTGATCTCAGGCCTGCTGCTGCATCGCAACGAAGACGGCTCCAGCGAGTGCGGGATCTGGGTCTGCACGCCCGGCACCTGGGCCTGCCATGTCGAGCGCGACGAGTTCTGCCACTTCCTGGATGGCTGGTGCAGCTATCACGGCGAAGACGGTCAGGTCATCGAGATTGCGCCCGATAGCATCGCCTTCTTCCCGGCCGGGTGGCAGGGAACCTGTGTCGTCTCCAAGACCGTCCGCAAGATCTACATGATCCGGTAAGTTTTCTCGCCGTGCGCTTGACCGCCCCGATCGTCTGACGTCGTCAAGGAAAGGTCCATGCTCGACACCTGGCGTCCAAGCGAACGCGCCTCGAAGGAGAGGATCGACGAGGCCCGCATTCGGCGCTATCGCCTGCAACGCCTCCGCGCCGAGCTGGAGCGGAGCGATCTGGCGGGGCTGCTGCTCTGCGACCCCGTCAACATCCGCTACGCCACCGGCAGCCGGAACATGCAGGTCTGGACCATGCACAACCTCTGCCGCTACGCCTATCTGGCCAGCGGCGGACCGCTCGTCCTCTTCGAACTACCGACCTGCTTCCACCTGGCAGATGGCCTGGAGGTCATCGACGAGATCCGCAAGTCGGTTACTTGGGACTACATGGTCGTCGGCGCACGAAACCGCAGTTTTGCACGCCTCTGGGCCCAGGACATCGTCGAACTGGTGGCCGCGCACGGCGGCGGCAACAAACGTATCGGCGTCGACCGGGCCGACTTGCTTGCGGTCGAGGCGCTGAAGGCCGAGAGACTGCAGCCGCAGGATGGCAAAGGCCTGATGGAGCTGGCGCGCGCCATCAAGTCGAAAGACGAGATCCACGCGCTTCGTTACGCCAAGGACGCCTGCAGCGATGCCATTGCCAGCCTGAAGGCGCAGGTAAGGCCGGGGATGCGGGAGTGCGACGCCCTGGCCCTTCTGGCGCGGGAGAACGTGGCTCGGGGCGGTGAGTACATGGAAACCCGCTTGCTTGCATCCGGACCCAGAACCAACCCCTGGTTCCAGGAGACCGCGGACCGTGTCATGCAGAAGGGCGAATTGCTGTCTTTCGACACCGATCTGATTGGCCCCTATGGTTTCTATGGGGACATCTCCCGCAGCTGGGTTCTGGGCCATGGCAAACCCAGCGACGCCCAGCGGCGCCTTTATGCCCTCTCGCACCAGCAGCTGCAGCACAACATCGCGCTCTTGCAGCCCGGGTTATCCTTTCGCGAGTTCTCCGAACGGACCTTTGCCTTGCCCGAAGCCTATCTCGCGAACCGCTACGCCGATGTCCTGCATGGCTGCGGCCTGGCGGTAGAGTACCCCTTCATTCTCTATCCCGAGGATGCCGAACAGGGCGGCTACGACGGCCATTTCGAGGCCGGCATGGTGGTCTGTGTCGAATCTTACGTCGGCGCCCAAAACGGCCCGGAAGGCGTGAAGCTGGAGCAGCCCGTCGTCATCACCGAGACCGGACCCCGTCTGCTTACCGACAGCCCCCTGGAAGAGGATTACCTCTGAACTATCGTCGAAAATCAGACAATCATCACCGCCGCTACAAACAACGCATCGAAAACTCCAAGATTCCTGGGCTAGCATTTCTGGAAAGCCGCACAGTAAGCGGGAGTCGATTTTGACGTCAGATTACTACAAGTCTTGCCTCTTCTCTTGATTCTGGGCTTGGCCGCCTGCTAAGAAGAGTCATCGACCGAGCCGACCAAGGCCGTGCGCGCCATCCGCTCGATGGAGGTCATCGACCGCAGATCCGGCGAGCTACGCAGCTTCCCCGGTTTGGTTCGCGCCGTCGATCTCTCCAATCTCGCCTTCGAGGTCTCCGGCAACACCCGGGAGGTGCTCGTCTCGCAGGGCGACCGCATCACCCGCGGCATGGTCTTGGCGAACCTGGCCCCGGCTGCCTACGAGCTGAACGTCGAAGCGGCCGAAGCCGACGTCGGCCGCGCTCAGGCCGATCTCAATCAGAAGACGACGGAGCTCGACCGCCAACAGAAGCTCTATTCCAAGGGCTAGAGCAGATGCACCAATCACTGAATCGATTGTGATGTGACGGGATGATGCAAGTCTGATTGAAGGTCTCCAGACAAGGAGGTCTTGGATGGGACGAGCATTGAGTAGTGATCTGCGGGTTCGTATTTTGAAGGCATCACAGGCAGGCCTGTCGGCGCGTGGTGCTGCGGCGCAGTTCGGTGTGGCGCCATCGACCGCGATCCGCTGGATATCGCGGGCCAAAGTCGGTGAGGGTGGAGCCGCGACCGACCGGTCGTCGACGCGGGTCGAGCCTTGAGGGGCATGAAGGCTTCATCGTGGGTCTGATTGAGACTGACCCTGATTGAGACTGACAAGGACATCACGCTCAATGAAATGGTGGCGCGCCTCGTGGACGAGCGCGACGTCCGGATT
This sequence comes from Rhodospirillales bacterium, assembly GCA_965202755.1. Taxonomy (GTDB): domain Bacteria; phylum Pseudomonadota; class Alphaproteobacteria; order Kiloniellales; family JACOMY01; genus JACOMY01. The sequence continues at coordinate 170,274 of CBDBCL010000040.1, read as the reverse complement.
GGCCGGAGTGCGCTGAACAACTGGCTGCGCAGGTGCGGCTTCACGTACAAAAAAAGACCGCGCACGCATTGGAGCAGGAGCGGCCGGAGGTCTTGAGAAAGCGCCAGGCCTGGTTTGACAGCCAACTCGACTTCGATCCGGCCAGGCTGGTCTTCATCGACGAGACGGGCCTGTCGACGAAGATGGCGCGGCTGCCTGGGCGTTCCAGGCGGGGCGAGCGCTGTCGCGCGGGCATCCCCCCACGGGCATTGGAAGACAACCACCTTTACCGGTGCGCTTCGGCTGACCGGAATGACCGCGCCGACGGTGCTCGACGGCACCATGAATGGTGTCGCTTTTCTTGCCTGTATCGAGCAAGCGCTGGCGCCGACCCTTAATCCCGGCGATGTCGTGATCATGGATGACTTGCCGGCGCACAAGGCCGCCGGCGTCCGACAGGCCATCGAGGCTACAGGCGCCACCCTCACATATCTGCCGCCCTACAGTCCCGACTTCAACCCAATCGAGATGGCATTCGCCAAGCTCAAATCACTGATCCGCGCAAAGGCCGAAAGAACCGTCAGCACCCTCTGGAATACCGTGGGCGACATCATCGGTCTGTTCGAGCCGCAAGAGTGCGCAAACGATTTCGCACCAGCAGGCTATGACACTTCATAAAATGAATGTGCTCTAGATCTGGAGTCTCGATAGTTTGTTCACGTTGGTGCCTGCTCGGCTGATTGGTGTTTTTCTGTTTGGCTCAGTTTACAGATTGTATGTGTTCATGGTATGTTTCTTTCTAGATCAGAGGGGTAAATTGGCGATGGATCACAAGCGGTTTCAGGAATGGCTCTCAGGGATAGAGCAACTCAGCGCGGCGCAGCGACAGGAAGCCGAAGCTGTGTTCGCAGGGTGTTCGCAAACGTCAGCTTCACTGGCGGCTCTTGAAGCGAGCGTGGGTGAAGATCGCCGGTGCCCGCATTGCGGCACACCCGGAGCGATATCGCGTGACAAGGCGCAGGGCCTGCGGCGATATCGGTGCAAGGGGTGCAAGAAGACATTTAATGCTGCGACGGGTACAGCCTTGGCGGGTCTTCATCGCAAAGACGAGTGGCTTGCCTTTGGACCCTGTCTTGCGGATGGGTTGACGCTTCGCGCGTCGGCCGAGCGATGCAGGTTTGCCGTCAATACCGCATTCCGCTGGCGGCACCGGTTTCTCGCCGCAGAAACCGGGGAAGCTCACAAGCTCACGGGCATTGTCGAGGCCGACGAACCCCATGTTCTGGAGAGCCGCAAAGGCGAGCGGCACCTGAAACGCAAGGCGCGTCGCCGCGGTGGCAAGGCCGGAAAGCGCGGCCTGTCAGATGAGCAGGTGCCGGTGCTGCTTGCCGCTGACCGCAGCGGTATGACCGTCAGCGCAGTGCTTCCGGCGGTCAATGCCGATACCCTGCGCACGGTCATTGAGCCGGTCGTGGATGAGCATATCGTGCTGGTGAGCGATGATCACCGCGCCTATCCGCCCTGCACTGCCGCTCTGGGCGTTCGCCACGAAGCGCTTGACCTGTCCAGGGGAGAACGCGTGCGCGCTGCCTTTCATATTCAGACGGTGAACAACCCACACAGCCACTTGAAGGACTTCCTGCGACGCTTTCGGGGGATCGCAACACGATATCTCGCCAACGATCTGCGATGGTTTCAACGCGGTTGTCTCGAAAACGCATCCCCACGCACATGCCTCGCCGTTGTCATCGACAGGTCAGGCATACGATTTGTAAACTGAGCCTTGGTGTTTAGGGGAGGGTGCGGGCCGGTGCCGATTCACATTGAACGAACAGAGTTTAGGTCGTCGCGGCGGTAAGTGCCGCCTCTTTGGCGCGGCGGGCCGCCCGCATCTCCCGATGCGAGATGAAGGTGGCGGCAGCGACGATGATTCCGCCGCCAATGAAGACGTATGGATCCAGGGCCTCGCCGAAGGCCAGCATGCCGAGCAAGGCCGCCCAGACCAGCTGCAGGAAGCTGATCGGCTGGGTCACTGTCAGGGGTGCGGCTTGGAAGGCACGCGTCAGCGTGTAATGGCCGGTGGTGGCGAAGACCGCGGTCATGCCCAACCAGAACACCTCCTCCAGGGTTGGGTCGCGCCATTCTAGGATGGCACCGGGCAACAGGGTCAAGGTACAGAAGATGGAGAGCATGCCGACGATGGCCCCAGGCGACTGGGTCACCGTCAGCCGCTTGGCGATCAGGAAGGAGCAAGCGAAGAGCGGTGCGGCCAGAAGCTGCGCCAGGGCGCCGATCTGCACCTCCTGAAAGCCCGGCCGCAGGATGATGAAGGCGCCCAGGAGACCGATGCCGACGGCGGCGATGCGCCTGGCATGCAGGCGCTCGCGAAACACCAGCCAGGCACCCAGGGTGACGAAGAGTGGGGTGGTGTAGCCGATCGCCGTCACCTCGGCGATCGGGATGCGGGCCATGGCGTAGAACCAGAGAATGACGGCAAAACCATGCACGACTCCGCGCACGACATAGAGCAGCAAGGTCGAGCGCTGCGGGCGCACCTTCAGCAAGGGCAACAACATGGGCAGGACCAGGATGCAGCCGATCAGATAGCGAATGAAGGCAGCTTGGGCAGCCGGAATGTCGGAGCCCAGGTAGCGCACCACGCCGGTCACCGCGACGAACATCAAGGTCGTCAGCAGCATCCAGCCGATGCCGGCAAGAACGCGATTGGCCGGGGCTTTTGCAAGCGGGAGGCCGGCCTTGGGCTCGGCAATCTCAGCCAAGGGCTTCTCGCCCAAAGGTGGACACGCGTCGGAACCTCGCAGTCATCGCAGTCGAATCTTCGGGCGCAAGGCTATGCCTTCATCCCCGGGAGGTCATCTCAGGAAGGCAAGCGAATTGCTCATGGCTGCCCAGCCAGGCCCCTGCCCTTGGCCATAGCCGCAATTCGTCAGAAGGCTTGGAGAGGCAATCCGATCAAGCGAGCCAGAGGAAGCGCCGGCTGAGATCTGTCCAGCCTGACTGATGCCGTCCAGCACGACGACACGATCTGTGGAACCGTCCCCATCCTGATCGATTTTTAAACGTCCTGCACCCTCCTGGAATCGTGCTTCGCTGTTTCCGGCGGCGGAGAAGGCCGCGCTCTCGAGGCAGGTGAAGGCGCCGCGTTCGAGCCCGGTGGCAAAGACCAAACGGTCATCCTGGCCAACATCGAAATCGAAGATCGTCGCCGCAGCGCTGCTCGCCAGCAAGCTGTTGTCCTGGAAGTGGAACCAGTCTCCACCCGACCCCTCCGAAGAGCGCGTCGTCGCTACCCAAGGTCAGGGTATCTGCGCCGCTGCCGCCATAGTCCCAATCCTGTTTTTGATTGCCGTCGACTGCGTCGTCGCCATCGCCGCCGTAGAGCGAATCCGCGCCCGAACGCCCGTTCAGCCAGTCCGCGCCGCTTCGCGAACGCGTGGTATCGCTGCCGCGAAATCCGCTGAGGCGATCGTTCGGCCGCGGCCCCGCTTCAGCATAGATCGCGAGACTTTCAAAGCCGGCAACGTTTCCATAGGCCGGGAGCTTTGCGCCCGCTTCGACCAGAATCGTCAGGCTGTCGATGCCGCGGTCGCCGTAGAAGTGGTCGGAGAATGCATTCTGGCTTTCCCGCGCCGAATGAACGATCCGGTTGTTTCCGCTGCCTCCGTAGAGCCGCCGATCATCGCCGCTTTGAGAGAAAATGCGATCATCGCCCTCATCACCATAAATGAGGCTGTCATCGCCATCGTTTCCCTTGATGGAGTCGTCACCCCGGCCGCCAAAGAGACTGAGGTCGGCAGCGCCACCGCCATTGATCGTATCCTGTCCAGAGCCGCCGAAAAGCGACCGACCGGCGTCGGCGCCACCACCGTAGAGGCGATCATCGTCGTATCCTCCGTACAGAGTGTCTTCCCCGCTGCAGCCGAGAACACGGTCGTCGCCACTCAAGCCAAAAATGGCGTCGCCGAATGACTCGCCGCTTGGGCTATCGCCTCCACTGGTACCGACCAGCGAATCCAAACCGGTAAGAATCGTCTCGACACTAACCAGGGTCACGCCGCCGAAGAGCATCGCGCCGCGCTGCAGGCTCAGTGTGTCTGAGCCGCTGCCGCCATTGATCTTCTCGTCATACACCAAATCGGCTTGACTGCGAATCACCAGGGTATCGTTACCCTCGTCACCTTGCATGCGGTCCCTGCCGCCACCGCCGACTATGATGTCATTTCCTGCGCCGCCGGAGAGCCTTGTATCGTCGTCATCGCCACCATAGAGTCGATCGGTGCCTGCACCGCTATAGAAGCGGTTTGATCTGTTACCGGCGTAGAGTAAGTCAATGCCTGAATCGCCATAGAGACGGTCTGTGCCGGCGCCTCCCTAGAGATAGTCATCTCCTGCATCGCCGCTTAGGAAAGTGTCGTCCCCTCTCCACCCATAGAAATTACCGTCTGACTCCTTACCACCATAGAGTTTATCGTTGCCTTCGCCGACGAAGACACCTCTGTCGCCGCCGTTTCCGCCAATCACAGTATCATCGTAATCGTCGCCATAGATGCTGTGATCTCAGCCAATTCGACCAAAGAGCGTATCGGAACCGGTGCCGCCGAACAGCGTGTCCCAAGCTTGCTCTTTGTAAAGAATGTCCGCACTGTTCAAGCCATAGATCGTGTCGTTCTGGTTTGTGCCGAAGATCGTGTCGCCATCAGTGGTGCCGAAGAGCGTGGCCATATTGAGTCCTCCAGTTATGTGAGCCTCGGCTGGCTGCCATACGCCTGGGTGCAAACAGGGCCGATGCAATGCGATGGGTCCTTGGCAAGCCGCCTATCGCAAAAAGAGCTAACAATCAGATATTATTTTGAGCGAAACGACGAGAGAATGCGAGCCGTTTTTGTATTGCAGGCGTGATCTTCAGCCTTTGGTCGGGGATTGCCCGCGCCGATCTCCGCCTGAACTTAGCGCATCACCACCAGATCGGCATCGACGCTGAGGAAGATCAGATGCTCCTGCACCACGGTCGGAGAGACCGCTGCACCGGCCGGCAGTTCGACCGCACCCAGGAACGCGCCGGTGTAGGGCGAGACGGCGTAGGCATCGCCGTGGCTGCCAGCCACGATCAAGCGATTGCTGGCCAGAATCGGTCCGACCCAGGCGATGGCCTCGTCGCGGTCCTCCGGGTCCTCGAAGCGCGGCAAAGGGGTGACCCACTGGATCGCGCCGTTGCTACGCACCAGCGCCACCAGTTCGGCCTTGTTGGTGATCAGGAAGAGGTAATCGCCGCCGGCCCAGATCGTCAGCGGGCCGCCGATATCGCGCTCCCAGACACGGTTGCCGCGGCGCAGATCGATCGCCACCGTGCGCCCGGCATTGCTGGTGGCGAAGACTAGGCCACGATCGATCACCGGCAGGCCGCGGACCTGACCGATATCGCTCAGCGCATCGCTGCGGCGCACGGCCGCCAGGCTCTGGTTCCACAGGACACGGCCGCTCTCCACGCCCAGGGCGTAAAGCTCGCCGGATCTGTAGGGGACGATCACAGTGGAGCCGGCAACTGCCGGGCTGGAGGAGCCCAGGAGCCCAACCTGTTCCTCGACGCCGCGGTGCTGCCACAGAGTGGCGCCGTCGGCGGCGTTGAGCGCGATCGCCTGATTGTCCAAAGTGATGGCAAAGACGCGGCCGCCGTCGACCACCGGGGCCGAGCGCATGGGCCCCGGCGCCCGAGCATCCCAGCGGACCTGGCCGGTGCGCCCGTCGAGTGCGAAGACCCGGGCAAAGCCGGTGGATACGAAGACCTTGCCGTCAGCGTAGGCCAGTCCGCCGCCGAAGGCGCCGGAATCGTCCTCGATGTCTTTCAGGTCAGTGCGCCAATAGAGGCGCCCGTCACCGAGCCCATAGGCCGAGACCTCGGCGCGCGAATCCAGCGAGAAGATGGTGCCGCCGAAGACGATGGGCTGGCTCAGCAGGGCCGCATCTTCAGCATCGCCAGCGCCCACATCGGAGATCCAGGAGATCACCGGCTTGTCGGAAATAGCCAGGTGATACATGGCATGTGCGGCCGTACCGCCCGGCTGTGCCCAACTGCCGTTCACATAGGGTGGCGGCAGGCGGATCGGGCTTCCCTCGGCACCCGGATCGGGCTCCAGCGAGGTCGCTTGCACGATGACCGATTCGCGCTCCCCGGGCAGCGGCGGCTGAGCGTCGCTGAAGAGGCCGCAGCCTGCCAAACCCAGGAGCAAGGGAAGTACTGTCAGAGGAAGGGAGATGAGCCGCATGGCATCTAGGAACCGAGCGAATCCAAGAGTTGATTGACCCGCCCGCGCAAACCGACGGGACTGCCGGAGTCTTCGCTGAGTGCAGTCAGGATCTCCTTGGCGCGGGCCTCGTCGCCTTGGCCGAGCGCCAGCAGGGCGGTCAGTTCGCGCGCCAGGAACGACAGGGGACGGTCGCTATCGGCCAGGGACGAGAGTTCGCCCTCCAAGGCCGGCAAGGGCTCGCCGGCGTTCATCGCATGCATCACCGCCAAGAGGCGCGCCACGTCCTGCAGCGGCTGGCCGGCTTCGCTGTTGTTCGCCAAGGCGCGCCAGCCGGTGATGGCACCGGCGGGATCGTCGTTCTCGGCCCGCACTTCGGACGCCGCGAAGGCGGCCAGGACACCATAGCCGCCGTCGCCGGAGCTGGCTTCCTGATCCAAGGACTTCAAGGCGGTCTCCGTCTCGCCTTCCCGGGCCTCGCTCAGAGCCGTAGCGAAGGCAGAGCCGGCCTCCTCGCGCGCACCTTGCTGCCAGTTTTCATAGGCCGAGTAGCCGCCGACCACGGCAATCACCAGAACCACCACGACGGCGATATAGGGTCCAAAGCGCTTTGCCAGCCGCTTCAGTTGCTCTTGGCGCAGGTCCTCTTCGACCTCGCGAAAAACGTCACTCACCTAAATTTCGTCCCTTCAAACGCTGGCCGGCCTCTCTGGTCGACACATTAGACGGCAGCAGCGCGAACGCAAGCGCGCACTCGTGGTACGGGTCGAAGGGATGGGTACCCATCCCTTCGTGAATCCGCCCCACCAAGTTGTTGACCTGGTGGACCGAACTCACGAAACGCCTGGGTCGCAAGTGTTTCGATCGGACCGCTAGGCTGCCCTCCACTTGATGGAGCAGCCGATAGAGGCTTCCTGCTCGCGCGGCCCCTGCCCACTCTCGGCAACCTGACGCATGGCCTCGAAGAGGTCGCGACGCGCGCCCGCGACCGGACTGGTCTGCGATTCATCCAGGCGACCGCGATACTGCAGCCCCAGATTGGCGTCAAAACCATAGAAATCGGGCGTACAGATGGCACCGTAGGCGCGGGCGACCTCCTGGCTCTCGTCAATGGCGTAGGGGAAGCTCAAGCCGTTCTCGCTGGCGAAACGCTGCATGTTCTCGAAGGAGTCGGCCGGATAGGCAAGCGTGTCGTTGGCCATGATCGCCAAGGCGCCGATCCCCTGCTCTCTAAGCTCCGCGACATCGCGTTCGATCCGGCCGATGATCGAACGGACATAGGGGCAGTGGTTGCAGATGAACATGATCAAGAGGCCCTTCTCGCCCTTGACGTCGGCAAGGCTGTAGGTCTTGCCATCGGTCGCCGGCAGCGCGAAGTCGGGTGCCTTCCAGCCGAAATCACATAGCGGGGGTATGGCTGCCACCATGGCTGCTCTCCTTCATCTCTCTGCCGTCCAGCGGTCTCTGCTGCTTCCGGTGCAGCCTTTTAGGCGAGAGCCACCGTGGGACGCAAATGTCTCGCGGCCGAAAGCGGGCAGAATGCTCTGCCGAGGGGCCGACTAGGGCAAGCCTCTGGACAGGATCGAAACCGCGCCGCAGACTGCGGTCCAGCAGATTCGGTTGGTGCAGGCGGATCAGAGGGGCGGAATGGCGGAGGTTATCTCGCTTTCACGCTATGTGAAGGAGGCACAGCGCTCGCGCGGGGGCGCCAGACGCAACGTCAAGCCCGTTTTCTTTAGCAAACAAGAGCTTCAGGCCCTGATGGCGCTCTACATCGAGCATGTCATGGCCGGCAGCTGGCGCGACTATGCCATCGATCACCTGGTCGACCTGGCCGCCTTCTCGATCTACCGCCGGTCTCAGGAGCGGCCGCTTTACACGGTCGCCAAGCACCAGATCGGACCGGGCAGCTACAACTATCTGCTGTTCGAGGAGGGCAAGCGCCGTCGCCAGGCAGGCGATCTGTCGCGGCTGCTGGATTATCTGCGTACGCCGCTGACCCTGGTCAACTAGGTGCGGAGATGAGCGCCACTTTCCCGCTGCGCGATCTGGTCGGCTACGGGCCCACTCCGCCGCATTCCCAGTGGCCCGGCGAGGCCCGCATCACCGTCAACTTCTGCATCAACTACGAAGAGGGCGGCGAGCGCTCCATCGTCAACGGCGATGCCACGTCGGAAGACCGCATCTCGGACCTGACGGTGACGACGCGCCTGGGACAGCGCGATTTCAACATGGAATCCTGCTACGAGTTCGGCAGCTGCGTCGGCTTCTGGCGGCTGATGCGCGCCTTTCAGGACCGCGATCTGCCGGCGACGGTCAACCTGGTCGTCCTGGCCGGGGCTTGAATCCCTACGCCCTGGAGGCCATCGCCGAATCGGGTTTCGACATCCACCCGCACGGCTGGCGCTGGATCGACCAGCAGAGCCTGTCGCCCGAGGTGGAGCGACAGCACATCGCCTGGTGCGTGGAGCAAGCGGTGCGGATCATCGGTGCCCATCCGCTCGGCTACTACGCCGGTCTGCCCAGCACGAACACGCGGCGCCTGGTGGCCGAGGACCCGGCATTTCTCTACGACTCCGACAGCTACTCAGACGAGTTACCCTTCTGGAACGAGGACTACGGACGGCCGTTCCTGATCCTTCCCTATTCTCTCGACACCAATGACAGCCGCTTCTCCCGCGGCGAGGGCTACCAGATCGACGAGGAGTTCGAGCGCTACGTCAAAGCCAGCTTCGACCAGCTTTACCTGGAGGGAGAAACCGCGCCGAAGATGCTGACGGTCGGTCTGCACGCGCGCCTTTTGGGCCGGCCCGGCCGTATCGGAGCGCTCAATCGTCTACTCGACTACATGATGGAGCATTACCGGTTCTGGATCTGCCGCCGCGACGAGATCGCCTGTCATTGGGCAGAGCGCTTCCCTTATTCCGGAAAGTGCTGAGGGCCGGCTCACCAGCCGACCATCTGTGCCCTTACGCGAGCTTGCTTGGGCGGAGACTGCGGGCCGGTGGGGCGCGGCGGACAGATGCAAAACAGCCCCATGACAGCCTGCAGCAGCAGTGACAGGGGCGCTTCCAGACAGCGAGTGAGCATGACAGCCTTCTCCGTTCGTTGCGACAGGAAGCGCGACGATAGTGGCAGGAGTGACGGCTTGTTTCGCTCGCGACCGTAGCGTAGCTTGCACTTTTCGGACTAAACTGCAGCTCTTCGAATTGCGTTTCGCCGGAGGAGAGTGACATGACCAGCCCTGCCCGCCTCGCTGAGGTTGCAGCCTTGATCGGCGATCCCGGCCGTGCCGCCATGCTCTGCGCCTTGATCGACGGTCGCGCGCTCACAGCTTGCGAACTGGCTTCCGTCGCCGGGGTCACGCCGCAAACCGCGAGCGGCCATCTGGGGCGTCTGTTGAGCGGGGACATCCTCTCCGTGGTCAAGCAGGGGCGGCATCGATACTTCCGCATTGCCTCGACGGAAGTCGCCTCGCTCCTGGAGAGCCTCCACATCTTTGTCGGCGGCCGCCAGGAAGCCCTGCGTACCGGTCCCCGCGGCCCTTGGGCTTAGAGATCTGCGAAGCTGCTACAATCACATGGCAGGCAGTCTGGCAGTGGCCATCACCGATCGCTTGGTGGAACGCGGTGCTATCGAACTGACTGAGGACGTCGGCGTGATCTCGACCGAAGGCACGCGCTTTTTGAACGACCTGGGCCTAGACTTAGCCGGCTGCGCGACCAAGAGCGGGCCGCAGCTCTGCCGGCCCTGCCTGGACTGGAGCGAGCGCCGCCCGCACCTGGCCGGCCAGTTGGGAAGCGCGCTGCTCGGCTACTTCCTGGAACAGTCCTGGTTGCAGCGTAGCAAGCAGCCGCGCCACCTCACGGTCACACGGGCCGGTCAAGCCGGCTTTCGACAGGCCTTCGATCTGCGTGTCGATCTTTCCGGCAGGCTGACCGAAAGCCTTGCCGCTTAAGAACCAGCTTGGCGGGCCGCGATCAGACCGATCTCCACAGCAAACTTCGGCGAGGCCAAACGGGCCTCGACGCAGGCACGAGACGGTGCGTTGCCGCTTGGTGCCCAGGCGTCCCAGCCTGCGTTCATCTCGGCGAAGCTGTCCATGTCGGTCAGCCAGATGGTGGCCGAAAGCGCCTTGGTCTTGTTGGTCCCGGCCTCGGCCAGCAGCGCATCGATCTGGGCCAGGATCGCCTCGGTCTGCGCGGTGACGCTGCCGCCGGGCGCCGACTGGGCTACCTAGCCTGCCAGATAGACCGTATCGCCGTGAATGACCAGCTGGCTCATACGCTGATTAGTGTGCTACGCTCGACGCTCATCGTGCTCAATTCCTTCTGTGAGCTTTAGATCAACTACTGCAGCAGCGGCAAGACATGCTCGACGACGCGCGAGTCTCGCTCTATGGTCTCGTCGACCACCGAGGCGCCCTTCAGCACGATGTCGACGCTATTGGCGATGGCCGCTTCCATCACCGCGTATCGGTCGACACGCCGCGGAAGAAGGCGGCGGCCAGGCTCACCACCTCGTTCGGGTCTATCGCCGGCGGGCCGACGAGGGCGACTGAGGTGGTGAAGGAATCCTTTGCGTCGCCACTCAGCTCGGCCAGGGAGAGGGTCGGCGTCAAGGCAGGCAACTCGGTCTCCTGTCCGGAAGCCGGCAAGGTCTCGTCGATTGCGCGCGTCAGCAACTCTCAGCCACCACAGGGTAGAGCCGTCGGTCGCCGTACGCCCCAAAACGTCCTGCGCCAGCCCGCCACTCTCGCCGATGACGGTCGCCACCTCGACCGGCTGCTCCAGGGCACGCTCAAGGCCCGGACGCATCACGCTGGCGATGGTTCCATCAGGTTGTCGCTGTCGCCCGTCACCAGCAGGAGGGTCTTGTCCTCCTGCGCCAAAGTCGCAAAGGGCAGCAGGCCAACCATACACATGGCGAGGCAAAGACGCTTCGCGCCCGATCTCAAAGCCACTATTTCTCTTCGTTCCCGTTGTCTGGATTGTCGACTATGGTCTGGTGTGCGGTGAGCGTGGCTCACCGCTTCGCACTGGTCAGGTCAAGCGGTCATTTTCTTGACCGATTGTAGCTAGCAGAGGATCTAGGCCACCTTCAGCTCCTTGAAAAAGTCGCTGCCCTTGTCGTCGATGATAATGAAGGCAGGGAAGTCCTCGACTTCAATGCGCCAGATCGCTTCCATGCCCAGCTCCGGATACTCGATGCACTCGACCTTCTTGATGCAGTCCTGCGCCAGCCGTGCTGCCGGGCCACCGATCGAGCCCAGATAGAAACCACCATGCTTGCCGCAGGCTTCGCGCACAATGGGGCTGCGATTGCCCTTCGCCAGCATCACCATCGAACCGCCGGCAGCCTGGAATTGATCGACGAAGGAATCCATGCGCCCGGCCGTGGTCGGCCCGAAGGAGCCCGAGGCAAAGCCCTCCGGCGTCTTTGCCGGTCCGGCATAGTAGATCGGATGGTTCTTGAAATAGTCCGGCACGGGCTCGCCGGCCTCCAGACGCGCGCGCAGCTTGGCATGGGCGGCATCGCGGGCGACGATCATCGGCCCGGTGAGCGAGAGGCGCGTCTTGATCGAATGCCGGCTCAAGGTAGCCAAGATTTCGGACATGGGCTTCGTCAGATCGATCTCGACCACCGCGCCGCCCAAGCTAGAGTCCTCGACCTCCGGCAGGTACTGGGCGGGATTGGCCTCCAATTCCTCCAGGAAGATGCCCTCGCGGGTGATCTTGCCCATGGCCTGGCGATCGGCCGAGCAGGAGACGCCGATACCGATCGGCAGGCTGGCGCCGTGACGGGGCAAACGGATCACCCGCACGTCATGGCAGAAATACTTGCCGCCGAACTGGGCACCGATACCAAGGCCTTGCGCCATGCCGTGAATGACCTGCTCCATCTCCAAGTCGCGGAAGGCATGTCCGGTCTCCCCGCCTTCGCTCGGCAGAGAGTCGAGGTAGCGGCAGCTGGCCAGCTTCACGGTCTTCAGATTGAGCTCCGCCGAGGTTCCGCCGATCACGACAGCCAGGTGATAGGGTGGGCAAGCCGCCGTGCCGAGGCTGCGGATGCGCTCCTCGAGGTAGGGCAGCAGGCGGTCGCGGTTCAGCACCGAGGGCGTCGCTTGAAAGAGAAAAGTCTTGTTGGCCGAACCGCCGCCCTTGGCGACGAAGAGGAACTTGTAGGCCTCTTCGCCCTCGGCGTAGATGTCGATCTGTGCTGGCAGATTGGTCCGCGTGTTCGTCTCTTCGAACATGGACAGTGGTGCCACTTGGCTGTAGCGCAGATTGCGCTTGAAGTAGGCGTCGGCGATCCCGGCCGAGAGCGCACGCTCGTCCTGGCCTTCGGTGAAGACCAGGCGGCCACGTTTACCCATCACGATGGCAGTCCCGGTATCCTGGCACATGGGTAACACGCCGCCGGCTGCGATGTTGGCGTTTTTCAGAAGGTCGAAGGCAACGAAGCGGTCGTTCGGCGAGGCTTCCGGATCGTCAAGGATCTTGCGCAGTTGCCCCAGATGCCCAGGGCGCAGCAGGTGGTTGATGTCGATGAAGGCCGCTTCGGCGAGGCGTCTCAGTGCGTCGGTCGAGACCGAGAGCAGCTCCTGTTCACCCAGCGTGACGACCGACACCCCCTCGCTGCCCAGGATGCGGTAGGGGGTGGTGTCTTCGCCGAGGGGGAAGAGGGGGTGGTAGTCGGGTAGATCCTCGACCGCATCGAGATTGGCTGACATGCGCTCTCTCCTCGCTCGTGCTGCAGGGTGTTCTGGTTCCCTTCGCTAGAGGGACCTGCAGATCGGCCCTTTGAATGAAGCCCCCGAACTGGTCCCTTCGACTTGGCTCATTCCCGGTGGCGTGCTCAAACCCGTCAATCGGATCTAGGCTACACCCGATCCAACCAGCCTATCCCCTAAAGAAGGATCATATTTCAGGCAAGCGTTCCTACCCCTCGGCGCCGAGGGGTAGTGGACCGCTGCTCCTTGCCACTAACCCGAAGATTCGCCGCCGTCAGCCGGCATGGGGCCGCCGTCAGCCGGCTCGCTGGCTTCAGCCGATATGGGGAACTGGCGCTTTTGCGGTGCGCTGGCTTCCTCGTCACCGCTGGAGCGCGTGGAGGAGCGACGATAGCGCGAGCGGTTGCGGGTCGAGCGTTGGCCGTTGCCGCTGCTCGCCGGCTTGGTCGCCTCGCCATCGGCCGCTGTAGCCTCGGCTCCTTCGTCCTTTGGCTGCTCCTCGCTCTTCAGAACCAGAGTCTTGGCGCCCAGGGTGCGTTCCAGGCCCTCGCGATCTCTGCCGCCGACGGTCTCGCCATTCACCGGTGTTGGTTCGGCCTCGGCAGAGACCTCGACCGGGTCTCGGACCTCGGCCGGCTGGCGCTGTTGTGCGTAGTCGCTACGCCGGCGCGAACTGCGATGATCCGACCTCTGCTGATCCGATCTCGGCTGATCGGTTCGGGGCTGATCGGATCTGGAAGAATCCGCCCGCTGCTCGTTCTCGCCCTCGTCCGAATCTATACGCGCTTCCTCATCGTGCTCCTCACCCTGCTGGCGATTGTGCGAGCGCTGGCTACCTGGCGACTCCGGATCGGTCGATTCATGGACGATGCGATAATAGTGCTCCGCGAACTGATAGTAGCTCTCGGCCAGCACACGATCACCATTGGTATGCGCATCGCGCGCCAGGTTCTGATACTTCTCCAAGACCTGATGGGCGTTGCCGCGAATCCGAACTTCCGGACCGTTGCTGTCGAAGGTCTGTGACTTCAGCGGGCCCGGCCTGCGGGTAGGGCGTCCACCGCGTGTGCGGCGACCGTTGTTGCTCTGTCGCATCTGCGCTCGTCTTCTATTTCTAACGCTAGGGTCGAGTGTCACACTGTCCCACCAGCACGCAGGACAGCGTCATACGCTTGTTCCCGATCATTGGCCGATGAGCCGGGAGCCGATCCGCACCTGCCGTCAAGGTCGATCCGGCCGGCCGCGTCGTCTGGATCCCATGGAAACCTAACAGTCGCGCCGCGTGTTTCCAAGCTTTTTTACCTGCGCTGCGCTAAAGACGGGTCTAAATCCGCTATTGCGGCCGTCGCGCGCAGACTGCGCGCAGGCTTCCGCTTAGATCGGGACAGAGATCGCAGTCGTCAAGGCCAACCTGGCGAAGAATCTGGACGACAGCCTGCGCCTGCCCTTGCCCAAACTCCAAGACCAAGTGGCCATCGCGCTCTAGCAGGCCGGCCGCTTGCGGAACGATTTGCCGATAGGCCTCTAGTCCGTCCTCTCCACCGTCCAAGGCCAAGCGGGGATCATACAAGGCGACCTCGGGCTCGAGGCCAGACAGACTGGTCCGTTCAATGTAGGGTGGATTACTGACAATCAGATCGAAGGGACCGGCCAGGCCGGCCGCCCAATCGCCAAGGGCAAAGCCTGCCATGGGGGCGAGGCCGAGCGCCTCGGCATTGCACGCGGCTTGGCGAAGCGCCGCCTCCGAAAGGTCGACACCCAGCCCCTGAGCCCGCGGGCGCTCGGACAGAATCGCCAGCAACAAGCAGCCGCTGCCGGTACCCAGATCCAAAATGCGATAGGGCGCGCGGAGATCCGGCAGACGCGTCAAGGCGGCCTCCACAAGGGTCTCGCTGTCTGGTCGCGGCACCAAGATCTCGGCAGTCAGCCCGAAATCCAAACTCCAGAACTCACGGCTGCCGAGGATGCGCGCCAAGGGTTCTCGCTCTGCCCGACGAGCGCGTGCCGCCCGCAGAGTCGGAAGCAGGCTGGATTCGATAGGGCGGCTGCGGTCGTAGAGGGCTGCGCTGCCAAGTGGCAGGAAAGCCGCGATCAACGCGCGGGCCTCGCGTCTGGGCGACTCAAGGCCGGCGTCGGCCAGAACGCGGCTGGTTTCCTCCAGCAGATCACCGAGGGTCGAAGCGCCACTCACTCCTCGGCGACGGCGGCCAGGCGTTTGGCCTCGTCCTCCGTCGCCAGAGCTTCGATCAGTTCATGCAGGGCCTCGCCGGTCAGCACCCGATCCAACTTATAGAGGGTGAGATTGATGCGATGGTCGGTCACACGGCCTTGCGGGAAATTGTAGGTGCGAATGCGCTCCGAACGATCGCCGGAGCCAACCTGACTCTTGCGCGTACTGGCCATCTCCGCGTCGCGCTGGCGGCGCTCTTCGTCATAGAGTTTGGCGCGCAACATCTTCATCGCCTTGGCACGGTTCTTGTGCTGAGATTTCTCGTCCTGACACTGCACCGCGATGCCGCTGGGCATATGGGTGATGCGCACTGCCGAATCGGTCTTGTTCACATGCTGGCCGCCGGCCCCTTGGGCTCGGTAGGTATCGATCCGAAGATCCTTGTCCTCGACCTCGACATCGACCTCCTCGGCTTCCGGCAAGACGGCGACGGTGGCGGCCGATGTGTGGATGCGGCCGCTGGTCTCGGTCACCGGCACACGCTGCACGCGGTGCACGCCCGACTCGAACTTCAGCTGCGCGAAGACGCCTTTGCCGGAGATCAGCATGGAACCCGCCTTGCAACCGCCCAAGTCGGTTTCTTCGTAGTTCAGAGTCTCGCTGCGCAGGCCGGAAAGCTCGGCATAGCGCTGATACATGGTAAAGAGAGCGCAGGCGAAGAGGGCGGCCTCCTCGCCGCCGGTGCCAGCGCGCACCTCCAGCACAGCATTGCGCGCGTCGGCCTCGTCCTTGGGCAGCAGCAAGATCTTGATGCCGTGCTCCAACTGCGGAATGCGGTCTTTCAGCTCGTAGAATTCGGTCTCGGCCATGCCACGCATCTCCGGATCGTCGTCCTCGGCCATCAGGCCTTCCAGATCCATCATCTCCTGGCGAACCGCGGCCAGTTCGTCAATACCGGCGACCACCGGCTCCAGCTCGGAATACTCCTTGGCGATGCTGGTATAGTCGGGAGAGCCGGGCTCGGGATGATCGGCCAAGGACTGCGACAGTTCCTCATACCGATTGCGAAGGGCGACCAGCTTCTCTTCGAGACTCACGTGGACTCCTAGCTTTCTTCTCTGCGGTCGCGCGAGCGGCGCTGATCCGGCAGCGGAAAGAGGCGGCGCATCGCCGTCTACAAGGCAGCAAGATCGGCCGGCGGGCCGGCGGCCTGACGCAGCACTTCTGTGGGTGCGTGCAACAATCGCTTCAGAAGGAGCGCCGTCGCGGCAGCCGCGTCAAGTCTCTCGTTCTCCAAGATCTCCCGGCGCAGATCTTCGGCATGGTGCCGCAGCCGGGTGACGCTGTCGTCGGTTGCGCAGCCGGTCAAACTGCCCTCGAACAGCGCCAAACCCTCACCCAGGATGCGCCAGGCTTGGACCGAGGCGCCCTCGCGCGAGGCCTTGCCGTCGACGGCCAAACGTTCCAGGTCCGAGAAGATCGTAGACGAAGGCATTGTCCAGCCGCTCGACCCCAGGTCCCAGATCATTGGCAGCGCCAAGTCGAGCAGCAGCATCGCCCGCCCGCCCGCGCCGCCGCAGTATCCTGGCTAGGCCCCGCTTGGTGACGACGTGCTTGCCCGAGCCCTGCGAGAAGATGGCAATGCCGGCGCTCTTCAGGGCCTCATCCAGATCCTTGCCGCTCCAGGCTTGCGCCTGCAGTTGCCGGGCGACGCTCTTCGCCCGCTCAAGATTGGTATGCAAGACGGCGATGCTGCGAAGGCCGGCGACACGGAAGTAGTCGGCCAGCAGTTCACCCAGCTCACCCAGCCCGATCAGCAGCAGGCAGCGGTCTTCCAACGCTCCGTGCAGGGTTCGCGCGACCTTCAAGGCGGCCCCGCGGCCAGAGACACGGGGTCCTCTCCTATTCGGCTCTCGCTGCGCACCCGCTTGGCAGTCTGATAGGCCCCAGTCATGAAGTGATCCAAGACCGGGCCGCTCGCACCCAAGAGACGGGCGCGCGCGTGACTCGCCTTGAACTGGCCCGGCACTTGCGGCTCGCCGACCACCTGGCTGTCCAGTCCGGCGGTGATGGCGAAGAGGCCGCAAGGCCTTGGCACCGCGTTGCTCCAGAACATAGGGCCTGAGGCTCTCGTCCTCGACTCCGCCCGAGCGTGCCAAAGCCACCAGCGCCCGCGCCCCGGCCTCGGCATTCTGCTCCAGGCCGACCACCTCGACCCGGTCACAGGTCGACAGCAACAGTGCTTCCTGAAAGCCGCTCTCGTTCAGGTCCCGATAGACCAGCGCTTCCTGCTCCTCGCGCACCGCCAGACGCTCGCGCAGCAGGGCCGGTACGCTGCGATAGGTTACACCGATGCTGCAGAGACGATTCAGGCTTTCGCGCTTCGGTATCATGAGCTGCGGTCAGAAACGGCCTTTCAGTTCTTGCGATAGGCTCGCCAAGCCTAGGGTGGTCTGCTGGCCGCTGTCCAGATCGCGCAGGACGATGGTCTCCTTAGCCAACTCGTCGTCGCCCAGAATTAGGGCCGCACGGGCGCCGATCTTGTCGGCGCGACGCATTCGCTTGCGCAGGTTGCCGGAGAAGCCGAGGTCGATGGCAAAGCCCTCTTTGCGCAGCGCCTCGGCCAGGAGGCTCGCCCGCGCCTCTGCCGCAACCCCGATGGGCACGAGCGCGAAGGAGCGCGGTGCCGGCGGCTCTTCGGCCAGCAGCATCGCCAGGCGCTCGATGCCGGCGGCCCAGCCGACGCCGGGTGTCGCCGAGCCACCCAAGGTCTCCAGCAGATAGTCGTAGCGGCCGCCGCCCATGACGGTGCCCTGCGCGCCCAAGGCCTCGGTCGTGAACTCGAAGGCCGTGTGGCAGTAGTAGTCCAGACCGCGCACCAGCCGGGGATTGAGCTGGTAGGCGATGCCGAAGGCATCCAAGCCTTCTCGCACGGCGGCAAAGAAGTCCTGCGCGGACTGCGTCAGATAGCTCTCGAAGGGGGGTGCTTCGGCGACCACGGCGCGGTCGCCGGCATCCTTGCTGTCCAGGATTCGCAGTGGATTGTGCGACAGGCGCGAGAGGCTGTCCTGCGACAGGCGATCGCGATGCCCTTCGAAGTAGTCGATCAAGGCCGCACGGTAGGCAGTCCGGCTCTCCTGATCACCGAGCGTATTGAGCTCCAGAGTGATGTGACCGCTAAGACCCAGCTCGTCGAGAATACGCGCGCCGGCGGCGATGATCTCGACGTCGCCGGCCGGTTGGGCCACACCGAAGAGTTCGATGCCGATCTGATGGAACTGCCTTTGCCGACCCTTCTGCGGGCGCTCGTGGCGGAACATGGGACCGGCATAGAAGTACTTGAGCGGCACCTCCTGCGCCAAACCGTTGGAGAGGAAGGCGCGGGCAACACCGGCCGTGTTTTCAGGCCGCAGGGTGATGCTCTCGCCCTCGCCCATAGCGAAGCTGTACATCTCCTTGGTTACGATATCCGTGGCCTCGCCGATGGTCCGCTTGAAGACCTCGGTGAACTCCATGATCGGTGTCGCCATCAAGAGATAGCGGTAGCGCTCGGCAATTTCGCGTGCGGTCTCGACGACGTGGCGGTGACGGCGCATCGCGTCAGGCAAGAGATCGTGGGTTCCGCGGATAGGCTGTAGACTAGACACGCTCGGGCGCCGCCTTTCTGGCTGTCGCAATGAATGGAGGCCCTAGTGTAGCCACTCCCTGCCGCGGAGAAAAGATGTCAGCGGCTAAAGAAACAGGCTGGTCGGCTGTTCGATCGGGCGATGGTCGTAGACGGCCAGGCTCGCGCGGATACAACGCAGCAGATACCAAACGGCCAGGACCGCCAAGATCAGGTAGCCGATCAGAACAAGCGCCAGCACCGTCCCCACGATCGACAGCAAGAGGCCGACCCAGAAAGTCGTGATGTAGTAGGTCAGCACGCTCTCGGCCCAGGTGCCGTTCAACTCGTCACGCTTCATGTAGGCGATGACGACACCGACCAGGGTGCCCAGCCCGCCGGTGAAGAGCCCGGCCCAGAAGGCCAGCGAGACGATGAGTGGAATGCGATCCTGCTGCACGGGATCTGTTCCAGAGCGTCTATTCGGCCGCGGTCTGCTGCAGCGCCTCTTTAGCCGCCTTGGCAGCCTCGATCTCGGCCGCTTTGGCCTCGATCATCTCAACCAGGTGATCGACTACGCTGGCATCTTTGAGACGGTGATGCGCCACGCCGGCGACATAGACCTGATGCGTACCCTTGCCGCCGCCGGTCAGCCCCAGATCGGTCATCAACGCCTCGCCCGGACCATTGACCACGCAACCAATCACGGAGACGGTCATCGGCGTGGTGATGTGCTCGATCCGCTTTTCCAGCGCTTCCACCGTCTTGATCACCTCGAACTGCTGGCGCGCACAGGAGGGGCAGGAGATCACGTTCACGCCGCGATGGCGCAGACCCAGGGACTTCAGGATGTCGAAGCCGGCCTTGATCTCCTCGACCGGATCGGCCGAGAGCGAAACGCGGATGGTGTCGCCGATGCCGGCCCAGAGCAGACTACCCAGTCCGATCGAGGACTTGATGGTGCCGCCGCGCAGGCCGCCGGCCTCGGTGATACCCAGATGCAGCGGGTAGTCGCAGACCTCGGCCAGCTGCTGATAGGCCGCCACGGCCAGAAAGACGTCGGAGGCCTTGCAGGAAATCTTGAACTCGTGAAAGTCCTCGTCCTGCAGAAACTTCATGTGGTTGAGCGCGCTCTCGACCATGGCGTCGGGGCAGGGCTCGCCGTACTTCTCGAGCAGCTCGCGCTCGAGAGAGCCGGCATTGACGCCGATGCGCATGGAGCATCCGTTGTCGCGCGCGGCCTTGACCACCTCACGCACCCGTGCGCGGCCGCCGATGTTGCCGGGATTGATGCGCAGACAGGCGGCGCCGTTCTCGGCGGCTTCGATCCCGCGCTTATAGTGGAAGTGGATATCGGCGACGACCGGGACGGTGATCTCCGCCACGATCCGGCTGAGCGCTGCGCTCGATTCCGGATCGGGACAGGATATGCGCACGATGTCGGTGCCGGCAGCCTCCAGGGCATGGACCTGTTCGATGGTCGCGGCTACGTCGTGGGTCACCGTGTTGGTCATGGATTGCACCGTGATCGGCGCATCGCCGCCGACAGGTACTGAACCGACCATCACCCGCCGGCTCTTGCGGCGCAGAACCTGGCGCCAGGGGCGCACCGCCGTATGGTCGCTCATCGCTCGTCCTCGACCTTAGAGCGGTTCAGGCGACCACAGGATCACCTGCACCACTCTATTACGTTGTTTCAAAAGCAGATCGTCGTCGCAGTCTGTTCCGTCTGCTCGGGATCTGCTCTCGGTGCAGCTCACAGATCTCACCGCTTCCAGCTTGGAAATGCTGGCGCGCTCGCCTCAGTTCAAGAGTGCCTGGGTCAGTTTGCCTTCAGAGAGTCCGGATTGAGCGACACATTGCGGCGCACCTGACCCGAGCGGCCCAGTTTGGGCACCTCCTGGCCGTCGACCAGGACGGTCAGACCGCCGGCATTGCCGGTCAAGAGAGTAAGGCCGGGTTGATCGGGCACCTCATAGGTATCGCCGGCTCGCAGGACTCGGGTGAAGATCGACGCGTTACTGGCATTGCGCACCTGCACCCAGCTGTCCTGCGTTGCCCGCAAAACCACGCGCGGGCCGACATAGGCGCCGCCGGTTCCTGCGACGCTGGGATCGGTCGGCAGCGTGGCCGAAGCCGCCTCGGTGAAGAGCACGCTTCCGGACCCGCCGGAGACGGCCGCGCCTGCGGCACCGCCGGCATCGTTAGAGATGGCGACCTGGCCGTTAGCGGCCGCTCTACCCGTGGTCTCGCCCTGGCCCGCCGCTGCCGTGGAGTTCGTTGTGGCCGAGGTGCTGGTCGCAGCGCTCGCGCCGCCGCTCGTCAGTGCCGCCGTTCCGCTGGTCTCCGTCGTCCCGGCCGCAGTGCCGCCGGTCGCGCTCTCCGTCGTCGTTGCGCTGCTGTTGCCGCTGTCTGCGGTGCCACCTGTAGCCGTCGTCGCAGTGTTCGCCTCGCCGGCAGCCGGTGCACCAACTTCGCTGGACGTCGTCTGAGGCTCACCGAAACCAGCGTCACGCGATACATAGGTCCAAACCAGATAGGCTAGGCCGGCAAGCAGCAGCGAAACCAGGATGATGGCGCCGGTCGGCACCTTGGCTTCCGGTTCGGGGGTCGGAAAGTTCAGATTGGGCGTGCGATCGATGCCGGCCGCTTCGTCCTTGAAGCGCTCCACGCAGTCGTTGACGTCGAGCCCCAGGTAGTGAGTATAGCTGCGCACAAAGCCGACGCCATAGGTCAGGCCGGGCAGATCCTGATAGCGGCTTTCTTCGATCGCTCGCAGGAAAACCGGGCGAATGCGCAAGGCCGAGGACACCTCGTCAAGGTCCTGCCCGAAGCTGGCCCGGGTCTGCGCCAAAAGAGCCCCAACGGTGGCCGTGGTCGGTTGGCGCGGGCGCTCTTCGACAATGGGCGGCTCATCGCCTTGCATGGGACCAAGATTCAAGGGTTCCGGCGGGGGCTCCGGCTTCCGACGTTCGCTGCGTTTCGTTTCCGCTCGAGATGTCTGTCGCGTTTCGCATCGCGCGGGTTCCGGTCGCAGGAACTCAGGTCGTGGTGACTCGGGACGTGGAGACTGGGGGCGCTGGGCCTCGGATCGCAGCGGCTCGGGCGGCGCAGGATCGGGCTTTGCCGGCTTTGGACCTGTGGATTCTGGTCTCGCCGGCTCTGGTCTTGAAGGCTCTGGGCGCATCGGCTCGAGAAACGAGGGCGGCGCCTTCAACGCTTCACCCTTCGCCGCCTCGCTGCGCGCCTTCTTGCGGGATTGCTGCTCTGGCCTCGGCGGCGGTGGCGAATCGCCGGCCGGATCGCGCAACTGCGGGAGATCGGGAAGCGGCGGCGGCGACCAAGCTTCCGCCTCGTTGCGTCCGCCGAGCATGCTGGGCGAGAAGGTGCCGGAGCCGTTGGTGTTGGACGACTGGTTCCGACGATCTCTCTTTAGCGTTCTAAGCACGCGGTCTTTCCTTAAATTTACCATGGCTTCTATCACATCGGCTGGGCGTTGGTCTCAAGGCGTTGTCCCGAAGGGGGTGGCAGTGCGGCGGCACTTCCTGGCGCCAGCCACGTCATGCTCACCTTCCTTTTAACAAAAACAGGCACCGCTGAGCAAAAATATCGCTACCGGCTTGTGGAGACTCGACATCGCAGTGAACGCAGATCGGCCAAGCTTTCAAACAAACCAAGCCCTTAGCGATTCTACAGCGCTTTAGATCTGAATTCTGTGATCTTGCGCATAGGCCCTGATTTGCGCCTGCATCGAGTCCGAGTCGAGGTTTAGCCGGGTCATCAGGAAGGCGCGGAAGGCACCCAAGTCTACACTGCGGATCATGATCTTCACCGGCGCAACGGCTGCCGGCGGCATGGAGAGACGCCTGAAGCCACAGGCCATGAGGACGATAGCCTCCATCGGATGGGCTGCCGATTGGCCGCACAGCGATAGCGGGACAGCGCTGTCCTCCGCCCGTTTCGTCAGCTCGTCGAAGAGCCGAATCGAAGCCGCGTTGAAGAGGCCGTAGCGCCCGGCCAAGGCCGGATTGCCGCGATCGCTGGCGAAGAGGAACTGCAGCAGGTCGTTGCTGCCCACGGCAACATAGTCGGCAAGCCCAAAAAGGTCATCCAACTGCCAGAGCAGGGCGGGAACCTCCAGCATGACACCGCAGGAAACCTTGGCAGGTGGCACCTGGGCCAGATCCAGCTCCCGCGCTAGCAGATCCTTGGCGCCACGCATCTCCTCCAGGGTGCTGATCATTGGGAAGAGGATCGAGAGCTCGCGCCCAGCGGCCGCAGCGATCAGGGCGCGCAACTGGCGGCGCAGAATGATCGGCCGGTCGAGCCCGATGCGGATCGCCCGCCAGCCCAGCGCCGGGTTCTCCTCCTCCGCGCCCGACCAGTAGGGCAGTGCCTTGTCGCCACCGATGTCCAGCGTGCGGAAATTGACCGGCTTGCCGGCAGCCTGATCCAGCACCTCGGCGTATAATTCCTGCTGCTCGGCCACCGTGGGAAAGCTCTCTCGCACCATGAAGGGCACTTCCGTGCGATAGAGACCGATGCCATCGGCGCCGCAGGCTTGCAGCTGTGGCAGGTCGAGCATCAAGCCGGCATTCATCTGCAGGCTGAATTCGACCCCGTCTATAGAGACCGCCGGCAGATCGCGGGTCTCGGAGAAGATCTGACGCCGACGATCGCGATCGCTCAGCGCTCGCGAGAAGCTTTCGCGCACCTGTTCGCGCGGCCGCACAAGCACTTGGCCCATATCGCCGTCGACGATGACCGGATCGCCCGGCTGGATCTCGCTCAAGGCTGCCGGACAGCGCCCGACCATCGGAATGCCGAGCGCACGAGCGACAATCGCCACATGCGTGGTCGGACCACCCTCACCCAGGACCACGCCCTTCAGGCGGCAGCGGTCGTAATCCAGCAGGTCCGAGGGCCCGAGGTTGCGTGCGATCAGAATGGCTTCCTCGGGCAGCTGATCGGCTGGGGCTTCGCCGCCGACCAGATGCTGCAGCAGGCGGTTGGCCAGGTCGTCCAGATCGTGCAGGCGCTCGCGCAAATAGGTGTCGCTCACCTCCGCCATGCGCTGGCGTACGTCGTTCTGCACGCGCTGCGTCGCCGCCTCGGCGGTCAGCCCGGCCTCGACCGCTTCTTCGATACGCGCGATCCAGCCGCGGTCCTGGGCGAACATGCGATAGGTTTCGAAGATGTCGCGATGCTCGCCCGATTCTTCGAGATCGCTGGCTTTCAGCAGGCGGTCGAGGTTTTCCGAGAGTTCATCGCGCGCGCGATGCAGACGCTCCCGCTCCTGGCTCGGGTCCTCGGCGACGAAGCGGCGGATGACTAGGCCGCGGTGATGCGGCACGGCGATGCCGATGCCGATGCCTTCGGTCAGGGTCATACCGGTCAAGCGCGCCGGCAGCAGGCCCCGACTCTCGACCAGGCGGCGTTCTTCGGCACTGACCAGCCCGCTGGAGGCCAGCATCTCAGAGACCACCATGGCGATGGTCTCCAGCGCCTCGACCTCCTCTTCGGCGTAGGCGCGCCGCGTCACGTTCTGCACCACCAGTACCCCAAGCGTCTGTCCCTCGCGCAGAACCGGAACCCCCATCAGCGAATGAAAGCTCTCTTCGCCGATTTCCGGGCGATAGGCGAAACTCGGGTGGCTTTGTGCATCGGCGAGCGCCAGCGGCCGGCCGTTGGCGGCAATCTGACCGACCAGGCCCTCGCCGAAGCGAAAGCGCGTGCGGTGTACCGCTTCCAGCTTCAGGCCGATGGTGGCAAAGAGCTCCAGCACCTCGCCGGCGCGCGTCAGATAGAGCGAGCAAACCTCGGCGACCATGTAGTTGGCAATCAGGCGGGTCACCTGATCCAGTCGTTGCTCAGCCGGACCGCCCTGCCGCAGCAGATCGCGTAGCTGCTTCAGTAGGCGTCGTGCTGCAAGCCAGCCCGGTGCCCTGGCCATCGTCCTCTCCCCGCTGCCGCTAAACCCGGCGTCTCCAACGCGCGCCTCTACCGAGCCTTAGGCGGCGTCCAAGCCATAGGCGCTGTGTAAGGCACGCAGCGCCAGCTCCAGATAGTCTTCCGCGACCAAAACCGAGATCTTGATTTCGGAAGTGGTGATGACCTGGATGTTAATCCCCTTTTCGGCCAAGGTAGTGAACATCCGCTGTGCAACGCCGGCATGACTGCGCATCCCCACGCCGACCACGGATACCTTAACCACCTTGGCATCCTTCTCCAGAGAGGCAAAGCGCAGGGTTTCGCGATTGCGCTCCAGAACCGCCAGGGCGCGATCCAGATCGCCGCGCCCGACGGTGAAGGTCATGTCGGTGATCTCGCCGTCCAGAGAGATGTTCTGCACGATCATATCGACATTGATCGCCGCCTCGGCCAAGGGGCCGAAGATCGCCGCGGCGATACCCGGGCGATCGGGAATACGGGTGAGCGTGACCTTGGCCTCATCGAGGGAGTGCGCAATGCCACTGACGACTGCCTTTTCCACGATCTCTTCCTCATCAATAACCAGGGTGCCGGGCTTGTCTTCGAAGCTGGAGCGCACCTGCACCCGAACCTTGTGCTTCATCGCCAACTCGACGGAGCGGGTCTGCAGGACCTTAGCCCCCAGAGATGCCATCTCCAGCATCTCTTCATAGGTGATCCGATCCATCTTACGCGCCTTGGTCACGATCCTTGGATCGCTGGTGTAGACGCCGTCTACGTCGGTGTAGATGTCGCAGCGATCGGCGTTCAGCGCCGCCGCCAGAGCGACTGCCGAGGTGTCGGAACCGCCGCGCCCGAGAGTGGCAATCCGCTCTTTCTCGGCGATGCCTTGAAAGCCGGCCACCACGGCAACTTGGCGCTCTTCGGCGAAACGCCGCTGCAACTCGTCAGTCTCGACCGCCTCTATCCGCGCCGAGCCATGATGCGGCGAGGTCGTGATCGGTACCTGCCAGCCCATCCAAGATCGCGCCGGCACGCCGAGGCGCTGCAGGACAATGGCCAGGAGCCCGGCCGTCACTTGCTCGCCCGAGGAGACCACCACGTCGTACTCGCGCAGGTCGGCCAGGCCGGCGGCTTTGTGCACCAAGTCGACCAGATGGTTGGTCTGGCCGGCCATGGCGGAGACGACCACGGCCAGCTCGTGTCCCTGCTCCCACTCCGCCTTGGTGCGGTTGGCAGCTTGCTCCAAGCGTTCCAGGTCGGCGACGGAGGTGCCGCCGAACTTCATTATCAAGCGTGTCATCGTCCTGAAAGATTTCGGTTCGGTCGCCGCGGCAGGACCCATGGACGCAAGCACGCGTCAACGGGGGTACGGTTCGGCGACACAGTCTTGTCGTTGCACCGGGCGCTACCCATACTCAGGAGACCGCCGCGGCGCAAGAAGCGGCTTGGTCGGAGCGCAGAGTGAGGGACATGGCAGCATCGCAAGAGGCTATGGGCGAAACGGGAGCCGACGCCGACAGCATCGACTCCGAAGAGGTCGAGAAATTCGACGCGCTGGCCGAGGACTGGTGGGATCCGAACGGCCCGATGGGCCCCCTGCACCGCCAAGACCCGGCGCGCTTGGCCTTTCTACGCAAAGCCCTGCAACCGCTTTCCAGCGAGGCCGAGACCTCGGTCGTACCGCTGAAAGGTCTGTCGATCCTAGACCTGGGTTGCGGCGCCGGTCTGGTCAGCGAACCCCTTGCCAGGCTCGGCGCCAAGGTCACCGCCGTCGACGCCTCACCGCAAGCAATCGTCGCTGCCAAGGCGCACGCAGAGGACAGCGGACTGGTGATCGACTACCGCAACAGCAATGCAGAAACCCTCACGGAGAAAGGCCTTGCCTTCGATATCGTGGTCAGCCTGGAAGTGATCGAGCATGTGACCGACCCGGCAGACTTCCTGCGGCTCGCCACCGGCTTGCTGCGGCCCGGCGGCGTCATCGCGCTCTCGACCTTGAACCGGACAGCCAAGTCCTTCGCGCTCGCCATCGTCGGCGCCGAATATCTGCTGCGCTGGCTGCCGCGAGGAACCCACTCCTGGCGCCGCTTTCTGAAGCCCTCGGAGATAGGACGTTTGCTGCGCGGTCAGGACTGCAGCGTCACCCAGGCAGCCGGCATCGTCTTCAATCCCCTGGACCAGACTTGGCGGCTCAGCCAGCGCGACCTGGAGGTCAACTACATCCTCGCGGCCCGCAAGGCCGCTTGAGGACTTGCCGCAGCGCAGCAATTCTGGCAGATCTGCCGCCATCGCCCTTCCTTACAGTCCAGAGGCTGCCGATGCAGGCTCCCGCAACGACCGATCAGAAGCGCCTGACGCGCGGCGACTTTCGGCATTTTCAATCCATTCCGACCCGCTGGATGGACAACGACGTCTACGGCCATGTGAACAACGTCATCTACTACTCTTACTTCGACACCATCGTGAACGAGAAGCTGATCCGCCGCGGTCTGCTCGATCCGGATGCCAGCGAGGTGATCGGGATCGTTGCCGAGACTCGTTGCAACTTCCTCGCCTCGATCAGCTTTCCGCAAATCGTCGAGGGCGGTTTGCGGGTTGCCCGCCTGGGCCGCTCCAGCGTCACCTACGAGATCGGCCTCTTCATCGAAGGCCGCGATGCGCCGGCCGCCGTCGGGCACTTCGTGCATGTCTATGTCGAGCGCGCCGGCATGACGCCGGTGCCGATCCCGGATGCTATCCGCACCCTGCTCGAGGGCCTGCGCAGTGACCAATGAGTTTACCGGCAGGCTGAGCTTGCGCCTACCCATCGTTCAGGCGCCGATGTCGGGCGGCGTCACCACGCCGGACCTAGTGGCAGCCGTCGCCGAAGCCGGCGGCCTAGGCTCGCTTGGGGCCGGTTACATGAGCGGGCGCGCTATTGAAGCAGCCGCGGCCGCAGTGCGTGAGCGAACGAAAAAACCTTTCGCGATCAATCTCTTCATCCCGGATCCGCGGCCCAACCCGGGAAGTACCGAGGCGATCGGCGCGGCCTCTGCCGCGCTGGATCGCTATCGCAGCGAACTCGGCCTGCAGCCGCCGCCACTAAAGCCTGCCTTCCGCCCGCAATGGGACGAGCAGATCGAGACCGTGCTGAAGCTGCGCCCGGCAGCCATCTCCTTCTGCTTCGGCATCCCCGAAGACGAGCATCTTGACGCGCTCCGGGAAGCCGGCATCTTCACCATCGGCACCGCGACCACGGTCGGCGAGGCGCGCCTGCTGGAGGACGCTGGTGTCGAGGCCGCGGTCGCCCAGGGCTTCGAAGCCGGTGGCCATCGCGCGACCTTCACCCTGCCCTACGATCAGGCGATGATCGGGCTGATGGCCTTGCTGCGGCAGATGGCCGATGCGGTCGACATTCCGATCTTGGCGGCCGGCGGACTCATGGACGGTCAGGCCATCGCCGCCGCTCTGGCGCTGGGCGCTTCGGCAGCGCAGATGGGGACCGCCTTCTTGGCCAGCGAGGAGAGCGGCTTCGGCGCCGTGCAGCAATCGGCACTGCTGGCGGCCGGCGAGGAGAGCACTGCCTTGACCCAGGCCTTCACCGGCAAACCGGCCCGCGGCCTGCGCAATCGCTTCATGGTCGAGGCCTTCGAACAGCATCTGCCGATCGCGCCCTATCCCGCCCAGCATGGCATCACCAGCGACCTGCGCCGCGCCGCGGCTGCCAACCAACGCCCGGATCTGATGGCCATCTGGGCCGGTCAAGGCGTCAGCAAAATCAGGCGTGGCCGCACCGCCGATCTGATGGCCGCTTTCGAGGCGGAGATGAAGGACAGCCTAGCGAACCTGACAAGGAATGTCCCAGGTTCTGTTGAAACTTTGATTTAGGGTCATGCCGAGCTGAGAGGGTTTTCTCTAAGGTAGCGTAGCAAGAGTTTTGGCTTGTCGGAAGCCCGATGATTGTAGCGCCATTCA
This sequence comes from Rhodospirillales bacterium, assembly GCA_965202755.1. GTDB lineage: Bacteria > Pseudomonadota > Alphaproteobacteria > Kiloniellales > JACOMY01 > JACOMY01. The sequence continues at coordinate 141,637 of CBDBCL010000040.1, read as the reverse complement.
GTTTCTTTGAGATGCAAATAGCCGAGGTCGACGAGCCCGTTGTGGCTGCGCCAGCCATCCGAGTCGATCACGCTCTCTGGGTCCACCCGGCCCCGAACGATCCCTTGTAATGTGGCCTTTGAGCAAGTCCGGGACGATCTCGGTATAAACTTGGCCATCGTCTTCGAAGATGCCAAAGACGCTGGTCTTGCCATAAGCTCCACGCCCACGCTTGCCTTTGACGCGGCGCGGGCCGAGGAGGCTTTCATCAACCTCGACGACACCGAACATAGGTCGCAGTTCTTCGCAGGCGGCGAAGATGCCTTCGCGCAGGCCGCGATAAATGCGGTTGAGCATGTTGCGGTTCACACCCGTCACTTCTGCGGTCTGTAGCGCTGTAAGATCGGCTGCCAAACAGCGAACAATCTGACGAATTCTGGCTTCCGAAATACGTGAACGGATTGAGTATCTATTCTTCATCCCTTTTTATAGCCTTGTGACAAAAAACTTTCGCTCAGCTCGGCATGAACCTTGATTTTAGTGTGGCGCTGCTTCCACCGGGCCGTAGGCTCGGGGTGTTCAAACCGAAGAAGGAAGCAACGCCACGAAGACGACCGCCACATCCCCTGGCTTTGGCTACCGCTCTGCACGTGCATTCGCTTGTGGATGAGGCCTATGACGCGCTGACGGAGAGTTTCGAGCAATTCTGTCCGATGGCAGGCATTGAAAGCCTGACCCGGTTGGTGAACGAAGACGTGACGCGGCTTGCCGGGTGGGCGCTATGAGCATTGTCCGGACAAGCCTGGCTACCGTTGGGGCCACTCGCAGGCGCAGGTTGGCTTTCACGGCGGCAAGATCGACGTTGATCGCCCTCGGGTTCGCAGCAGGACCACAGGCAAGGAGATGCCCCTGCCGAGGGAGGAGGTTTCGGCGGGTGAAGGTCTCGATCGGTGGGCGGATGAACCCGATGGTGATGAATGTGGCCACACGCACGTTCCACCGCGCCGTTGGTTTGTCCGCGACCGGCGTTTCGGCCGAGGCGGGCAGCGGCTTGTCCAAATCTGCGCTATCCCGGCGGTTCAAGGCGCTGACGCAGGCCACATTCGATTGAGTGGATGGGATCCGATCTCTCGCAGCCGGATCTTGTGGCGATCCGGATCGACGGGCTGCATCCGGACGACCCTCTGTTGACGATCGGGGCTGTCGGCATTGACGTTTCCGGTCACAAGCACTCACTGGGCGTCGTCGAAGGAGCGACAGAGACCGCTGCCAGAGTACAAGCGCTGCTCGACACTCCGATCAAGCGCAGGCTCGATCCCGAAGACTGCCATCTCTTCATCCTGGACGCAAGCCAGAGCACTCGGCAAGGCGCTGCGGCGCACCTTCGGAGCAGACATTCCCCTCCAGCGTTGTCAGATACACAAGGCACGCAACATCGCCGACCGGCTGGCGCCCAGGCACCGTGCCGCCGTGCGCCGCGCCCTGAAACAGGCCTGGGAACTCGACGACGCCGACAAGGCCGAACGCCCGATGCGCAACCTCGCGCGGCGCTTCGAGCAGGAAGCAGCGGATGTGTCCAGATCGATCCTCGAAGGTCGCGACGAAATCCCGACCGCGGTCAGGTTGGGCTTGCCTCTCGAATTGCGCCGCTCCCTGGCCGGCACAAACGAACAGCGTTATCCGGTAGATCTGCCGCAACGTGAAACGCTGGCGGGACGCCAAAACGGCCCTGCGCTGGACAGCAGCTGGACTGTTCGAAGCCAGGAAAGGCTTCCGTCACATTGAGGCCTACAAGCAGCGACCCATTCTCAAGCAGGCTCTCATCGAGCACCGCCAAAAGCGCCAGCTTGACCGGATCGAGGGCGCCGCATAACCTCCCATCGAGCAGCGCCGCTCAGGCGAGTTTCAACATCAAACGGGGCAATCCCGCATTATGGCCGATACGGTGGTAGCGGTCCGGCCCGCCTGGGGCGTGCTCCAGGCGGTTCGAGGCGCTCTTGCCGGTCAAGGGCGCACAGTCTGGCCGGTGAGCTTGCAAGTGACCCAAGACTGCGCCCAAGGCAGGATCATGACGCAGAGCATCGTGATCGTCGAGGTCCTCGTAGCCAAGCGCGATAGCAAAGAGATGCTGGCCGACCGGGGTCGCCAGGTCGTGAACCGCCATCCCGGATCGGCGCTCATCTTGGAAGCAAGCGGCAAGGCGATCCACCGGATCGATCACCTTGTCGCTTGCGCCCAGCAGCAGGCCCCCGGCGTCCGAGGGAATGGCTCCACCGCCAAAATCAGCGACAACATTGCGTCCTTCGAGGCGTGCAAAGACCATCAGGTCTGAGCCACAGTCTGTCGGCATCGTGGGGCCCTCCGGATTCGGCGTAAATGTCTGTTCACACTGACACTTTCACCGATTCGAACCGCCGATGCACATAATTTGGTGATGGCTCAGTTTACAGATATATGTGTTCATGGTATGTTTCTTTCTAGATCAGAGGGATAAATTGGCGATGGATCACAAGCAGTTTCAGGAATGGCTCTCAGGGATAGAGCAGCTCAGCGCGGCGCAGTGACAGGAAGCCGAAGCTGTGTTCGCAGGGGGTCCGCAAGCGTCAGCTTCACTGGCGGCTCTTGAAGCGAGCGTGGGTGAAGATCGCCGGTGCCCGCATTGCGGCACACCCGGAGCGATATCGCGTGGCAAGGCGCGGGGCCTGCGGCGATATCGGTGCAAGGGGTGCAAGAAGACATTTGATGCTGCAACGGGCACAGCCTTGGCGGGTCTTCATCGCAAAGACGAGTGGCTTGCCTTTGGACCCTGTCTTGCGGATGGGTTGACGCTTCGCGCGTCGGCCCAGCGATGCAGGTTTGCCGTCAATATCGCATTCCGCTGGCGTCCCCGGTTTCTCGCCGCAGAAACCGGTGCCGCTCACAAGCTCACGGGCATTGTCGAGGCCGACGAACCACATGTTCTGGAGAGCCGCAAGGCGAGCGGCACCTGAAACGCAAGGCGCGTCGCCGCGGTGGCAAGGCCGGAAAGCGCGGCCTGTCAGATGAGCAGGTGCCGGTGCTGCTTGCCGCTGACCGCAGCGGTATGACCGTCAGCGCAGTGCTTCCGGCGGTCAATGCCGATACCCTGCGCGCGGTCATTGAGCCGGTCGTGGATGAGCATATCGTGCTGGTGAGCGATGGTCACCGCGCCTATCCGCCCTGCGCTGCCGCTCTGGGCGTTCGCCACGAAGCGCTTGACCTGTCCAGGGGAGAACGCGTGCGCGCTGCCTTTCATATTCAGACGGTGAACAACCCACACAGCCACTTGAAGGACTTCCTGCGACGCTTTCGGGGGATCGCAACACGATATCTCGCCAACGATCTGCGATGGTTTCAACGCGGTTGTCTCGAAAACGCATCCCCACGCACATGCCTCGCCGTTATCATCGACAGGTCAGGCATACGATTTGTAAACTGAGCCTTGGTGATCTATTCGGGTTAGCGTCTCGATCAAGGGAATCTCCCAGAGCCCATAGTGCCTGTCTGCGATGCTTGCATGGAGTGTGCAGCAAGCTGTGGCGCCGATCAAGCGACACGCAAAGCGTGCGGCGCCTTGTCGGGGCCGGTGCCGTTCGACATCAAAAGAACGCTAAGGGCCCGCAGTCATCAGCGGCAAAATCAAGACCGCCTCCTCGGGCCACGTTATAAAGACCTCACTGCCACCGTCGGGGCCGACGCCCTCCAGGGTGCCCTCCTGCGCGGAGATTGCCAAGGCGCGATCGCGATCGGCGACCGAGACATAGAGGTGACTGCGGTCACCCAGGTAGGAGGCAGTCTTCATCGTGCCACGAACGGACGGCCGACCCTCCGGTGCTGCTGCCTGCAGGCGCAGTTGCTCGGGCCGGATGGCCACGACGACTGGGCGCCCGTCCTGAACGAAGCTCTTGAAGGTCTGTGCCGTGACCGTGCCCAGGCCGTTGGTCTCAAGTACCGCGCGGCCGTCCTTGACCTCGCGGACCGTGGCCTCCAGGAAGTTCATTTGGCCGATGAAGTCGGCCACCTCGATCGAGACCGGATTGGCGTAGAGCTCCTTCGGCGAGGCCATCTGCAAGACCTGTCCCCGGGCCATCACCGCAACCCGGTCGGAGAGCGTCAGCGCCTCTTCCTGATCGTGGGTGACGAAAACGAAGGTGATGCCGATTGCCTTTTGTAGGGCCCTGAGCTCCAGCTGCATCTCCTCGCGCAGCTTCTTGTCCAGTGCGCCAAGCGGCTCGTCCAGCAGCAGGACTTTCGGGCGCTTGATCAGGGCGCGCGCCAAAGCGACGCGCTGGCGCTGACCGCCGGAGAGCTCGTTCGACTTGCGCTCGCCGTAACCCGAGAGCTGGACCATCTCCAGGGCCTTATCGATTCGCCGATCGATCTCCGCCTTCTCGATCTTGTCGTAGCGCAGGCCGTAGGCCAGGTTCTTGTGCACGTTCAGATGCGGAAAGATGGCGTAGCTCTGGAACACCATGTTGGTTGGCCGCTTGTGCGGCGGCACCTGCGACATGGGGGCACCGTCAATGTAGATTTCGCCTTTGGTCGGCGATTCGAAGCCGGCCAGAAGGCGCAGCAGGGTGGTCTTGCCGCAGCCCGAAGGACCCAGCAGAGAGAAGAACTCTCCGGCTGCGATGTCGATCGACACCTCTTCGACGGCGACGACCGAGCCGAAGTGCTTTGCTACGCGGTCGAATCTAAGATAGGGATTGCCGGAACTCATGGCCTAGGCTCCCGGGACTGTTTGTTGCTCGACGCCGCGGCGGGTCAGCCACTGCGCGAAGAAGACGACGGCGAAGGAGATCGCCATGATGGCTGCGCCCAGCGCCAGGACCGGCGGCAGACGGGCGGGAAAGCGCAACTGGCTGAAGATGTGGATCGGCAGGGTCGCTTCGTTGCCTGAGAGCATGAAGGCGATGATGAACTCGTCGAAGGAGATGGTGAAGCAAAGCAGCAGGCTGGCGACGATGCCGGGGAAGACCATCGGCAGGGTGACCCGCCAGAATGTCCACCAGGCATTGGCCCCCAGGTCGGCCGAGGCCTCCTCCATCGACTTGTCGAAGCCCTCGAAGCGCGGAATTAGGGTCGCCATCGCAAAGGGCACACAGATCAAGACGTGGCCGATTGTGATGGTGAAGAGCGAGAGCTCCATGCCCAGCTGCTTCATCATGATCAAGAGCGCGACACCGAGGAGAATCCCCGGCACCACCAGCGGCAGCATGATCACGAAGACCATCGGGCGCTTGCCCGGGATGCGATAGCGCGTCACCGCCTTGGCGCCGAAGATGCCGAGCAGGGTGGCGATGGCAGCCGCGATTCCGCCAACCTGCAGAGAGTTGACCAGAGAGTTCAACATGGCCTCATCAACGAACATCTTCTCCCACCACTCGGTGGTGAAACCCTTCAGCGGGAAGGCGATGTAGATGTTGTCATTGAAGGAGAACAGCGGCAGGAACAGCACCGGGATGTAAAGAAAGGCTAGGTAGAAGAGTGCATAGACGTGCAGCGGCCGATTGGGCCGATCGATATAGGAGATCTCGCTCATGCCGACCTCCCCGTGAGCCTATGCGCTGACCACATGTAGGCCAGGGCGATGATGGCGATGATCACCATGCTGCTGATCGCCAGCGCGGCACCCATCGGCCAGTTGTTGATCCGCCCGAATTGGGCTTGCACGATGTTGGCGATCATCAGTCCGTTCGGTCCTCCGACCAGCGAAGGGGTTACGAAGTCGCCGACAGTAGGAACGAAGATCAAAAGCGTGGCGGCGATGACGCCCGGCAGCGATAGGGGCAGAGTGACGCCGAAGAAGCGCTTCACCGGACCGTCGCCCAAATCGGTTGCCGCTTCCAAGAGCGATCGGTCGATCTTCTCTAGGGAGACGTAGATGGGTAGGATTGCAAAGGCGGCCCAGGCGTGGGTCAAGGTCACGACCACGGCGGTTGGGCTATAGAGTAGAAAGGACAGCGGCTCTGAGATCAAACCCATCCCTTCCAGGCCGGTGTTGATCACGCCATTGAAGCCCAGAATGATCTTCCAGCAGAAAACCCGCAGCAGATAACTGGTCCAGAACGGCAAGGTCATCATGATGATCCAGATCATCTTGTGACGGCGCACGTGGAAGGCGACGTAATAGGCCATGGGATAGGCCAGCAACACGGTGACCACCGTACAGGCGCCGGAAATCATCAAAGAGCGATAGAACAAAGCGGAATAGATCGGGCGGGAAACGACGGTTTCGTAGTTGTTTAAGGTGAAAGTCGTGTCGAATTCGAAGGTCTGCTGTGTCCAGAAACTGAACATCACCATCAGCGCGAAGGGTGCGCACATGGCGAGCAGCATGACCAAGAGGGTCGGTGAGAGAAGGATCAGCCCGCGGATCGGTTCACTGCTGACGATTCGAGCGTGGAGGCGCCCGGAGAGAGATTCTGTGGCGCGGGGAACGGTCTGTATGGAGACCGTACGATCTATCACTTGCCTGCTCCTCAAAAAAAAGGGGGCTTGGCGCGAAGACTCATAAGGGGCCATGACGCCAAGCCTAACTCTGTTTAGGAGTGCAGGCTAGAAGCCAGCCTTAATTTCTTCGAAGGTCGCGTTCATCTTCGCAGTGAAGGCTTCCGGCTGCGGAACCTGGAACTTGCCGGCGGCAAGCACATCTTCCGGATTGGTCGAAAGCCCGAGCTCAGCCAGGCGCTCCGGCGAGACGGTGGCAAAAGACTTCAGATTGGAATGGCCGTAGCCGTAATCGTCGATCAGGAAATAGCCGGTTTCTGTGCTGAGCAGCGAATCGATGATGTCGAGTGCCATCTCGACGTTGCCGGAGTCCTTGTGCAGCATCATCCCGCAGACCCAGGTGAGCGCGCCTTCCTTGGGATTGGCGAAGGCGACCGGCACTTCCTGCTTCTTCAACTCGACCGGGGAGCTGTTCCAGGTCATGGCGGCGACCAGCTCGCCCGACGCCAGCATCTGCTCCAAAGTCGTCATGTCGTCGGTGTACTCGCGGATCAGCGGGCGCTGCTCGCGGAGCAGGTTGGCGATCTTCTCGTAGTTGGCGTCCGTGGACATCTCGGTGAAGGGGACGCCGGCATAGATCGCCGTGCACCACCAGGTGTCGCCGGCCGAAGCGATGACCCCAAGTTTGCCCTCGTACTTCGGATTGAAAAGCAGACCCCAGGACTCTTCCTGGCCTTCCCAGTCGACCAGATCGGTGCGGTAGGTGATCGAGGTCTGGCCCCAATCGAAGGGCGCGAAATAGGTCTTGCCGTCCTTGACCGCGCCGTCCAGGTCGGTCAGCTGCGGCATTACATCGGGCCAGTTCGATAGACGCGAGGTGTCGATCGGCTGCCAGAGGCCGGATGCCATCCAGCGCGGGATTCCGGAATTGCAGGGATGGGCCACATCGGCGACATAACCGCCCATGAGCTTGGTCAGCGCCTCTTCCGTGCCGCCGAAGGCTGAGAAGCCAGGAGGGCCACCGTGTTCAGCGATGTAGGGAGCGAAAAGCTCCGGGATGTCATAACCACCCCAAGTAAAATAGGTAACGTCGGTGGCCTTTGCATGGGCCAGGCGCGGGCGCATGGGAACCGTTGCAAGACCGATGCCGGCAGCACCAAGAAGCGCCGTAAACTGACGTCTGGAGAGGCCGCCTTCCGCGATCTTGTCCTTCACCATGTCCGCGCAGATTTTGGATCGTGTCATTGTGGAGTGTCCTCACTATTCAGTGTATCGGTCGCGTTGTTTGCAACCATTGCCAAAGATTCCGACCCTGTTGTCCGCAAGGATCAAGGCCTTCTGATTATCCGACCAAATTTGGCGGTTCTTGCCAAGGCCTATGATGCGAAGGCTGAAAGTCAATAAGCCGAAGTTGGAGGCCGCTTCGATGCCCCTGCGCTGTCGGTCACCCCATCGGGAGCCGCACCTTGATCCGGCTCGCGGACTATTGGGCTCGGCTGGCGCGCTGTCTCGGCGCCGGAGCACTGCGCCCGGCAAGGGGCATACTGCCGATCTCTCGGATCAGCTTCTCGGTCATCACATCGGCGAAATCCTGATAGTCGGCGGCGATCATCACGAAGGCGCCTTCACCGCCGATCAAATGGTCGCGAAAGTAGCTCGCCAAGAGCGGCAGTTCATTGAGGATCGCCAGGCCGTTGATGGTAATGCCGCTTTCCAAGACCTCGCGCCGTGCGCCGCGCAGAGGGCGGCCGTCGTTGGTGCGGCCGTCGCCGGAGAGATCGATCACCTGCCGCGCCCCGCGATAGTCATTGGTCTCCAGCTCCAGCAAGGCTCTGCCGAGTGCGTGGCCGAGCGCCGTGTGGCCGCCCAGAATCAGCCGCGGCATGCTCGCCAGGCGGATTGCCAGGAGTGCTGCGTCCCGTTCACTCTCGACCAGGGTCCAATCGATGGCGACGCGCTGATGATCCTTGTCCGCCCACTGAATGACCGAGACCGCGAGGCCACCGCTGGTGCTGGCGATGGCTTCGCCGACGGCTTCGCTACGGAAGGCCGCGGCCAGACCTTGCGCCTGCAGGGCGTACTCTGCTGTGTTGACGCTGGCGGAGACGTCGATCAGCAGCACCAGTTCCATGCTGACGGAGCGCTGCGTCTGCGCGACGGCTTGATCGCTCATCGTTGAGGACAGCAGCATGGCCCATAGGAGCGCGAGAACACGCCCAGTGAGGAGGCGGATCATCGAGCGAAGCGGTTTGGCACAAGTGAGGAAGAGCGCGTGAGAAAGCGGCTAATTCTCGGTGCGTCGTTCGGCTGTCTCATCCTGGCGATCCTCGGCCTCCTCTGGTTCGAGCGCGCGCCGACGCCAGAAATCGAAGCCTGCGACAGCTGCGACATTCGCCATCAAAGACTGAAGCCGAAAGCGCTCGACGCGCAATGATGCCGACTGGCGAGCGGCTGTCAATGCAGCCGTTCGCCAGCACACGAGGTCGCAGAGTTCGCCCGAGCCTTACTAACTGATATCCCGGGTCAGCTTGAAGCCCTTCCCCTCGAGGGTGAACTCCCCATCCAGCACGGCGTAGCTCCAAGCGGCCGAACGGCGCATGCCGCCCAGCGGATACATGTGCGCATGGGTGATGCCGCACTTGGGATCCTTGGCCTTGTAGGCCGCCAGTTCGCGGACCAGCTGGTCGGGCGCGTTGACGGTCAGAAGCCGCGTCACCTGACGGGCCTGCTTGGTCAGGAAGCGGATCGAATTGCCGACGCCGCTCGACTTGGCGAACTGGATCAGGGTCTTCAGGGTGGCCAGGCCGGGTACGCCCAGATGGATCGGCAGGGTGTTGCCCTCAGCCTGGATCTTCCGGTCCCAGGCGATGATCGGCGCCGATTCGAAGCAGAACTGCGTGCAGACATAGACCGAGGCATCGGTGCGCTCGGCAAAGCCGTTCTTCCATTTGAGTGCCGCGGCGATGTCGGCATCGGAGATGTCGGGGCCGCCTTCCGGATGGCCGGCGACACCGATCGAGGTGATGCCGTGCTTGTCGAAGAGACCGGTCTCCAGCAGCGCCATGGAGCTCCCGAAGGGACCCAGTGGCTTGTCCACGCCGCCGGCCAGGGCTACGACCTTCTTCACGCCGGCCTCGCCGACGATGCGCTCCAGATAGCCCTCGAAGGCTAGGTGGTTCGGCACCGATCGCGCGGCGAAGTGCGGCGCCGGCTCGAAGCCCTCGTCGCGCAATCGCTTGGCGACCTTGATCGTGTCGGTGAAGTCGGATCCCGGCAGAAAGGTCACGGCGACCATGGTGCCGGGCCGCAGGTGCTCGCGATAGTCGGCGATCTTCGCGGCCGAGCCCGGCGTGGTCTCGATCGTGAAGTCGCGCATGAGGTCGATGATGTTTTGTTTTTCGTCGTTGGCCGAAGTCATGGCGTTTGGCGGTCCCTAAGAGGGAGCATCACCCTTGGCGAGGCGATGCTCCGAATCGTCGTCGGATGATGTTTCTGCCGCTAATTTTGTGGTTGGTCTAGGCCGCCTTGCGCGACCAGAGTTTTGAGGCGCTCGTCGGGATAGTCAGACTCGAGCCGATCGGCCGCCGATTTGGCCTCGGCTTCCAGGTCCTCGCTGCAGGCCACTGGGGCTGCGCGCCGCCAGTGCTCCAGGTAAGAGTCGGTGTCGCGCAGCTTGGCCCGCATGGCAGCGCGATCGATTGCCCTTTCGAAGCGTTCGGTCAGTTGGATCTTGGCGGTCTTGCGGTCAGCCTTGGCAATGACCTGTGCCGGGATATCGCGCCAGTAGACAGTGATGAGCTGCGCCACGTGCTCTTCCCTTATCCATAAAAGAGATGGCCTCGATCAGCCGGCAGCCTGCCGCAGGAAGCCTTCCAGTTCGCCCATGCCGGTGAAGACCCGCTCGTAGGCCAAGTCCAGGGTCTCGGCCGCGGCTTCGGCCTTGCGATCCAGCTCCGGATCGTCCTGCTGGGCCAGATAGATCAGCCCGGTGTAGTGGCCGAAGTACTGCTCCTTCAACTCCGGATGCTTGTCGATCCAAAGGCCTTGGATGATCAGGCGCTCGAAGTGGCGGGCCAGATAGTCGGTCAGGTAGAAGCAGGTCGGATCGTCGAAGTGCTCGCGATTGAAGTCCTCGATGCCGCGATAGAAGGCATAGCAGTGGTCGCCGCCGATGCGGATCGCCCCCTCTTCCTCCAGCACCCGATCCAAGAGGCCGCCGGTTCCGCAGTCGCCATAGGCAACGAAGATCCGTTCGAAGCCGTCGCGGCGTCCCTTGCGGATCTTCTCGCGCACCCCTTCCGGAATCAGCTGTGGACGATTGTGCCAGATGGCCGGCAGGCAGGTGATCGAGACCTGCTGCCAGCCGTGCGCCTTCACCACGGCCACGATCTCGCGCGCCAGCGCACCGCAGCCGACGATCAGGGTCTTCTCCGCCGTCATGACGCTTGCCATCAGCCGCCCCCCTAAACCTAGTGCTGCTTAGGCCGTACCGACCCGCTGATTGTGGCGGCGCTCGACATAGTCTTTGGCGGTCTCCACCGCGACCGCGGCGTCGCGGCAGTAGGCTTCGGCGCCGATGGCCTCGGCAAAGGCCTCGTTCAGCGGCGCACCGCCGACCAGAACGACGTACTCCTCGCGGATGCCGTTCTCCTTCATGGCATCGATCACGACCTTCATGTAGGGCATGGTCGTGGTCAGCAGGGCCGACATCCCCAGGATGTCCGGCTCGTGCTCTTCCAGGGCATTCAGATAGTTCTCGACCGGGTTGTTGATGCCCAGATCGACGACATCGAAACCGGCACCCTCCATCATCATGGAGACTAGGTTTTTGCCGATGTCGTGAATGTCGCCCTTGACCGTACCGATGACCATCTTGCCCTGCTTGGGAGCACCGGTTTCGGCCAGCAGCGGGCGCAGGATGACCATGCCGCCCTTCATGGCGTTGGCCGCCAGCAGAACTTCCGGCACGAAGAGAATGCCGTCACGGAAGTCGATGCCGACGATACGCATGCCCTCGACCAAAGCCTTGGTCAGCACGTCGTAGGGCATCCAGCCGCGCCCCAGCAAAATGTTCACAGCCTCTTCGATCTCTTCCTTGAGACCGTCGTAGAGGTCGTCGTGCATCTGCTTCACCAACTCGTCGTCGTCGAGGGTGCTTAGATCCAGATCGTCGTCTTCTTCCTCGGCCATGCCTTTATTCGCTCCCTTAACCGGCGCGGTGAGGTCCGCGCACAGGCCCATTTGGTCCAAAATGCTATGGGGCGCAAGGCAAAAGCCATCGCCTTTCGAGCTGGGCCGCAGTCTCGCCGTATCCTCTCTCGGAGATCGGCTTTTCTCCGACCGTGCCTAGCTGAAATGCGACAGAGTGGGGCAGCGCGACTGCATAGGCCTTATGCAGTTTGCCCGGATCTCCTTGCGATTCGGCCTAGGTGGACAGCAGCGGCGCTCCCTCCGGCCACACCAGATTCAGAAACCAGCCCTGCTCGATCAAACCGAAGATCGCCTCGATATCGCTCGACAGGATCCGGTCCTCGTCGAGGAATGCCGCCCGCTTGCGGATTGCCGACCAGACCCGCTTCAGGGCCGGGCTCGTCTCCAACGGCAGGCGCAGCTCCACGCCTTGTGCCGCCGCCATCAATTCGATGGCCACGATGCGTCCGCTATTGGCCGCCATCGGCGCCAGACGCCGGGCGCCGTTGGTCGCCATAGAGACATGATCCTCCTGATTGGCCGAGGTCGGCAGGCTGTCTACCGAGGCCGGGCTTGCCAGCTGCTTGTTCTCGCTGGCCAAGGCCGCGGCCGTCACATGGGCGATCATGAAGCCGGAGTTTAGCCCCGGGCCGACGACCAGAAAGGCCGGCAAGGTGGAGAGCGTGGCATCGGTCAGCAGGGCCACCCGCCGTTCGGACAGGGCGCCGACCTCGGCCAGTGCCAGGGCGATCATGTCGGCCGCGATCGCCACCGGCTCGGCGTGAAAGTTGCCGCCGGACAGCATCTCGCCGCTTTCGGTGAAGACCAGCGGATTGTCGGAAACCGCATTGGCCTCGCGGATCAGCATCGCCGCGGCGGCCTCGTGCGTATCCATGATGGCACCCATCACCTGCGGCTGGCAGCGCAGGCAATAGGGGTCCTGTACCCGCTCATCGCCCTCGCGGTGCGATTCGCGAATAAAGCTGCCGGCGAGGAGCACGCGCAGACGCTCGGCGACGGCGATCTGACCCGGATGACCGCGTAAGGCCTGGATGCGGGGATCAAAGGGCATGTCGCTACCGGCCGCGGCGTCGACCGAAAGTGCGCCCGCCGAGAGTGCTGCGGCGAAAGTTTCCTGGGCCCTGAACAAGCCCTCCAGTGCCAGGGCGGTGGATACCTGAGTGCCGTTGATCAGGGCTAGGCCCTCTTTGGCGGCCAACTCCATCGGCGCGAGGCTAAGGCGCTGCAGGGCCGCGCCGGCCGGTATCACCGTGCCGTCCAGATCGATCTCTCCTTCGCCCAGACAGGCGGCGGCCGCTAGGTGCGCCAAGGGCGCCAGATCGCCGGAGGCCCCGACCGAACCCTGGGCCGGTATGACCGGCAGAGCGTCTGCCTGCAGCAAAGTCAAGAGGCGCTCGATCAAGACCCGGCGCACGCCGGAATGCCCGCGTGCCAGGCTGGCGATCTTCAAGAGAAGGATCAGCCGTACCGTGTTGGCTGCCAGCGGCCGGCCCACGCCGGTGCAGTGCGACACCAGCAGACGACGCTGCAACTCGCGCACCTGGTCGTCGGCGATTCGCTTCTTGGCCAGCAGCCCGAAGCCGGTATTGACGCCATAGACCCGGCTGCCGCTGGCCAGGATTCTGGCCACGGTCGCAGCCGCGGCCTCGACGCCGGCCCAGCAGCCCGGATCCAGCTCCACCGCTTGCTGCCCGCGCCAATAGCGATAGATCTCAGCGAGCGACAGGGCGCCCGGCTCAAGATGAGACGACATGATCACACTCCAACTTGTATAGACAAGTTAGCTATAGTTCCTGTTGGGCCGCAGTGAAAGTGGCTTTCGAGGCTGCCTTTGGGAGTGCCGCCTATTCGGCGCAGACCGGCGCTGGGATGCCACGCTCGCGACGCGGCGTGTGGCCGAAAAAGTCGCGATAGCATTTGGAGAAATGCGATGCCGAGACGAAGCCGCAGGCGAGCGCCACGTCGATGATGCTCATGTCGGTCTGCAGCAACAGCAGGCGGGCCCGATTGAGGCGCAGTTCCAGGTAGTAGCGCGCCGGCGAGCGGTTCAGGTACTTGCGGAACAAGCGTTCCAGTTGTCGGGCCGAGATCTGGGCGTGGGCAGCCAGGCTGGTCCGGCTCATCGGTTCCTCGAGGTTACCCTCCATCAGGGCGATGATCGAGAGTAGTTTGGGGTGGCGCACGCCCAGGCGCGCCGGCAGGCTCATGCGCTGATGGTCGTGGCTGTCGCGGATCCGCTCGTGAATGAACTGATCGGCGACCTTGGCGGCCAGCTCGTGACCATGCTGGCGGCCGATCAGATTCAGCATCAAGTCGATCACGGCGGTACCGCCGGCGCAGGTGAAGCGGCTGCGATCGATCTCGAAAAGCTCGGTGGAGACGTCGATCTCCGGACAGGCCTCGACGAAGCCGGCCAGGTTCTCCCAATGGATGGTGCAGTGATAGCCGTCCAGCAACCCCGCCTTGGCCAGCAGCAGAGAGCCGGTGCAGAGCGCGCCGATGTCCTTACCGCGACGGCTCTGCGTGCGCAGCCAGGCCAGCAATCGGCGGTCGCCGGCAAGGGCCGGATCGGCGCCGCCGCAGACGACGATGACATCGGCGGTTTCGCCCTTGGCAAGCTCGCCCTCCGACTGGACCTCCATACCGTTGGAGGCCGTCACCTTGGCGCCGTCGAGACTGAGCAGCGACCAGCTGTAGAGCGTCTTGCCGCTGGCGCGATTGGCTAGGCGCAAGGCCTCGACGGCCGCAACCAGGGCAATCTGCGTGACTTTGGGCACCAGCACGAAGGCTAGGTGGTGCGGGAGAGTCCGGGGTGATTCACCGAACAAGGGCGTTGTCCCTCATGCAAGCATTGTTGCAGATAAGGCCCAAAACTTTCGACCTGGTTGCAGATCCCCAAGGGATTCTGCTGCGGGTCGGCCGGCTTTGTCGCAGAATCATAAATTCCTGACGCCAATTCGCAAGTCTTTAGACGCAAGCTAGGGCCCTTTCCGGGTTTGCTGGAACGAATTCTCGCTTCAAGCAGCGGAACGCGCAAGGGTGGGGCTTGCCCCAGGCCGTCCAGAGCAGCAAAGTTTATAGATCGAGACAGCGTTCGCACGCGCAAGCACCCGAACCGCCTCGGCCCTCAGGGCTGGGTGGGGTGGGCTGGCCGTAACTCAGGGCGGGTGGTCAATGAAACAGCGCTATTCCCTAGGTAGCCTCATCAAGAATGCATTCAGCCATCACGAGCGCTGGGCCCAGGCCCTGCCCTCGGCCGAGCCGAAGGGGGAATACGACGTCGTCATCGTCGGTGGTGGAGGGCACGGTCTGGCCACGGCCTACTACCTAGCCAAGGAACTTAAAATCACCAAGGTCGCGGTGGTCGAGCGCGGCTGGATCGGCGGCGGCAACACCGGCCGCAACACCACCATCGTGCGTTCCAACTATCTCTGGGATCAGTCGGCCGCGCTCTACGAGCATGCTCTCAAGCTCTGGGAAAACCTCTCCCACGATCTGAACTACAACGTCATGTTCTCGCAGCGTGGGGTGATGAACCTGGCGCATAACCAAAACGACCTGCGCGAGCTGTCGCGTCGGGTCAATGCCAACCGCCTGAACGGCATCGACTCGGTCTTCCTGGATGCCAAGGGCGTTAAGGATTTCTGCCCGATCATCGATCTGCGCGGCGATGGCCGCTATCCGGTTCTGGGCGCCAGCCTGCAGCGCCGCGCCGGGACCGCGCGTCACGATGCGGTTGCCTGGGGCTATGCCCGCGCCGCCGCCGACCTGGGCGTCGACATTATCCAGAACTGCCCGGTCGAGGGTTTCGAGATCGTCGACGGTCGGGTGGTTGCCGTGCGGACCGGCCGCGGGCGCATCGCCGCCAAGAAGGTCGGCATCGCCGCCGCCGGGCATTCCAGCGTGCTGGCGCAGATGGCCGGCGTGCAGCTTCCGATACAGTCGATGCCGCTGCAGGCCCTGGTCAGCGAACCGGTGAAGCCGGCGATCGACTGCGTGGTCATGTCGAACGCCGTGCATGCCTACATCAGCCAGTCCGACAAGGGCGAGCTGGTGATCGGTGCCGGCGTCGACCACTACATCGGTTATGGTCAGCGCGGCTCCATCCAGGTGACCGAAGAGACTCTGGCGGCGATCTGCGAGCTGTTCCCCATGTTCCGGCGCATGCGCATGCTGCGCATGTGGGGCGGCATCGTCGATACCTGCCCGGATGCCAGCCCGATCATCTCCAAGACCCCGGTGAAGGGGCTCTTCATCAACGGCGGGTGGGGCACCGGCGGCTTCAAGGCGACGCCTGGTTCCGGTCATGTCTTCGCCCACACCATCGCCCGCGACGAGCCGCATCCCATCGCCGAGCCCTTCCGCCTGGACCGCTTCATCACCGGTTTTACCATCGACGAGCACGGTGCCGCGGCGGTGGCCCACTAAGCGATGCGCATCCACACCTTCACCCGTTTCCGCAGAGAAGCGAGACCCGAGCCATGCTGCTGATCCCCTGTCCCTACTGCGGTCCGCGCCCGGAAGCCGAATTCGGCTATGGCAGCGAAGCCCATCTCGTCAGACCTGAGAAGCCGAGCTCGATGAGCGACGAGGATTGGGCCGTCTATGTCTATTGGCGCAAGAACACCAAGGGGGTGTTCCACGAGCGCTGGGTGCACACGAATGGCTGTCGTCGTTGGTTCAACGCCATCCGCGACACCGTCAACTACCAGATCCTGGCCGTCTACGAGCAGGGGGCCGAGCCCCCCGCCGTCGACATCAAGACCTACG
Organism: Rhodospirillales bacterium; assembly: GCA_965202755.1. GTDB lineage: Bacteria > Pseudomonadota > Alphaproteobacteria > Kiloniellales > JACOMY01 > JACOMY01. The sequence goes on along the minus strand of CBDBCL010000040.1, from coordinate 125,209 downwards.
TCTAAAGGCGGAGACCGCAAAGCATGCAGCCCTTTCGCCTGACCGACGGCGGGCTGATCGACCGCAGCCGCCCGCTCCACTTCCAGTTCGACGGCCATCGCTACAGCGGCTATGTCGGCGACACCATTGCCTCGGCCCTGCTGGCCAATGGCGTGCATCTGGTCGGACGTAGCTTCAAGTATCACCGACCGCGCGGCATCGTCTCCGCCGGCGTGGAGGAGCCCAACGCTCTGTTCCAGGTCGGCCGGGACCCCAAGACCGAGCCCAACATCAAGGGCACGATCTGCGAGCTGGTCGACGGCATGACCCTGCAGTCGCAGAATGCCTGGCCCTCGACGAGCTTCGACATCGGCGGCATCAATGCACGCTTCTCGAAGTTCCTGCCGGCCGGCTTCTACTACAAGACCTTCATGGGGCCGGGTAAAGGCACCAAGGCCTGGATGCTCTACGAGCGTATGATCCGCAAGGCGGCCGGCCTGGGTTACGCGCCGACCCAGACCGATCCCGATACCTACGACAAGAGCTATGCTCACGCCGACATCATGGTGGTGGGTGGTGGCCCGGCCGGTCTGGCCGCGGCGCTGAGCGCCGGGCGAAGCGGCGCACGGGTGCTGCTGGTCGAGATGGATTCTCGCTTGGGCGGCCATCTCTTGAACAGCGGCAGCCAAGAGATCGACGGACAGGCGACCACCGAGTGGCTGGCCAAGGTCGAGGCCGAACTGGCCAGCCTGACGAACGTCACGGTGATGAATCGCACGGTATGCTTCGCCGCCTATGACCATAATTTCTTCGCCCTCTGGGAGAACGTCACCGACCATCTAAGCGAGGCGGAGCGGCCGGCCAATCTGCCGCGCCATCGCCTGTGGAAGCTGCGCACCAAGGAGGCGATCTTCGCCGCCGGTGCCATCGAGCGCCCCTTGATTTTCCGCGATAACGACCGCCCGGGGTCGATGCTGGCGAGTGCCGCGGAGACCTATCTGCAGCGCTTTGCCGTGCGTGCCGGCCGTCGCGCCGTCTTGGTGACCAACAATGACAGCGCCTATCGCACCGCTCTGGCCTTGAGCGATGGCGGCGTCGAGATCGCTGCTGTTGCCGACCTGCGCGAGACTCCCGCCGGGCATTGGACGGCGGAAGCCCAGAAGCGTGGCCTGCGCATCCTGTCTGGCCAGGGAGTCTATGCCGCCAAGGGCACGAAGCGTGTGCAGGGCGTCTCCGTCGACCAGATCGCCGCCGACGGCAAGAACCTCGGCAGCAAGCAGGAGGAGATCGCCTGCGATCTGGTGCTGAACGCCGGCGGCTGGACCCCCAGCGTGCACCTGCACAGCCAGGCCAAGGGCAAGCTCGCCTGGGACGAGGAGGGCCAGCTCTTCCGCCCGAGCATCGCCGGACAGCCGGGTCAGCGCTCGGCCGGCGCCGGCAACGGCACCTTCGGCTTGGGCGCGATCCTGGCCGAAGGCCATGCCAGCGGTCAGGCCGCGGCCGCGGCCCTGGGCAAGAGCGGAGCCGTCGGCGAGGCGCCCAAGGCCGAGAGCCAGGATTTTCTGCCGCTGCGCCGCCTATGGCTCATTCCCGCCGACAAGCCGGTCGGCCACAAGGGCAAGCACTTCGTCGATCAGCAGAACGACGTCACCGCCGCCGATCTCAAGCTGGCGATGCGCGAAGGCTATCGCTCGATTGAGCACCTGAAGCGCTACACCGCCACCGGCATGGCGACCGACCAGGGCAAGACCTCCAACCTAAACGCGCTGACCTTGGTCGCCGAGACCTTGGCCAAGCCGATCCCGGAAGTCGGCACCACGACCTTCCGTCCGCCCTTCACGCCGATCTCCTTCGGTGCCTGGATGGGGCGCGATGTCGGCGATCTTCTGGACCCGCTGCGCAAGACGCCGATGGACCCCTGGGAAGAGGCCAATGGGGCCACTTTCGAAAATGTCGGTCAGTGGCGCCGCGCCTGGTACTACCCCAAGGCCGGCGAGGACATGCCTGCCGCCGTCCGCCGCGAATGCGTGGCCGTGCGCGAAGCCGTCGGTCTTCTCGACGCCTCGACCTTGGGCAAGATCGACATCCAAGGACCCGACTCCGCCGAGTTCCTGAACCGCATCTACACCAACGCCTGGTCGAAGCTGGCGGTCGGCCGCTGCCGCTACGGTTTGATGCTGGGCGAAGACGGCATGGTGATGGACGACGGCGTCACCGCACGTCTGGGCGAGAACCACTATCTGATGCACACCACCAGCGGCAATGCCGCCCAGGTGATGGCGCACCTGGAGGAGTACCTCCAAACCGAGTGGCCTGAGCTCAAGGTCTTCCTGACCTCAGTGACCGAGCAGTGGGCGACGGCGCAGATCGCCGGACCCTATGCCCGCGACCTGCTGGCCGAGATCGCGCCCGACCTGGATCTCTCGCCGGAAGCGCTGCCGCACATGAGCGTGGTCAAGGGTCGCGTCGCCGGGCGAAAGGCGCGCATCTTCCGCGTCTCCTTCACCGGTGAATCCTCTTTCGAGGTCAGCGTGCCCGGCTCTTATGGTCTGGGCCTGTGGGAAGCCCTGATGCGGGCCGGCGCCAAGTACGGCATCACCCCCTTCGGCACCGAGGCCATGCATGTGCTGCGTGCCGAGAAGGGCTTCATCGTCGTCGGTCAGGAGACCGACGGTTCGGTCAATCCGCACGACCTCGGCATGGATTGGATCGTCTCCAAGACCAAGGAGTTCATCGGCAAGCGCTCACTGACCCGCGCCGACATGGCCAAGCCGGACCGCAAGCAGCTGGTCGGCATTCTAACGGTCAAGCCCGAGGAGGTGCTGCCGGAAGGGGCGCAGTTGGTGGAGAAGACCGGTGACCAGCGCCCGCTGCCGATGCTGGGGCATGTGACCTCCAGCTATTGGAGCCCGGCCATGGGCCGCTCCATCGCCCTGGCCCTGGTAAAGGGCGGTCGTGCCCGCATGGGCCAGACCGTCTATGCGCCTTTGGAAAGCGGCAAGACCCTGGATTGCCAAGTGGTCGAAACGGTCTTCTACGATAAGGAAGGAAGCCGCCTCCGTGCCTGAGTTTCAGCGTCAAGGGTCGCTCGACGGCCTCTCTTTGCAGCAGCGTGCAGTCCGCGATCTGGGCGACGCCGGTGTCGGCATCGGCGAGATCCGCTACGAGGGTGCCGTCAGCCTGCGGGCCCGTCGCGACGATCCGGCCGCGCGCGACGCCTTGGCCCTCTCTTTGGGCATGGCCCTGCCGGCGACCTGCGAAACCGTCGTTCGCGACGAGCAGGTGCTGCTGGGCCTTGGCCCCGACGAATGGCTGTTGCTCTGCCCCAAGGCACCGGTGACGGCGGAAGATCTGGCCATGAAGCTGGCTAACCAACTGATCGCGGTGACCGACCTCTCGGACAACTACATCACCCTCTTCCTGCGCGGCCCGCACGCCTTGGATCTCTTGGCCAAGGGCGTGCCGATCGATCTGCATCCGGAGGTCTTCCCCTCCGGTCGCTGTGCCCAGACCCTGCTGGCCAAGGCGGAGATCATCCTCTATCGCGGCTGCGACGCCTCGAACGAGACCTACACGCTGATCTGCCGGCCCTCCTTTGCCCCTTATATCTTCACCTGGCTGGAGGATGCCGCGCAGGAGTACGGGCTGGCGATCCTCGACCAGCACTGAGGCCAATCCGGCCTGGCGGCCCTTATGGCTGCAACCCAGCTGGCAGATGCGTCCAAATGACCGGAACCGGCCGGACAGCCTACCTAAACCGCGGGGCTATCGCCTTGAACCGCAATGGACTATTCCAACGGCGCGCGCTAGAGCAGGTCGTGGTCTGGTGACGGCACCCGACCATGTGGGTCTGCTCGACTTTGTAACGTCATAGCGCTCTGGGGATGCTGACCCCGCCGGGTGGGATCGGTCCTTTCGGAAGGAAGCGGTTGGATGGAGATGACAAGACTGGCGATCGACGATGTCATTCGCCTGGTGCCGAGACGTTCTGGCGACGATCGAGGCTACTTCTCGGAGACCTGGAATCATCGGCGGCTGCAGGAAGCCGGCATCGACATCACCTTCGTCCAGGACAATCAGTCCTATTCGGCCAAGGCTGGCACGGTGCGCGGCCTGCACTATCAAGCCCCGCCGCATGCACAAGCCAAACTGGTTCGCGTCCTGTGTGGCGCCACTCTAGACGTGGCCGTCGACATCCGCCGCAGCTCGCCGACCTATGGCAAATGGGTGGGCGCAGAGATCTCTGCGGAAGACGGCGCGCAACTCCTTGTGCCGCGCGGTTTCCTGCATGGCTTCGTCACTTTGGTCGACGACACCGTTGTGGCATACAAGGTCGACAGCTACTACGCAGCCGATTGCGCCGAGGCCGTGCGTTTCGACGATCAGTCGCTGGCGATCGACTGGGGGATCGATCCGAAAGACGCGGTTCTGTCCGGCAAGGACGCCAATGCGCCGGCATTTGCCGGATTCGAGACGCCGTTCGACTAAGGCGGCAGCGCCGCAGGCAGCGAAACACTGCTGTTTTACCCATGAGATGGGCTTAAACGCTCGTCGTTCGAGCTGGACCGAGGTCGCTCGAAAGGACTGACACGAAAGGACCGTACTTCATGAAGCTGATTGTGACCGGAGGCTGTGGGTTCATCGGATCGGCGGTGATTCGCTAGGCGATTGCGCGGGGTCATCAGATCATCAATGTCGACAAGCTCAGCTATGCAGCCAATCCCGCCAATCTTGCCGAGGTCTTCGGTTCGCTGGGTGACAAGGGCGCCTTCACCGAGACGACTCCTTACGAACCCACAAGCCCCTATTCCGCGTCCAGGCCTCGTCCGATCGCTTGGCACGGGCCTGGGGGCCACCTATGGGCTTCCCGTCCTGCTGACCAACTGTTCCAACAATTATGGGCCCTATCAGTTTCCGGAGAAGCTGATCCCCGTGGTAATTCTTGGCGCGCTGCACGGCAAACAGATCACGGTCTACGGCAAAGGCGAGAATGTGCGGGACTGGATTCACGTCGAGGACCATGCGGCGGGCCTGCTGCAGACAATCGAGAAGGGTTGCGTCGGCGAGACCTACAACATCGGCTCCAGTGAAGAACGGCGCAACATCGATCTGGTCCGCCAGATCTGTGGCGTGCTCGATCGGCGCTATCCCCAGAAGGCGCCGCACGACACGGTCATCTACTTCGTTGAGGACCGGCCTGGGCACGACTTCCGCTATGCCATCGATTCCAGCAAGATACGCGGCGATCTCGGCTGGGCACCCTCGCGGACCTTCGAAAAGGGCCTGGCGCAGACCGTGGAGTGGTACCCAGACAACGATGCCTGGTGGCAGGAGATATTGCACCGCAGCGGCGTGAACAACCGTTACGGCCTGGGCCGCTGAGCGTTCGAGGGGAAGCCAGGGAGCAGGTGGCGCTACCGGTTCGGGTCGTTCGAACACGGCATTGACGGCTTATCCGGCAAGGCCAAGCGCCGATAGGGCGAGACCCGCCAGTGCGGCGGTCAGCAGCATCGGCAGCGTACCAAGCTTGAAGCGGAACACGGCCAGCAAGGATGCCGAGGCAGGGCCAGTGCAGCCAAGTCCAACGTGTCCAGACGCGGCACCGCCAAGTGCAGGCCGAAGCGGCTGACACTGTAGAGCTTGGCGAACAGCACGTGCAAAGCAAACCAGACGGCGAGGTTGAGGACGACCCCGACCACGGCTGCGGTGATGGCTGCAAGTGCCGCCGACAGCTGTCGATTGCCGCTCAGCCGCTCGATGTAGGGTGCGCCGAGAAAGATCCAGAGGAAACAGGGCGCGAAGATGACCCAGGTGGTCAAGAGCCCGCCCAAAGTTCCGGCCAAGTAGGGACGGCAGGCCGGTGGCCTCGCGAAAGGCGCCCATGAAGCCGACGAACTGGGTCACCATGATCAGCGGCCCCGGTGTGGTTTCGGCCATACCCAAACCGTCCAGCATATCGCCGGGCTTGAGCCAAGCATAGCTCTCCACGGCCGCCTGGGCGACATAGGCCAAGACGGCATAGGCGCCGCCGAACACGACCGCCATTTTGCTGAAGAAGACGGCAATGGTGCCGTAGACCCCGTCTTCGCCGATGAGGGTGACGAGAAGCGCAACCGGCGCCAGCCAGAGCAGCAAGAGGAGGGCAGCGACTTTCAGCGAGGGGCGGGGCGCCGGGCCTTAGCTGCGGCACCTCGCTGCCGAGGATGGTCTCGGCATCGGCGACGGTGTGCTTGCCCAGGGCGGCGTGGCCGCCGCCGAGTGCGAAGGCTTCGAGGTCGACGCGCGCGCCGAGAAAGCCGAGCAGCCCGGCCGCTGCCAAGATTGCCGGAAAGGGCGCATCGAAGCAGAAGATTGCGACGAAGGAGACTGCTGCCAGCGCGATCATGGTCGGGTTGCTGAGCGCCCGCTTGCCGATCCGGATGACTGCCTGCAGGATGATCGCCAAGATCGCTGCCTTGAGCCCAAAGAAGAGGCCGCTAACGAAGCCGACCTCGCCATAGAGGGCATAGATCCAGCTCAAGCCCATGATCGCGAGCATGCCGGGCAGGATCACCAAGGCTCAGTTTGCAAATCGTATGCCTGACCTGTCGATGACAGCGGCGAGGCATGTGCGTGGGGATGCGTTTTCGAGACAACCGCGTTGAAACCATCGCAGATCGTTGGCGAGATAGTGTGTTGCGATCCCCCGAAAGCGTCGCAGGAAGTCCTTCAAGTGGCTGTGTGGGCTGTTCACCGTCTGAATATGAAAGGCATCCCCCGGGACATCCCTCGCGTTCTCCCCTGGACAGGTCAAGCGCTTCGTGGCGAACGCCCAGGGCGGCAGCGCAGGGCGGATAGGCGCGGTGACCATCGCTCACCAGCACGATATGCTCACCCACGACCGGCTCAATGATCGTGCGCAGGGTATCGGCATTGATCGCCGGAAGCACTGCGCTGACGGTCATACCGCTGCGGTCAGCGGCAAGCAGCACCGGCCCCTGCTCATCTGACAGGCCGCGCTTTCCGGCTTTGCCACCGCGGCGACGCGCCTTGCGCTTCAGGTGCCGCTCGCCTGTGCGGCTCTCCAGAACATGGGGTTCGTCGGCCTCGACACTGCCCGTGAGCTTCCCCGGTTTCTGCGGCGAGAAACCGGTGCCGCCAGCGGAATGCGGTATTGACGGCAAACCTGCATCGCTGGGCCGACGCGCGAAGCGTCAACCCATCCGCAAGACAGGGTCCAAAGGCAAGCCACTTGTCTTTGCGATGAAGACCCGCCAAGGCTGTGCCCGTCGCAGCATCAAATGTCTTCTTGCACCCCTTGCACCGATATCGCCGCAGGCCCCGCGCCTTGCCACGCGATATCGCTCCGGGTGTGCCGCAATGCGGGCACCGGCGATCTTCACCCACGCTCGCTTCAAGAGCCGCCAGTGAAGCTGACGCTTGCGGACCCCCTGCGAACACAGCTTCGGCTTCCTGCCGCTGCGCCGCGCTGAGTTGCTCTATTCCTGAGAACCATTCCTGAAACTGCTTGTGATCCATCACCAATTTATCCCTCTGATCTAGAAAGAAACATACCATGAACACATACGATCTGTAAACTGAGCCTTGATCATGGTGGCCAACATCATGACCTCCTCGCCTTGCACGCCGTCGCAGCGCCAGGCGCCGCGGCTGTCGCTTAAGGCGTGGCGATCGACACCGATGTACTGATCGGAGTCGTTGCGGATGGCGTGTCCGCCGTTGGTCAGCGTGATAAGGCTGCGGCTGTGGATCGTGCCACCCGCGCCGTCTGGCAGGCTGTTCTTGGTGAGGAATGTGCCGATCAACGGCAGGCAGTCCGACAAAGAAGCTTCCTGGGCTTGAGCGGAGCCGAGTAGGGCTGCCATTGCGAAGAGGCTTGTGGCGATTGTGTTCCTGAAGGACATGGCGGCGCTCCCTAACTTGCTGTCTTGGCGCATGGCGGTGACCTCGATCTCGACCAGCATTCTTGGGGTCGGCCAAGGCGGCGATGACGGTGGTGTTGGCCGGGCGAATGCTGCCGAGTTTGGTACCAAGCGCCGGGGCCACGATCTCGAAGAGGTCGCGGCTGGCCAGATAGACCACCACCCGCACCACATCGCTGAGTGCCTAACCCGCTTCTTCCAGTGCTGCCTCGATGTTCACAAAGCATTGAGCGACCTGTTCGGCGGGATCTTCCGAGATAGTACCGGCTTTCTAGTCGAATCCAGTGGTTACGGCGAGGAACATGAAGGGAGCTTGCACGACGGCGCGGCTGTAGCCGGCCAACGCTTCGAAGCTGGATCCAGAGGAGATAAGGCGACGTGTCATAGCGGCTATACTCCGGCTGCAGGCTGGTTCGTTCTCCTCTGCTACTAGGCCCGGATGCTTGCCAAGCAGGGCTGTTGGCCTAGAGAGGGAGGTTAAGGATACGCGTCTCGAACAATCAGCGTCGCTTTTCGATCAGCTGAAACCCTCGTAACCGCGAAAATGTGCAGGGTGACAGGACATGTCGATCAGGGGCCGCCGGGCGCGCGTGACGCGATTCTGCGGCCCCTATGATTGATGGCTCATAGCTGAAAAGGACGCAGCGAGATGGCGCGCACTGTGGTGTCGTCGAAGAGAATGACGGTGGTGATCGGCTACGATCAGCCTTTCTGTGTGATTGGAGAGCGGATCAATCCGACCGGCCGTAAAAAGCTGGCGGCAGAGATGGCGACCGGCGACTATTCGACGGTCGAGCGCGATGCCGTGGCGCAGGTCGCCGGCGGCGCTGCCATGCTGGACGTCAACGCCGGCATTCCGCTGGCCGACGAGCCGGCCATTCTGGCCGAGTCGATCAAGCTGGTGCAGTCACTGGTCGACGTACCGTTGTCGATCGACAGCTCCATCGTCGAGGCGCTCGAGCGTGGCCTCGAGGTCTATGAGGGCAAGCCGCTGGTGAATTCGGTTACCGGCGAAGAGGAGCGCCTGGAGGTCGTGCTGCCGCTGATCAAGAAGTACGGTGCCGCGGTGGTGGCCATTTCCAACGACGAGACCGGCATCTCCGAAGATCCCGACGTGCGCTTCGAGGTGGCCAAGAAGATCGTCGAGCGTGCCCAGGATTACGGCATCCCCAAGGAAGACGTGGTCGTCGATCCTCTGGTGATGCCGATCGGCGCCATGGGGACCTCCGGCAAGCAGGTCTATCGCCTGCTGGAGCGCCTGCACACGGAACTGGACGTTAACACCACCTGTGGCGCCTCCAACATTTCCTTTGGCCTGCCGAACCGCCGTGTGATGAACGGTGTGTTCCTGGCGATGGCTTCGGGCTTCGGCATGACCTCGGCGATCATGAACCCGCTGCATGACGAGGACATGGGCTGCATTCGCGCCTCCGACGTGCTGATGCACCGCGATCGCGACTGCCGTTCTTGGATCAAGAAGTACCGCGAGCCGGCCCCCGAAGGGCAGGCCATGGGAGCGCGTGGCGAGCGTCGTCGCCGTCGCGCCGTTTAAACCTGGCAAGCCTTCTCTAGACCGGCGCGGGCGCACTAGGCAGACTTGGGTGGGCTCGCAGCGGTCGAGAGGGCAGCAAGGGGGGTGAGATGAACGAGGCGGTCGACCCGAAAGCCGCCAGCAAGGCCGAGGCCGATCAGGCCAAGGCGCTCGTCGTTTTTACGCCCTCCGGGCGCCGGGGGCATTTCCCGGTCGGAACGCCTGTCTTGAAGGCGGCGCGCAGCCTCGGCGTCGATATCGATACTGTCTGCGGTGGCCGCGGCATCTGCGGGCGTTGCCAGTGCCTAGTGAGCGAAGGCGAATTCGCCAAGCACGGCATCGTCAGTCGTGCCGATCACGTCTCGCCGCAAAACGAAGTCGAAACCCGCTACGACCGCAAGAAGGGGATGAAGGTCGGGCGCCGTCTCTCCTGCCAGATGCGTCTGCTCGACGATGCCGTCATCGACGTGCCACCGGACAGCCAAGTCTACCGCCAGGTCGTGCGCAAGCGGGCCGAGGTCCGCGACATCAAGCTCGATCCCGCCATCCGCCTCTACTACGTCGAGGTGGAAGAGCCGGATATGCACCATCCCTCGGGCGATGTGGAGCGCCTGCATGCGGCGCTGGACCGCGAGTGGGGGATGGAAACCACGCTCGAATACGATCTGACCATGCTGCAGAACCTGCAGAAGGCGCTGCGCGACGGCGGCTGGAAGGTGACGGTTGCGGTGCATCGTGGGCAGCTGGTCAGCGCCATTTGGCCCGGCTTCGTCGAGCGTGCCTTCGGAATCGCCGTCGATGTGGGCTCGACCACGATTGCCGCCCACCTCTGCGATCTGCGGACCGGCGAGGCGATTGCCTCCTCCGGCTTGATGAACCCGCAGATTCGCTTCGGCGAAGACCTGATGAGCCGGGTATCCTACGTGATGATGAATCCCGGCGGCGACCGGGAGATGACCAAGGTCGTGCGCGAGGCGATCAACACTCTGGTGGAGGAGGTCGCCAAGGAAGCCGGCATCGACCGCCACCTCATCTTGAACATGACCTTCGTCGGCAATCCCATCATGCTCCATCTGCTGCTGGGCATCGATCCGACGGAGCTGGGCGGGGCGCCCTTTGCGCTGGCCCTGAGCTCCGGCCTGACCCTTTGGGCCTCTCAGTTGGACATCGAAGTCGGCGAGAATGCGCGGGTCTATGTGCTGCCCTGCATCGCCGGGCACGTCGGCGCCGATACCGCTGGCTGCATTCTCTCCGAGACGCCGCATCTGCGCGAAGAGGTGACCCTGCTGGTCGACGTCGGCACCAACGCCGAAATCGTCCTGGGCAACAAGCAGCGTCTCCTGGCCTGCTCCTCGCCGACCGGACCGGCTTTTGAGGGCGCACAGATTTCCGGCGGGCAGCGCGCCGCACCCGGTGCCATCGAGCGCATCCGCATCGATCCCGAGACCCTGGAGCCGCGCTTCAAGGTGATCGGCTGCGACCTCTGGTCGGACGACGAGGGCTTCGCCAAGGCAACACGCCGCACCGGCATCACCGGCATCTGCGGATCGGGCATCATCGAGGCCATCGCCGAGATGTATCTGACCGGCATTCTGGCCACCGACGGTACCGTCGACGGCGCCATGGCGGCCAAGAGCAGCCGGGTGCAGGCGAACGGACGGACCTTCGCCTATCTGCTGCGCGAGGGAGAGCTGGAGATCCGCATCACCCAGAACGACGTGCGTGCCATCCAGCTGGCCAAGGCGGCACTCTATGCCGGTATCCGCCTGCTGATGGATCGACTGGGCGTCGAGAAGGTTGAGCGCATCATGCTGGCCGGCGCCTTCGGCAGCCACATCGACGTCAAGTATGCCATGGTCCTGGGCATGATTCCGGATTGTCGCCTGGACCGGGTGCATCCGGCCGGTAACTCGGCCTCGACCGGCGCGCGCATTGCGCTCTTGAACCAGTCGGCGCGAGACGAAATCGAGGCCGTCGTGCGCCGGGTCGAAAAGATCGAAACGGCGGTAGAGCCGCTGTTTCAGGACCACTTCGTCGCCGCCATGTCGATGCCGCACGCCAGCGCCCCCTTTCCGGAACTCTCCAAAGAGGTTGCCTTGCCGGCACCGAAGCGGGCTCAGGCCTCCGGCGAGGCAGCCCAGGAGGGCCGCCGCCGCCGCCGTGCAAGGCGCTAGTTATTGCCGGCGTGATCTACCTCGATGGGCAATTCTCTCTCTCGTTCGGCGCGCTGCAACCTGCAGGCTTGACCCCTTAGGCCTTCAATGGCCAAGTCTTCCCGCATTCCCCAAGTAATCCCCTGATTTTTCTGTTGTTTTGGTGGTTTTGTTATTATAAATCAGTGTGTTGGAAGCAGCGAAAAGCTGGTTTCATGGATCACCTGAAGGGTGTGGGTTCAAAACGGGATGATCGGGTGGATTTCGACTGCCGTGTGCGGCTTGAGTGCCACGGGCACTCAGCTCAGTTCGGATGGCGACCTGCTGGTGATGCGCGCGTTGGATGACGTGCTCGGGTTGTCCGATATCGTCTCTGGCGCGCTCTGCGACGGGCGCCGGGGTAAGAACACGATCCACCGGCTCGATGGGCTGTTCCGGCAGTCGGTCGATGCGCAGGCAGCCTCGGCATCGCAGATGGGGCGGTTCGAGACCGGGACGCTGGCCTTGCCGGAGAACCGGGCGGCGCTGGCCGATCTGAGCGGCCAGTGGATCGACCGCTTTCATGGCTGCAATGGGCTGAACCACATCGTGCTGGAAATGGACAGCCCGGTCAGCCCGACCCATGGCGAACAGGAAAGCACCGCCTGGAACGGGCATTTCGACAGCACCTGCTACCACCCGCTATTTCTGTTCAACCAGTTCGGCATCCTGGAACGCTGCGCCCTGCGCCAGGGCAACGTCCACAGCGCCGACGACTGGCGGGATTTTCTCGACCCGGTGATCGCCCGCTATGCCGACCGCAAGCTTGGGGGCCGCTTCTACCGCGCCGATGCCGCCGATGCCAGCCCTGCGATTTACGAGCGGCTGGAAGAGGCGGGATACTTCTACGCGATCCGGCTGCCCGCCAATACCGTGCTGAAGGAGAAGATCGTGCATCGGCTAACCCGGCCCGCGGGCCGCCCGTCGCAGACCAGGGTCAAGCGCTTCTACGAGGATTTCCAGTATCGGGCCCAGCGCTGGGAAGAGCGCCGCGTGATCGCCAGGATCGAATGGCATCCAGACGACCTGTTCCCCCGCGTAGGGTTCATCGTCACCAACCTGCCGATGGATCCGGAATGGGCGGTGCGGTTCTATAACCAGAGAGGCACCGCCGAGCAATACATCCAGGAGGGCAAGCAGGCCTTCCGCTGGACGCGCCTTTCATGCAAGCGGTTCGCGACAACGAGGTCCGGCTGCAACTCCATGCACTGGCCTATAATCTGGCCACTTGCCCGCGGTGCATCGGGTTTCCCAAAGCCATGCCCGCGCCATCGCTTTCCAGCTGGCGAAGGTGGCCGTCACCGGTCCAATGGTGCGGGCCATCCTTGCCGCCATCAATCGATTGCGGTCCCCGCCGTCATGTGTATGACCGATGATCCCGACTGGAGCTGAACGAAAGCAGCAGGACAAGTCTGTCCGCTATGTCGAAAGCCTCGGCCATCGGACGCGGATGAAGCGTGATCGCCGGCCGATCACCCCGGTTCGGGCGCTCTCTCAGCCGCAGAGCAACAGACAAACCACGAAAAGCTTGACCAACGGGCGAATACAGACCACCTTTCCGTCAAATGGAACGCCTCTTGGGGAATGTCGGTTCAAGGACTTCCTTCTCTCCCGCGTGCTTGACATCCGCGGATCTCGCGAGAGCGAAACCTCGATTGTTCAAAAAGGAATTTTTGGTTCATGAATGTTGCTGAGAGTGCGCCTCTTGAAGGGGGTTGGGATATGGATCAGCGGGAAGTAATCCACGCGGACAGCACTGCCCGGCTTGTCGTGGATGCTGACCCGGCACCGGAAAGACGGCCGTCGCTTGTGCGCGCCTCGCGCACCTGATCAGCGAGGAAGATATCGAACCTAGCAATACTTGGATGATCAGCTTCACAAGGACAGCGGTTGCAGAAATTCGTGCACGGCTGCACTCGTATGTAGGAGACGCCTCGTTTGCCATTCGGATCGCCACCATCGATTCCCATGCATGGTCCATTCATTCCGGACACGACCCAAATGCCCGACTGACCGGGTCCTACGAGGAGAATATCGAACGCGTCATCGATCTGCTCAGGGAAGACGACGATGTGGCGGACGAGCTGTTGCAGATCGAGCATGTCGTGATCGATGAGGCGCAGGATCTTGTCGGACAGCGCGCGAACCTGATTGAAGCGCTGGTGGAGCGATTGCCTTCGGACTGCGGCGTCACGGTCTTCGCCGACGAGGCTCAGGCAATCTACGATTTTTCAGACGACAGTATCGGACATCGCAAGGGGCAATCGGCGAAGATTGGCAAATCATTGCTCGAACGCATGCAGACATCGACAGGGCTAGGCTTTACGACGTTGGTCCTCCAGGAGATCCATCGCACGTCCTCTCCCGGGTTGCGGAAGATCTTCTCCGAACTCCGAAGGGAAGTGCTTGATGCACAGAACCGACGTGAGGGGCTTTACGCAGATACAGCGAAAAAAATCAGAGACTTCGCAAACAGGCGTGGGCTCGAGTGGAAACAGATGAAAGTCGCGGATTTCACCGCCGAGGATCTCATCCTGTTTCGAACGAGAGCGGAAGTCCTGATGGCCTCGCAATTCTGTGATCTCCCACACCGGCTGCGCTTGTCGGGGTACGGCGCTACGTTGCCGTCGTGGCTCGCACTTTGCTTTTTCGATTTCGTCGAACCATTCCTGGCGAAGCAAGTGTTTCTTGATCTCTATTCGACGCGCGTCGAGAACAAGGCCACGCCTGAATACGATCCCGCAGAAGCGTGGCGTCGTCTCCTGCGCGTTGCCGGAAGAAACGATGGCTCAATTGACATGGCAAAGCTGCGACGTCGGTTGAGCCAGAAACGACCGCCAGTTGAAATGATATCGCCGGAATATGGTCTGTTCGGCCCGACAGTTGGGACCATTCACGGGAGCAAAGGCCGCGAGGCAAGCAATGTTGTGCTGCTTCTGCCCAGGAGCGCCGAATTCGAAGACATCGAAGATGAGGCCGAAGAAGCGAGAGTCCTTTTCGTAGGAGCCACGCGTGCGAAGACCTCGCTCATAGTCGGTGAGGGCATCGCCTCGAAAGCAGCAACTCTGCCATCCGGACGCGCTTATGGCTGGACCGGGAGAGGCAGGACGATGATCGAGGTCGGTCGCGAGGGCGACATGTCCCCAAAGGGCCTCGTGGGCCAAAGCGAACTCAACTTGGATTCACCCATCGGATGCACCATGAAAACCTCGCTTCAATCGACACAACACCATGATATGTAACCATGAATCAGCACCGTGGATGGCGCAACCTCAATCCCACCTGGGCAATGCGGGCTGAAACAAGCCAAGCCATTTGACATCGCTCTTGCCGAGCAATTTGTGCTCCACTTCGTCCCTGATGATCTTCAGTGAGCGAAGATTATTCTTTGCACCACCCGAGAGAGGGCAATCAGGCCGATCAATCATCTGGCTCAATAGTAGGGAACGTCCGTCCTTTTGTACTATCTTGATCTTTTTACGCTTGTAAAACTCGTGCAGGAGATAAGCCGGGATCGCCCACGTAGCGCCCGATCACGACGTTCATATTGCCTTGGTCGCTGCTGGGATGCAATCTGAGAGGCGTCGGGGATTGGGAAACGGCCCAGAACGGCCAGGACAACGGGCCGCTGATCGGAAACCCACGGGCCAGTGCCAATTTCGTAGCGTTCCGGGCACAGGTCTCCCGTCGTGAAGTCGTTTTGATTGGCATAGCGTTGGCTCACGCTGGTGTCGGCCGTGGTCGCAAGCGGTCGATCCGATCCAGGATATCGGCGAACAGGTCGCGCGGGAGCGCGACCTCGGCCAATTGGAAGGTGACGTAGCGTCCGTGACGCGCGACTTTTGCCCCAATTTTCACCAGCTTCTCGCGCAGCGTCGTCAGCGACCAATTGCTCACTGGGTCTGGCAAAGCGAGCGTGCGCATGAAGTTGCCCAGGTTGTAGGCCAGTGCATGAAGCTGAAGCCGAGCCGCGTTGGCCTTGAAGCGTCGGCAGGATAGTCGCGTCCAACGGATCGCGTTCTTGCCCTCCCTGATGTGTTGTTCCGCCGTGCCACGCTGGTTGTAGAAGGCGACGATCCGCTCGGCGGGCCGGGACAGATTGGTGACGACGAACCCGACGCGGGGATACAACTCGCCCGGATGCCATTCCACTTTCGCCACCACGCGCCGTGCCTGGGTCCAGCTTCCAGCCCGATAGCTGAAGCTGGCGAAGTAGCGACGGACTTCCATCGGGGGCCGTCCCTTTGGGCGCCGTAGCAGATGGGCGACGTATCCCTGGAGCACGCTGTTGGCGGGAAGCCGGATGGCGTAGCCGAAGCCCTCGGCCTCCAGATACTCGTAGATGTCCGGTGAGGCGAAGGCGGCATCGCCCCGAAAGTATCGCCGCAGCTTGCGCTCGCGATAACGCGCCACGACCGGGTCCAGCACCGCGCGCCAGCCATCGGCGCTGTGCACGTTGCCGGGTCGCAAGGCGCAGCGCTCCAGATCGCCGAGCTGGTTGAAGACAAAAAGCGGGTGATAGCAAGTGCAGCCGAAGTGGCCGTTGTAGGCCGTGCCTTCCTGTTCGCCGTGGGTGGGGCTGACCGAACTGTCCATGTCCAGGATGATCAGCTTCGGCGGTTTGCGACGATGAACGCGGTCGATCCACAGCCCGGACAGAGCGCTGAGTGCGGTGAGATTGACGTCACCCGTCAGCCATTGCGTCTCGAAACGGCCCATCTGGCTCGATGAGGCCGCACCCCGATCCGTCGCCTTGCCGCCGACAACCCAACGCATCGCTGGATCGCGAGAAAGCCGCTCGGCGTCGTTGACATCCTCCTACCCGGCCAAACGCCCGAACACCGCTTGCCGAAGCATCCCGACGACAGCGTGCCAGCCGTTCTTGCCGCGACGACCGTCTCGCAGCGCCCCGGCCGCCATCTCTGTCAGGCCAAGCGCGTCGTCCAGTTCCCGATACGCGAGCAAGCCGCCGTCCGACGTTACCTTCGATCCATGGAACTCCAGCTTCACGCGGCGGTCGAAATCCACGCGAAGCAGCCCGTTCTTGGATTCACCCATCGGATGCACCATGAAAACCTCGCTTCAATCGACACAACACCATGATATGTAACCATGAATCAGCACCGTGGATGGCGCAACCTCAATCCCACCTGGGCAATGCGGGCTCAATTCATCGGATGCAGCCAAGGCGCAACGTTTCCTTGCCAAGGTCGCGGACGTCGTCACGACCTATTCACTGCAGGCAGATCCTGATCTGAATTGGCGGTATCGTATCATCGCAGACTCAGATGGGCCCTGTACCGGTGTCCTGACACCAAACGTCGGCGGCGACCTATGGAGCATTCTGAGGAAGCGAAACCAAGATAGAACCCGCAGGCCGCCGGTTTGGCTGCGCTACATACGAGGTCAAGGTTGTTCGACTATGGTTGTGGAATCGGATGATCCCGATCTCTCGACATTCCACGAACCTTGGGCTTCGTCCGGTTTCCTGCTGGCTCCAAGGATTTTGGCTTATCCCTCATTTTACTTCGACCGGAGAAATTAACCATGCAGGACAAATCAAACGACAGAGATATCATCGGCCGTCGGCTCGCCGAGGATCTGATCGGACCGCGTGCTGAGGATGAAGAACTGACCGCACGCCCATCCGATGTCTATCTTACCGGTATTCTCTGGCCCCAACGCACAGCAATGTCGGGTGAGGATGACGAGCGTCTGGGAACCGAACGCGCAGGCTCCAGTGAGGAAAACGACGGCGAATACGATGCCGTAAGAACCGGTTCGATCCAGAAGCCATCCGCCGCTGGGATCTCCTTCAGCGCAACCTCCAATGGGGTGCCGCATGTTCGTGTGACCTGCAGCTTTGCCACCTACCGGCTCGAAAACCACGATGACCTCAATCTTTGGGTTAGAGAGGCGCACTGCTTCGAGGAGATTCTCGCACTCTCTTCTGGTACGAAGCGCGAAATCCACCCCGAGGCAATTCGCAATGTTCTGCCCGAGGTCTATCTGTACCTGCGAAGCATCAACGCTGAAGATGCCGTCCTCGCCACTGTGACCTTGGTGAACACAAGCCTGCCCGAGCAGGACCGCAACGAGATCGAGGCGGCATCGCTATTCCAGACGGTAATCCGCATCGAACCCTGTGCGGGTACTTTCCTGGTTCCCAAGCCCCCGCGGCGCGCAACATCAACTGACCGGAATCAAGCGAAAAACGGCTCAACCGACTTGATCGGCGATGAGGCAAGCGGAACACTTCTTTACAGGAATGTATCGGAGTTCGCTGTCGGACATGTGTGCTCCGCCGAGTGGGGAAAAGTACCAGACCCGGCGGCCGGGGCGCCCCCTGCCGCCCAGTGGGTCGGGACAACGTGGCTCCCATCAGCCATTGTCGAAGGCGTCGACCCCAATGGGCACCGGTTCTTTTCCGAACTTGGACGGACCGGGCAGGATCTCGATCCTCTGTCAACCAAGGCGTTGGCCTTCGCAGACTCGACCACCCTCCAGACGGGGCTGCGGCAGTTCTGCGAGGCCTACAATCGCTGGGTACAAGTGCAACGCCAGCGCCTTGACGACGCTGCTGACGTGAGCCCCGACCTGACAACCGTGGCCGAGGCGCATCTCGTCCGATGCGAAGAGGCGCTTGAGCGCATGCGGGCATCGATCTACGAACTCGGTACCAATCCGCGGCTTCGGCGAGCGTTCCAACTCGCGAACCTCGCCATGCACTTGCAACACTCGTGGGACAGCACCAAGAGCCGCTCCGGCCCTCTGCGCTGGCGACCATTCCAGCTGGGATTTCTGCTTCTCAGTGCACCATCCTCTGTCGACCGTGGTCACCAGCATCGAGGGATCATGGACCTCCTCTGGTTCCCGACCGGCGGCGGCAAGACCGAGGCCTACCTTGCGCTGATCGCGTGCGTTGCTGTGTATCGTCGTCTCTCGGATGATGCAGATGACCGTAGAGGCGTCTGTGCGCTCATGCGTTACACGCTTCGCCTTCTCACGACGCAGCAATTTGCGCGGTCGGCAGCCATGATCACGGCCCTCGAGGCGATACGCTCAGATCGGGAGGCTTCTCCAGAAGGCTTGCCTCTTAAAGGCGAAAAGCCATTCTCGATTGGCCTGTGGATTGGCGGCAAAGCGACACCCAACAAGAGGGCGGATGCATTCGCCTCCCTTCGGGGATCGAACGAGGTGGCATCGCCGAAACAGCTCGCGCGATGTCCGGTCTGTGGCGAGAAGTTGAAATGGTCGATGACACGCGCTGCTTCACCTGTTGACGCCGAATGCACGAACAGTCGTTGCAAGATGTGCGGGATCCTGCCGGTCTTCACCGTCGACGAGGATGTCTACGATAACCCGCCAACTTTGCTGATTGGCACGGCCGATAAATTCGCGCAGATCGTACGTGAAAAGAGAACCAACAGCCTGTTCGGTGTTTCGGAAGGTTCACCTCCTGATCTCATCATCCAGGACGAGCTACACCTCATTTCCGGCCCCCTCGGCACTATCGCAGGCGTCTATGAGTCTGCCTTTGACCTGATGTTCGCTGCGCGCGGACACAAGGCAAAGGTCATAGGCTCGACAGCCACGATCCGCAGAGCGCCCGAGCAGGTGTTGGCGCTATTCGATCGTGAGGCATTTCAGTTTCCACCGCCGGCAATCGACCATGACGACTCTGGTTTTGCGGTACGTGACGGACGACCGAACGCGACCGGAAGGCGTTATCTTGGCGTCACGACTGCAGGGCGGTCGGCCAAGGTCACGTTTCAGGCTGTCGCGGGCTCCCTGCTGCAAACGGCATGCGGGGCTTTCAGCGACGATGTTCGCAGGGACGCCTACTGGACTCTCGTCGGATACTTCAACTCTCTTCGCGAGCTGGGCGGTGCATGGCTTCTTATGCATGACGTCGTCATCGGCAATATCGCTTTTTACGCTGAGGCTCGCTCGGAGGAAAAAAGACCCCTGCGCGACGTCAAGGAGTTAACCTCCCGCAGGACTCAGGAAGAAATCCGTGAGATGCTCGATCTTCTCGATATCACGGTCGGCTTTCCCGGTGCAGTCGATGCAGTGCTGGCGACGAACATGGTCAGCGTCGGTGTCGATATTTCTCGATTGGGGCTGATGCTGGTGGCCGGGCAACCCAAAACCATCGCCGAGTACATCCAGTCCACCAGTCGGGTTGGGCGGGGAGACGTGAGCGGACTTGTGGTCTCGGTCCTCAACAACGCCAAGGCGCGCGACCGTTCTAGTTTCGAGACGTTCTTCAGTTGGCATCAGACGCTCTACAGGGACGTGGAGGCGACCAGCGTGACCCCCTTTGCATCACGGGCGCGCGACAAGGCGCTGCACGCGGCGCTGGTGGCGGCCGTTCGACACTTGGTCCCCGACATGCTCGACTCCCCGAGCATGGATGAGGACGCGGAAGAGAAGGCTAGGGAAATCGTACACCTGATCGTTGAACGCGCCAAACGGATCGATCCTCCGGAGGCGACTGCAGTCCAAGGAGAACTTGAACATCGCATTGACCGATGGATATCGAGCTCTCCCGAAGTCTACTGGAACGACTTCAGGGGAGGGCAATCCCTCCTGCAAAGCGCCGACCGTGCGGCCGCTCGAAAGGCCACGGGACGCGACATTGGTGCCGCCTGGCCAACACTGAACTCCATGCGAAATGTGGAAGCCGGAACCCCTTTCAGAATGGCCCCGTTTCTCAGGGAATAAGGAAGACGGCGATGAAGAATGAACTCCAGGAGATTCGGCGAAGCGCAGTCGTTTCGACATTCGGACCCGGGGCAGTTGTAGATTTTCTCTCCGGTGGAGGCGCTGTTTCCGGAATCGCCGCAGGGCTCGAAGAATGGGATCGTTCCTTTCCTCCTGCCGGATTGGCCAACAGCCAGGTGATTTATGAAACGCGCCTACAAAAAAAGCTTGATGTGCGCGGCTTTCGGACACCTCCGGTAATCCACGAACAACGCGGCAGGGACGATGAGCCGGACACTCGACGTCTTGTAGCTGTACGGTTTCCGATGTGGCTGCAATGTCCTCGTTGCTATACGATCAAACCAGAGCGGGGTTGGAAGAACGACTCGGGGAAGGCCTATCGCTACTGCCCTGAGTGCACTGGAAAGTCTCCCGGCGACAGCAAGATCTTTGTTATCCCCGTTCGCTTTGTCATGGCTTGCAAGCACGGCCATATCGATGAATTTCCCTGACTGGTGGGTTGGTCACAAACCTGAATGCTCGTATGCCAGGACAGAACGCCCTCATCGCCATCGAGGGTTGATCCTGCGTTCCGAAAACCCAGGCCTCGCGGGCCTTATACTAAGCTGTCCAAGGTGTGGCGCGCGCCGGTCGATGGACGGCGTGTTTTCGAAGAAGACCCGGGAGCGCGGCCCAAAATGCCGAGGGCGTCGACCTTGGCTGGCTGAAGGCGATGAAAATTGTGGCAAAGAGCAGTACGCCGTCCAACGCGGCGCGTCCAACCTGTATTTTGCAGTAACCGAGTCGGCGCTCAGCATTCCACCATGGTCAGATCGCCTCCAGGAAGCATTGGGGACCTGGTGGAGTTCCCTGGTTGAACTCGACGATCCTTCGGAGTTGGAAGTCTACATCAGGTTCCACAAGAACGACTTCAGGAGTATCTTCCAAGAATTCGAAATGTCCCCTGCGGAACTGGCAGAAGAGATCCGGAAACGCCGCACTTCGTATGGGCAGCTGCGAACCGACGGCCTGCGTCCGGCAGAATACAGGCAGTTCGTCACCGCGCCCGAAACCTCCGATATCGACTGCGCAACCCCCGATATCGGCTTCGAAACCCATCGTGAAACCGTATCGACAGAAATCGCGCCGTGGGTATCCCGTGTGGTAAG
Organism: Rhodospirillales bacterium; assembly: GCA_965202755.1. GTDB lineage: Bacteria > Pseudomonadota > Alphaproteobacteria > Kiloniellales > JACOMY01 > JACOMY01. Next base: position 103,710 of record CBDBCL010000040.1, on the reverse strand, counting down.
GGCGGTTCGCCTGCGCGAGGTGCGCGCGATCAGGGGATTCACCCGTATCAATCCGCCAGGAGATCCGGACTCGCCAGAGGTAGCACGGCTCTCGAAGGAACCACTCGATTGGCTTCCGGCAATCGAGGTGCGCGGCGAAGGCGTTTTTCTTGCATTGAACCCGGAACGACTGTCGAAGTGGGAAACCCGGGAGGATGTCATTGCACGCGTTTCCAAGTGCGGGCTCAGACGCCAAACGGACTGGAAGGAGCGCTACGGCGAAGAAGCGACGCCGACTCAGTCGATAACCCCGCGTTACATGCTCTGCCACACCCTCGCACACGCGCTCATGCGCCAACTGACGCTGGAGTGTGGATACTCCTCCGCGTCACTTCAGGAAAGGATCTATGCCGGGACGGGCGACGATCCCATGGCCGGGTTGCTCATTTTTACGGCCACACCAGATTCAGACGGGACGTTGGGTGGATTGGAGCGGCAGGGAAAGACAGGTCGGATCACGGGAATCCTGCAGCGTGCAATAGAAGCGATCGAATGGTGCTCATCCGATCCACTCTGCATCACGGACATGATGGGAGCGATCCGCAGTTATTCGCATTCGGTATGCCATGCCTGCTGCCTTGTTCCAGAAACATCCTGCGAATCCTTCAACAGCTTTCTAGACCGCGCGCTTCTCACCGGCGACGGGACGGGTTCGGGGCTCGGATTTTTCGAAGACATGCTTGGGAAAACCTGATGGCAGTCCTCTGGCCAAAGACATTGCCCCGTTCGATACGGGACGATCCGAGGCGCCGGGCAGAAGTGCGCGTGTACGACCGTCTCGCTGATGTTCTCGACGACTCCTTCCATGTCTTTTATTCGAGCCCCTGGTTGGGTACCGACAGGCTGGGTAACGAGAAGGATGGCGAATGCGACTTCCTGATCGCACACCCCGACCACGGTATCCTCGCCATCGAGGTCAAGGGTGGGAAGGAGATCTCATTCGATCCGAGAGATACTCGGTGGCGAAGCACGGATCACGACAATTTCGTCCACAAGATCAAGGATCCAGTGGCTCAAGCACGAAGCGCAAAGCATGAATTCCTCAAACGCCTTAACGGATCACCCAGATGGGCGAACCGTTTCATCCACGCCACTCATGGGGTGATCTTCCCGAGTGCAGGTTCGCCTCCGGGAAACCTTGGAGCTGATCGCCCAGCCAAGATTCTCTGCTGTTCCCGCCAGTTTCGGCAGGGACTGCGCGATTGGATCGCCGATCGGCTTAAAGAGGGGCAAAGGCCTGACGACTGCGAGCCCCTCGGTCATGACGGAATCGCGGCGCTGGAGAGACTGCTGGCGCGTCCCTTCACGCTGAGTTTCCGGATTGGTGCCGCTCTCGCGGAAGCTGAAACGGCGTTCCGCACCCTGGAACCGGACCAGTACCGTGTCCTCGACCACATTACCGACGTTCCGCGGGCGCTGATCCGGGGAGGTGCGGGAACCGGAAAGACAGTGCTCGCAATTGAGGAAGCTCTCAGGTCTGCTGCGGAGGGACGGAAGACACTCCTGACATGTCACAGCCGACCGTTGGCGACGAACCTCGAACGGAAGCTGAAGAACATCGATAACCTGACTGTTTCCGGGTTTCACGCGTTGTGCGGGCGCATGTCACGTCAGGCCGCTGTCCAAGTGCCGTCCAACACTGGCGAACGTGATTTCTACGAGAGCGTGCTGCCGAACGCCCTCTACCAGGCGATGGAGATCCAGCCTGAGCTCAAATGGGACACGATTATTGTCGATGAGGGCCAAGACTTCCGCGCCGTCTGGTGGATCGCGATCGATGCCTGCCTGAACGCCAACGGAAATCTTAGGGTCTTGATGGACAGCAATCAGAAGGTCTACGGGAACGCTGGAACTGGCGTTCATGATCTGAGCGTGGTTCCGATCGGGCTTTCCCGAAACCTCCGCAACACGAAAAACATCCACAAGGCCGCTTCCGTGCACTATTCTGGCCGCGATATTGTCGCCGATGGCCCCGACGGTCTCGAGGTCTCCTGGATCAGCGCAGAACAAACCGATGCGAAGATCGATGCCGCCTACCGGGAGCTTCGACGGCTCGTTTTCAACGAGGAAGTGGCCCCCAGCGACATAGCCGTGCTTGTAAACGGACCAACCGCCAAGGAGAGCTTTCTCGAACGGAGCGGTGGGACAAGCATCCCGATCACCGATGCCGAAATCATGGCGCCCGAAGACGTCGTCCTGGACACGGTTAGGCGGTTCAAGGGATTAGAGCGCGCGGCAATAGTTCTGGTCGTCACGGGTGACGAAATGGAGCGCCGCGAACTGGCCTATGTCGCGTTCTCGCGAGCACGGGCCTACCTGTGCGTTGTGTCATCCCAAGGCGAGGCCAAGTGGCTATCGGAAGGGTCGCACGACAACTGAGCGCACTCCTCGAAGGGCCATCCGGATCAGCCCACTGCGTTCAAGAGCAACCTGGCGATCTGCCGTGCAAGAAGAGGCGGCACGGCGTTTCCGACTTGGACGTATTGCTGGGTTCGGTTGCCGAGCAACAGGTAATCGTCTGTGAAGATCTGCAGCCGGGCTGCCTCGCGCACTGTCAAGCTCCTGCATTGTGCCGCGTCGGGGTGGATGAAATAGTGCCCATCTTTCGATATGTGGCTGGTAACGGTGGTCGTTGGCTTGTCAGCCAGCTGCACGCGGAAGCGATCGTTGAAGACGCCGCTGTGCCAGTTGCGATGATCCGGGCTGAGAACGAGGGGAAAATCAGCGGCCTTTAGGCTGTACCCGCGCCTGTCACCGAACACCGCAGCGAACATGTAGCGCCCGAGATCGGATGCCATGTGACCTCGAGTCTCGTGCTGGGCAATGGCGCGCAGCTCCGACCGTTCGAGCCATCGTAAAAGATCGTCGCTGGCGGTGCCGTAGCCGGGCGGCAAAGCGGCTCGAGGCTCGCGGAGGCAACGATCCACTCTTCGGGTCTTTCGCCAATGCGGTGAATTGGGCTCTGAACGACGCGTCGTGCTTGCTTCGGTGGATGCTGGCGAGAAGCTTTGCGGACTCGACCACCGTTTCCCGCCATGCTTCTGTACTGTCGCGGCCTCGGCTGAGACCACTGTGCAGAGGCGTAAGGTTTTCGATGGCATCGGCTCGGTGCGCTCTGTGCCGGACACATCGATGCAAGCTTTCGAGGCACCGCTTGCGAGGTCGGAGCGAATGCCAACGATGATCACTCGGTGGCGCCGTTGAGGGATACCGAACTCCTCGGTTCGAACGACGAAGTCGGACCTGTGTTCAGCTTCCTGCAAACTCGCCTTCCCATCCTCAACCCCGATTGCCCGGATTTCATAGACATGCCCGTGACCGGTGCCGAGCGAAGACAGGTCCTCCATCAGCATCTCGAACACGAGGCAGTTTTCAAACGTCGAAGAAAGCATGCCTTTGACGTTTTCCACCACGAAGGCAGCGGGACGAAGCCTGTCGAGAACTCGGATGTACTCACGGAACAGATAGTGCCGCTCGTCGTCCTTTGGCACATAGTCGCGTTTTCCCCTGGCTCGGGCCCGACCAACGAGCGAGTAGGCTTGGCACGGTGGACCGCCGATCGGGATCGTGTCGTGGAAATCGCGCTTCAGTCCGGTGATCGCGCTACCAATGGTCTCCGCTGCAGTGTCGGTGCCCAGTTCGAGACAGCGCGCCTCATCGATCGCCGCCTGCCACGTGCTCGCTTCCACCTCGCTCCAGTCCGACTCGAGTATGCTTTCCAGCATGAAAATCGATGAATTGCTCCGGCAAGGAACCATGTCGGGATTGGTAATCGCGCAGGAATGCACGCAATGTCAGGGTTCTGTGCGCCGATAGCTCCTTTTCGACCGAGATCCCGATGCGGAACGGGGAATGCCCGGTCTTATGGGACGTCGAACAGGAGAACGGCATGAGTGAGCCTGAGGGATCTCTGGATGCAGCGCGCGAGGCCTTGTCCGCCGGCGAGGTGGAGCAGGCATGCAAGCTGTGCGAACAGCATTTGCGCGTCCGGAAGGACGATGCCACGGCCAAGCTCTTGCTTGGTGAGATCCAGTTGCTATTGGGCAAGTTGCCGCCGGGCTTCGCCAACTTCGAACCGCGCCTGGAACTGGCCGAGGCACCGCCCGAATTGATGCCACCGATTTGGGACGGCAGTCCCTTGAACAGCCAAACGCTCTTCATCCGCCACGAGGGCGGCCTCGAAGAATCTCTGCAGTTCTGCCGCTACGCACCGGTCATCCTGCGCCGCTATCCGCACACACGGGTGATCCTCGAGGTTCCGGCCGAGGCACAGGAACTGATCGGGTGCAGCTTCTCGCGAGTCGATCGTCTGCAAATGGTGGCCGCCGGCAAGGGCGAAGCGGCGCCGGTGCAGGCCGACCTTCTGTATGCAATCCGCGAGCGCATGGTGGCCAAAGACGCTGCCTAGCGATACGGCAGGAGACTAAGAACAGGAAGGGAGCAAGGCCGTTGAACGAGGGGGGCATGGACGCAGCCGTCGAGGCCGAGAGCAAACCCAAGGAAGAACCGAAACTGACCTTGCACGAGACGGTGGCGCAGGCGCGTGCGCGGCTGAAGCACAATCCGAAGGATCAGGATGCAGCGCGGGTGCTCTGCGGTGCCTTGATCAAGGGCCGGCGCCATCGCAACGTCGCCCATGTCGCCACGCCCTTCGTCAATCGCGAGAACTGCAATCCGCAGTTGCTGTTCCACTTTGCTGTGACGGCTGACGCCTGCAACGACAAGGGTGCAGCCGTCATCGCCTATCGGCGCTGCGTCAAGGCCAGGCCGGACTGGGCCGAGGCCTGGCTCAACCTCTCCGCCGTCGCCAAGGGCCAGAATCTGCTGGAAGAGGCCATTCGGGCGGCCGAGAAGGGCATCGAACTCAAGCCCGACGTGCCCGAGGGGCACAACAATCTTGGGCAGGCGCTGTCGCAAAAGAATCGCCACGAGGAGGCCCTCGCGGCTTACGACAAAGCCATCGAGCTTCGGCTCGACTACGCCCGCGCGCACGCCAATCGTGCCCAGGCCCTCTTGAAGCTGGAGCGACCGGACGAGGCCGAGCAGGCCTGCCGTGACGCCATCAAGGCCAATTCGACCGGTAAGGAAGGCTATACCAACCTGGCCGTCGTGCTCTTGGCCCGGGGCCGGGTGCGCGACGCCATGAACTGCACCGAGTTGGCCAAACTCTATCCCAACGATCCCGAGGTGCTGTCGAACTGGGGCGTAACCTTGAAGGAATCGGGCTTCGTCGAAGATGCGCTCAATCGCCAGGCGCAGGCCCAGGCGGTGGCTCCGGCCAACCCGACGCCGAAGTGGAACGAGGCGCACGTGCGCCTGCTGATCGGCGACTATTCGGTCGGTCTGGAGCGCTACGAATCGTGCTGGGGCACGCCGGAGTTCAAGGCCTCGTTGTGTCCCTTCGATGTGTCCTACTGGAAATGGCGAGAAGCTGGGCAACCGCATCCTGCTCATTCACCTCGAGCAGGGCGTCGGCGACACGGTTCAATTCTGCCGCTATGTCCCCATGGTGGCCGAACGTCACCCCAGCGCCGAGATCGTGATCGAGAGCGCCGAGATCGTGATCGAGATCCAGCCCTCGTTGAAGGATTTCCCGAAGCATTCCTTCCGGCACTGGCCGCGCATTCTGGTGCGCCCGCCTGCCCGCCCGCATCACCGGCATCAACCTGCCGCCTTTCGACAAGCATGTACCGATGGGTCATCTGCTGCGACTGTTCAACACCCGGGTGGATTCGATCCCGGCCCGCAAGGCCTATATGGAAGCCAAGGCACCGCGCACCTACAAGCGGCCGGAAGACGACTTCGTAATCGGCATCTCCTGGAAGTCCAAGGGCACGACCGGACGCAAGCGCAGTGTCACTCTGGAGCGTCTGGCTACACTCTGCCACCGCCCCGGCGTGCGCTTGATCGACCTGCAGTACGGCGACACCGAGGAGAGGAGCGCAAGGAACTGACGGAGAAGACCGGGATCGAGGTCTTCCAAGACGACGTCGATCCGATCGCCGACCTGGGCACCTTCGCCGATCAGCGTGCCGGCTGCGATCTCGTGGTCTCGATCGACAACACCACGGTGCATGTCGCCGGCGCCATCGGGGTTCCGGCCTGGATCATTCTCCCGAACGTTCCCGATTGGCGCTGGCGGCTGCAGCGCCAGGATACGCCCTGGTACGACAGGCTGCGCCTTGTTCCGGGTGCGCGCGAGGCGGAAGACTGGGAGATGCCCTTGGCCAAGCTGGAGAAGGCATTGAACGCCTATCTGGACGGTGACCGGGGTCAGTTGAAACCGCCGGGTTGGGATGGCCCGCCGGCGGTGCAGCCCTAAATCGAACCGCCCCTCGAAGGCTTCGACAAGGAAAGGTTAGCGAGGATGGATACGGTCAGCTTTCGACATATGATCGACGGCACGCGCGAAGATTATGCCTACGTCATGGCGATCCATGACGAGACCAAGACGCAATTTCATGTCGATTCGGTCCTGGCGCTCTTGCAGGCGACCGCCGTGCCGGCTGCCGGCTACAAGATCAGCCGCCTGGAGCACTCGCTGCAGACGGCCACGCGCGCGCTGGACGATGGCGCCAACGAGGAGTGGATCGCTGCCGCCCTGCTGCACGACATCGGCGATCTGGTGGCGCCCGACGACCATGCCGAACTCGCCGCCTCGATCCTGCGCCCCTATGTCAGCCGCAAGACCCACTGGGTGGTGCAGAAGCACGGCATATTCCAGGGTTACTATTTCTGGCATCACCTGGATTTAGACCGCAATGCGCGCGACAAGTACCGCGATCATCCCTTCTACGAGGCCTGCGTCACCTTCTGCGAGCGTTGGGACCAGACTGCCTTCGATCCCGACTATCGAACCTTGCCCCTGAAGGACTTCGAGCCTTTGGTACGTGGCATCCTCGCCCGCGAGCCCTTTTCGATGCTGGAGGGCGATCCGCCGATGGCCGGCCTGAAGACCACGCTGAGCTAGCCCGAAGCTGCCGCATAGTGCTTGAGCCGTCCCGCAAAAGTGTCTAACCTTTCGCAATTGACCGAATTTTGGGTTTTGGACTTGAGTGAGGGTCGGGCACAAATGGGGAAGCTACTCTTCGTATCGGTCGTTGCTGCAACGTTTGAGGGCGGTTTGGCTTGGGCCAACTGTAGCTACGGCGGCTATACCTGTTCCGTTGGTTCGACAATTTGCTTCGATGGCTGGCTACAGAGTGCACGGTCGCCGGTTACTGAAAGGCGATAGGCTTGTGCAAGGCACCTGATGTGCTCCCGCCCAACGGCCGTTCGGCCAGCCTATCCCAGCTGACGGAGCTACCCGAAGAGAAACAGGCCGGACAGTCTGTACAGGGGTCCCAGCCACGCCCATTGCAGTCGCTAAGCTGGTCTCCAGCGAACAGGGGTAGACACAAACCATCGTCGACGCGGGTTGGCGTCCAAAAGAGCAAACGGACTGGCGCTCTTTGGTCCGGTGGAGTCTCCTCCTAAAGCACTTTAGCGCGGCACCTTCACGGTCATGGTGGTGTCGCCCCAGCCGTCGACCGAGTCGCGCGCTCTGACCGTCACCTCCGGCATGCTCTCCGGGATCGCCACGCCGCCGAGCGATCGGGTGAAGGGCTGCTCGTTTACATGCGGATGCGCCAGCATTCGAACCCCCAGGCTGTTGCCGTCCGGGTCCAAGACCTCCCAGCGATCGGCATAGGCATCCCAGCCGGTGTCGGGATGGCGCACGGTCACATCGAAGCGATAGGTCGAGCCGCCTTCCGGCGTAATGCGCACCTCGATCACCTCTGCATCGCTTGCCATTGCAAAACCTCCTACGGCGGCACCAAACAGCAGGCCGCCGACAGTATCCACAAAGGTACTTCGGCGGCGCAGCGGCGTCGATCCGACCGCTTCTGTTGGGTTGGCATCCTCGTCTACAGCTCATCGTCGTTCGCCTTTCGCAAGCAAAGCTGCCATGCAGTTCTTATGGGTCCCACCTGCAGCATCGGCAAGTGTCCTTTGTAAGGCCAGCAACCATCTGCCTTTCGTGTCCTTTGGAAGGGTGGACGTCGGGACTCGAAGAACTCCTTGACGGCCCCCCGGTGCATCCATAGTATGCGCGCTCCTTCAACGGGGTCCCCTTTCGGATCGCGGCTCTTGGTGTGTGTGCCGTCACCGAAAGGTCGGGATAGAAACGAATGCCGGCGGCGCGGATTGGTCCCTTGTAGGGATACCGCCGTTGCCAGAAAACGCCCGAGAGCCGAAGCGGTTAGGCTCTTGCGGCGCCGTTATTCGTTATGCCGCAAGAATTTGGTCGCCGACGAGGCCGCATGGGGCGGTTCGGGGCGGCCGCTGTCTCAAAGCCAAGGTGATAGAGAAGAGAGCATGCCGACGATCAATCAGTTGATCCGGGCGCCACGCAAGGCGATCAAGGCGCGCAACAAGGTGCCGGCCATGCAGGCCTGCCCGCAGAAGCGTGGCGTCTGCACCCGCGTCTATACCACCACGCCGAAGAAGCCGAACTCGGCGCTGCGCAAAGTTGCGCGTGTGCGCCTGACCAACGGCTTCGAGGTGACGAGCTACATCCCAGGCGAAGGCCATAACCTTCAGGAGCACTCGGTCGTGATGATCCGAGGCGGCCGCGTGAAGGACTTGCCGGGCGTTCGCTATCACATCATCCGCGGAACCCTGGACACCCAGGGCGTGCGCGATCGCCGCCAGCGCCGTTCGAAGTACGGCGCCAAGCGGCCGAAGTAGGGCTAGGAGCGGGCAGTCATGTCACGTCGTCGCAAGGCAGAAAAGCGCGAGATCCTTCCGGACGCCAAGTTCGGGGATATCGTCCTCACGAAGTTCATGAACAACCTCATGCGGGCTGGCAAGAAGTCGACCGCGGAGAGCATCGTCTATGGTGCCTTCGATCGGGTCGAGAGCCGGGCCAAGGCCGATCCGGTGAAGCTCTTCCACGAGGCGCTGAACAACGTAAAGCCCGAGGTCGAGGTGCGCTCGCGCCGCGTCGGCGGCGCCACCTATCAGGTGCCGGTCGAGGTGCGTGCCGACCGAGCCCAGGCTTTGGCAATCCGCTGGCTGATCAAGGCCTCGGCCTCGCGCAGCGAGTACACCATGGTCGATCGCTTGGCGAACGAGTTGATGGATGCCGCCAACAATCGCGGTTCTGCTGTGAAGAAGCGTGAGGACACGCATCGCATGGCCGAAGCCAACCGCGCCTTTTCGCACTACCGCTGGTAACGGCAGTCAACCGGGAAACGAGACAGCACTATGCCCCGCAGTTATCCGCTCGAGCGCTATCGCAACATCGGCATCATGGCTCACATCGATGCCGGTAAGACCACGACCACAGAGCGCATCCTCTACTATACCGGCCGGTCGCATAAGATCGGCGAGGTTCATGACGGCAATGCCACCATGGACTGGATGGAGCAGGAGCAGGAGCGCGGGATCACCATCACTTCGGCTGCGACCACGACCTTCTGGGAGTGTCACGGCACCAAGTATCGTGTGAACATCATCGATACCCCCGGCCACGTCGACTTCACCATCGAGGTCGAGCGTTCGCTGCGCGTGCTCGACGGTGCGGTTGCCGTGTTCGACTCGGTCGCCGGCGTCGAGCCGCAGTCCGAGACGGTCTGGCGCCAGGCCGATAAGTATCACGTGCCGCGCATGTGTTTCGTCAACAAGATGGACCGCATGGGCGCCAATTTCATGCGCTGCGTCGACATGATCATCGACCGCTTGGGCGCGGTGCCGCTGGTGACGCAGCTGCCGATCGGCTCGGAAGCGGATTTCATCGGCATCGTCGATCTGATCAAGATGAAGGCCATCGTCTGGAAGGCCGAGACCCTGGGCGCGGAATTCGAAGAGCGTGATATTTCCGCCGACACGGCCGATGAGGCCGCCGAGTGGCGTTCCAAGATGGTCGAGCTTGCGGTCGAGCAGGACGACGATGCGATGGAGGCTTACCTCGAGGGCGAAGAGCCTTCCGAAGAGACTCTGCACCGTTGCATTCGCCGCGGAACCTGTGCCCTGGCCTTCGTCCCGGTGCTCTGCGGATCCGCCTTCAAGAACAAAGGCGTGCAGCCGCTGCTCGATGCCGTCGTCGACTATTTGCCGGCGCCAACCGATGTGCCGGCCATTCGCGGCGTGAAGATGGGCAGCGACGAGGAAATCATCCGCCACAGCTCCGACGACGAGCCCTTCGCGGCGCTTGCCTTCAAGATCATGACCGACCCCTTCATGGGCTCGCTGACCTTCGCGCGCATCTACTCGGGCAAGGTCTCTAAGGGCTCGAACATCATGAACACGGTGAAAGAAAGCCGTGAGCGTGTCGGCCGCATGCTCTTGATGCATGCCAACAATCGCGAAGACATCGAAGAGGCCTATGCCGGCGACATCGTCGCTTTTGCCGGGATGAAATCGCTCACCACCGGCGACACGCTTTCCGACTCCAGCAACGCCGTGATCCTGGAGCGCATGGAGTTCCCCGACCCGGTCATCGAGGTCGCGGTCGAGCCGAACACCAAGGCCGACATGGAGAAGATGGGCGTGGCCCTGCAGCGGCTGGCGCAGGAGGATCCCTCCTTCCGGGTGACCAGCGACCAGGAGAGCGGTCAGACCGTGATCAAGGGCATGGGCGAATTGCACCTGGAGATCATCGTCGACCGTATGAAGCGCGAGTTCAAGGTCGAGGCGAACGTCGGTGCGCCGCAGGTCGCCTATCGCGAGACCATCAGTCGGGTTGGCGATATCGACTACATGCATAAGAAGCAGACCGGCGGTTCCGGACAATTTGCCCGCGTGAAGATCACCTTCGAGCCGCTCGAGGCGGGCGAAGGCTTCGTCTTCGAGAACAAGGTCGTCGGCGGCAACGTGCCGAGGGAATATGTGCCGGGTGTCGAGAAGGGCCTGAATTCGGCGCGCGAGACCGGCACCATCGCCGGCTTTCCCTTGATTGATTTCAAGGCGACCCTGACCGATGGCGCCTATCATGACGTAGACTCCAGCGTGCTGGCCTTCGAAATCGCCAGCCGCGCCGCTTTCCGCGAGGGTATCGTCAAGTGCGGCCCGGTCTTGCTGGAGCCGATGATGAAGGTCGAGGTGGTGACCCCGGACGAGTATATGGGCGACATCATCGGCGATCTGAACAGCCGTCGCGGCCAGGTTCAGGGCATGGATGCCCGCGGCAACGCACAGGTGATCAACGCCATGGTGCCGCTGGCCAACATGTTCGGTTACGTCAACACCCTGCGCTCCATGAGCCAGGGGCGCGCACAGTACATCATGTATTTCGACCACTACGAGCGCGTGCCACAGGCCGTCGCCGACGAGGTCAAAGCCAGGTTGGCCTAAGGGTCTGATCACGGAAGCAACGGCTACACGCCGCCAGTTATCGGAGAAGAGTTAGGATGTCCAAGTCAAAGTTCGAGCGGACGAAGCCACACTGCAACATCGGGACGATTGGTCATGTGGATCATGGCAAGACGTCCTTGACGGCAGCGATCACGAAGGTACTGGCGGAGGCGGGTGGCGCGCAGTTCACGACCTACGATCAGATCGACAAGGCGCCTGAAGAGAAGGCGCGCGGGATCACGATTTCGACGGCGCACGTGGAGTATGAGACGGCCAATCGTCACTACGCGCACGTGGATTGCCCGGGTCACGCGGACTATGTGAAGAACATGATCACCGGTGCCGCGCAGATGGATGGGGCGATCCTGGTGGTGTCTGCGGCCGACGGTCCGATGCCGCAGACCCGCGAGCACATTCTGCTGGCCCGTCAGGTCGGCGTTCCTGCGATCGTGGTGTACTTGAACAAGTGCGATCAGGTGGACGACGAGGAGCTGTTGGAGCTGGTGGAGCTGGAGGTTCGCGAGCTCTTGTCGAGCTACGACTTCCCTGGCGACGACATTCCGATCGTGAAGGGTTCGGCCTTGGTGGCGCTGGAGGACAGCGACGACAAGCTGGGCAAGGAGTCGATCCTGGCCTTGATGGAAGAGGTGGACAGCTACATTCCCCAGCCGGAGCGTCCGAAGGACAAGCCCTTCCTGATGCCGATCGAGGACGTGTTTTCGATTTCGGGTCGTGGCACGGTGGTGACCGGTCGTGTGGAGCGCGGTGTGGTGAAGGTCGGCGAGGAGATCGAGATCGTCGGCCTGAAGGACACGCGCAAGACGACGGTGACGGGTGTGGAGATGTTCCGCAAGCTGCTGGATACCGGCGAGGCTGGCGACAACATCGGCGCGCTGCTGCGCGGCATCGGTCGCGACGACGTGGAGCGCGGCCAGGTTCTGGCGCGTCCCAAGTCGATCACGCCGCACACCAAGTTCTCGGCTGAGTGCTACATCCTGACGAAGGAGGAGGGCGGGCGTCACACGCCGTTCTTCACCAACTATCGTCCGCAGTTCTACTTCCGCACGACGGACGTGACCGGTGTGGTGCAGCTTCCCAAGGGCACCGAGATGGTGATGCCGGGCGACAACACCACGATCGAGGTGGAGCTGATCGCGCCGATTGCCATGGACGAGGGCCTGCGCTTCGCCATCCGCGAGGGCGGTCGCACCGTCGGCGCCGGCGTCGTTTCGAAGATTTCCGCTTAAGCGAGTAGCAAGGGACAGACCAGCAGAGCGCCCCAGCCGAAAGGGTGGGGCGCTGCGCATCTGAAAAGCCAAGTCAATGGACAGCCAGAACATACGAATCAGGCTCAAGGCCTTCGATCACCGGGTGCTGGATCAGTCGACTCACGAGATCGTGTCGACGGCCAAGCGCACCGGTGCGCAGATCCGCGGCCCGATTCCGCTTCCCACGCGGATCGAACGTTTCACCGTGAACCGTTCGCCGCACATCGACAAAAAGAGCCGCGAGCAGTTCGAAATGCGCACGCACAAGCGGCTCCTGGACATCGTCGACCCGACCCCGCAGACCGTGGACGCGCTGATGAAGCTCGACTTGGCTGCCGGTGTCGATGTCGAGATCAAGCTCAAAGGTTAAGGCGGTGCGGACCGGTTTGATCGCGCAAAAACTTGGCATGACCCGCATCTTCAACGAGAGTGGCGAGCATGTTCCTGTGACCGTGCTGAAGGTCGAAGACTGTCAGGTGGTGGCTGTGCGCCGGCAGGAGACCGACGGCTACACCGCAGTGCAGATCGGAGTCGGCAAGGCCAAGGTCAAGAACACGACGCAGCCGCAGCGCGGCCACTTCGCCAAGGCGAAGGTGGAGCCCAAGCGCAAGCTGGCCGAGTTTCATGTGAGCGAAGACGCTTTGCTAGACCCGGGTGCAGAGATTCTGGTGTCGCACTTCCAGAGCGGCCAGAAGGTCGACGTCGTCGGCACCAGCAAGGGCAAGGGTTTTGCCGGCGCGATGAAGCGCCACAACTTCCGGGGCTTGCGGGCGTCGCACGGCGTCTCCATTTCGCATCGATCGCACGGCTCCACCGGTCAGCGCCAGGATCCCGGCAAGGTCTTCAAGAACAAGAAGATGGCCGGTCACATGGGTGACGTTCGGGTGACCACGCAGAACTTGGTCATCGCCGGCACCGACGAGGATCGCGGTTTGATTTTCGTGCGCGGCGCCGTGCCCGGCGCAGGGCAGAGCTGGGTTCTGGTCAGCGACGCGGTCAAGGGCACTGGGCATGACGATCTTCCCTTCCCGGCGGCGATCAAGACCGCGCCGGTGAGCGAGGAGGCTGCGAGCGAAGAGGCAGCCGTCGAGACCGCTCAGAGCGACGACAGCGAACAGAAGGACGGCGCTTGAGATGAAGCTAGAGGTTCACACCCTGGACCAGGGCGCGGCCGGCGAAATTGATCTGGCCGACGAGATTTTCGCGCTGCCGACACGGGCCGACATCCTGGCGCGTGCCGTGAACTGGCAGATGGCCAAGCGCCGCCAGGGAACGCATAAGAGCAAGGGCCGCGGCGATGTCGTCGGCTCGACCAAGAAGCTGTTCCGCCAGAAGGGTACGGGCAATGCGCGTATGGGCAATGCCGCGACCCCGCAGCGACGCGGCGGTGGCAAGGCACACGGTCCGGTGGTCCGCTCGCACGCGCATGATCTGACCAAGAAGTTCCGTCGCCTGGCGCTGAAGACCGCGCTGTCTGTGAAGGCCGCCGAGGGGCAGCTGGTGATCCTGGATCAGGCCAAGCTGGAAGAGGCCAAGACCAAGGCATTGCGCGCCAAGTTCGACGCCTTCGGCTGGAACTCGGTCCTGGTGATCGACGGCCCGGATCTCGACGAGGGCTTTGCCCGCGCCGCGCGCAACATCCCGCTGGTGGACGTGCTGCCACAGCAGGGCGCCAACGTGCGGGACATCCTGCGCCGGGACACCCTGGTGCTGACCCGCAATGCCGTCGCGGCCTTGGAGGCGCGCCTGAAATGAGTTGGAAATACGCACGTCGCTCTGCCGCGACCAAAGTCTCTTTTGAGCGCATGTACGAGCTACTGCGCCGTCCGGTGGTGACCGAGAAGTCGACCCTGGCCTCGCAGTACAATCAGGTCGTCTTCATGGTGCCGATGGACGCCAGTAAGCCGGAGATCAAGGCCGCCGTCGAGGGGCTGTTCAAGGTCAAGGTGACGGCCGTGAACACGCTTTGCAACGAGGGCAAGGTCAAGCGCTTCCGCGGACAGCTTGGTCGCCGGGCGAGTTCGAAGAAGGCGTACGTCACCTTGGCCGAAGGCCAGCAGATCGACATCACGACGGGGATCTAAGCGGATGGCCTTAAAGACATTCAATCCGATTACCCCCGGACTTCGCGAGCTGGTCCTGATCGACCGCAGCGATCTCTGGAAGGGTAAGCCGGAGAAGAGCCTGACCGAGGGCAAGAAGAAGTCCGGCGGTCGCGACAATCAGGGCCACATCGCCGTGCGTCATCGCGGTGGCGGCCACAAGCAGCGCTATCGTCGAATCGACTTCAAGCGCCGCAAGTGGGACGTGCCGGCGACGGTCGAGCGCTTGGAGTACGATCCGAACCGGACCGCCTTCATCGCGCTCATCCAGTACGAGGACGGCGAGCGTGCTTACATTCTGGCGCCGCAGCGCCTAGCGCCCGGCGACACAGTAATCGCCGGTGCCAAGGTCGATGTGAAGCCGGGCAATGCAATGCCGCTCTCGGGCATGCCGATCGGCACCATCGTCCACAATGTCGAGATGAAAATCGGCAAGGGTGGGCAGATGGCACGCGCGGCCGGCACCTACATCCAACTGGTCGGTCGCGATCAGGGTTACGCCCTGCTGCGCGTCGCCTCCGGTGAGGTGCGCATGGTGCGCCAGGAGTGCACGGCAACGGTCGGTGCGGTGTCTAACGCCGATCACATGAACGAGTCCTTGGGCAAGGCCGGCCGCAAGCGCTGGATGGGCATCCGTCCGACGGTGCGCGGCACGGCGATGAACCCGGTCGACCATCCGCTGGGTGGCGGCGAGGGCCGCACCAAGGGCGGTCGCCAGCCGGTCAGCCCCTGGGGTCAGTCGGCCAAGGGTTTCCGCACCCGTTCCAACAAGCGGACGAACAAACTGATCGTGCGCCGCGCAAGCGCAAAGAAGAAACGGTAAGGGGCCGCTGAGATGGCACGCTCTGTCTGGAAGGGTCCTTTCGTCGACGGTTATCTGCTGAAGAAGGCAGAGGCGTCGCGCGGATCGGGCCGTAACGAGATCATCAAGACCTGGTCGCGACGCTCGACCATCATGCCGCAATTCGTCGGCCTCACGTTCGGCGTCTACAACGGTCAGAAATTCCTGCCGGTGTTGGTCACCGAGAACATGGTGGGTCACAAGTTCGGCGAGTTCTCGCCGTCCCGGACCTTCTATGGGCACGTGGCCGACAAGAAGGCCCGGCGGCGCTAGGAGGACGAGGCTTATGGGTAAGTCCAAGGCGCTGGATATGCGTGCCGAGAACGAGGCGCAGGCCATGACCCGCAATCTTAGAGTCTCGCCGCAGAAGCTGAACCTGGTCTGCCAGCAGATCCGGGGTATGTCGGCCGAGCAGGCACTGACTGAGCTCGCCTTTTCGAAGCGGCGCATCGCCGGGGACGTGCGCAAGGCGCTGCAGTCGGCCATCGCCAATGCCGAGAACAATCATCAGCTCGACGTCAACCGACTATTCGTGGCCGAGGCCTATGTCGGCAAGTCGTTCACCATGAAACGTTTTCGTGCCCGTGCACGCGGACGCGGCGCCAAGATCCTGAAGCCTTGGAGCAGGCTGACGGTGGTCGTGCGCGAAGCCGCTGACGCGGCCTAGGACTAGGGGAGCACACGAGAAAGACCATGGGTCATAAAGTTAATCCCATCGGCCTGCGCCTCGGCGTAAACCGCACTTGGGACAGCCGCTGGTTCGCAGACAACGGCTACGCCAAGATGCTGGCCGAAGACTTGAAAATTCGCGAGTTCTTGCAGACGCATCCGAAGCTGAAGTCGGCCGGTCTGTCGCGCATCATCATCGAGCGTCCGGCCAAGCGGGCCCGCGTCACCCTCTACTCGGCTCGTCCGGGCGTGGTGATCGGCAAGAAGGGTGCGGACATCGAGAAGCTGCGCACCGAACTGCAGAAGCTGGGCGGTGGCGACGTCGCCTTAAACATCGTCGAGGTGCGCAAGCCGGAGATCGACGCGACCCTGGTGGCCGAGAACATTGCCCAGCAATTGGAGCGTCGTGTGTCCTTCCGCCGGGCCATGAAGCGGGCGCTGCAGAACGCCATGCGCCTGGGCGCCCAAGGCATTCGCATCAACTGCGGCGGCCGTCTGGGCGGTGCCGAGATCGCCCGCATGGAGTGGTACCGCGAAGGCCGCGTGCCTTTGCACACCCTGCGTGCCGATATCGACTACGGCGAGGCGACGGCCAAGACCACCTATGGCACCTGCGGTGTGAAGGTCTGGATCTTCAAGGGCGAGATCATGGCTCACGATCCAACCGCGCAAGAGCGCCGCATGGCCGAACTTCAAGGCAACGGCCCGCCGGGTGGCGGCCGCGACCGGGATCGTGAATCGCGCCGGCAGCGGCGTGGAGCGGAGAATTAGATCATGTTGTCGCCGAAGCGCACAAAGTATCGCAAGCAGCACAAGGGCCGTATCCACGGCGCCGCCAAGGGGGGCAGCGCGCTCACCTTCGGTGCCTACGGCCTGAAGGCGCAGCAGCCGGGTCGTCTGTCGGCACGACAGATCGAGGCGGCGCGCCGTTCGATCACGCGCCATATGCGCCGCGTCGGCAAGCTCTGGATCCGCGTGTTTCCGGACGTTCCGGTCAGCTCCAAGCCGGCCGAAGTGCGGATGGGATCGGGCAAGGGCACGCCAGAATGGTGGGCAGCCAAGGTGAAGCCGGGTCGGGTTCTGTTCGAGCTGGACGGTGTCAGCCGCGAGGTGGCCGAAGAGGCTTTCCGCCTGGCCGGTGCCAAGCTGCCGATCAGCACCAAGTTCATCGCCCGCACCGGCGGTGAGGAGGGCTAGAGGTCATGACACCGGAAGATCTGCGCGGCAAGACACAGGACGAGTTGAAGGATTCTCTGGTCCAGCTGCGTAAAGAGGCCTTCAACCTGCGCTTTCAGCAGGCTTCGGGCCAGTTGGAGAACACCGCGCGCGTCGGGCAGGTCCGCCGCGATATCGCGCGCACCAAAACCATCCTGCGCGAAAAGCTGCAGGGTTAGTTTGACGGAGTATTAGAGACGATGCCGCGCCGCGTGCTTCAGGGTCTGGTGGTCAGCGACAAGATGGACAAGACGGTCACCGTCTTGGTTGAGCGTCGCGTGCGCCACCCGCTGTATAAGAAGTTTATCCGCCGCTCGAAGCGCTACCACGCGCACGACGAGGCCAATGCCTGCAAGACGGGCGATACGGTCCAGATCGAAGAGTGTCGGCCGATTTCCAAGACTAAGACTTGGCGCGTGCTGACGGACAAGGAGGGAGTTGCGACCTGATGATGCCGGGCTTCGGCCCGCCACCTCATCTCGGTCGCCGAGGAGCGATCTATGATTCAAATGCAAAGCAACCTCGCGGTCGCCGATAACTCCGGTGCGCGCCGCGTTCAATGCATCAAGGTGCTGGGCGGCTCCAAGCGCAAGTATGCCGGCATCGGCGACATCATCGTCGTCTCGGTCAAGGAAGCCATTCCGCGCGGCCGTGTGAAGAAGGGCGACGTGCATCGCGCGGTGGTCGTGCGCACCGCCAAAGACATCAAGCGCAACGACGGGACGGTGATCCGTTTCGATCGCAATGCCGCTGTGTTGATCAACAAGCAGGGCGAGCCAATCGGCACCCGCATCTTCGGCCCGGTCACGCGCGAACTGCGCGCCCGGCGCTACATGAAGATCGTGTCCTTGGCGCCGGAAGTCCTCTAACGCGGAAGGCGCGGATAGAAACGATGGCAAAGATCAAGAAAGGCGACCAGGCGGTCGTCATCTCCGGCAAGGACAAGGGGATGCGCGGCGAGGTGCTGAGCGTGCTGCCGCGCGCGTCGAGCGTCGTCGTTGCCGGTGCGAACGTGGTGAAGCGGCATCAACGCCAGACCCCGCGCGATCCGGGCGGGATTATCGAGCGTGAGGCGCCGCTGCACCTTTCCAACGTGGCCCTGATCGATCCGGAAAGCGATCGTCCGACCCGTGTCGGCTATCGCACCGACGATGACGGTCGCAAGATTCGCTTCGCGCGTCGCTCCGGCGTTGCGATCGATAGCTAGGCGATGACGAAGGGCGAAGGACGATGAAGCCCCGCTTTCAAGAGCGATACGAGAACGAGATCCGGCCGAAGCTGCTCGCCGGCGAGCGCTACAGCAACCTGAATCAGGTGCCGCGACTGGATAAGATCGTGATCAACATGGGCGTCGGTGACGCTGTGCAGGATTCCAAGCGCCTGCAGGCCGCCGTCGGCGACATGACCCGGATTGCCGGTCAGAAGCCGGTGGTGACCCAGGCGCGGACCTCGATCGCCGGCTTCAAGCTGCGCGAGGGCATGGCGATCGGCTGCAAGGTCACCTTGCGCCGGGCCAAGATGTACGAGTTCTTGGATCGCCTGGTGACCGTCGCTCTGCCGCGCGTGCGTGACTTCCGTGGGGTTCCTTCGAAGTCGTTCGACGGCAAGGGCAACTACGCGATGGGCCTGAAGGAGCAGATCGTCTTCGCTGAGATCGACTACGACAAGGTCGACACGGTTCGCGGCATGGACATCGTGATTTGTACAACGGCCGGTACGGACGACGAAGCCAGGGGACTCCTGCGCGGCTTCGACGTTCCGTTTCAGGCCTGAGGGAATGAGGACGAGCTGATGGCTAAGAAGTCTGCAGTCGAGAAGGACAAGCGTCGCCGCAAGATGGTGGCGAACAGCGCGCCGCGCCGCGAACGCCTGAAGGCCGAAGCCCGTGATCGCTCTGCCTCGCCCGAGGAGCGCTTTCAGGCTTTCATGAAGTTGGCCGAGATGCCGCGCAACGGCTCGAAGGTTCGCATTCGCAACCGCTGCGTCGTCTCCGGTCGTCCGCGCGGTTACTATCGCAAGTTCGCACTCTCGCGCATCGCGCTTCGAGATCTGGCCTCGCAGGGCTTGGTGCCCGGCGTGACCAAGTCGAGCTGGTAAGTTCAGGGAAGGGAGTGGCCCGGACCATGTCGTTGAATGATCCCCTTGGGGACCTCTTGACCCGCATTCGCAACGGTCAGCGCATCGGGAGAGGCAAGATTGCCGCGCCGGCGTCGAAGTTGCACGCCAATGTGTTGGATGTGCTGAAACGCGAAGGTTTCATCCGCGACTTCCGTCCCTATCAGGACGGGCCGCGGCCGATGATGGAAATCGAGTTGAAGTATCAAGAGGGTGCGCCTGTGATCCGTGAGATTGCACGCGTCTCCAAGCCGGGACGACGGGTTTACTCGAAGATCGCGGATCTGCCGCGCTTCTACAACGGCCTGGGCATCCAGATCCTCTCGACGCCGCGCGGCGTCCTGTCGGATCACGAGGCTCGGGTGCAGAATGTGGGCGGAGAGATCCTCTGCCGCGTCTACTAAGACCGGCGGCAGCAGGAGGGAGATGAAATAGCATGTCACGCGTGGGCAGCAATCCGGTCGCGGTTCCCAGCGGCGTCGATATCGCCATCGCTGATGGTCGGATTTCGGTGAAGGGAAGGCTCGGCCAGTTCGACTACCCCTTGCCCGAAGAGGTTGATGTGAGCCGCGAGGACGGTGAGATTCGAGTGCATCCGACAAACGATACAGCCAAGGCGCGCGCGCTCTGGGGCACGACGCGCTCCAACATCGCCAACATGGTGACCGGCGTTTCCACCGGCTTTACCAAGTTCTTGGAGATCACCGGCGTGGGCTATCGCGCTGCGGTGCAGAACAACACCCTGAACCTGCAGCTTGGCTTCAGCCACGACGTGCATTTCCCGATTCCCCCGGGGATCACGATGACGTGCGAGAAGCCGACGCAGATCGCCGTCAGCGGCGCTGATAAGCAGCAGGTCGGTCAGGTTTGCGCCAAGATCCGCGGTTATCGTCCGCCCGAGCCCTACAAGGGCAAAGGTGTCAGGTATTCGACGGAACAGATCCGTCGCAAGGAAGGCAAGAAGAAGTAAGGTCATGCTGGGCAATAAAGATCTCCACGCGCGGCGGCAGAGGCGCTCGCGCTTCCGTCTACGCCAGCGCTCCGGCGGGCGGCCGCGTTTGTCGATCTTCCGCTCTTCGCAACACATCTATGCGCAGGTGATCGACGATGCCAAGGGCGTGACCCTGGCGGCTGCCTCGACGCTCGACACCGGTCTTCGGGCCGAGCGCGCGAACGGCAGCGACAAGGCGGCGGCCGAAGCCGTCGGCAAGCTATTGGCGGAGCGTGCGAAGGAAGCCGGCGTCAGCCAGGTGGTCTTCGATCGCGGACGCTATCCCTATCATGGCCGCGTCAAGGCGCTGGCCGAGGGCGCCCGCGAGGGCGGCCTGGACTTCTAACGGGTCGGGACTGGAGAGAAGATGGCACGAGCACCGCGAGGGGACCGCAGGTTCCGCGATCGCGATAACGACGAGCCGGAACTGATCGAGAAGCTGGTCGGTATCAACCGTGTCGCCAAGGTGGTGAAGGGCGGCCGGCGGTTTGGCTTCGCTGCGATCGTGGTGGTCGGCGACGGCAAGGGACGCGTCGGTCACGGGCACGGCAAGGCACGCGAGGTTCCCGAAGCGATCCGCAAGGCGACCGAGCAGGCCAAGCGCGGCATGATGCGGGTACCCTTGCGCGAAGGCCGCACCCTGCATCACGACATTCACGGCCACTATGGCGCCGGTCGCATTGTCATGCGCTCGGCCGAGCCCGGCACTGGCATCATTGCCGGCGGTCCGATGCGTGCTGTGTTCGAAGCGCTGGGTGTGCAAGACGTCGTGGCGAAGTCTTTGGGCACGCAGAACCCGCATAACATGATCAAGGCGACCTTCGCCGGGCTGAAGAACTGTTCCAGCCCGCGCATGGTGGCGCAGCGCCGCAGCCTTAAGGTTGCCGAGGTGCTGGGCCGTCGTGAGACCGGCGAGGCCGCCGAGGCGCAGGAGCAGGCATAATGGCCAAGGCTGCCAAGACGAAGACCTTGAAGGTTACGCAGATCCGCAGCCCGATCGGCCGCACCCAGGATCAGCACCAGACCTTGCGCGGTCTGGGCCTCTATCGAATCAACCGGACCCGCGAGCTGGAGGATACGCCCTCGGTGCGCGGCATGATCAACAAGATCTCCCACTTGGTCCGGGTGGAAAGCGAGTAGGTCGCCGGTAGTGGCCGGCCAGGCAGGCGCCGGTTTTTGGGTAAGGATAAAGAGATGCGCCTCAACGAGATTTCAGACAACGCCGGATCGCGCCGTCCGCGGCGCCGCGTCGGGCGCGGTACCGGCTCCGGAATGGGCAAGACCTCCAGCCGCGGCCAGAAGGGCGCCAAGTCGCGCAGCGGCTCGTCGATCAAGGGGTTCGAGGGCGGTCAGATGCCCTTGCACATGCGACTGCCGAAGCGGGGCTTCAACAAGCCCTTCCGGGCCCGCTATGCCGAGGTCACCCTGGTGCGCTTGCAACGCGCCGTAGACGCCGGGCGCCTGGATTCAAGTCAAGTTGTCGATGCCGCGGCTTTGGTGAAGGCCGGTGTGTTCAAGAAGTCACGCGACGGTGTGCGGCTCTTGGCAACGGGCAGCCTAACCACCAAGCTAGATCTGGTGGTGGTCGGCGCGACACCGGCTGCCGTGAAGGCGGTCGAGGCTGCCGGCGGCAGTGTCACCATCGCAGCCCAGGCAGCGACCACTGCAGAAGGTGGCGAAGAGGCGGTTTCCGACCCGGCCTAGGGCCGGCAGCGGCAGCTCGTCCGGCTCCGGGAAAGCTTCGCGGAGCCAGGCAGGAGGGCAGTCTCGGCCAGTACGCAGAACGCGGGCGGGGCCTGTCCCGCCCGGAACGAGCGTCCGAGGGCGCCCATGAGGAGAGGACATGGCATCTGCCGCTGAACAGCTAGCCGCGAATTTCAGCCTGTCGGCCTTCGGCAAGGCGACAGAGCTCAAGAAGCGGCTGCTCTTTACCCTAGGCGCCTTGGTGATTTACCGGCTGGGAACCTATATCCCCATCCCCGGCATCGACACGGCTGCCTTCGCGCAGGTCTATAGCCAAGTCTCCAGCGGTGTGCTGGGGATGTTCAATCTCTTCTCGGGCGGTGCCTTGGAGCGCATGACGATCTTCGCGCTCAACATCATGCCCTATATTTCTGCCTCCATCATCATGCAGTTGATGGCAGCGGTTTCGCCGAAGCTCTCCGCCCTGAAGAAGGAAGGCGAAGCGGGCCGCAAGAAGATCAATCAATACACCCGCTATGGCACCGTGGTCTTGGCCGCAGCACAAGCCTACGGCATCGCCGTGGGCTTGGAGAGTACGACCAGCGGTCTGGGCGGCGTGGTCATCGAACCCGGGCTGTTCTTCCGCCTATCGACCGTTATCACGCTGACCGGCGGCACCGTCTTCCTGATGTGGCTGGGCGAACAGATCACCCAGCGTGGCGTTGGCAACGGCATCTCGCTGATCATCTTCTCCGGCATCGTCGCCAACATGCCGTTGGCTATTGCGCAGCTCTTCGAGCTGGGCGGCAGCGGCGGATTCTCCTCTTCGCCGGTCGGCTCCAGCCTAGTCACCATGCTGATCCTGGCCATGTCGGTCGGCGTGGTCGCCTTCGTGGTCTTCATGGAGCGCTCGCAGCGCCGCATCGTGGTGCAGTATCCCAAGCGCCAGATGGGTAACCGCATGTTCGGCGGCGAGTCCTCGCATCTGCCGCTCAGGTTGAACCCGGCCGGTGTTATTCCGCCGATCTTCGCCTCCTCGCTGCTGCTGATGCCGCTGACGGTGGCGAATTTCTCCGGCAATCAGGGCCCGGGCTGGTTCTCCTACGTGACCTCCTACCTGGGGCCGGGTCAGCCGCTCTACATGCTGCTCTATGCCGGCATGATCATCTTCTTTGCTTTCTTCTACACCTCCATCGTGTTCAACCCGAATGACACGGCGGAGAACCTGCGGAAGTACGGCGGCTTCGTGCCGGGCCTCAGGCCGGGCAAGAACACGGCCGACTATATCGAGTATGTGACCAATCGCCTGGTGACCGTCGGCTCACTCTATCTGGCTGGTGTCTGCCTGCTGCCGGAGTTCATCAGGCTGGAATATCCGACGGTGCCGCTCTACTTCGGCGGGACCAGCTTGCTGATTATCGTCTCGGTCACGATGGATACGGTGGGTCAAATCCATTCGCACCTCTTGGCCCAGCAGTACGAAGGCCTCATCAAGAAATCGCGGCTGAAGGGTCGCCGTTAAGGTCGGGAGCCCCTCGGGTAAGTTGGCGCCGAAGGGGCTCTTTGGCTGGTGCGAGATAGACGTCGGGGGACGATCGATGAACATTATCCTGTTAGGTCCGCCGGGCGCCGGCAAGGGAACCCAAGCCAAGGTTCTAGAAGACCAGCGCGGCTACAAACAACTCTCGACCGGTGACATGCTGCGCGCCGAGGTGGCGTCGGGCAGTGCACTGGGGCAAGAGGCCAAGGCCATCATGGACGAGGGCAAGCTCATGCCCGACACCCTGATGCTGGAGATGATCGCCTATCGCATGGCCCAACCGGAGTGCGCCAAGGGCGTGATCCTGGACGGCTTTCCGCGGACGGTTCCGCAGGCCGAGGGGCTTGCCCAAATGCTGCAGCACCACAATATGTCACTGGACGCAGTGATCGAGATCCGCGTGCCCGACGAGGAGCTCTTCAACCGCATCGAGACGCGGTCGGAAGAGAGTGGCGGGGCGCGTAGCGACGACAACGTCGAGACCTTGAAGAAGCGCCTTGCCGTCTACCACGAGCAGACCGCACCAATCATTCCCTACTATGAAGGGGTCGGAAAGCTGAACGTCATCGATGGCATGCAGAGCATCGAGAAGGTGACCGCCGACATCGGCACCCTGCTCGATCAATAGGCGGAGGAGGCGAGTCTTCTGCTTTCCGCGGCGAAGGGATCAGCTATTGGCTGAGCGTCGATGTTTTGGCATTGACAGCCGACCGCTCGGTCCTATACTCTGCTGTCCCCGACGTTTAATCGTCCGGGACAGAAGTATTAGGCGGTTCACAAAATCGTGAACCGCCTCTTGCTGCGAGCGTCCCAATGCGAGGTGCAAGCGGTGAGAAGGATCTAGACCGGGCCGAGGGCTCGGGGTCAGACACAGCCGGGCAGCGGCCCGAGGTAACAGGGCGCCACCCGGCGCGGACTTTGTGCAAGGAGAGTGAGCAGGTGGCTCGTATTGCAGGTGTGAACATCCCAACTCAAAAGCGGGTAGAGATCGCGTTGCGCTACATTCACGGCATCGGGCCGCGCAAGGCGCGCGAGATCTGTGAGACTGTCGGCATCGCCCAGGAGCGTCGCGTCAACCAGTTGACCGATGACGAGGTGGTGCGGATTCGCGAGGCCATCGATCGCGGCTACCTAGTCGAAGGCGACATGCGTCGAGAAGTTGCAATGAATATCAAGCGCCTGATGGATCTTGGTTGCTATCGCGGCCTGCGCCATCGCAAGGGTCTGCCGGTGCGCGGTCAGCGCACCCACACCAACGCGCGGACCCGCAAGGGCCCGGCAAAGCCGATCGCCGGCAAGAAGAAGTAGTGGCAGCCCGGATCAACTAGAGAGATAGGGATCGATTAATCGCAATGGCCAAGCCAGCTCAGACGCGCGTCCGTCGCCGCGAGAAGAAGAACATCACCAACGGTGTCGCGCATGTGAACGCCAGCTTTAACAACACCACCATCACCATCACCGATGTGCAGGGCAATGCCATCTCCTGGTCGTCGTCGGGTTCGCAGGGCTTCAAGGGCTCGCGCAAGTCGACACCCTATGCCGCCCAGGTCGCTGCCGAGGATGCCGGCCGCAAGGCGCAGGAGCACGGTATGCGTACGCTCGAGGTGAACGTGAAGGGTCCGGGTTCCGGTCGCGAGTCGGCCTTGCGCGCGTTGCAGTCGGTGGGCTTTCAAATCACTGCCATTCGCGACGTGACCCCCATTCCGCACAACGGTTGCCGCCCGCCCAAGCGTCGCCGCGTCTAGGCACGCTTCTCACGGCTATCGAGGGCTCGGTTAGCGAGGCCCGGCGATAGAGGCGTGAGGTTGGTAAAGCTCGACCCAATCGATTGCGAACATAAATATTACCGATTTGTGGCGACATTTCCTTGCCACAGCAGACGAAAGAAAGGGTTTGTCGTGTTGCAGATCAACTGGACCGCGCTCATCAAGCCGCACAAGCTGGACGTACAGCCGGGTCACGACCCTCAGCGCTTCGCCAAGGTCGTCGCCGAGCCGCTGGAGCGTGGCTTCGGACTGACCTTGGGTAATGCTCTGCGTCGCGTGCTGCTGTCCTCTCTGCAGGGGGCGGCCGTCACTGCCGTGCAGATCGACGGCGTGCTGCACGAGTTTTCCTCGATCCCGGGCGTGCGTGAAGACGTCACCGATATCGTCTTGAACATCAAGCAGATCGCGCTTCGCATGTATGGCGATGGACCCAAGCGCATGCGCCTGCGTGCCGAAGGGCCAGGCGAGGTCATCGCCAAGATGATCGAGACGCCGCACGACATCGAGGTGATGAATCCCGGCTTGGTGATCTGCACCCTGGACGATGGCGCGCGTCTGGACATGGAGATGACCGTGTCCGACGGTAAGGGCTATGTCTCCAGCGCGCAGAACCGCCCGGAAGATGCGCCGATCGGCCTGATCCCGGTCGATGCCGTCTTCTCGCCGGTGCGCAAGGTCGCCTACAAGGTCGAGAACAGCCGCGTCGGTCAGGTGACCGACTACGACAAGCTGACCATGGACCTTGAGACCAACGGCGCGATCTCGCCTGAAGATGCGGTGGCGCTCGCCGCCCGGATCCTGCAGGATCAGCTCCGCCTCTTCGTTAACTTCGAGGAGCCGCAGACCCGCGAGGTTCGCGAGGAGACCTCCGAGGTCCCCTTCAATCGCAACCTGCTGCGCAAGGTCGACGAGCTCGAGCTCTCTGTGCGCTCGGCCAACTGCCTGAAGAACGACAACATCGTCTACATCGGCGATCTGGTGCAGAAGACCGAGGCGGAGATGCTGCGCACCCCGAACTTCGGCCGCAAGTCCTTGAACGAGATCAAGGAGGTGCTGAGCCAGATGGGTCTGCATCTCGGCATGGAGATTGCCAGCTGGCCGCCGGACAATATCGAAGAGATGGCGAAAAAGCTGGAGGAGGCCTACTAGGCTCTCGGTGATTTACGGCGGCTGGACTGCCGGTAAGTCGGGTGATGGGGCCCGCAGGTTCGAAGTTCACGGATTCCCTAGCGGTCTGCGGTTTCGAGCCAAGAGCAATCGGTCTCGTGCGCGAGGCCAGGATGAAAAGGAAGGACAGAGATCATGCGTCACCGCAATTCGGGCCGGAAACTGGGTCGGACCCCCGCGCACCGCAAGGCGCTTTTTGCCAACTTGGCTGCTGCTTTGCTGAAGCACGAGCAGATCTCCACTACCTTGCCGAAGGCCAAGGAACTGCGCCCGGTGGTCGAGAATCTGATTACGCTCGGCAAGCGCGGCGATCTGCACGCGCGCCGCCAGGCTCTGTCCGTCCTGCGCGACGACAAGCTGACCCAGAAGCTGTTCGACGGCCTGGCCGAACGCTACAAGAATCGCAAGGGTGGCTACACGCGTGTCCTAAAGGCCGGCTTCCGGCATGGCGACATGGCGCCGATGGCCGTGATCGAGCTGGTCGACCGTGACCCCGAAGCCAAAGGCCTCGATTCCGGACCCAAGCCCGAGGCCGTCGAGGAAGAAGACGTGGGCATGCCGGTCGCCTAGGCCGGACACCACCATGGCGAACGAGGCCGAGAGGTTCCGCAGCTGCCCCCGCAAGAAAATGCTGGGACTGCTCGGCCTTTTTCTTTGCCTACTGCTGACCAGCTTGGGCCTCGGCAGCAGGGCTCAGGAAACCCGGGTCCCCCAGACTCGCTTGCCGCGGTCCAGCTTAGCTTTGCGCCGCCGGCCAAGTTGATGGTGCCGGCGGTGGTCAATGTCTACACCACCTCGCCGCAGAGCAAGTGCTCGCCGCTGTTCGACGATCCCATTTTGCGTGAATTTTTCGGTCGCGATTTCGGTCCCGGCTTCGGTCGACCGCGGCAACCTTCGACGGCCTTGGGCTCCGGTGTTCTGGTCGCTACCGACGGTCTCATCGTCACCAACTATCATGTGATTCGGGGTGCCAAGCAGGTGACCATTGCCTTGGCTGATCTGCGTCAGTATCCCGCCAAGGTGCTGTTGACCGACGAGGGAACGGATCTCGCCGTCCTGAAGATCGAAGTCGACGAGGACTTGCCGTTCCCCAGCCTCGGCGATTCCGACGATCTGGAAGTCGGCAATCTGGCGATGGCGGTCGGCAACCCCTTCGGCGTCGGCAAGACCGTGACCTTGGGCATTGTTTCGGCACTGGCCCGCACCCAGGTCGGCGTGTCGGACTACAGCTTCTTCATCCAAACCGGCGCGGCAATCAATCCCGGCAACTCCGGCGGTGCGCTGGTCATCGTGGACGGGCGCTTGATCGGGATCGACACCGCGATCTATTCGCAAACCGGCGGCTCGGTCGGGATCGACTTTGCCATTCCCTCGAACATGGTGCGCACGGTTATTGCCTCGGCTGAAATGGGTGACGAGATTGACCGACCCTGGCACGGCTTTCGCGGCACGGCGGTGACGGCCGAGCTGGCGCCCTCGCTGAAGCTGACCCGGTCCGGCGGCGTCGTGATCGAGCGCTTGCACCCCGAAGATCCGGCCACGCGCGCAGGCTTGCTGGCCGGCGACGTCATTCTGGCGGTCGAGGGCTACCGGGTGCTGGATGAGCGCGCTCTCCGCTTTCGTTTGGCGACGGTCGGCATCGTCAAGGACGTCAGGCTCGACGTCGTGCGCGAGCTGGATGAGCTCACTCTGGTCATACGGATGATGGAACCACCGGATACGCCGCCGCTCTCGCCGCGTCGCCTCGCCGGCAAACAGCCCCTGGCTGGTGCCGTGGTCGGAGATCTTTCACTGGCCTTGGCCGAACGCTTCGGCCTGGAGGATGTTTGGGGTGGCGTCGTGGTTCTGGAGGTGCCGCGGAACTCGACGGCACGGCGCTTCGGCTTCAGCCCAGGCGACATCATCCGGGAGCTCAACGACTATGATGTGACCGACACCGACGCGCTGCAGGACCGCTTGGTCGTGCCGGTCGAAAGCTGGGGTATCGTGATCGAGCGGCGCGGCAGCTTGCGTCGTATCGACGTCGTCCACTAGGTCCCGACAAGCTGCCAGATGGCTGGACTCTTCGATTCCTTAGCGCCCCGACCCTTGGCCGATCGTCTGCGACCGGACAGCCTGGAGGCGGTGGTCGGGCAGGTCGGCTTGCTGGCCGAGGATGCGCCGCTGGGGCGTATGGTGGCAAATGGGCGACTCACTTCGATCGTGCTTTGGGGACCGCCGGGTTGCGGCAAGACCACGATTGCGCGCCTGCTGGCCCAGGTGTCCGATCTTGCCTTCGAACCGCTGTCGGCCGTCTTCTCAGGCGTCGCCGATCTGCGCAAAGTCTTCGAGCGTGCGAAGCAGCGGCGCACCGGCGGGCAGGGCACCTTGCTCTTCATCGACGAGATCCATCGCTTCAATCGTGCCCAACAGGACGGCTTTCTGCCCTACGTCGAAGACGGCACCGTGGTCCTGGTCGGAGCCACGACGGAAAATCCCTCCTTCGAGCTGAATGCCGCCTTGCTGTCGCGCTGCCAGGTTCTGGTCCTGCAGCGGCTGGACGCGACGGCGCTGGATGCCCTTGCCAAGCGAGCCGAAGCGGCCGAGGGCCGGGAACTGCCTTTGACGCCGGGCGCGCGCGTTCAGCTGCTGGCCATGGCCGACGGCGACGGTCGCTATCTGCTCAATCTCTGTGAGGTGCTTTTCGCGCTGAAGGCGCAGACGGCCTTGGATGAAGCCGCGCTTGTGAAGGTTACACAGAAGCGCGCGCCGCTCTACGACAAGAGCCAAGAGGGGCACTACAACCTTATCTCCGCCTTGCACAAGTCGCTGCGCGGTTCTGACTGCGACGCCGCCCTCTATTGGCTGGCGCGCATGCTGGGTGGGGGCGAGGATCCGCGCTACATCGCGCGGCGACTGCTGCGCTTCGCCATCGAGGACGTCGGGCTGGCGGATCCGCAGGCTGTCACCCAGACCCTGACCGCTTGGGAGACCTACGAGCGCCTGGGCAGTCCCGAAGGCGACCTTGCCCTGGCGCAGGCGGTGATCTATCTGGGCTGTGCGCCCAAGTCCAATGCCGCCTATGTCGGCTTCAAGGCGGCGCTTTCCGCGGCCAAGGAGACCGGGTCTTTGGCGCCGCCGGCGCACATACTGAATGCACCGACAGGGCTGATGAAGGATCTGGGCTACGGCCATGGCTATGCCTATGATCACGATGCTCCGGATGGCTTCTCGGGCCAGAACTACTTTCCGGATGCTATGGAGCGCCGCACGCTCTATAATCCGGTCGAGCGGGGCTTCGAGCGCGAGCTGGCCAAGCGTTTGGCCTATTGGCAGCGTCTGCGGGCAGAGCGTGGCGGAGAGTCCTGATGCTGACTTTTCGATACCCTGGGTCGCAAAATCGGAAAAAAGAGTGACGTCTTGCAGCAAAAGCGCGGCTGCCATGAGAGCCCGTCACTTGTAGCGATACAAGTATGGCGTATTCCTAGAGCCAGCGAGCTATCCTCAATTGACGTTTGAAGGAGCCACCATGGAACCGGGTCCGAAGCAGGACTATACGGCACCCCAGCGCAATCGTGCCGCCTTGTTGACGATCAACGCACAGGTGGATTTCTTACAACCTGACTCTCCCTTAAGGACGAAAGGCATGCAGGCCGTGCGCGCCCGCGTACAGCGTCTGGTGAAGGGCTTCCGCGATTACGATCTGCCGATCGTGCATTGCTTACGGCTCTACCGGCCCGATGGCTCCAACGTCGACATTTGCCGCCGGCAGATGGTCGAAGAAGGCCTGAGGGTTCTGATGCCCGGCACGCAGGGTGCGGAACTCGCGGCCGACATTGCGCCCAAGGATGCGCCGCGTCTGGCGCACGACGCCCTCTTCGCCGGCGAGTTCCAGGAACTGGGTAAGCAGGAATGGGCGATGTATCGCCCGCGCTGGGGTGCTTTCCACGGCACCGGCCTCGAGACTCACTTGACTGGGATTGGCGTCAACACTCTGGCGATCTGCGGATTCAACTTCACCACAAGCGGACGGGCGACGATCTACGAGAGCGGCGCCCGTGATTTTCGTGTGGTCCTCGCGAGCGACGCCATATCCAATGCCAGTGAGGAATCTCTGCGCGAGTTGGGCCGCATCGGTGTCTACCAGATGGATGTTGACCACTGCATGGCTTGGCTCGATGGCGCCGGAGAGAAGCAAGCCGCCTAGAGCCGGGTGCTGTTGGCGCCGAGCACGATCGGAACGCTCTTAACCGGGATCGCCCACGTAGCGCCCGATCACGACGTTCATATTGCCTTGGTCGCTGCTGGGATGCAATCTGAGAGGCGTCGGGGATTGGGAAACGGCCCAGAACGGCCAGGACAACGGGCCGCTGATCGGAAACCCACGGGCCAGTGCCAATTTCGTAGCGTTCCGGGCACAGGTCTCCCGTCGTGAAGTCGTTTTGATTGGCATAGCGTTGGCTCACGCTGGTGTCGGCCGTGGTCGCAAGCGGTCGATCCGATCCAGGATATCGGCGAACAGGTCGCGCGGGAGCGCGACCTCGGCCAATTGGAAGGTGACGTAGCGTCCGTGACGCGCGACTTTTGCCCCAATTTTCACCAGCTTCTCGCGCAGCGTCGTCAGCGACCGATTGCTCACTGGGTCTGGCAAAGCGAGCGTGCGCATGAAGTTGCCCAGGTTGTAGGCCAGTGCATGAAGCTGAAGCCGAGCCGCGTTGGCCTTGAAGCGTCGGCAGGATAGTCGCGTCCAACGGATCGCGTTCTTGCCCTCCCTGATGTGTTGTTCCGCCGTGCCACGCTGGTTGTAGAAGGCGACGATCCGCTCGGCGGGCCGGGACAGATTGGTGACGACGAACCCGACGCGGGGATACAACTCGCCCGGATGCCATTCCACTTTCGCCACCACGCGCCGCGCCTGGGTCCAGCTTCCAGCCCGATAGCTGAAGCTGGCGAAGTAGCGACGGACTTCCATCGGGGGCCGTCCCCTCGGGCGCCGTAGCAGGTGGGCGACGTATCCCTGGAGCACGCTGTTGGCGGGAAGCCGGATGGCGTAGCCGAAGCCCTCGGCCTCCAGATACTCGTAGATGTCCGGTGAGGCGAAGGCGGCATCGCCCCGAAAGTATCGCCGCAGCTTGCGCTCGCGATAACGCGCCACGACCGGGTCCAGCACCGCGCGCCAGCCATCGGCGCTGTGCACGTTGCCGGGTCGCAAGGCGCAGCGCTCCAGATCGCCGAGCTGGTTGAAGACAAAAAGCGGGTGATAGCAGGTGCAGCCGAAGTGGCCGTTGTAGGCCGTGCCTTCCTGTTCGCCGTGGGTGGGGCTGACCGAACTGTCCATGTCCAGGATGATCAGCTTCGGCGGTTTGCGACGATGAACGCGGTCGATCCACAGCCCGGACAGAGCGCTGAGTGCGGTGAGATTGACGTCACCCGTCAGCCATTGCGTCTCGAAACGGCCCATCTGGCTCGATGAGGCCGCACCCCGATCCGTCGCCTTGCCGCCGACAATCCAACGCATCGCTGGATCGCGAGAAAGCCGCTCGGCGTCGTTGACATCCTCGTACCCGGCCAAACGCCCGAACACCGCTTGCCGAAGCATCCCGACGACAGCGTGCCAGCCGTTCTTGCCGCGACGACCGTCTCGCAGCGCCCCGGCCGCCATCTCTGTCAGGCCAAGCGCGTCGTCCAGTTCCCGATACGCGAGCAAGCCGCCGTCCGACGTTACCTTCGATCCAGGGAACTCCAGCTTCACGCGGCGGTCGAAATCCACGCGAAGCAGCCCGTTCTTGGATTCACCCATCGGATGCACCATGAAAACCTCGCTTCAATCGACACAACACCATGATATGTAACCATGAATCAGCACCGTGGATGGCGCAACCTCAACCCCACCTGGGCAATGCGGGCTTAGAGTAGAGCGCGATTCAGACGACAGATCGATTCGATCTGTCGTCATCGCGCTCCCTAGATCTGCGCTCGTCGGCGTGGCAATCCTGGCTCATGAAGGGGCCGCGCGTACGACCCGCTCATGGACATCGTCAGCTATGGCATATCATCGTCGCCGGTGGTTCTGTCTGCTTGGGACTCGCCTTATGCATGGTGTGCACTCCAAACTGGGCCCGGCGCGTCTCTGTGATAGTTGTCGATGTCTTGGATTGAGTGGTGGTCCAGTGGAATGAGTTCATGGAGGGGACGCGCCATCGAGCGTGCGTTCATTGCATTTGTCGCCCGGCCAGCGCGCTCCAGCAGGATTGTGAGAAGGTTGGGGAAACGGCCCGTCCAGCCGTTGTGCTCGTAGTACACATCCAGACGGCGTGGCAGTGTCGGCGCCTCTATGAGGGCAATTGCTTTTCCCTGAACCAGGACGTAGTTGTATACGGACTGCCAGAAGGCGTTTTTTATGTAGTAATATTGCGCCTCTTTATCCAAAAATAGTCCTTTTAGCACGGTAGTATGGCTAAAATTGATTTGCTCTCAAAGTAATTCTTCATAATATTCATATTTTACAATTGTTAAGAACCATTGAGTATGGCTGTCATATATTGAGAATAACAGATATGAAATAATATTTTCACCCATAAATACTACAATATTTATATTGTGATCCAATTTTGGAGGTTTTTTGTTTAGGATTATTGATGTTCGCAGCAGTTTTAGGATTTTTCTTTTCTTAAATTTGAGAAATTCAGCAGTGTTTGCTGCTGTATAGAGTAGTTAAGCCCGCCATTGCCCAGGTGGGATTGAGGTTGCGCCATCCACGGTGCTGATTCATGGTTACATATCATGGTGTTGTGTCGATTGAAGCGAGGTTTTCATGGTGCATCCGATGGGTGAATCCAAGAACGGGCTGCTTCGCGTGGATTTCGACCGCCGCGTGAAGCTGGAGTTCCCTGGATCGAAGGTAACGTCGGACGGCGGCTTGCTCGCGTATCGGGAACTGGACGACGCGCTTGGCCTGACAGAGATGGCGGCCGGGGCGCTGCGAGACGGTCGTCGCGGCAAGAACGGCTGGCACGCTGTCGTCGGGATGCTTCGGCAAGCGGTGTTCGGGCGTTTGGCCGGGTACGAGGATGTCAACGACGCCGAGCGGCTTTCTCGCGATCCAGCGATGCGTTGGATTGTCGGCGGCAAGGCGACGGATCGGGGTGCGGCCTCATCGAGCCAGATGGGCCGTTTCGAGACGCAATGGCTGACGGGTGACGTCAATCTCACCGCACTCAGCGCTCTGTCCGGGCTGTGGATCGACCGCGTTCATCGTCGCAAACCGCCGAAGCTGATCATCCTGGACATGGACAGTTCGGTCAGCCCCACCCACGGCGAACAGGAAGGCACGGCCTACAACGGCCACTTCGGCTGCACCTGCTATCACCCGCTTTTTGTCTTCAACCAGCTCGTCGATCTGGAGCGCTGCGCCTTGCGACCCG
Organism: Rhodospirillales bacterium; assembly: GCA_965202755.1. Taxonomy (GTDB): domain Bacteria; phylum Pseudomonadota; class Alphaproteobacteria; order Kiloniellales; family JACOMY01; genus JACOMY01. The sequence continues at coordinate 69,574 of CBDBCL010000040.1, read as the reverse complement.
GCAACGTGCACAGCGCCGATGGCTGGCGCGCGGTGCTGGACCCGGTCGTGGCGCGTTATCGCGAGCGCAAGCTGCGGCGATACTTTCGGGGCGATGCCGCCTTCGCCTCACCGGACATCTACGAGTATCTGGAGGCCGAGGGCTTCGGCTACGCCATCCGGCTTCCCGCCAACAGCGTGCTCCAGGGATACGTCGCCCACCTGCTACGGCGCCCAAAGGGACGGCCCCCGATGGAAGTCCGTCGCTACTTCGCCAGCTTCAGCTATCGGGCTGGAAGCTGGACCCAGGCGCGGCGCGTGGTGGCGAAAGTGGAAATGGCATCCGGGCGAGTTGTATCCCCGCGTCGGGTTCGTCGTCACCAATCTGTCCCGGCCCGCCGAGCGGATCGTCGCCTTCTACAACCAGCGTGGCACGGCGGAAACAACACATCAGGGAGGGCAAGAACGCGATCCGTTGGACGCGACTATCCTGCCGACGCTTCAAGGCCAACGCGGCTCGGCTTCAGCTTCATGCACTGGCCTACAACCTGGGCAACTTCATGCGCACGCTCGCTTTGCCAGACCCAGTGAGCAATTGGTCGCTGACGACGCTGCGCGAGAAGCTGGTGAAAATTGGGGCAAAAGTCGCGCGTCACGGACGCTACGTCACCTTCCAATTGGCCGAGGTCGCGCTCCCGCGCGACCTGTTCGCCGATATCCTGGATCGGATCGACCGCTTGCGACCACGGCCGACACCAGCGTGAGCCAACGCCATGCCAATCAAAACGACTTCACGACGGGAGACCTGTGCCCGGAACGCTACGAAATTGGCACTGGCCCGTGGGTTTCCGATCAGCGGCCCGTTGTCCTGGCCGTTCTGGGCCGTTTCCCAATCCCCGACGCCTCTCAGATTGCATCCCAGCAGCGACCAAGGCAATATGAACGTCGTGATCGGGCGCTACGTGGGCGATCCCGGTTCAGACGATGCGTTTATCTCTCTGACCGACGCTGAACCGATGGGCTATGGCGGTGCAACACTTTCCATTTCAGCCCCAACGTCTCAGACAAGGATAGCAGAATTGATATTTCTTTTTTATCGGATTGGCTGCAAGCGGTATTTCCGCACGACTTAAACTAATCGCAGCACGCGGTGACGGTGGTTGGCTGTGGCTGTACGAAGAAAACCTTCACAAGCCAATGGCACAATTCATTTTCGAGCTTCTTGGCAAAGTTGCGGGACTAGCTGCCTTTGTCGCGGCTTTTACTTTCTTGGACTGGTGGATACCCATAGTCGCCTTTGTGATCGGTTTTTGGGTTCTTCCCGGCATAGTCGTCAACAGTTCTAATTTTGTCGCTATATACAATATAATATTCTTACTCTTTTTGGTATCATTCTCTTGCTCGGGCTTCATTATATATCTTGCCTTAAATAATTATTGATTCCCTATATTAGAATAGCTCTGGATACCGTCGCATAACCTCATCAACTATGCTTTCAACTGATTCACCATTAGCGTGCATAGTGTTTATAAAGTCCCCAGTCTTTGCATATGCTACATCTGCAACTTCAAATGAAATCCCCCTCCGTCCAAATTCATTCATCAACTTGCTTTTGAAGCTGGTGAACTTCACAAACGTATAGGCAAGATAGAGAACTACCATACCGCCGATTATTGCAAAAACTTCAATCATTTGCCCCTTACCCTACCAGACGTGCCCAGAGGCCGCGCTTAGGCTGCTCCGCGTTTTCGTGGCGCTGATCAGTCAGAACCGCCAGAGCCTGGAGGACATCCAGACCATCATGCCCATCCTGGATTTACAGGTTAAGGCCATGTGCAGCAGATGCACAACCAAAGAAAACAATTGGTTTGCAGAAATCAACAATGCAATCATAGATTTTTTGCAATGAGAGGGACGGGCGTGATTGCAGATCGAGGGAGGACGTCGGGGTTAGGTCCACACCCTCTGCTGGAGAGAGCGCTCTTGGCTCCGGCACCGCGGCATGATCAGATGCGCGGCCTGCGGGAAAGGAGGGGGCGATGCATATTCATCTCTTGACCTTGGCGTCGGTAGCGGCGGGCGGCGCCATCGGCGCTGGGTTTCGCCATATCCTGGGTGTCGCCATGCTGCGCTGGCTGGGCAACGGCTTTCCCTGGGGCACCTATGCCGCCAATATCCTGGGCGCATTGCTGATGGGCTGCTTTATCGCCTCGATGATGCGCTTCGAACTCCGTGATCCACACATAAGGGCCTTCCTGACCACGGGCCTGCTGGGCGGATTTACCACCTTTTCAACCTTCTCGCTGGAGGTCGTCCTGCTGTTCGAGCGCAACGAACATCTCCTGGCGCTCGTCTACGTGCTCTCCTCCGTAGTGCTATGCGTCGGCGCGGTCTTTTTGATGTTCTGGCTGCTGCGTCCCTCGATTTAGTGCGTTGCGAACGGCGGCCGCCAACTGATTGCAGCGGAATGGCTTTCTCAGGTGAATGCTGCCAGGGGGGCGCCGTCGGCGCCGGCCGGATAGCCCGACATGAGAACCACCGCAATCGACGGACCGAGGCTGCGGATGCGGGCGGCCAGATCCAAACCGGTCTTGCTCTCGCCCAGCAGGATATCGCTGAGAAGCAGGGCGTAGTGCGTCGCTTTTGCAAGGGCTGCCAGGGCCGTGCCGCCATCGGCGACGGCTGTCACCTGATAGCCGAGCCCGGATAGCATGCGCTGAGCCAAGGCGTGCATCTCCGCCTCGTCTTCGACTACGAGGATCCGCTCTCCATTGCCGAAAGGCGAGGGAGCCGTCGTTTCGCGCTGCGACAGGATCGATTGGTTCGCAGATCTTGGCAAAAAGATGCGGACACGGGTTCCGACCTCCACCTCGCTCTCGATGGTAGCATGGCCGCCCGACTGCTTGGCGAAGCCATAGACCATGGAGAGACCCAGGCCGCTCCCCTTGCCCACTTCTTTGGTGGTAAAGAAGGGCTCGAAGGCTTTCCTCAAGGTTTTCGGTCCCATACCGCAACTGTTGTCGGCGACTTCCAGGCAGACATAGTCGCCGAGCGTCACTTCCCTCGTCGTGCCCTATGTCATCTTTGCTCAAAGCTCTGTCAAAGAAGGCGATTGTCAAACGGCCGCCGTCCGGCATCGCGTCTCGCGCATTCAGCGATAGATTGAGAATCACATTCTTGATCTGGCCGGGGTCGACGGATGTGTTCCAGAGATCCGCGTGCAGGCCGGTCGTCACCTGAATCGCCGGACCCAAGGTGCGCTTCAAGAGCGCCGTTGCTTCCGTCACCAAGCGATCAATCAAGGTGGTCTGTGGGCGCAGCGACTGCTGGCGGGCAAAGGCGAGCAGTCGCTGGGTCAAGTCGGCGCCGCGCTCCGTCGCTTGGACGATGGCGCCGATGTAATCCGTGGCCTAGTCGCTGCCGTCCATGGGCAATTCGGCATCGCCCTGGATGACCGCAAGCAGATTGTTGAAGTCGTGGGCAATTCCGCCTGTTAGCTGGCCGATGGCCTCCATCTTCTGGGCTTGGTGCAGGCGTTCCTCGGCCTATTTCACCTGGGGCATGTCGGAGGTGAGGCTGCAGATGCCGATGATACGGCCGGCCTCGTCGCGCAAGGGGAACTTCTCGTTCAGAAAATGGTGCTGATTGCCCTCCCAATCTTCGGTCACGGCCTGCTGTATCGGTTGCCTGTCCTGCACGATTTTGCGATCCGCGGCCATGTAGGTTGCGGCGACCTCGGAAGGGATCGGGTCTTTCGTGGTCTTGCCGATAAAGGCCTCCTGCGATCGTCCCTGATCTTCCGCGACATTCTTGGAAATCGCCATGATACGCCCTTCGCGATCCTTCAAGGCAATCTCGATCGGTGCGTTCTCCAAAATTGCCCGAAACCAGGCGTTCCGCGTTTGTACGGCGTCTTCGGCCAAACGCTTTGCATCGATCTCCGCCTGCAGTTGCCGATTGATCTCGCTGAGTTCGCGGTTCCTGAGCCGGGCGTCGGCCACATCGCTTAGCAGCTTGAGCTTCGCGCTGGTCATGGCCGCCACGCTGGTCAAGAGCGTCAGCTCGCTCTCCCCGAAGTGATTGGCCTTGGATCCTCACAGTCGATGACGCCAACCATTTCGTCGGCGATCAGCAGGGGCACACAGATCTCAGCGCGTGCAGGCTCCAAGTCGGGAATGTAGCGAGGATCCGTCGCCAAGTCGTCGACGATACAGGCTTGGCCACTCGTTGCGACGGCTCCAGTCACCCCTTTGGCCATAGGTACCTCAAGTCGATTGGCGATGGTTTCGTCGGTCGGATTCTTCACCCCGATGGCTGCCATCTGCATCCGCACGCCGCGGGATCCATCCAGATCGTAGACGACACAGTCGTCCAACCCCAAGTTGCCGACGGCATTACGGGCAACATGCCAATAGAGGTCTTCCTTCCGGCTCAAGGTAAACTGGAGGGTACAATCTTTTAGGGACTTAAAAGGGCCCGGCGGCGTCTCGCCCACCCAGACCCAGGTGCTTCGATAGCATCCAGGTGTTTTCCCTGCGTGTCGTATTCCTGCGTTTCGGTCTTGGTACTCCTGACTTGTAATAGATCGAAATGGTGACGATCAGGCTAGCATGCAGCGCCGTGGCGTGCCACCTAAGCGCCGCCCAGAGACGTAATGCCAAATTCCGACGGCGGTTTTCAGGGCCAGGTGTCGGGCTGGAGGAACAGAACATGAGTGGCAAGACGGCGCAGTTTCGCCCGATCGATTCCGAGGCGGCGGGACAGCGTTTGGACCGCTGGCTTCGCAAGATCTACCCCGATTTGCCGCAAGGCTTGTGGCAGCGCCTGCTGCGCAGCGGGCAGATCCGCATCGACGGCAGCCGGGCCAAGGCCGATACCCGCCTTGTGGAGGGTCAGAACGTGCGGCTGCCACCACAGCTTCAGCAAATGGAAGCGCAGGCTGGGCCTGATCTGCACCTCGATCCCCAGGCCCTTGCCGCTTTGCGTCAAGCGATTCTCTTCGAAGATCCCTGGGTCTTGGCGTTGAACAAGCCAGCAGGGCTTGCCGTCCAGGGCGGTACCGGGCAGCGTCAATCCCTCGATCGGCTGGCTGCCGGCCTGGTGCCGCAAGGCGCGCCGGCGCCACGCTTGGTGCATCGTCTCGACCGCGATACCAGCGGCGTCCTGCTACTGGCCAAACGCGCTTCGGCGGCTCGCGCTCTGGCCCGCTCCTTCGAAGGCCGGGATGCGCGCAAACTCTACTACGCCCTGGTTGAGGGCGTCCCGAAGCGACGAGCCGGGCGGATCGACAAGCCGCTGTACAAGCAGGGCGGCGAAGGGCGTGAGCGTATGCAGTTCGACCCCGAGGGCTTGGCCGCAGAAACGATCTATGCGACCGCCGCCTTCTCTGCCAGGCGCGCGAGCCTCTTGGTGGTGGCGCCGCTCACCGGTCGCACGCATCAGATCAGGGCGCATCTGGCAGCCATTGGCCATCCGATTCTGGGTGACGGCAAATACGGCGCGACGAAAGGGCCGGCGGGCAGCCAGTTCGGTCTCATGCTACATGCAGCGGAACTCGCGGTGCCGCATCCCGATGAGGAAACTACCTTACGAATCGTGGCACCGCCACCGCCGGCCTTCGTTGAAGCCTGCGCTGCGCTGGCGCTTAATCTCGATCGGGCGTCGGATACGCGCGCTCAGTTGGAGGTGCGAGGAGCCTAGACTGCGAGGAAGCGCCACGGTGTCGCCCGGCATCCGACGCTTGGTCTCATTTTCATCACGCTCTAAGGTCAGTTTGACCGGCTAGGGCACCCTGTTAGTCTAGGAAAGGAGATGGGCGCGCATGCGACTCTTGAAGTGGCTCTTGATCGGTCTCTTCGCGCTCGTCGTCGCGGTTTTGGTCGGGGGCTACGTGACCCTCTCGAACTTCCCGGTCGAAGACCTGAAGGCGCTGATCGAGAAGCAGACGGAGAAGCTGACTGGTCGCAAGCTGGTGATTGCAGGCGATGTCAAGATGGATGTCTCCTTGACCCCGGCGATCGTCATGGAAGAGGTGATCCTGGCCAATGCACCCTGGGCTGGCGACCAGCCCTTGGCCAAGATCAAGCGCCTGGAGTTGCAGCTGGCCTTGCTGTCTCTGTTGTCGGACGAGGTGGCGGTCGAGCGCTTGTCGGTGATCGAACCCAGCCTCAATCTCAAGCGTAATGCCAAAGGTGAGGGCAACTGGCTGATCGGCGGCACCGAGGCCGGCGATCGTGGCGCCGCCGACACTCTGCCCTCTTTCAAGGAAGTCACTGTCAAGAAGGCGTCGGTGCGCCTGCAGCTGGCACCTGGTTCCCAGGAACGCCGAATCGAGATCGAGAGTTTGAGCGCCGGCGCCGGCGGCTTGGACGATGTCCTGTCCGGCGAATTGAAGGGCAAGCTGGACAAGAGTGAATTGGAGATCTTCTTCCAGCTGGGCAGCATGCGCCAGATGCTGTCCGAGGGCCGTTTCCCCTTTTTCCTGCAAGGTCAGCTGGCAGGTGCCGATCTGAACATCGACGGCAAGGCTCAGGGGCGGGGCAGGCTGCAATTTGCGCTGACCCTTAAGGCCAAGAGCTTGGATCAGCTGACGCCCGTCCTCGCGTCGGCTCTGCCGAAGGTCGGCCCGCTGGATCTCAAGGCGAAGGTGCAAGCAAGCCCGAACGCGGTGCAGATGGACGATCTGGCGCTGACTCTGGCCGACAGCGATCTTGCCGGGAACCTGACTCTTTCGCTTGCCGGGTCGCGGCCGAAGGCGAGCGGCAGTCTGACTGCCAAGCGCCTGGTGCCGGCGCAGATTCTAGTCGGACCCTGGGGCGCCTTGCTCAAGGGTGACAGCGCGGCCGCCTTGGTGCCGGATGTGGCCTTGCCGGTGGATCTAATGCAGCTTGGCGACCTTGCTCTCGAGCTGCAGGTTGCCGCCCTGAACCTGCCGGACGGCAGCACGATCTCTGTGCTCAAGACCAAAGTCGTCTTGGAGGACCGCAATCTCAATTTGGCGCCGATGGTATTTGACTATGCCAAGGGGCGTTTTTCCGGCACGGCCAGTCTCAATCGGCGCCAAGCACCTGCCAAGTTCGAGATGAAAAGCAAGATCGAGGGACTGGACTACGGACCGCTCTTGGGATTGCCCTTGCGCGGGCATCTGCGTGTCAGTTTGGATCTGAAGGGTGAAGGCGAGGATCTTCGCGCGATGGTCGCTTCGATGCGTGGCCGCTCGCGCGCGACCTCCTCCGATACCGTGGTGCGCTCCGGCATCCTGACCCTGTTCGGCGAGGGCTTGACGCAGATCTTCTCACCACTCTTCGGCGGCGGCAATGTGCTCTCGCTCACCTGCGTCGTCAGTGATCTCATCTGGTACGGCGGGACCGGGCGCAGCGAGGCGACGGCGATTGCCAGTGACAACTTCGTCAGCACCATCTCGGGCAAGCTCGATATCTTGAGTGAACGTTTGGACCTCTATGTCGACACCACTGGACGAGGCATCAGCCTCTCCGCCTTGGTCGTGCCGGTCCGGGTGACCGGCCCGATTGCCAATCCCACCGTTCTTCCCGATCCTGCCGGCACCGCCCTGGGTGCGGCCGAGGCGGCCGGTATGGTGCTGTTCCCGCCGTTACTGGCCGGCGATCTGCTGAATATCGAGCTGCGCAAGATCAGCGACCCCAAGCAAGCCTGCATCGCAGCGGTCAAGACCATCGAGGCAAGCGGCGGTATGGATTCGCTGGTGGCCCGCTGGGCGCAGAAGAGCGGTGATGCCGCCTCTGGTCTTCTGGGGGGTGCCACAGAGGCCGTCGACTCGGCTATCGGCGAGGGTGTCGGTGCCGCCGATAGTGCCATAGGCGACGGGCTGGACGATGCCGCCAAGGGCATCAAGAAGCTCTTCGGCAACTAGGGTTCCGGTCAAGCGATGAAGCGCTTCTACAAAGAGGTGGCGGTTTGGCCGGACGCCGCCAGCCACGCCGTTCTGCTGGATGGCCGGGCGGTCAAAACGCCGGCGAAACAGGGACTGCAATTGCCGAGTCGCAGGCTGGCAGAGGCCGTGGCCGAGGAGTGGCGCCGGCAGGAGGCCGAGGTGCGTCCCTTGAGCATGCCGCTTACGCAACTGGCCTGCACGGCCATCGACCATACCGACCCGCGTCGGCTGGAGATCCTTGAAGAGACGGCGGTCTATGCCGGCAACGATCTCCTCTGCTACCGGGTCGAGCGGCCTGAAGCCCTGCGGCATCGCCAGCAGGCGGCCTGGCAGTCGATCCTCGACTGGGCGATCTTGCGCTACGATGCCCCTTTGCAGGTAACCAATGGTATTCTCTCGATCGAGCAACCCGCTGCCAGCCTAGCGACGCTGCGCGGCCAGCTCGCCGATCTGGACGCCTTTGCCTTGACGGCTCTGGCGCAGACGGTGCGCTTGACCGGATCGCTGATCTTGGGTCTGGCGCTGCTCGAATCCGAACTTGATGCCGACGCGACCTTCGAGCGGTCCGAACTGGACGAGACCTTTCAAATCGAGCAGTGGGGTGAGGATGCAGAGGCGCGCAAGCGCCGGGCCGCGCACCTGGCGGATCTCCGTGCAGCCGAGACCTTCCTGCGCTTGCTGAAAGACGGCGGCTAGGCCCACTTGAGCAATCGGCGTTAGCCCGCGCCCCAGTTGGATTGTGCGGCGCAGCGTGCTATCCAGCTTTCCTGATCTGACGGTTGCCAAGGGGAAGAACCGGCGTGACGGAAATCATCGATGAACTGGAACGGCGGCGCGCCAGCGCGCGTAAGGGCGGCGGTCAGCGCCGGATCGATGCGCAGCACGGAAAAGGCAAGCTGACGGCACGCGAGCGAATCGCACTCTTTCTCGACGAGGACTCCTTCGAAGAGTGGGGCATGTTCGTCGAGCACCATTGCAACGACTTCGGCATGGAGAAGACCTCGATCACCGGTGATGGCATGGTGAGAGGTCAGGGCACGGTGAACGGGCGCTTGGTCTTCGTCTTCAGCCAGGATTTCACCGTCTTCGGCGGCACACTCTCCGAGACCCATGCGGAAAAGATCTGCAAGATCGTGGATCAGGCGATGAAGCTGGGTGCTCCGGTCATCGGTCTGAACGATTCCGGCGGGGCGCGCATCCAGGAAGGCGTGGCCTCGCTGGCCGGCTATGCCTAGGTCTTTCAGCGCAATGTCCTGGCCTCGGGCGTGGTACCGCAGATTTCCCTGATCATGGGGCCCTGCGCCGGCGGCGCGGTCTACTCCCCGGCCATGACCGACATCTTTATGGTGAAGGACAGCTCCTACATGTTCGTCACCGGCCCCGACGTGGTGCGCACCGTGACCCACGAGAAGGTGACGCATGAGGAACTGGGCGGGGCGCTGACCCACACCACTAAGTCCGGCGTCGCCGATCTGGCTTTCGAAAACGACGTGGAAGCGATCTTGGAGCTGCGCCGCTTCGTCGACTTCCTGCCGGCCAACAATCGCGAAGCACCGTCCGAGCGCCCGGCCAACGATACGCTCCTGCGCGAGGAGTTTGCGCTCGACAACCTGATTCCGGCCAACCCGGACAAGCCCTACGACATGAAAGAGGTGATCCACCGCCTTTTGGACGAGGGTGATTTCTTCGAGATTCAGCCGGAGCACGCCGCCAATATCATCGTCGGCTTCGGCCGCATCGAGGGCCGCACGGTCGGCATCGTTGCCAATCAGCCGCTGGTGCTGGCCGGATGTCTGGACATCGATTCGGCGGAGAAGGGCGCGCGATTCGTACGCTTCTGCGATTGCTTCGGCATTCCCATCGTCACCTTGGTCGAGGTGCCGGGCTTCCTGCCGGGAACCTCGCAAGAGTACGGCGGGATCATCAAGCATGGTGCCAAACTGCTCTTCGCCTATGCCGAGGCGACCGTGCCGAAAGTAACGGTGATCACCCGCAAGGCCTATGGCGGTGCCTATGACGTCATGTCGTCGAAGCACCTGCGCGGCGATGTCAACTATGCCTGGCCGACAGCCGAGATCGCCGTCATGGGACCCAAGGGTGCGGTCGAGATCACCTTTCGTGCCGATGCCGGCGACCAGGAGAAGATTGAGGCCAGAACTGAGGAGTACCGGCGCAAGTTCGCCAATTCCTTCGTCGCTGCTTCGCGCGGTTTCATCGATGACGTGATCATGCCGCGCGGTACCCGTCGCCGGGTCGGCATGCGCTTCGGATGCTGCGCAAGAAGCAGTTGTTCAATCCCTGGAAGAAACACGACAATATCCCGCTCTGAGGGCCGTTCGGCCTGCTGTGAGGGGAACGAAGAGACCGCCATGCCCCCTGTTCGACAAAATTCTGATCGCAAACCGCGGTGAGATCGCCTGCCGAGTAATCAAGAGCTGCCGCCGGCTCGGCATCAAGACGATCGCCGTCTGTTTCGAGGCCGATGCCGATAGCCTGGCCGTGCGTCTGGCCGACGAGGCCGTCGCCATCGGACCGGCGCCTTCGGCCGAAAGCTATCTGCGTGCCGATCGCATCATCAAGGCCTGCAAGGATACCGGCGCCCAGGCTGTTCATCCGGGCTTCGGTTTCCTCTCCGAGAAGGCCGAGTTCGCTCAGGCCCTCAATGCGGCCGGAATCGTCTTTATCGGACCGCCGGTCGGCGCGATCGAGGCCATGGGCGACAAGATCGCCTCCAAACGAGTGGCGCAGCAGGCCGAGGTTTCCTCCGTTAGGGGTCATCTCGAGGCCATTCCCGACGCCGAGGCTGCCGTGGGCATCGCCAAGGGTATCGGCTATCCGACGATCAAGGCCTCGGCCGGCGGTGGCGGCAAGGGCATGCGCATCGCCCACAGCGACGCGGAAGCACGCGAAGGTTTCCGCTCGGCACAGAACGAGGCCAATTCGAGCTTTGGCGAAGACCGCATCTTCATCGAGAAGTTCGTCGAAGAACCGCGGCACATCGAAATCCAGGTGTTGGGCGACAAGCACGGCAGTGTGATTCATCTGAACGAGCGCGAATGCTCGATCCAGCGACGTCATCAAAAGGTCTTGGAGGAGGCGCCCTCGCCCTTCCTCGAACCGGAAACCCGGGCGGCAATGGGCGCCCAGGCCGTGGCACTCGCAAAGGCGGTCGACTATCACTCGGCCGGGACGGTGGAGTTCATCGTCGATAAGGATAAGAACGTCTACTTCCTGGAGATGAACACACGCCTGCAGGTCGAGCATCCCGTGACCGAGCTGATCACCGGGATCGATCTGGTCGAGTGGATGATCCGGGTTGCGGCCGGCGAGCCTCTGGCGATGAAGCAGGAGGATGTGGGCATCGAGGGCTGGGCGGTCGAGGCCCGGGTCTATGCCGAGGATCCGGCTCGCAATTTCCTACCCTCCATCGGCCGCTTGGTGCGCTATCGGCCGCCGGCCGAGGGGCCGAACGTGCGTATCGACAGCGGTGTGAACGAGGGCTCGGAGATCTCGATCTACTATGATCCGATGATTGCCAAGTTGATCGGCTGTGGTGCGACTCGCGATGCGGCCGCCGACCATTTGGCGCAAGCGCTGGCCGCTTACTACATCCGCGGCATCAATCACAACGCCGCTTTCCTTACGGCCTTGGTACGTCACCCGCGTTTCCGCGCCGGCGACATGACGACGAACTTCATCGCCGAGGAGTTTCCCGATGGCTACCGAGCTGGCGTGCCCGAAGGCGAGACTCTGCGCAGCCTGGTCTTTGCTGCCGCCATGGTCGAGCGGGAAGGAGAAATTTCCGGTCAGGTCAGCCAGCGGCCGCGGCATCTGGACGACTGGGTGGTTTGCATCGAGGGCGCCGAGGCGCGCAGCGAACATGTCGTTCGCCTGCTGCCGCATTCCAGCGGCTTTTCCATCGCCTCGGTCCTGAGCGACGGCACGATCGAGAGCGCTCGGCAACCCGGAGACAGCTTGATCGAGGCGCAGATCGACGGCGTGACCAAGGTGGTGCAGGTCGACCGGCGAGAATCGCACTGGAGCTTCACCCACGCCGTTGCCACGATCGAGGCCCTGGTGGTCTTGCCGCTGGTCGCAGAGCGCTTGCGGCTGATGCCGATCAAGATTCCGCCGGACATCTCTCGCTACCTGCTCTCGCCGATGCCGGGCCTGCTGGTCTCGATTGCCGTCGAGGTCGGGCAGCCGGTGAAGGCCGGCGAGGAACTGGCCGTGGTCGAAGCCATGAAGATGGAGAATGTGCTCCAGGCCGCTGCCGATGGCACGGTTAAGGCCCTGCACTGCAGTCCGGGCGAGAGCCTCTCCGTCGACCAGGCAATCGTCGAGTTCGAGTAGACCAAACGGGAGCGGGCAGGTCCGTGCTGGAGATGATCGAACGCCCGAGCGTAAGCCTTTGGGAGGCACGGCGCGATTGGCTGGCGCTGCACGACGAGAGCTATGCCCGCGGTGGTGCCGGCCAGCTTTCGGAGCAGGCAGCAGCCTTGATGGCGGAACTGCAGCGCGCCTTTTGCAGCGGCGCCTGGGTGGCGGTCGTCATCCTGGCCGGGGCGATCGTCGATACGCAGGCCTTCAATAGCGGCTTTCCCGAACACACACGTGGCAAGGAGCAAGCTTGGCTGCGCGGCCTACGCAACAAGCTGATGCACGAACAGAAGGGCCAACCGGCGATCACCACGGAGGATCAATGGCTGCGCGGGCCGGAATGGGAGCGTTCGGCCAAGCGTGCCGCCGATCTGGCCATGGAAGCGCTCTATGTCTGGGGCCGCGATGCGGGCCGGGAGCGGTGGTGATGACGAGGATCGCGCGCCATGTCTTCGTCTCCGGGCGCGTTCAGGGGGGGTGGTTTCGCGGTTGGACCTGTCAGCAGGCCGAGGCTCTGGACCTGACCGGCTGGGTACGCAACCGTCGCGACGGCCGTGTCGAGCTCCTGTTGGTCGGTGAAGAGACCAAGCTCGGCCAGATGCTGGTACTGATCCGCATCGGACCGCCCTTGGCGCAGGTTCATGAACTGGAGGTACTGGACACCGAGCCGCGGGTCCTGGAGGGCTTCACTCAAAAAGCGAGTGTCTGACCTCACAAACTTTCGCGATGTCATCGACCCTTTCGCAGTGTGAGCGGGCGGCTGTACGGAATTTCCAGCAGATCCTCGATTGATCCTGACCAGCAATTGGTTGTATGCAACTTCATATGCTTGCCCTGTATTATTAGTAAAAATATTAATTATTTGACATATCTCGGCGCAAATCTCTATCTATACGGTGAAACGGCAGAGTGGAGTGGTGATGAGAAGTGTTGCGCTTTTAAGCCTTGTCAGTCTTGGGTTGCTTATTACAGTACCGGCGCAAGCCGAAATCTTGGCGATGATGAAACACGAGAGCAAACCGGCGGAGGGGTTGAAGTTGCTGAAGCTTTCCGGCGATCAGGTCCGGCGTGAGGGTATTGCGATAATCGATGTCGATCCGAACAGTGCCGACTTCGGAAAGATCCTGGCTGATATCCCGCTTGATTCTACGGCGGTGGCCCATCATATCTTCTACGACCGGAGCATGACGAAGGCCTATGTGACATCGATCAAGCAGCCGGCGCTGCAGGTCATCGACATGACCCAGAACCCCTATCGTATCAAGATGATCGAGGTGCCGAATTGCCAGTTCGCCGAGGAGGTCAGCTTCGACGAGGCGAACGAGCGCTGGTACCTGACCTGCATGGCCTCCGCCAATGTCTATGTCGGCAAAATCGCGGACGACAGCTTGGTCGGCGCGATCGCGCTGCCGGGGACCTATCCGCACGGTCTGGCTGCGAAAACCGCAATTGACCGCGTCTTGGTCTCCAGCACGATCACGCCGGACCTCTCGCCCCAGCCGAGACGGTCTCGGTGGTGAGAGCCAGCGACTTGGAAGTCTTGGGCGAAATCAAGATGTCGGAACTGCCTTCGCCGTCCGGCGAGGCACCGGTCGAGATTCTCTTCGCGCCCAATGCCAATCCGCCGGTCGCACTGGTCACCAACATGTTCGGCCATTCGCCTTGGGCTCTGACCTGGGATCCGGCCAGCGAGAGCTTCAAGGCCGAGGAGGTCTTCGACTTTCAGAGCGTGGAAGCCGGTGTGCCTCTGGAGATCTACTTCAATGATGAAGGCGATCAGCCTCTGGTCACCACCGCATCGCCCGGACATCTGCATATCTTCGATAGCGCGGTTGGTGTGAAAGCACCAAAGCTGCTGGTGTCGGTGCCGACCGCCGGCGGCGCACACCACGTCGGCATCACCAAGGACCACAAACTGGGTTTCGTACAGAACTCCTTCCTCAATCTGCCGAATATGAACGAAAGTTCAGTGACCGGCGTCGACCTTGAGAGCAGTGAGATTCTGGCCGAGATGAACACATTGAAGGAGGTCGGTCTCAACCCTAACTCCATAGTGCTCTTGCCGGAGTGGAATGTTCTGGCCGGTCACTAGGAGGGGAGAGGCTTCGATGCCCCTAGGCCCTTTGTGCTTTGCGATTGTGGGCCTCGGAGAGATGCTTTTGGCCGGTTCGGCTTCTGCCGAAGGCGAGAAACATGCTGCGCATCATCATGCCGATCTGCGGCCGCTGCCGGAGGGTGTGTCGCCGCCCTCTTGAACTTGAGGTCCTGCCGGACGCGGCCAGCGGCTACAATCTGCACCTGCTGGCGAAGGATTTCAGCTTCACGCCGGAGAAGATCGATCAGGCCAGCGAGGTGGTGGAGGGGCACGCCCATCTCTACATCAACGGCAAGAAGATCCTCTGCCTCTATGGACCTTGGGTGCACCTGCCGATGAACCTGTTCGCGCCGGGCGGCAATGCCGTGCGAGTGAGCTTGAACGACAATATGCATCGAGCCTGGGCGCGGGACGGTGCGGCGATCGTCGCCGAGATCGTCCTAGATGGCCCGGAGACTTGGAGCGGGCGAGATCTCCTGTTGGATCTAACCGTCGAAGAGGTCGTGCCGACCTTGACGATCCAGCAAGGCGAGGCGGTGCGCCTGGAGGTGCGTGCGGCCAAGGTCCTGCCGTTGCCCTTGCCCTTGCGCTACTACCTGGCCGGTGCGGGCTTCGCGGTCGCCGCATCTTTCGGCGCCTCCTTCTTTTTTCTGCGCGATCTGCCTAAGCAGCCATTGCTTCTGGAGTTGGCTTTGCCATTCGGCCTGAGGCGCCTCCTCGCAGTCCTGCTGCGCGGTCTCGGCCTGCTTGCTATAATGGTCTTGCTGTTGGCCGCTTTCGCCGGCCCGGATAATCCGACCGACAATCTGGCGACGGTGACCGTCTGGGTGATCTGGTGGGTCGGCTTCTTCCTAATGTCGGCGCTTCTGCTCGATATCTGGAAGCCGCTCGATCTCTTTCGCGGCCTCTATCTCACTGTTTCGCGCCTGCTCGGTCGGGACGAGCAGCGCATTCGCTACTCATTGCCAGACTGGGCCGGATGGATGGCGCTTGCCGGATTGCTTGCGATTTCCTGGATCGAGCTGATCTCCGATCGGTCGGAAGATCCGCGGGCTCTGGGCGTCTTGATTCTTGCCTATGCCGGCGTCAGCCTGACGGCCGGCATGCTGTTTGGACTGCGGTGGTTCCAACTGGCCGATCCGCTTGGGCGTATGTTCGCTCTCTTGGGTCGAATGACGCCGCTGTCCATCGATCCGCCGCGACGCATCCTTTTTGCCCTTCCGACCGAGGGTTTGAGCAGGCCGCAGCGGGCACACGCCTCCGAGGTCGCCTTCGTCACGACCTCGATCGGCGTGGTGCTTTTCGACGGCATCTCGGAGACGCCGCTCTGGGCCTCCATCCTCAACTTCGTCAGCCGGTCGCAGAGCCTAAGAGCGAGCCTTCTGGCTCTTCAGGATGTCGGTGTCGATCTCTTGAAGCTGATCCGTACCTTGGGTCTGCTGGCCAGCGTCCTGACCTGCTTTCTCGCCTATCGTCTGCTGGCCTTGGCCATGTCGCTTTCCGTCGGTCGACGCCTGATGGGTTTGCAAGTTTTTTAATTGCAGAAGGACTATATTCCTTGTTGGCCATGTCGCTTTCCGTCGGTCGACGCCTGACGGGTCGTGCGATCGCCGAGGGCTGTGTGGCGTCGCTGCTGCCGATTGCCGTGGCCTATCCACCCGGCTCACTATGTCTCCTAACTGCTTTTGGCAGGGCAGCTTGTCCTGCCGAACCTATCCGATCCCTTTGCCTTGGGATCGGATCTCTTGGGCGCGTGCCAGGCGGCTATCGATATCGGTGTCATTACAGCAGAGCAAGTGTGGTGGATCGCCGTTGTGGCTCTGATCCTGGGTCATGGTCTTTCGGTCGTGGGCGCACATCGCCAAGCCATTGCCCTCTTCGGCAACGCCAGGCTTGCGGTCTTCTCGCAGTCGCCGATGATGTTGTTCATGACCGGCCTGACCATGCTGGGCCTGTGGATTTTGGTGCAACCGATCGTCGTTTGATCGAGGAGATCCCGAGGCGATCATTTTGCCGTGACGCTCGCTTCAGGTCTTGATGATCCGGATCTGAGGCCAACTTCATGGTTGTGACTGACCCTGGGGTGAGCGAAGATCGTCAGCATTTCACTGGCGCAAAGAAGAGACGGATGATGTCATGAGCCTTGCCGCAGCAAGCGGCACCTCGATCAAAGCCGCTTCGCGCGCATTCTTCTCCAACGGGCCGGCAGGCGGCGTGTCGGAAGAGGGAACATGCATCCTGGCCAGGGCCGAGAGCGGCGGTTTCTGGCTACTCCTCCTCGGACGTACGGTCTTTCTTCCGCTCTTTTCTTCTGGCAATCCGACTGGGATTCTGCTGATTTTGGCCATGCTGGCTGCCGGTCTCTTGGTTCTCTTCACTCTAAGGACCGGCTTTGAACGGCGCTGGCATCGCTACCCTCTTCGCGGTGGACATCGCGGCGATGACCTTGGCGGCCAGCCTGATGCCGCTTATGGAGAGCGCGCATTTGCCGAGAATTCTGCTGTTTCGACCCAATGGCACGCATTTCATGTTCTTCATGTTGGCGGTCACGGCATTGGGTAGTGTCCAGGATCTTTCGCACATTGGGTTTGGCGGGCTGTTCCATCAGGCAACCCTGTCCCGCTGCTTGAGCAGGTCCATGTTCATGTAGCGTTTGCTGGACCCTTTGGTGCCAGCGATGTGTCTCACCCTGGCCGCGGCCAGGGTGAGGGCCGCTTGGCCGTCGGGGAAGGCTCCGACGACGCGGGTTCGCCGCCGGATCTCCCGCATGATCCTCTCCAGAGGATTGTCGGTCCTGATCCGGCGCCAATGCTCATGGGGGAAGGTATGGTAGACCCAGGTCTCCTCGACCGTCTCCTCTAGCCAGTCGGCGACCTTGGGCAGGCGCATGGCTCCGAGTTTGGCCGCGTGGCCTTGGCGCGGGCCGCCTCGCGGCTCTCCTGGGCATGGATAGCCTTCAGCATGAGAGCGACGTCACGCATCTTGCCGGTCGGCACCGGGCACGAAGGCATCCGATGCACGACGCAGCGCTGCCACTGGGCGTCCGGATAGAACTCGGTCGCGCTCTCGACGAGCCCCATGCAGGCATCCGAGACGATCGACGCGACACCCGTCAGGCCGCGCTCCTTGAGGTGCTTGAGGAAGGCGCTCCAGCCCTTCTTGTCTTCCTTGGTTCCCTCGAGGCTGCCGAGGGTCTCGCGGTAGCCGTCGGCCTTGACAGCGACCGCAACCGGCAGCGAGACGTTGCGCACTTCACCTGCCCAACTGCGCTTCAGGACCCCAACTGCGCTTCAGGACAATGCCGTCCAGATAGAGGTAGGGGTGTTCGCCCTCGATCGACCGGTTCCGCCAGGTCTCGATCTGGGAGTAGAGCTTCTTGTTGAGATTGGAGACCGTGCTGGGGCTCACCCGCGTGCCCCACAGGGCCTCGGTGATGTCCTCTACCCGGCGTACCGACACACCAGCCAGATACATCTCCATCAAAGCCTCTTCGAGCGAGCGCGCGCGCCGGCGATAGCGCTCGATGATTGCCGTCGTCGATGCGTCTGCCTGCGAAGCTTTGGCACCTTGCACCTGCACCTCTCCGGCGCGCGTGTGCAGCTTGCGCTCGGAGCGGCCAGCTCGTGTGTCGCGGCGCGCCTCACTGCGCTCATAGCGCCCTGCATTGCAAAGCCGATCCGCCTCTGCCTCCAGCAGGCTGTTGAGTGTCTCCTCGACGCTGCCTCAGATGATCTTCTATCCGACCGGCGTCGATACGGACCACGTTCGACAGGCCCTTCCTGTTATTCTCCTCCATGGTGGCTCTGGCCTCCTTTATTGGCTTCTCCGTCTGGCGACTGAAAGCCTGAGGAATTCGGGGCCACCAACCACACACAAATGTGCGAAACTTTCTCTACGTCATCCGTCCGGATTGGCCGGCGCGCGCTGAACAACTGGTTGCGCGGGTGCGGCTTCACGTACAAAAAATCGTGCACGCATTGGAGCAGGAGCGGTCGGAGGTTTTGAGAAAGCGCCAAGCCTGGTTGACAGCCAACTCGACTTCGATCCGGCCAGGCTGGTCTTCATCGACGAGACGGGCCTGTCGACGAAGATGGCGCGGCTGCGTGGGCGTTCCAGGCGGGGCGAGCGCTGTCGCGCGGGCATCCCCCACGGGCATTGGAAGACAACCACCTTTACCGGTGCGCTTCGGCTGACCGGAATGACCGCGCCGATGGTGCTCGACGGCGCCATGAATGGCGTCGCTTTTCTTGCCTATATCGGGCAAGCGCTGGCGCCGACCCTCAATCCCGGAGATGGCGTGATCATGGATGACTTGCCGGCGCACAAGGCCGCCGGCGTCCGCCAGGCCATCGAGGCCACAGGCGCCACCCTCACATATCTGCCGCCCTACAGTCCCGACTTCAACCCAATCGAGATGGCTTTCGCCAAGCTCAAATCACCGATCCGCGCAAAGGCCGAAAGAACCGTCAGCACCCTCTGGAATACCGTGGGCGACATCATCGGTCTGTTCGAGCCGCAAGAGTGCGCAAACGATTTCGCACCAGCAGACTATGACACTTCATAAAATGAATATGCTCTAGAATTGCGTTGAGAAAGGCAGGCTCACGAGAAGGATCTGACCGCTCTCCTCCAGCTTGATCTGCGCACGACTGAGTTACTCCCCCATGCAAGGCCCGGAAAAACAGGCGCCGTTCTTGGGTCGGAAGAGGGCGCCGTGGGTGGAACAGACGATGAAACCATCGTCGTTCATGAACTCATCCTCCATCATCTCCAGGGGCGTTCCCAGATGCGGGCAGGAGTTCACATAAGCAAAGACGGCACCGCCTTCGCGCACTAGAAAGATTTCGTACGGCTCGTAGTCGGCGCCCAGATCGAAACCCTTGGCGCCGCCGTCGGGAACTTCCTCCAGCCGGCAAAGGTAGCGCGGAAAGTCGCTCACGAAGAGAAGCCCCCCATCTCGCAGATCAGCGTCCATTCTTCGTCTTTGACCGGACAGACCGATAGCCGCGCCTGGCGCACCAGGGCCATCTTGGCCAAGGCCGGCGTCGCCTTGATCTCCTTCAAGGACACCGGCTTTGGGAAGGGCCCGACCGGGACCACATCGACCATGACGAAGCGACCGGCCGGATCGCTGGGATCGAGATAGGCCTCCTTCACGATTTCGCAAACGCCGACGACGTCCTTGCCTTGGTTGGAGTGATAGAAGAAGGCGCGCTCGCCGATCCGCATGGCCTTCAGATTGATCGCCGCCTGGTGGTTGCGCACGCCGTCCCACTCGGTGCGGCCGTCAGCCACCAGGTGATCCCAAGCATACTTGAAGGGTTCCGACTTCACCAACCAATAGGCCATAGCATTTGCGTCCTTGCCCACTTTGTGTAGGCTGCCGCGCCACCGACGTTCCAGCCCCGATCTCGTCTCAGCCCCAAATTCGCGGAGTCCTCATGTATCTTCAACTCTCTACCTGGCAAGAGGTAGACGTCTACCTTGAGCAGTCCAAGGCCATTCTCATTCCCATCGGCTCGACCGAACAGCACGGGCCGAACGGATTCGTCGGCACCGACGCGCTCTGCCCGGAAATCCTGGCGCGCGGGGTGGAGGCGGCGACCGGCTGTCTGGTGGCGCCGACGCTCTCCATCGGCATGGCGCAACATCACCTGGGCTTCAGCGGCTCGATCACCCTGCGTCCGACGACCCTGATTGCGGTGGTCTGTGACGTGGTCAACTCTCTGGCCAAGCATGGCTTCGAGCGTTTCTACTTTCTGAACGGTCACGGCGGTAACATCGCGACCGTCAGTGCAGCCTTCTCCGAGATCTATGCCGAGGAGAGCTTGGGCCGCGCCGATCCCAAGCGTCCCTCGCTGCGCTGTAAGATGAAAAGCTGGTGGGAGAACGAGGCTGTGCAGCGCATCTCGCGCGAGCGCTTCGGCAATGCGGAAGGCGGCCATGCGACCTGTTCCGAGATCTCGCTGACCTTCTACGGCTATCCGCAGCACCAGAAGAACGCGCCGATGGAGCCGGAGATCGCACCCAGTGGTCCGATCTACGATGCCGCCGATTTCCGGCGCCGCTATGCTGATGGGCGCATGGGCTCGAACCCCAGCCTTGCCAGCGTCGAGGTCGGCAAAGATCTGTTCGACAGCGCAGTACCGGCCTTGGCAGCAGATTTCCGCGCTTTTGCCGATGCGGCTTGAGTTGCGGAAGATCTTGCGGCGACGCTGACGAAAAGCGCAGTCTCACCGATATGAAACCTTGGATTCTCCTTCTGCTTCTGCCGCTCGCGCTCGCCGCCTGTGAGCGTAAGGCCGGCCAAGAGGCGCGCCAGCCCGAGCGCAAGCCACAGGTCTATAGCGAGCTGCAAGCGCCGCCGGTGCAGCCGGGGGGCGGGCCCTTCAGCCTGACCCGGCTGGAGTTCGAGCAGCTCCCAGGGTGGTACGAGGACGATCCCGCCGAGGCCATCGTCGCCTTCCGCCGTTCCTGCGAGCGGCTGTTGCAACGGCCATATTCGGCTCAGATCGACAAGAACGGCCGCTATGGCCGGGTGGTCGATTGGGCGCCGGCTTGCTCGGCTCTGGGTGAGCCCGGTGCCTATGGGGCGGATTCTGCCAGGCGCTACTTCGAGACCTGGTTTCAGCCCTTCATGGTCGCCCAGGAGGGACGCAGCGAAGGGCTCTTTACCGGCTACTATGAGGCCGAGGTCAGCGGCGCCCTGAGTCCTGGCGGCGCCTACAAGTGGCCGCTCTACCGTCCGCCCGGCGGCAAGACCAAGGATCGAGCCTCCATCGACGCCGGCGCCCTGGCCGGCAAGGGTCTGGAGATCGCCTGGCTGGACGACCCGGTCGATGCCTTCGACCTGCACATTCAAGGCTCGGCGCGCATGCGTATGCCGGACGGCAGCTACCGCCGCGTCGGCTATGCCGGCACCAACGGTTTGCCTTTCGTCGGCATCGGCCGCCTGATGCTGAACCGCGGCCACATCGGCCCCGATCAGGCCTCGGCCCAAGGCGTCAAGGCTTGGCTGAAGGAGAATCCCGGCGAGGCCAAAGGCTTGATGCAAGAGAACCCGCGCTATGTCTTCTTCCGCTGGATCGACGGCGACGGGCCGATCGGCGCCCAGGGTGTCCCGCTGACGGCCGGCCGCAGTCTGGCAGTCGATCCTGCCTTTCTGGGTTACGGCATGCCGCTCTTCCTAGAGAGCAGCTATGCCACCGGCGTGCCGCTTCGGCGGCTGATGATCGCCCAGGATACCGGGGGGGCGATCAAGGGAGCGGTGCGCGGCGACCTCTTCTGGGGCACCGGTGCGCCGGCCCTGGCGATCGCCGGCGGCATGAAGCAGAAGGGGCGCTATTACCTCTTCCTGCCGAAGTCGCTGAATGCCAGGGTCGCGGCACGCTCGGCCGAGGTATCATTCCCAGCTATTGGCCCCAGCTATTGGCCCGGTCCGCGAAGTCGTTGCGCTGTGGGGGGACCAGGCAGAAGCGCTGGCCACTCGGCGCCTCCATCACCAGCCAGCGCTTGACCGGTCCCAGGCGCTTGGCACCCAGCGCCTCCAGGCGCTCTGCTTCGGCTTCGATGTCGTCGGTCTCGATATCCAGATGGACGCGCGACTCATGCTCGACCTGCTGCACCAGCACCGGCATCTCCGCAGCATCGTTCTGCAACACGGCATAACGCGTATCCGCTTCGCTGGCTTCCGCATCGTAGGGCCGGCCCAGTGCCGCTGCCCAAAAGTTCGTGGCCTCCTGCAGAGATTCGGATTTGCAATCGATGACCACCACGCCCAGGCAACTCTTGTGCATCTCAACCTCCATTGAGTTTTATAACTGATAAAGAGGTTGTATTGCGTGAAGAGGAGATGGACAACAGCTCAATGCAAGTGTTGCGCGCTCTGCTAAGTTCGGCCAATGCAGTGGGCAAAACGCAGTCTCGAAGAGGTCTTGATCCTGTTCGCCCCATCGGCCGAGGCGCGACTCGCGGGGTATCTGATGCGAGCCGGTTTCGCCGACGGATCGCCACAGGTTCTGCGCCTCATCGCCTTCAAAGAAGAAGCCTTGCTGGAGCTCTGGGGATGGGCTCGGAACTGGCGACCAATGCGTCGCTATCCGGTGCTTGCAGCCAGCGGCGGCCCGTGCCCGAAGCTCAAGGAGGGCGATTGGCCGGTTCCGGAAGGGCGCTATCCGCTCACCTTATCTTAATCCGAACAGCGCTTATCATCTCTCGATTCGCATCGGCTATCCGGGGCCGGAGGACGAAGCGCAAGCCGCCCTCGAGGGGCGTGGAGATCTTGGCGGCGACTTCATGATCCACGGCGACACATGCTCGGTCGGCTGTCTTGCCCTCGGCGATCCGGCGATCGAAGAGCTCTTCGCGTTGGTTACGGCGGTTGACCTGACCGGCAGTGAGATCTTGATTGCTCCACACGATCTGCGTCACCGTGAGGCCAGAGACGCACGCCCCCTGGGTGCAAGCGCGCTATGAATCGCCAGGCGCTGCCCTGACGGCGATGCTGCTGGCCGTCTGGCTGGAGAGGGGAGGAGAGATGAAAGAGAGTGATGTACATGCCGCGCTGCAGGCCGAGTTGGTCGAACTCGCCGAGCTGCAGGCCGCCAGCGCCGAGGCGCGTGCACCGGTCGAACTGGATCAGACCACACAAGGCCGGCTCAGCCGGATGGATGCCATGCAGGCGCAGGCCATGGCCCTGGAGACGCAGCGCCGCCGCGAGCTTCGCTGCAGCCGCATCGAGGCCGCCCTGGCGCGCCTGGAGGAGGGGGAGTTCGGCGCCTGCGTGCTCTGCGGCGAGGACATCCAGGAAAAGCGCTTGGTCGTCGATCTGACCACGCCGACCTGCGTGGATTGCGCCCGCTAGCCCGAGCTGGCAAAGAGGGGCGCGCCCTCGATCGAGGGAAGAGGCAATACCAGCAAGAGATCCCGCGAGATGGCAGAGCAGGAAGGGCGGCATTCGCACGTCCGCTATGAGGTCGACGGTGCGCCGCCGCCGCGCATTGCAGCTACGCTTGGCGCCCAGTCGATAGCCTTCATCCTGGCCGGTATCGTGCTGACGCCGATCGTCGTGCTGCGGGCCGCCGGCGTGGAGGAGGGCTTTGCGCCTTGGGTCGTCTTCATGGCGATGCTGGTGATCGTCGCCTCCTCCCTGATGCAGTTTCCCCTGGCGCACAAGCTGAGCCTGCTGCGCCGCGTCATCACGCCGGCGGTCAGCGGCACGGTGATCATGTTGATTTCGGTAACCGTCATGCCGATCGCCTTTTCCATGCTGGCCAAGATCCTGGAGGGTGCGACGATCGATCCGGCCGATGCACCGGTTTCCACCGGCGTCACCTTGGCGGTGATCCTGGCGATCTCCGTCTTCGGCTCGAGGCGCTGGCGCCTCTGGTCGCCGCTGTTCGGCGTCCTGATCGGCTATGCCGTGGCCGCACCCTTCGGCATTCTGGATGGCATCAAGCTGGCGGCGGCGCCCTGGATCGGCCTGCCGAGCTTGGCTTGGCCGGGCCTTGATCTCGCCTTCGGGCCAGCCTTCTGGGAGCTGCTGCCGACCTTCCTAATCGCGGCCCTGATTGGTGCCATTGAGACCTTCGGCGACGGCATTGCGATCCAAAGGGTCTCCTGGTGACGTCCGCGGGCAATCGACTTTCGCCGTGCAGGGCGTGGTCCATGCCGAAGGTCTGGGCAATCTTCCATCGGGCTTGAGCAGGACCCTGCTCCAAGCCCCGTGGCCGGCGCCTACATCGTTGTGCTCCGCTGCTCTTCATGCATGGGCTGCGGCTGGCCACAGCGGGCGGTCTTACCTATGAGAAGACCCTGGTCGTCGGCTTTGGCTTTTGGTTCGACGTCAGCTTCCAGGATCAGGTGATCTTCTACGACTACCTGCCGCCCTGGACTGCCTCCTTGCTGAGCAAAGGCATGACCGGAGGAACCTTGGTCGCGATCCTCCTGACCCTGCTCTTCACTTTGAAGCAGGGACGCTGGCGCCGGCTCGAGGTGGCCTTGTCGACCTCGGCCATCCCCATGGTGTAGACCTTCCTGCAGGAGCTCGCCGGCGCCGAGGCTTGGGACCGGCCGGCGATCGTGTGCAACTGGCCGCCGAGGAGACCTTGGTGGTCACGCTGGAGAAGAGGGCCGATGAGGGGAGCGCCGCGCCCTGCGCACGACGCACGTCCCGACGAGGGCAGCATGGTGCTGGATATCTTGGCGGCACCGCAAAGCGCAAATCTGGAAGATCGGATGCTGCACTTCGCCAAAGCCGAGGCCGCGCCCGAGGATGCACTTTCCTTCCGCATCTTGGCTTCAATCGTCGAGGAGTTCAGCCATCAGCAATACCACAGCACGGACTTCGTAACCCTCCGTGTGGCCTGCCGTGCACTTTGATTACCATGTCAAATCGTTGGAATCTTTTGATAATATGTCGGAATAGCGATATTTTGCCGGATAAGCGATCTGATGGAGGAGCTATGGCGAGGCAGAGAGGAGGCTGGATCAAGGACGATCTGGATCGCCGCATTTTGCGCGAGCTGCAGGCAAACGCGCGGCAGTCGACCACCACCATTGCCGGTAAGCTGCAGGTCGCACGCTCGACGATGCACGAGCGCATCCAGCGCCTGGAAGAGAAGAGCGTCATCACACACAGGCTATTCGGTGGTGCTGGGCGGTGTCCCAAGCGAAGACAGGGTCCAGGTCCTCTTGGCGATCAAACAGCAGGAGACGCGTCGCGTGGTGGCGCGCCTTTCCGAGTTTCCGGAGATCAAGGTCTGCTTGGGCGTCAATAGCGAGTTCGATCTCTTCGTCAGTGCCGAAGCGCCGCGGATGGAGGATTTGGATGTGCTGACTGATGAGATCGCCGAGATCCCTGGCGTGCTCCGCACACAGACCCTGTTGGTTTTCGGTCGCAAGTTCGACCGCGCCTATCCGGAAGTTGCGCAGTGGAATTCGGACCGACAGCCTTAAGGCAGGCATTGGGTCCTGCAGCACTAGATCGGGGAGGATCGATCTCGATGTCGCGGACACCGGTGAAGCCTTGGCGACGGTAATCGGATGTTGCACGCTCGCGACCCCGGACGGCAGGCCTGAAGACCCCAAGAGCTTTCGAAGTTGCCGCCAAGCTCTGCCGGCACTCTATCCGGAGGTCCAGCGCAGCTTGGAGCAAGAGAGCGTCAATGACCTCAGCCTGATCTATCGCTGGAGTGGAAGCGACATCGACGCTGAGCCGATCCTGCTGACGGCGAGTTCCCCCGACTGCACGGTGTCGACGAGCGCATCGCCGTGGAAAACTACAAGGAGGTCAAAGATTTCTACGGGCAGCTCATCCTGAACGCAGCCGGAATGACGCCTTCAGCCGCTTGTTCATGTCTTGTGAAGGACCTACAGAACGTCGTTAGGAAACATGATCCTGGCGCCAGGCGTGAACGATGGCACTGCCGAGGTGACCCTCTCGGATGGCCTGCAAAAGCTTGGCGTAGCGTCCGAGCACGAAACCGTAGCCCTACGCTCCTGCCAGGGCTTCGATTTCCCCGCGTTTGGCCTCGATCTTGGCGACCAGTTGGCTGTACCAGCGCTCATAGCGCTCGTCGATCGATACGAGGCTCTCAAGCTGCCAGCCGGCGTCGACAAGGCTGTCTTCGATCTCGGCCGGTTTGGGCGGATTGGGCAAGAAGCCCTGCGACAGCTGTCCGGCCTCGTCGCCCTCGGTCAGTCTGCGATCGATGTAGTCGAGGATGACCAAGCGTGCTGCGGGTCGGGCGACACGTGCCAGGGCGCCGAGGGCGCGGCGCTGATCGTCCAAGGCGTAGAGCACGTTGAAGAGGGTGACCAACGCAAAGCCGGGCTCCAACTGCTGCTCGAGCTGGTAGATGTCGCAGGCTCGAAAGGCGATGCCCGGATAGGCCGCCGCTGCCTCCTTGATCGAGTCCGCATCCAGGTCGATGCCGGTCACTTGTCCCCAGCCGCCGGCCTGCAGATAGGCTGCGGTGCCGCCGCGACCGCAGCCGGCATCCAGTAGATATTGCTCGGATTGCCTCGGCACAGCGACCACGCGAGCCAGCCTGAGTGCGCTCTCGCCGTGCGCCAGGTCGATCAGGGCTAGGATGGGTTAGCCGGCGCTAATTCCGCTCAATTCGACATCGCCTCGGGCAGGAAGGTCGCCAGTTCCGGCACGGCCACGAGGATGGCGACGAAGACGCACATGACGAAGAACATCGGCATGGCCGCGCGGGCTATGAAACCCATATCCTTGCCGGTCATGCCCTGCAGGACGAAGAGGTTGAAGCCGATCGGCGGCGTGATCTGCGCCATCTCGACGACGATCATCAGATAGACGCCGAACCAGAGCATGTCGAAACCGACGGTGCGCACCATGGGCTCGATCACTGCCATGGTCAGCACGATGGAGGAGAGCCCGTCCAGGAAGCAGCCGAGTGCGATGTAGAAGAGCGTCAGCATTACGATCAGCATCATCGGCGAGAGGTTCCACTCCGATATGCCCTCGGCCAGCGCCTTGGGGATGCCGGTGAAGCCCATGGCGAGCGAAAGGAAGCCCGAGCCCATCAGGATCAGCATGATCATCGCCGTAGTCCTGACCGATCCCAGCACGCTGTCGCGGAAGGACGCAAAGGTGAGGGAACGCTGAAAGGCTGAGAGCACCAGGGAGCCCAGCACGCCCAAGGCTGCTGCCTCGGTCGCCGTCGCGATGCCGGCATAGATGGAGCCGATGACGAAGAAGATCAGGAGGAGGACTGGCAGCAGCTCTAGCAAGCGTTTCAACTTGTTCTCGCCAGCCAGATCGTCGGCCTTGGGAAGCTTCTTCTTGTTGAAGAACGACCAGCCGGCGACATAGAGCATGAACAGCAGTGCCAGGCAGACGCCGGGAATCATCGCCGCCATAAAGAGCTTGGCGATGCTCTCGTTCACCGTCACGCCGAAGACGATCATCGAGATCGATGGCGGGATCAGAAGACCCAGGGTTCCGGCACCGGCCAGGGTGCCGATGATCATACGGTCGGGATACTTGCGTGCCGTGAGTGCCGGGATCGACATCTTGCCGACCGTGGCCACGGTGGCGGCAGAGGAGCCCGAGATCGCCGCGAAGATCGCCGAGGCACCGATGTTCACGTGCAGCAGGCCGCCAGGGAGGCCCTTCAGGAAGGGCACCAGCCCACGGAACAGCGTTTCCGACAGCTTTGTGCGGAACAGGATCTCGCCCATCCAGATGAAGAGTGGCAGTGCGGTCAGGGTCCAGGAGGACTGTTCGCCCCAGATGGTGACCGCCATGGCATCGCTGATCGGTGCCGAGGTGAAGAGCGCCATGCCGACGATGGCGGTGATCAGCAGCGCGGCACCGACCCAAACGCCGACACCCAGCAGGATGAAAAGGACGCCGAGGAAAAGAATGATGGACAGGGTCTCGGTCATATCTCGTTCGGTCCTTCACCGCTCTTGCGATTGGGATCGACCGAATCGTAATCGAAGACCGCTTCCAGGAAGGTGTGCACCACGGCCAGCGCGAAGAGGGCCGAGCCAAGGGCGACCGGCGTCTGCGGGATCCACAGCAGAATGGCGTCGGCGCCCTCGCTGCGCTCCTCCCACTCGTAGCTCTCCTCGGCCAGCGTGATCATGTAATAGGCCAGATAGATGCTGACCGCCGGCATGACCCCCAGACAGAGGAATTCCAGCGCCCGGCGTTTGGCGCCCATCACATTCTGGATCAGCAGGGCAACGCGGATGTGGCCCTGGCTGCGGAAGGTGTAGGCCAAAGCCATGAAGGTGGAGGTGGCCATGACGTAGCCGGCGACATCGCTGGCACCGCCGGCGAAGACACCCAAGAGGCGCGCCAGGATGCTCCAGATCACCAATCCGCAGAGAAGAATCAGCAGGAGACCGGAGAGGTAAGCTCCTACCAAGTAGACCCCGTCCAGGGCCCGTCGCAGAGTGCTCATGGACTTAACCCACATTGCCCAGGTGAGATCGAGGTTGCGCTGCTCATTGGACTGATTCATGGTTAGATATCATGATGTTGAGGCGACTGAAGCGAGGTTCTCATGGCGCACCCAGTGGGTGAATCGTTAGGGGGGCCTCTGCGGGTCGATTTCGATCGCCGCGTGAAGCTGGAGTTTCACGGATCGAAGGTGAGCTCTGATGGTGGGCTCCTCGCTTATCGGGAACTTGACGATGCTCTCGGTCTGACGGAAGCGGCGGCCACTGTGCTGGAAGACGGCCGTCGTGGCAGGAACGGCTGGCACGCCATCGCTGGGATGCTCCGGCAAGCGGTGTTCGGGCGTTTGGCCGGGTACGAGGATGTCAACGACGCCGAGCGGCTTTCTGGCGATCCAGCGATGCGTTGGATCGTCGGCGGCAAGGCGAGGGATCGGGGCGCGGCGTCGTCGAGCCAGATGGGCCGGTTCGAGACGCAATGGCTCGCCAACGATACCAACCTTCCTGCGTTGGCCGCAGTTCCCGGAGCATGGATCGACCGGGTGCATGGCCGCAAGCCGCCGAAATCCTTGGTGGTGGACATGGACAGCTCCGTCAGCCCAACTCATGGCGACCAGGAAGGCACGGCCTACAACGGCCACTTCGGCTGTACCTGTTATCACCCGCTGTTCCTGTTCAACCAGTTCGGCGACCTGGAACGTTGCGCGCTCAGGCCGGGTAACGTGCATAGCGCCGATGGCTGGCGCGCGGTGCTGGACCCGGTCGTGGCGCGTTATCGCGACCGCAAGCTGCGGCGATACTTCCGGGGCGATGCCGCCTTCGCCTCGCCGGACATCTACGAGTATCTGGAGGCCGAGGGGTTCGGCTACACCATCCGGCTTCCCGCCAACAGCGTGCTCCAGGGATACATCGGCCATCTGCTACGGCGCCCAAAGGGACGGCCCCCGATGGAAGTCCGTCGGTACTTCGCCAGCTTCAGCTACCGGGCCGGAAGCTGGACCAAGGCGCGGCGGGTCGTGGCGAAGGTGGAATGGCATCCGGGCGAGTTGTATCCCCGCGTCGGGTTTGTGGTCACCAATCTGTCCCGGCCCGCCGAGCGGATCGTCACCTTCTACAACCAACGTGGCACGGCGGAACAACACATCAAGGAAGGCAAGAATGCGATCCGCTGGACGCGGCTGTCCTGCCGGAGCTTCAAGGCCAATGCGGTTCGCCTTCAGCTTCATGCTCTGGCCTACAACCTCGCCAACTTCCTGCGGACATTGGCTTTGCCTGATGCGGTCAGCCACTGGTCCTTGACGACGCTGCGCGAGAAGCTGGTGAAGATCGGGGCGAAGGTCGTGCAGCATGGCCGCTACGTCACCTTCCAATTGGCGGAAGTCGTCGTCTCGCGTGCGCTGTTCGCCGACATCCTGGAGCGGATCGACCGCCTGCGATCACGGCCAGTACTGACATGACCGCGCTCAGGCTGACCCGCGCCGTCTCCGACCACAGGACCAGTGCATCTGGAAACAGCGCGTTTGGCCCGTCCAACCTCCGCGTGGGCGGACAGGCGACCGACGCTCACACAATCGCCCAGTCTCCGATGCCGTGTGGAGCGCCGCTTGCGCTCGAACCACGCCTCAGGCAATCTCTTCGCCACGAGGTGGCGTTCACATGGGGAATCCCGGTTCACTCCTGCCGATGGGTGAAGGTGGCCGTAGTTTGGTTTAGTCCGGAGTTCACTATGGGCATTTTGGAAGACGGTTTAAGAAACGCCTTCGCACGAGAGGGGCTCGACCTTGAGAGGTTTCGGCTTCCAGACCTTTTGTCGATGTCCAAATCTGCCGTACACAGGCTTGCTTACTCCGGACTGTACTACGAAGTCCTTAGAGATATTTCATCGCTTGAAAGGCTTGCTGGTGAGCGCCCGGCGACGCTCACTGGACAGGTTCTTTGCGACATGGCTCATGACATGCGACCCCCCAAAGATATGGAAGAGGGTTGGTTGTGGTCCGACAGGTTCTTTGGGAAAGATTTGCCCGAGGCAATGGGGCATCCGAATTCTACGGTATCGCAAGTAAATGCCTATCTTGACTATTTTGTGGAAAGTAATCCAGACATACAGGGCGCAATTTCAAGCCTTAGGGCGTTGTTTATTCTTTGGCCATCGCACCCTTATGTACCAGGCGGCCCTAATGCTCAATTAGTTGAGCAACTAGATCACTTTTCTATTTGGGCTTGGTACACGCGGATGCTGACGAATCCTCTCACCATCGACGATGGTGAGCCGGATATGAAATCTGTGTCTGAGGGTTATGTGTACTTCCTTGAGAAATCCACAATTCCTGAGTTATCCATTGACGAGATGAGACATGCTACTGAAGCTATGCTTCAGGAAGCTTCTGTCATGCGGCAAGGCTCAATCCCGAACGCTGCTTTTGTCGAAATAAATTCTCCTCCATTTGTTGCTCTTTGTTTCGCGGAAATCACACCAAATCTTGTGTTGATGGAGGCGTTGGATGCCTCAGGGCGTGCGCTTCCAGTTACCTTTTTTCCTGCAAGCCAGCACGCCTCCGTCCCAAATACCGGTGCTGGTCCAGATGGAAAAATGGATTCGTTCGATAAGATTACGCAAGTGATCGCGTTAATTGGCGCCTCGGCTTTGCGCGACTTCTGGGTGATTGAGGACCGGGATCGCATTTTGGGTCCGCCGCGCTTCTCCCGAGTGCGAGGACTAAAGAAGTCACCCAAGCGGGTCATCTATCTGCCACGTGTTAAATACATAACCTCTTCAGCTCTTAAGCCTGGATCGCTCGATCCGATGAAGGCTTCGGAAAGACGCGCGCATTGGAGATCTGCACACTATCGGAAGCTACCAGAAGGACACACACCGTCCCGAAGGCAAATGCTTCTGGCAAAAGTAAACGAAATGATCCCGCCGGAAGGCTGCACGTGGGTACGTGGTACCACTGTGGCCGGGACTGATGTCGAGGTCGTGTACCGAAGTCGGTCAGCTGTTCAGGCCTTATTCGACTCAACACCTGTACAAGTTCAAACGCATCGCGGGCTGAGCTGGTTTTCGTTCGAGCGGGGGTGTGCTCGCTGGCTTAGGAGCCGTCACTTTGAGGAGCTTTCCCGTCAGGGTACAGACCGTGGGGTGGACATCTATTGTGTCAAAGGCTCTGGAGATGACGCTGAATTCTGGGTCATCCAGTGCAAGCACACACGTGCTAAAGTTGGTCCAGAAAAAGTCAGGGAGCTCCATGGTGCCCGTGCGCTTCGCGAGGCAGACCGAGCAATGCTGATCACCAGTTCGGCTTTCACTCCAGGTGCCATAGAAACAGCAAGGGACTTAGGGATTGATCTTGTTGATGGTGGAGAGATCGACTTCCAATCAGACAAATAAACGAAGCCTGGAAAGAGCTCATGCAGTTACGTGACGACAGGCTCAGCTCAGGCTCTCCGCACCGTGCGTTCGCTCACCTTGAACAGCCGTGCGATTTCCGAGATCGCCCGTTGTTCATCATCGCGCATGCGGCGCACCTCGGCCTTCTGTGCGGTTGAAAGGGCAGGGGGGCGACCACCGACGCGCCCGCGTGCCTTGGCCGCCTGTAGCCCTTCCTTCGTGCGTTCAGCGATGCGCTCGCGCTCGAACTGGGCGATGGAGGCTTAAGGATGTGGCCTGCCTCGCCCGCACCACGCTTGCGCAGAGGTGCGGGCGAGGCAGGCCTTCTTCCTTACGAACCCGCCCTATAGGCTTCGATGATCTCGACACCGCTGTCACCCATACGCTCGAGCCAAGCCTCCATCAAAACCTTGCCGACCTTCTTGAACTCGATGGCCATGGTCTCGTTCAAGGGTGCAGTTTCCATGCCGTTGGCGGCCAGTTGCTCTAGGTACCAGGAGGTCAGTTCCTTGGCCTTCTCCCAGCACTTGGCCTCGGCGGTCTCGGCGGCCACGGTGACGGCGGCACGGGTGTCGTTATCCAACCCATGCCAGGCCTTCAGGTTCACGATGACCATGTTGCGCGGCTGCCAGCCCTGGATGTCATAGAAGTACTTCACATGCTCCCAGAGCTTGCGGTCGTAGCCGGTGGAGCCCGAGGAAATCATCGATTGCGCAACGCCGGTGGCGAAGGCTTGGCTGAGCTCGGCCGCTTCGATCTTGGTCGGCACCATGCCCAGAAGCTCAGCCAGACGCGAAGTCGTGGCGTTGTAGGCACGGAATTTCATGCCGGCGATGGCCTCCATGCCGTCGGCCTGGACCACCGAATAGAAGCCCTGCGGCGGCCAAGGGCAGGAATAGAGCAGATGCAGTTTTTTCTTCGCCAAGGTCTCCTGCAAAGCCGGTTTGGAGACCTCATAGAGGCGCCAGGCATCGTCGAAACCGCCGGTGAGGAAGGGCACGCTGTCGATCTCGAAGAGAGCATCCTCGTTGCCCAAGGCCGAAATCAGACGTTCGCCGATCGGCACCAGGCCCTTGCGCACTGCGCTGTAGATCTCCGATCCGCCGAAGAGCGAGCCGGAGGGATGGGTGACGATCTCCAGCCCGCCGCCGGTCCGCTCGGTCACTTCGGTCGCGAATTCCGCAGCGATTTCAGAGTGGTAGTTAGTCGCCGAATAGGCCAGCGCCATATCCCACTTTTCCGCGGCGGCGGCGGACGCAAAGAAGCCGGCAGCCACGCTGGCCAGCAGGACTCCGCGAAGCGTCGATCCGATCATATTCCTGTTTCCCTGTCTCAGTTGCGGGTTCCATGGCTGCTTGTTTCGCTATCGAACAGTATTCCTTTGCGATATTCCATCAAAACCGATCCCATCCGGCAATGGGATCGACGGCCAATTTGCCAATCTGGTGAATTTTGTGGTCGATTTGATCGCAGCAGGTTCCGGCATCGACCACAGGCGTCGAAGCCACAGCAGCCCCTGACAGTGGCGCCAAAAGGAAGGAGCGGCATCTCGGACGACGACACGAGCCTACAGCGGCGTCTGGCCGGTGGCGCCCACCGCCTTTCACCAGGACGGCAGCCTGAATCTCGACGGCATGCGCCGGATCCTCGACGGCATGGTCGATCTAAGCCCGCATTGCCCAGGTGGGATTGAGGTTGCGCCATCCACGGTGCTGATTCATGGTTACATATCATGGTGTTGTGTCGATTGAAGCGAGGTTTTCATGGTGCATCCGATGGGTGAATCCAAGAACGGGCTGCTTCGCGTGGATTTCGACCGCCGCGTGAAGCTGGAGTTCCCTGGATCGAAGGTAACGTCGGACGGCGGCTTGCTCGCGTATCGGGAACTGGACGACGCGCTTGGCCTGACAGAGATGGCGGCCGGGGCGCTGCGAGACGGTCGTCGCGGCAAGAACGGCTGGCACGCTGTCGTCGGGATGCTTCGGCAAGCGGTGTTCGGGCGTTTGGCCGGGTACGAGGATGTCAACGACGCCGAGCGGCTTTCTCGCGATCCAGCGATGCGTTGGATTGTCGGCGGCAAGGCGACGGATCGGGGTGCGGCCTCATCGAGCCAGATGGGCCGTTTCGAGACGCAATGGCTGACGGGTGACGTCAATCTCACCGCACTCAGCGCTCTGTCCGGGCTGTGGATCGACCGCGTTCATCGTCGCAAACCGCCGAAGCTGATCATCCTGGACATGGACAGTTCGGTCAGCCCCACCCACGGCGAACAGGAAGGCACGGCCTACAACGGCCACTTCGGCTGCACCTGCTATCACCCGCTTTTTGTCTTCAACCAGCTCGGCGATCTGGAGCGCTGCGCCTTGCGACCCGGCAACGTGCACAGCGCCGATGGCTGGCGCGCGGTGCTGGACCCGGTCGTGGCGCGTTATCGCGAGCGCAAGCTGCGGCGATACTTTCGGGGCGATGCCGCCTTCGCCTCACCGGACATCTACGAGTATCTGGAGGCCGAGGGCTTCGGCTACGCCATCCGGCTTCCCGCCAACAGCGTGCTCCAGGGATACGTCGCCCATCTGCTACGGCGCCCGAGGGGACGGCCCCCGATGGAAGTCCGTCGCTACTTCGCCAGCTTCAGCTATCGGGCTGGAAGCTGGACCCAGGCGCGGCGCGTGGTGGCGAAAGTGGAATGGCATCCGGGCGAGTTGTATCCCCGCGTCGGGTTCGTCGTCACCAATCTGTCCCGGCCCGCCGAGCGGATCGTCGCCTTCTACAACCAGCGTGGCACGGCGGAACAACACATCAGGGAGGGCAAGAACGCGATCCGTTGGACGCGACTATCCTGCCGACGCTTCAAGGCCAACGCGGCTCGGCTTCAGCTTCATGCACTGGCCTACAACCTGGGCAACTTCATGCGCACGCTCGCTTTGCCAGACCCAGTGAGCAATTGGTCGCTGACGACGCTGCGCGAGAAGCTGGTGAAAATTGGGGCAAAAGTCGCGCGTCACGGACGCTACGTCACCTTCCAATTGGCCGAGGTCGCGCTCCCGCGCGACCTGTTCGCCGATATCCTGGATCGGATCGACCGCTTGCGACCACGGCCGACACCAGCGTGAGCCAACGCTATGCCAATCAAAACGACTTCACGACGGGAGACCTGTGCCCGGAACGCTACGAAATTGGCACTGGCCCGTGGGTTTCCGATCAGCGGCCCGTTGTCCTGGCCGTTCTGGGCCGTTTCCCAATCCCCGACGCCTCTCAGATTGCATCCCAGCAGCGACCAAGGCAATATGAACGTCGTGATCGGGCGCTACGTGGGCGATCCCGGCTAAGGCGTCCAGGGCATCTGCATCCTGGCGAACTTCTCCGAGCAGTTCCTGCTGTCGGACGAGGAGCGGCGCATCCTGACCCGGCTCTGCCTGGAACGGGTGGCCAGTCGAGTGCCGGTGATCGGCACCGCCAGTCACTTCGCCAGCGACATCGTCGTCGCTTGGGCGCACGAGGCGGCCGACCTGGGTGCCGCCATGATTATGCTGATGCCGCCCTATCACGGCGCCACCTTGAAAGGCACGGCCGAGCAGAGCTTCGAACAGTTTCGCCGCGCCGGCGCAGCGGAAAAGCTGCGCCAGTTGATCGTCGACGGCGAGGAAAGCATCACCTTGATGGCCGATCTCGATGCCGGTGCGACCGCGCCATGTGTTCGGCCCTGATCTCCGATCTGATCGGCCCCATCGTGCGAGCGCATCTGGCCGGTAAGAGGGCCGAGGCGGTCGCCGGCTATGCGCGCATCTTACCGCTGATCAACCAAGAGAACCAGCAATGCGGGTTCCGCGCCAGCAAAGTGGCCTTGGTCGCTGGCAGCGTCATCCGATCGGATTTCTGCCGCCATCCGATCCCAGCCTTGCATCTGGACACAAAGGCGGAGTTGCTGGCTTTGGCAAGGCCGCCGGATCCCCTGGTCCTGCGCTGAGGGCGCTAATGCGTTCCGGTGGAAGAAGCGTGCAAAACCTTTGGCTGAACGATGTTCAGTCCGGCCGCAGTTCTGTGGATCGCGGGCGTCCATGGTGGCGGAGGACGTGAGCAGCGTTGGGAACCCGACGGAGAAGGCTGCGATGAGCAGCGCCGCGGCCAAAATAAGAATCAGATCGTTGTAAATAAAGTGAGTCATGGTGACATTGCGCTACATGTGTGCACTGTCCATCCAAAATAGTAGCGAAAAATGTTGGGTGTAATCCGGAATTATTTGGCTAATCCTCCAATAGAGCGATACACGTTTTGGGTGAGGGGATTGGACTGCCCTTCCAGAAGCTTTGAGCCAATGGCATTCATCTACGAAAAACGGGGGATATGAGAGATGGCGATCATTTTCGGCACTGCAGGCGTGAACAACACCCTGTATGGGACAAGTCTCGACGATACCGTCTATGGTCTAAGCCCGCATTGCCCAGGTGGGGTTGAGGTTGCGCCATCCACGGTGCTGATTCATGGTTACATATCATGGTGTTGTGTCGATTGAAGCGAGGTTTTCATGGTGCATCCGATGGGTGAATCCAAGAACGGGCTGCTTCGCGTGGATTTCGACCGCCGCGTGAAGCTGGAGTTCCCTGGATCGAAGGTAACGTCGGACGGCGGCTTGCTCGCGTATCGGGAACTGGACGACGCGCTTGGCCTGACAGAGATGGCGGCCGGGGCGCTGCGAGACGGTCGTCGCGGCAAGAACGGCTGGCACGCTGTCGTCGGGATGCTTCGGCAAGCGGTGTTCGGGCGTTTGGCCGGGTACGAGGATGTCAACGACGCCGAGCGGCTTTCTCGCGATCCAGCGATGCGTTGGATTGTCGGCGGCAAGGCGACGGATCGGGGTGCGGCCTCATCGAGCCAGATGGGCCGTTTCGAGACGCAATGGCTGACGGGTGACGTCAATCTCACCGCACTCAGCGCTCTGTCCGGGCTGTGGATCGACCGCGTTCATCGTCGCAAACCGCCGAAGCTGATCATCCTGGACATGGACAGTTCGGTCAGCCCCACCCACGGCGAACAGGAAGGCACGGCCTACAACGGCCACTTCGGCTGCACCTGCTATCACCCGCTTTTTGTCTTCAACCAGCTCGGCGATCTGGAGCGCTGCGCCTTGCGACCCGGCAACGTGCACAGCGCCGATGGCTGGCGCGCGGTGCTGGACCCGGTCGTGGCGCGTTATCGCGAGCGCAAGCTGCGGCGGTACTTTCGGGGCGATGCCGCCTTCGCCTCACCGGACATCTACGAGTATCTGGAGGCCGAGGGCTTCGGCTACGCCATCCGGCTTCCCGCCAACAGCGTGCTCCAGGGATACGTCGCCCACCTGCTACGGCGCCCGAGGGGACGGCCCCCGATGGAAGTCCGTCGCTACTTCGCCAGCTTCAGCTATCGGGCTGGAAGCTGGACCCAGGCGCGGCGCGTGGTGGCGAAAGTGGAATGGCATCCGGGCGAGTTGTATCCCCGCGTCGGGTTCGTCGTCACCAATCTGTCCCGGCCCGCCGAGCGGATCGTCGCCTTCTACAACCAGCGTGGCACGGCGGAACAACACATCAGGGAGGGCAAGAACGCGATCCGTTGGACGCGACTATCCTGCCGACGCTTCAAGGCCAACGCGGCTCGGCTTCAGCTTCATGCACTGGCCTACAACCTGGGCAACTTCATGCGCACGCTCGCTTTGCCAGACCCAGTGAGCAATTGGTCGCTGACGACGCTGCGCGAGAAGCTGGTGAAAATTGGGGCAAAAGTCGCGCGTCACGGACGCTACGTCACCTTCCAATTGGCCGAGGTCGCGCTCCCGCGCGACCTGTTCGCCGATATCCTGGATCGGATCGACCGCTTGCGACCACGGCCGACACCAGCGTGAGCCAACGCTATGCCAATCAAAACGACTTCACGACGGGAGACCTCTGCCCGGAACGCTACGAAATTGGCACTGGCCCGTGGGTTTCCGATCAGCGGCCCGTTGTCCTGGCCGTTCTGGGCCGTTTCCCAATCCCCGACGCCTCTCAGATTGCATCCCAGCAGCGACCAAGGCAATATGAACGTCGTGATCGGGCGCTACGTGGGCGATCCCGGCTTGAAGGCCTCGTTCTGCAAACGCCGCATCGGCGCCACCGTGAAAAACCGTCATGGCCGTCTGACTACGCTCGATGAGGCGCTCGGAATGCCCCTGCGTTTCGCCGCAAAACGCATCGAAAATCGCGCACTCCCGATCCTCGCCACCACCCTCGAACCCCAGCGCGCGCTTGAAGCCTGCAAGAAACGCTGGGCCATCGAGCGCTTCGGCGACGTCGAAACCCGCGGCTTCGACCTCGAAGATACCAGGTTCTCCAATCCGGCTCAACTCGACACTCTCTTCGTTCCGCTCGCTCTGGCCGTCGCCTGGGCCGCCAAAACCGCTGACATCCTCGTCGGCAAAAAGCACCGCAAAACGAAATCTCACGGCTATCTCGCCACATCCTACTTCCGCATCGGCTTCGACCAACTCCGAAATTCGGACACTTCATCGACCGAGAGCTGCCGCTGCTCTCTGCAAACCTCTACGATCGTGATCCAGGAGAGTCCTGTCGTGTGGATCAGATTAGCAGGTCAGGGAGATGGGATCGACAGGTTACGCGGCTCGACGGAAGAATCGGTGTCTCTCGGCTAAGCGGTGCTGACAGGGTCTCCGGCCTTTCAGGCGATGACAGTCTCTGCAGCTCCGACGTTAACCTCCTGGGAGGCAAGAGCGCCGACAGCCTCTACGGCGGCGCTGGAGACGACAAAAGCCTCTTCGGCGACAGTGGCAACGACCGGCTGTTTGGTGGCAGCGGGTCGGACGGCCTGTCGGGTAGCCTCGGCGATGACGACTTGCGTGCCGGCAGCGGCAGCGATAGCGCCTTCGGTGGTAGCGGCGCCGATATGGACTACGACGGTGCCAACAACGACACCATCATCGTGGAGACCATCAGTAACATCGCGGTAGAGACGGCTGCGGGCGGTGCCGACGCCCTGCTATCGAATGCGATCGATTACACGCTGGATCGGACGACCAACGGCTTCTTCGAGCTGGTGAATGTGAGGACGGGTGCCAGTGCGGCTCGGCTGGACGCCAGCGATTCGGACAACACAATCTTGGGCAATCCCTTCTCCAACACGCTACTGGGGCGCAACGGCGACGACATCATGAACGGTCGCGGCGGCACCAACCGGATGACCGGAGGCTCGGGCGACGACACCGTCGTGGTGGAAACCTCCGCCGACGTGGTGCGCGATGGGTCGGGTCGAGGCGTCGATCTGGTGCGGGCTAAGGTGGACTTCACCCTACCGGACGGCTCCGCCAAAGCCTTCGTCGAGGACCTACGCATGCAGGGTGGCTTCGGCAACATCAACGGTGCGGGCAATGACCTGGACAGCACCATCGATGGCAACTCGGACAAGAACACCCTGGCTGGCAGCAGCGGAGACGATCATGTTCTAGGCGGTGAGGGTGATGACGATCTCTTTGGTGGTCATGGCGCCGATACCTTTGAGGGCGAGAGCGGGTCCGACACTCTGCATGTAGCCTCCGGAGATCAGGCCTTTGGCGGCTCGGGCAGTGACAGTTTCCTCTTAACGGCGGCAACCTGGGTAACGCCGGCTCGGGCGGGCCCCTGATCGGTGATTTCGACGGGGTCTCTGCGAATGGCGCCAACGGCGAAGATAAGATCGTCTATGCCACCGGGGTCGAGGTCGGCAGCTTCACCTATATCGACGGCGCGGCTTTCTCCGGCGGCGGCAACTCGGAGGCGCGCTATGCCGGCTCCGAGCAGATCCAAGTGGACGGCGACGGCTTTGTCGACCAAGCCTTCCGGGTCGACGGCGTTACTGCCGCGAGCTTGCTGAATGCCGCAAACTTCCTGTGTTTGTAGTCTCGATCCCCAAGCCTCTGTACTCGACGGAAGCGCAAGGCGTGGCCGGATTTTCTTCGTTTCTCTGGTTTAGAGTTGCACACGCCCTTCGCTAGACCGCCCCTGTGGACCCCGTCACCGGCGGCGTTGTCGAGGCTCTCTTACTACCAGCAGGTGAAGCCGCCATCGACCAGCAGGTCGATGCCGGTGACGAAGGAGGCGGCGGGGCTGAGTAGGAAGAGGGCTGGGCCGACCATCTCTTCGGGCCTCGCCATGCGTGCCATCGGTGTCTCGCTTTCGAACGTCCTCACCTGCTCGGCCACCTCGGGGCGCAGGTTCATCGGCGTCGCCGTGTAGCCGGGGCTGATCGCGTTCACGCGGATGGCTCTGCCGCACCACTCCATCGCCAGGCTCTTGGTCAGCTGGATGACACCAGCCTTCGAGGTGTTGTAATGCGCTTGCGTCAGGCCCCGGTTGACAATGCTGCCGGACATGGAGGCGATGTTGACGATCGCGCCCTCGCCGTGGCGCAGTATGGCGCGCGCCTCGGCCTGGCAGGAGAGGAAGAGGCCGGTCAGGTTGACCTCCAGCATGCCGCGCCAGTCCTCCAGGGTCATGTCTTCGGCCGGCATCGCTCTGGCAATCCCGGCGGCATTGACGGCAAGCGAGATCGGGCCCAGGGCTGCCTCGACCTCGGCGGTGGCGTGCTCCAGATCGTCGGCATTGCGCACGTCGCCACGGCAGTGCCAGGCGTCGTGACCAGTCGCCTCGATGCCGGCCAGGGTCTGCTCCATGGCCGCCGCATTCGGCAGATCGAAGCAGCCGACCTTGGCACCGGCCTTCGCCAGGCCGATGGCGATGGCCTGGCCGATGCCGCTGCCGGCCCCGGTGACGAAGGCGGCCTTGCCGTCCAGTCGAAAGAGATCCATGGTGCTTCTCCGTCTGATCTGTTCAAACCGCCTCGATCGCAAAGGTTACCTGGAAAACTCCGACTCCTCTTGGATCGTCTTTATGGTTTGCAAGAGGGTTCTGATGATGCGCTCTTCTTCGGCCGTGAAGAGATCGCTCAGTTCCCAAGATTAGGCTTGGTCGATGATGCTTTCGCCGGCGCGCTACAGCGCCTTCTGAAAGATGTTGTCGCCAGCGACCATCTGGGCGATTTGTTCGTCGTCCTTCTTGAAGTGGGCGCAGGCCCTCTCCCAAAGCGAGGCGTGAACCTGCAGAGGTTCCTGGGGCGTCCTGATCGCTGAAGAATAAGGTCCAGCCGCTTGAACTTCTTCCTGCCGTAGGCCCCTCCGGGAGCAAAGAACCCGCTGCCGGATCGCTCGAAGTGGCGCAGCAAAACGGTCTGTTCTCCGCCCAGGTCTATGTAGTTTTGCCGCACGACCGCCAGTTCCCGCAGCGAGGGTGAGCGGTTGACCTGAAGGTCCCCGGTCATGGTAGCCTCATCGATCCCGAGGGCCTTTTGAAAGAAGTCGTGCACGATGTCGTTCTTATGCATGTCGCTCCTCGAGAAGGAGAGGATGACGAAGTTATCGCCGAACACCTTTTACCATCTGCCCATCCGGTCTGCATAGACCAGCCGCTCATGCGCGATGTCATAATAGGCATCGATATCATCGGTAAACTGACCGGATTTGATTTTTTGCGCATAGCGTGACAGTAACGCTTCTTTGTGCGTGCGCAGGTAGCACACGATCTTTACATTCACGAAGGGAACATCAAATTGCGTTTCGATGATTTGCCGCAAGAGCGCGAGATCTGTTCCAGATAATCCTTCTCCGGATAAGACGCCGATATCAGCATCTGACCTATTATATACTCTTATTGTTTTTCTCCACATATTTATGATGTGTTCAAAATTCTTCCTATGCTTCCGCATTATCATCTTTCTAAAGGAATTGATGGTGTTTTCTTTTTGCATGAAGATGCGCGTCGAGCCGGCCTCGAAGAGGCCATTGCGTACGATGTTCTGGACGGCCGTGCTGCCGGTCTTCGGATCGCCGCCGTGGAAAACCAGTGATTCAACCATGGTACACCGAACCTTACGTGAGAGGGCGTCCTCGCTCGTAAATTGGCGGGTGCCCAACGTGATTGTGTGGAGCGTTTCGCGACCTCTATGCCAAAAAGCCCGAGCCGACAGGAGAGGATATAGAGTCGCTCCTGGCGAAACATTGGGCCGAAAAAGAAGATTTGTGACCCGCGGTGTCCAAGTCCCTATCGACCGAGGGGCCGGAATGTCCTAAAGCAGAGACCGCAGACCTCTTCTGGAGACATCACAGGCGTGTGGCAGTTTTGGATCGACCGCGGCGGGACCTTCACCGACGTGGTGGCGCGGCACCCCGATGGGCATCTGGCGACTCACAAGCTCCTCTCTGAGAATCCCGAGCGCTACCTTGATGCGGCCGTCGCCGGCATTCGTGCTCTCTTGGGACTGGAGGAGAGCGAGGCCATCCCCGCCGGCACAATCGAGGCGGTGAAAATGGGCACTACGGTCGCCACCAATGCCTTGCTGGAGCGCAAGGGCGAGCGCTGTCTTCTGATGATCACCCAGGGCTTCGGCGATCTTCTGCGCATCGGCTATCAGAACCGTCCGAAGCTCTTCGATTTGAAGATCGTCCTTCCCGAACTGCTCTACGAAGCTGTGGCCGAGGTGCCGGAGCGCCTGGATGCCGAGGGCAAGGTGTTGCAGGATCTGGACGAAGCGGTCGCGCAGAAGGCCCTGGATGCCGCCTATGCCGAAGGCATTCGCTCGGTCGCTATCGCCTTCATGCATGCCTACATCAGGCCGCTGCACGAGGACCGCGTCGCCGAGATGGCGCGGCGAGTCGGTTTCACCCAAGTTTCCACCAGCCAGCATACCAGTCCGATGATGAAGCTGGTCTCGCGTGGCGACACCACCGTCGTCGATGCCTATCTGAGCCCGATCCTCAGACGCTATGTCGAACAGGTGCGCGATGCCCTGGGCGGCAGCGAGGCAGGTGCCGGCCGCCTCTTCTTCATGCAGTCGAACGGCGGCCTGACCGATGCTGCCTTCTTTCAGGGCAAGGATGCCATTCTCTCCGGGCCCGCCGGCGGTGTGGTCGGGATGGCCAAGACCGCCGAGCAGGCCGGCTTTCGCGATGTCATCGGCTTCGACATGGGAGGCACCTCGACCGACGTCTGCCACTATGCCGGCAGCTACGAGCGCGCCTTCGAGACCGAGGTCGCCGGCGTGCGAATGCGCGCGCCGATGATGAACATCCACACCGTCGCTGCTGGCGGCGGCTCGATCCTCAGCTTCCGCGATGGCCGTTTCCAGGTCGGGCCGGAGAGCGCCGGGGCCAATCCAGGCCCAGCCTGCTACCGCCGCGGCGGGCCACTGACGGTCACCGACTGCAACGTCATGCTGGGCAAGGTACAGCCGGCCCACTTCCCGAAGGTCTTTGGACCGGCGTGCGACCAGCCGCTCGATGCGGCGGTGGTTACCCGGAAATTCCAAGCCTTGGCGCAGGAGATCGCCGAGGCGACGGGCGCCGGGCCGCTGGCGCCGGAGGCCGTGGCCGAGGGCTTCCTGCGCATCGCCGTCGAGAACATGGCCAACGCGATCAAGAAGATCTCGGTACAGCGCGGCTATGACGTCACCCGCTACACCTTGAACTGCTTCGGCGGTGCCGGCGGGCAGCACGCCTGTCCGGTCGCCGATGCGCTCGGCATGACCCGGGTGCTGCTGCATCCCTTCGCCGGCGTGCTCTCAGCCTACGGTATGGGTCTGGCCGAGATTCGCGCGCTCAGACAGCGGCAGTTCGAACGCGATGTCAGCGAGATTGCGGCGGCCGAGGCCGTACTGCAGACCATGGCCGAGGAGGCAGTCCAGGAAGTGGCAGCCCAAGGCGTAGCGGCAAGCGGCATTCGGAGCCTGCGCAGCGCCCATATTCGCTACGCCGGCTCGCACCAGCCCTTGGAGGTGACCTTCGGTACCGAAAGGGAGATGCGCAATCGCTTCCGCGAGGCGCATCGCACCCGCTACGGCTTCGTTGCCGAGGAGCGGGCGCTGATCATCGAGACCCTGGCGGTCGAGGCGATCGGCGGAGAGAGCGACCTGAGCGGCGCCCCAGTGGCCTTGGCCGGTGAAGCGGCAGAGGCCTTGGGCCAGGTCGGGATGATCCTCGATGGCAAGCCTAAAGACGTACCTTTGTTCGAGCGCGCGCAGCTGCAGGTCGGGCAGAGGATCTTGGGGCCCGCCATCGTCTCCGAGGCGACCGCGACCACCATCGTCGAGCCCGGCTGGCGCGCGACCCTGGACACCTTCGGCAACCTGATCCTGGAGCGCGCGGTGCCGCGGCCAAAGCGCCAGGCGGTCGGCACCGCGGCTGACCCGGTGATGCTGGAGGTCTTCAACAACCTCTTCATGTCGATCGCCGAACAGATGGGTGCGACCCTGGCCAACACGGCCTACTCGGTGAACATCAAGGAGCGTCTGGATTTCTCCTGCGCGCTATTCGACGCCGAGGGCGATCTGGTCGCGAACGCGCCGCACGTACCTGTGCATCTAGGCTCTATGGACGAGGCGGTGCGCACGGTGATCGCGCGCAACTCTGGTGCGGTCCATCCCGGCGACGTCTTCATGCTGAATGCCCCCTTCGACGGCGGCACGCACTTGCCCGACGTCACTGTCATCACTCCGGTCTTCGACGAGGCGGGCGCGGAGGTTCTCTTCTACGTCGGTGCACGCGGCCATCATGCCGACATCGGCGGGCGCACGCCGGGTTCGGCACCGCCCGACAGCCGTCATATCGACGAAGAGGGCGTGGTGATCGACAACTTCAAGCTTGTCGAACGCGGGCAGCTGCGTGAGGCCGAGACCCGCGCGCTGCTGGCTTCCGGCCGCTATCCCTGCCGCAATATCGACAACAACATGGCCGATCTGAAGGCTCAGATTGCCGCCAATGAGACCGGCGCGCGCGAGGTCAAGAAGATGATCGCCACCTTTGGCCTGGAGGTGGTGCGGGCCTATATGGGCCATGTCCAGGACAATGCAGAGGAGAGCGTACGGCAGGCCTTGGGTGCCCTGACGGACGGCGAAACACGCTTCGAGCTGGACAGCGGCGCGGTGATCCAGATTCGCGTCTCCGTCGATCGCGAGGCGCGCGAGGCGACCATCGACTTCACTGGCACCTCGCCGCAGGACGCGGGCAACTACAACGCCCCACTCGCCGTCTGCAATGCCGTGGTGCTCTATGTCTTTCGCACCCTCGTCGGCAGCGACATCCCCTTGAACCAAGGTTGCCTGAAGCCCTTGACCATCATTGCACCCGAGGGCTCGATGATTCATCCCCGCTATCCGGCGGCGGTGATCGCCGGCAACACCGAGGTCAGCCAGTCGATGGCCAATGCGCTCTATGCAGCACTCGGCGTCTTGGCCGGCTCACAGGGTACGATGAA
Organism: Rhodospirillales bacterium; assembly: GCA_965202755.1. Lineage (GTDB taxonomy): Bacteria > Pseudomonadota > Alphaproteobacteria > Kiloniellales > JACOMY01 > JACOMY01. The sequence continues at coordinate 24,582 of CBDBCL010000040.1, read as the reverse complement.
CAATTTCGTCTGGGGCAACGAGCGCTACCAGAACTACGAGACCATTGCCGGCGGAACCGGCGCCGGTGTCGACTTCGACGGCGCCAGCGCAGTGCAGACGCATATGACCAACACCCGTATGACCGATCCCGAGGTCTTGGAGTGGCGCTTTCCCGTACGCTTGGAGAGTTTCGGCATTCGCCGCGGCTCCGGCGGGACCGGGCGGCAGCGCGGTGGTGACGGCGTCACCCGCAGTCTGCGCTTCCTCGATTCTATGACCGTGACCCTGCTGTGTTCGCATCGGCGCATTCCGCCCAGCGGCCTGGAGGGCGGCAACCCCGGCGCCTACGGCCGCAACATCCTGCGGCGCGCGGACGGCGAAGAGCAGATCCTGGGCGGCAATGACGCCTGCGAGGTCGAGCCGGGCGATCTGGTGATCCTGGAGACCCCCGGCGGCGGAGGCTTCGGCTCGCTCTAAAAAGCACAGCCGGGTGTCGCTGAAGAGCTCGTTGAAGCTGCAGCGGCTGTAGGGTCGGCTGGATTCGCGCATGCCGGCCGGGTCGATACCGATGTGATTCCAGCCGCCACCGTGATGTCCGCTGCCCCCATGGTGCCCGCCACCGCCTCGATCGATGAAGAGGCTACCGGGGCCCGTCACGGCCTCCGGATCGTCCTTCAGCAGCTTCACGCGGTAAGCAAGCTCGCCGTCTTTCAAGCTGGCTTCCATCAGTTCGAAGACCAGCGGCAGGCGATCGTGATCTTCGACCAGGACCAGGGCCGCATTCGGTGGGTCTTCGGCAGGGTCGCCGCGGTCGTTCCAGTATTCGAGGCACTCCTGGTGCTTCATGAATCCGGTCAGGCGGTAGGGCCGGCCGGAGAAGAAGGTTCCCTGTCCGATCCCGCTCAGAACAAGCGAGCTTCCGTCATAGGAAACCGCGTCCGCTGCCTGAGTGAAAAGGAAACTGGGTGCCTTCGCCTCTTCCTCCTTGGCCGCTGCCGGCGGTATGAGGAGACAGAGCGCGAAAACTGCGGCGAGAGGCCAAGGTCGCATGGCGCATCCTCCAAAGTTGCATCGTCAGCTTCCAACTATAGGCTTGATTTTCGTAGCCACCATGAAGGAATTCGGGCCCTTTTCGCGGCAGTGGGGCCCGTGGCGGCGGTTTGGAGCGCAGGTTTTCGAAGTTTCGGTCGATCCTTTGGCGCTATCGAACGCCGGACTCGCCAAGTGTCGTGCGCAGTCCGATGTGAATGAGATTGGAGCTTGCGGAAGACCGCAAATTGGGATCGTCGCCCCGGAAGAGGATGACCGCGCCGGCTTGGATGGGGGCGTCTTGGTCTAGGTCGAGGCGGCCGGCCGCCACATAGACGAGACCGATCTCGCCGGTGTCCTGCTCCAACGTGACCCTGCCTTGCGCGGCCAGGAATGTCGCCTGGGTCCGAACCCGGCGCGGGTCGTAGATGAGGTTCAGGTTGCGAACGGGTCCGGTGCGCAGATGCCCCTCGATGGCGAGCGATCCGGCAGAGCGACAGGGGGTCAGCGGATCGGCTGCCAAGCTTCCCTCCGGTGAATCCAGGTCCATGCCAGCGCCCTCGACGACGGTCAGGATAAGCTCGAGGCCCTCGAAGGCGGAGAAAGGACCGTCTTGGGAGACCAGAACTAGGCTGAGCCGCCAGACGAGTCTGTCGTTCTCAATCTCTCCGGCAATCTCGTAGGTGACGCCCCGGCTGTGTCTTCCAGCGGGTCTTGCGAAAGCCTTCCGGTTGCAGGACTTCGACCCTCGACATAGACTCCAAATCTCCTTCTGTGGATCGTACTCCCGGAAGAGGTTGATTGTAGGCATTCCTTTCAGGTCAAGTCGGGATTCCGCACATCCGGGGCGATGACATTCGCGAAAAGCGGTTTGGAATCCTGGCGTCAGTTGGCAGACTAATGGCTCCTGACCCTTGAACGCGAGACGACAATCATGCCCTCACCCTTGCGATAGATACGACTGCTGTGGCCGGCGGTGGCGCTGGCCCTCAGCCTCTCCTGCAGCCTTGCCCAAGCCGACGAGAGCCATCGTCCGCTGCCCGGCTCCAATCAAGTCCTGATGGCGCTGCCGACCAGCGCCGAGGGCGTGGAGGTCATCGTCTCGGACGTGGTGTTGCCGCTGCACACTCAGGTTCCGCCGCACTCGCACCCGGGTGAAGGGTTCGTCTGCATCCTGGAAGGTTCGGCTATGCACGTCGAAGAGGGCCAGGAAGACCGGATCTATCGCGCCGGCGAGGCCTTCATCATCAAACCCAGGAAAGTGCACGCGCCCTACAGCCTGGGCGAGACGACCCGTGCCATCGTGTGCCGCGTGCACATTGAGGGCCAACCAATCCGTATTCCGGCGGAGTAGCCAAGACCCTGGACAGCGGCATGCTGGCCTCTACCACTGCCCTTCCATTGGGAAATCGAGCAGGCCATAGGAGAGCGATTTCGGTCTTTCGACGAGGATCTCGCTGCCGGACAGGCTGTCCAGAAAGGCGACGAGATCGACGCTCTTCTTCCGTCAGCTTGAGGGGCTTGATCTTCGCGCTGTTGTTATCGAAGGGATCGTCTTCCCAGCCTTTGTTGTAGAACGCTACGGCCTCGAAGAGATCGAAGAAAACGCCGTTGTGCATGTAGGGGGCGGTGTAGGCGAGATAGTGCAAAGGCGGTGTTCGAAACTTGCCGATGTCGGCGAGATCCTTGGATTTGCGATAGCGCCTCGGGTCGCGGTCGAGGTGTAGAAAGTCCGACTTCTCGAAGCCGGAGAAGCGCATGCGCTCGCGGAAGGCAATCTGGCGCTGCGGGTCCTCCAGGAAGGCCGGATTGGTCGGCAGGCCGATGTTGTAGAAAGCCTGGTCGGTTATCAGTGGGCCTTCGTGGCAGGCGATGCAGTTGGCTTTGCCCTCGAACAGAGCCTTGCCGCTTAGTGCTGCTTGGGATAGGGCCGTCTCTTCGTCGCGCATGTGGCGATCGAAGGGGCTATCGTCCGATATGACCGTACGCTCATGGGCGGCAATGGAGGCCAGCGCCTGGTCGTAGTTCGGCGCCGAGTCCCAGACCTCTTTGAAGAGGCCCACGTACTCCGGGGGCTGCTTCATACGCTCCTCGACGAGGATCGACTTCAGATTGCTGGCGAGTGCCCCTGAGACGGCGGAGTGAGCCTGTGCCTTCATGGTGTCGGCCGAGGCGGTCCAGAAACAGCCCTCGGTCATATAGGCCGAGTTGACCACGGTTTGCGAGTTGCGCCAGTGCATGGTGCCCAGGTAGCAGCGCGACAGGTCGGAGCCGCACCCCAGCCCAGCCGCGGATCATGACAGTCGGCACAGGAGATTGAACCGTTACCCGACAGACGCGCATCGAAAAACAGCAGTTCGCCTAGTTTGATCTTCTCCTTCGTCATGGGATTGTCGGCGGGAATGGGCATCGGTGGCAGGGCTGCCAGCGGCTGGTTCACTTCAGTCTCGGCAGTGGCGAACTGGGCGAAGGCGAGGGCGGCCATGGCGGCGAGCGCGGTGGAGCCGAGCAGACTCTTGCGGCTTGCTGTGGCCATCAGCTGGCTCCTTGCGATTTCAGGTCGAGGGAGCTCCAGGGTTTCGCCGGGGGCAAGCGTGATCGAGGCGGTGCCCTCGCCAAGCAGTAGATTTCACATCACCAACTCGTAATTATCTGCCGGCACTTCGGCGATGTCGAAAAGACCGTCCGGTCCGGTGGCCGCCAGATAGGGATGATCGGCGGTGTAGAGCCAAGCCGACATCCAGTTATGGCGTCGCAGTCGGTCTCCACTACGGAGCCGCGACGCATCTTCAAGGTGGCTCTGTCGGTCTGACCGGCGGCCGGCTGCGCGATGTTGAAGAGCGTCCGCCACGCCCGGCTGATCTGCTCATAGCCATGGATGTTGTGCAGGAGCGGATCGAGATTGACGATGGTGAGGTCCGACCCCTTGGCGGCCAGCTGAACGAAGGGCTCGAAGCGGCTGGCCTCCTGCACGATCTTCGGCCGTGTCAGGGCGGCAGTCATCGGCTTGCCGGCCGAGACCTTGCGCAGCGCAACCACCCCGTCCTTCAGGGCTCTGTCGCTCGAGAGGGTGACCGGGTTGGGGCTGATGTGACCCGCTCTGCAGACATGGGAATCCTTGGAGATCGACACTTGGTCTTCCGCTGGGGTCTTGCCGGTGAAGCGCAGCACACCGGTCAAGCGGCCGCCCTTCTTCACCTCAGTTTCCTCACAGGCTCTGTCGAGGCTTGGCCAAGCGGCCATGCCGTAGGCCAAAGCGGCGCCGGCCGCCAGGGCTCGCCGGCGGGTGAACGAGGTAATCATTGTGCGTCCTCCTCCGAAGCCTCGGCTCCGGCCCTTAAAGTCAAGAGGTACTCGGTGAGGGCCCAGAATTCCGCGTCGCTGACCTTGCTCGCGTAGGAAGGCATCGGCGAGCCGTCGAGGCCGGTAAAGAAGCGGGTCCAGTCCTCCGGCGAGTCGCCACCCTTGTAGCGGCCGTCCACCAGGCTGGCGGCGAAGATGCGTCGCTTGTCGTCGTCCTTCAGCGTCGGGGAGGAGGCACCGTCGCCGTGGCCCCTGTCGCCATGACAGGTGGAGCACTGGAGGCGTTCGTAGACCTGCCGGCCGAGTGCCAAATCCGCGATCTCCGGGCGGGGTGGCTACCCTCCTCGTCCATCCATGCGAAGCTACGCACGACCTCCACCAAGGCCCAGCGATCCGCTTCTGGAAGGGAGGCGAAGACGGGCATCTGCGCGCCTTCGGATCCTTCCAGCCCCGCCATGATGGTATCGAAGAGATCCTGTGTCGTCGGAAACTCGCCTTTCAGGGTCGAGCGGATCTTGAAGACACCCAGGGTGAGATTGCGTGGCCGTTGGGCCAGATATTTTGCACCGGGACCGTCTCCTGCGTCCTCTGCACCGTGGCAGACCGAGCTCCCGCGCATAGACCTCGAAGCCGCGGGCGAGAAGATCCGGGCCGGGTGAGAGATACTCCGCCGCCGTGAGAGCCGTTATGGCGGCAGCGCAAAGAGTATGAATTTCAGAGTCGTCATGGTCCGCCTCCTAGCCGATGCTGCGTGGAATGAAGGACATGGCCGCCTTGACGCTCTTCAGCGGCGTCTCGCCGGCCTTCTCGACCCGGCCCTTGCCGATCTTATAGTTGTAGTCAGCGGAAACCGGATTGGTGACGACTGAGATCACGTTATTGGATTTTTGGCCGGGGTAGAAGGCGTAGGTGTAGGTGACGCCGGGCACGACCTCGTCGGTCGGATAGGCGACCAGCGACAGCACGTCCCTGCTGGTCTGGCCCACCTGATCGACGACCTTGTCGTTGGTGACATGCACCAGATCGCCGCTCTCAATCCTGCGCGCCTTAGCGTCCTCGAAGGCAATGAAGGCCAATTTATCGGCCAGCGGTCCCGGATATAGGGTTTGCGCAGGTCGTCGTACATGGTTTGCCAGATGTGATTGATGCGGCCGTTCAAGACCCAAAGCTCATCGCCTTGCGGCTTGAACTTTTCGAAGATAGGCTCGGCAATGCGCCAGTCGCTGCGCATGAAGATCACCTTGCCGGATTTGGTCTTGTACTTGCTGACGTTCCAGTTGTAGTTCTTGGGATCGGTGATCGTCTTTTCGTGCAGACGCACCGTTCCGACCAGCTCGCCTTCGACGAGTCGGGCCGGCAGTTGGATGCCAGTGGTCGAGAGGGTGCGCAGCTGCTCGTGTCCGCTAAGACCATTCAGCCGGGCGAACGCGATCAGTTGGGTGTAGTCATAGTGCCCACCTTTGGAGCAGGCGGCGGCTTCCTCGAAGACGGCGTTACCATCTTTCCAAGTAAAGCCCTCGTAGCCCATTTTGGTAGCTATTTGGCCAATGATCCACCAATCGGTTCTGGCACTGCCGGGCGGGTCGTAGAATTGGGAATAGATCCGTAGGCGACGCTCGCCCTGGGCCCGGGTGAGGTCGGTTTCGCACCAAGTGGCAGCCGGCAGCACCAGATCGACATACTCGGTGAGATCGTTGGGATAGGTCTCCTGCACCACCAAGGCCATGCCGCCGGCATCCATACGGGCCTTCAGCTGGGCGATGATCTCGTCGTGGTCCAGGCTCGAGACCTGTTTCTCGTGGCCGCGGTTGAAACTGTCGATCTTGCCGCGCAAGGCCTAGCCCGCATTTCTCATACAAGGGGGTGCATCGGTTTTTTGAATTCTGTAAAGTTATTTTACAATAACGACTTGACAGAATTCGGAGTGAGGCCCGATGCGACCAGAGTGTATCCCGGAACAGCTTGAGTTTAAAGCCTTCGATGGGCGGCGCGATCAGTACGAATGCCGGCGCGCTTTTGTTGCGCCATTGCGACCGCGTGATCGGACTGTTCGATCGCGTCGCGTCCTGCTTCATCGATTGCCGGACGCCGGAACTTGTGGTGCATGAGCTTCCCACCCCGGTCGGCCAGCGGATCTGTGGGATCGCGCTCGGCTACGAGGATCTCAATGACCACGACCAGCTGCGCCACGACCCGGTCCTGGCCCTGTTGTCGGACCGGTTGGAGGCAAAGCGGAAGGACTGCGCGGTGCTTTCCGGCAAGAGCACTTGGGGCCGGTTGAAGCACGCCCCGTCCGGCGCGCCGGGCCGCTACCACCGGATCGGCCATGACGGAGAGGCGATGGAGAGGCTGTTCGTCGACCTCTATCTCGATGCCCACGCGGCGGCGCCGTCACGGATCGTTCTGGACCTCGACGCCACGGACGACCCGGTGCAGGGAACCCAAGAAGGCCGGTTCCATCACGGCTATTACAAGAGCTACTGCCAGCTTCCGCTCTACATCACCTGTGGGCGCCACCTGCTGGCGGCGAAGCTGCGGGCGGCCAACATCGATGGCGCGGCGGGCGCTCTGGAGGAGGTGGCGCGGATCGTCGCACAGATCTGCAAGCGCTGGCCCCGGGTTGGGATCCTATCGCGCACCGACGCGGGCTTTGCGCGCAAAGACATGATGGCGTGGTGCGAGGCGAACGGCATTGGCTTTCTGTGCGGCCTGGCCCAGAACGCCCGGTTGCGGAAGCGGGTCGCGCGCGAGGCGGCGGCGCAGGCTGCGCACACGAGGACGGGCCGGGTGGCGCGACGCTTCGCCGACTTCAGCTCTTCGACACGCAAGAGCTGGAGCCGGGCGCGCCGCGTGGTGGGTAAGGCAGAGCATCTGGCGAGGGGCGCCAATCCGCGCTTCGTCGTCACCTCGCTCGGGCCCGATGCGCCGACGCCAGGCGGCTCTACGAACGGCTCTACTGCGCCCGGGGCGAGATGGAGAACCGGATCGAGGGGTGCCAGCTTGACCTCTTCGCCGACCGCACCTCGGCGGCGACGATGCGGGCCAACCAACTCCGGCTCTGGTTCGCCTCGATCGCCTACGTCTTGGTCGACAGCCTGCGCCGCATCGCGCTTCCCGGCACGGCGCTTGCCAAGGCCACGGCGGGTTCGATCCGCCTCAAGCTGTTGAAGCTCGGCGCCCGGACGACGGTCTCGGTGCGGCGCATCAAGATCGCCATGGCCTCGGCGCATCCCTGGCAGACTGAGTTCTCAATCGCCCACGAGCGATTATCCAGGGCGGCTTGCTGACGCCGCCGATCCCAAACCCCGAGACGAAACAACAGAGGAAAATCCAGGTCTACCCAACCGGCAAAACCGCCGGACCTCTCACCATGAGCGGAAAAAAGTCAGGCATCCGAGCAAAGAAAAAGCGGCAGCGAAAAACATGTGCGTCCCTACGGTGAGAAGTTCGGGTTAGCCTCGATAGCCCGCAATCGCCTGCTCCCCAACCAGGATGGGTAGGAAATCGCTGTAGGTGATGGTCTGAACCTCGGCTTCCACGCGCATGCGGGCGGCATGAAACAGCTCGTCGCTGCTCCAGTCCGGGTGGTCCCGCTCCAGGCTATCCACCCAGCGGTTATGCTCGCGTGCGAAGAGAGTGTGCAGCGAGGTCAGCGCCACGTTTTCCGCCGCGCGCACGTCGCCGGCCAGAACACTCGTGGCGCCGGTTTGAAGCAAGAGTCCGTCATCGCCGATCGCGAGGCGCCCGCTGCGCCCCGAGGTGCCATTGATCAAGGCCAGCGCCGAGTGAGAACTTGTGTTGGGGAAGTTGAGGGACCAGTAATTGCCCTTCTCCAAGAAGAAGGACGCCTTCGGTCGGAAGGCGCCGCGGGGCTTTGCCAGCATTTCGGCGGCGCGGACCAGCTTTTCGATCTGGGCGGCATTTTCCAGTCTGTAGACATCGTCGGCCAATAGGAAGGCTTTGTAGGCGGCGAAGGAGCCGCCGTAGCGCTGACGTCGCCAGAAAGTTTCGAGCTTCATGTCGTCTTCGGAGACGGTGTACACGACGATGAAGTCGCGATCCTCCCAGCCTTGCTCCAGGATGTAGCGGGTGATGGCGTTGTTCAGGACGCTGTCGGTGCCGGGCGTCAACTGTAGATGCAGACCGCCGGTTCGCTCCGCATAAGCAGCCGTCGGGCTCTTGCGCGGATTGACCTGTATGATCTTCGCATCGCCCGGCGCCATCCACTCGGTGAAGAGGATGGTGTGATTCTCATAGGGGTGGGAGCTCGAGATCATGATGACATCGGCGTCCAGGACGTCGCGATAGCCGTAGGAGAAGCCGTTGACGCTGGTCGCGTCGTTGCGGCGTTGTTCTTGTCGTGCTCGGCGCCGGCGGGCATGCCGATCGCGCCATAGGCCCACTTGGTGAGCGCGTAGGTATTCTCCCAGAATTTGTAGGAGTATTACTTGATGCCCCAAGCCGCTTCGCCCCAGGTGTCGATGGCATAGCGGCCGAGTTCGGCGGCGATGGCGGGTGCGTCCTCCCAAGAGATCGCATGCAGCATGCTCCGCAAGCGCACCATGGGGGTTTGCAGCCGCTCGGCAGTTGGGCGCTTGGGGTTGTAGGGCTTGAGCCCGAGCGTACCGCCGCGCACCGAGTGATTGCCCTGGCGGTTCACGACCGCTTCGCCGTCCGGAACGATCACGATATGATGCGACTCGCCCTTGTGCGGCACGACATTGTGCATGTTCGGGCTCACCCACTTGCCGGAAACGGGGCCGGTGGGAAACTGCTCCTTGAGGGTGTTCTGGTCCGGCCCGGCAGCGCCTTGGCGGTGGTAGGGCCAGCGATAGACCTTGTAGCCGCAGCCGACGATGCAGTACTCGCAGGCCGTCGGCAGCACCTCGGCATCGGCCGGCGGGATCGGCACCTCATCCACCGGCAACTTGTAGGTGCCGGTGTCGATAGACGGGGTACGGGCTGCGCGCAGAAGCTCGCGCCGTGATCTCTTGGATTCGCCGTGATCTCTTGGATTCTTCGGTGATTGCGATCTCTCCTCATGCGCGCACTGCTTGGCGATCTGCAGACCGATCTCGGGCAGGTCGACCAGCATGGCATCGCAGCCGAAGGTCTTGGCCGGATAGAGGGCCGGCCAGCCCGAGCCCGCACCGAGATCGAGAAGGCGCATTCCGGCTTTTAGCTGGAGGCAGGTGCCGAAATACTCCGCCTGTTCTCGCGACAACCAAATGTTGCCGCCATAATCGCAGTCGCAAACGCTTCGCTCTACTGCCTGCATAGCGGGCGACAGCGTGCGTTCGTAGACGGCTGCAAAGCGCTCTTTCTGTTCACGTTCGGTTGGGGTGCAGCGCATAACTGCTCGCCTCTTACCCGCTGGCTCAATGATTGAACTCGGTGGGAAGGCTATTCTCCAAAGCAAGGGCTGGCAAACTCAGGCCTCCAGCGGCGCGAGCCCCCGATCGAATCCTCTCGTCGACTGCCGTACCACACCCGCGACACGAGAGCAGTCTATATCGCTGCCAGATGCTCTTGGACACGCCCCAAGAGGCGCCTTCTCGCGTCGCATGGCATCCGCTCCGGCGGCGAGGATGAGCGCCTTCCACAAGGCCCAAACTCGGGCCCGGCTCCAGGTCTCGTCATCGATTGACAGGGCCGCGCGTAAAGCCGCGCGCTCCGCATCCGTGAAGTACGTCTAGGCCATGGTGAGATCGCAGGCCGGATCGCCGATGGCCAACGACCCGAAATCGATCACAGCGCTAAGCTGGCCCTGTTCTATCAGAAGATTGCCAGGGGCGCCGTCGCCATGCACCCAGACCGGGGCATCCAGCCACCGCGCCGCGCAGGCCTCATGCCAGATGCTGCGCGCGGCCTCGGCGTCGATGCGTCCCTCCAATGCGCCGAGGGCCGCTTCGGTCTCTGCATCGTAGACGCTAAGCTTGCCGCCGCGATAGAAGCTGTGCGGACCGGCGGCAGGCCCCTTCGTCGCCTCGACCCGCCAGAGGGCTCTTAGAAAGTGCGCCAAAGATCTCGCAAGCCCGACCCGATCGATCGCGCCACCGGAAGAAAGCGGAGTCCCGGGAAGCCACGAGCGCAGCGACCAAGACCAGGGATAGCCGGCACCCGGTTTGCCAAGGGCGAGCGATGGGGAATTGCCATGGGTAGGTGAGGCACCAGGATCGGCAGCCAGCTCATGCTCTTTTTCCACCTGGGCGACATAGCGCTCGGCGCTTGGGAGCCGCGCAGACAGCCTGTCGCCAAGGCGAAAGGTTCCATTGTCCCAGCCTCCTGGCTCGACCTTGAGTTAGGCCCACTGCGGAAACTGCGCCGCAACGAGCCGGCGTACGAGTGCCTCGTCTATCTGAAGGGTCTGGCTCTCCGGCGGCCTTATGAAACCATGCTAGCCTCCGGTCAGCCTCTGCGAAATGGGGTAGCCCGATCCGGCTAGACGCACTTGCCGCTGACTTGAACCCAGCGGTTCGTCGCTAGCCGGAGCCGATGCCGCACATCTGGACAGCCTCTTAGGCCAACAGGTCTTCTTCGAAGGGAAAGAGCGACAGCAACTCCTGCCCTGTCTCGGTGACCAGCACCTGCTGCTCTAGCTTGACGCCATCGCAACCGCCCTCGTCACCGATATAGCTCTCCACGCAGAGCGTCATGCCCGGCTCGATCTCTCCGTCGTAGCCGGCAGCCGGAAAGTCAGACCGGTGATAGAGGGATACTCGCCGGTCAGGCCGACGCCGCGCGCCGAGAGATAGTAGCGGTTGGCGTGAAACGCTCGGGAATGCTCCAGGCGCGCTCGGCGTAGTCGCGGAAACTCATACCGGCTTTGATGATGGCCATGTTGTGATGCACCTGCTCGTGGGCCAGCTTGTAGAAAGTCCTTTGCCGCTCGCTGGGCTTCCTCGGCCCGACGTGGAAGGTGCGTGAGAAATCAGCATAGTAGCCGTGACAACCGACGACGTTGGTGTCCAAGGCGACCAGGTCGTTGGCCAGATCGGGCGATGCGAGGACTCTTGGAACCAGGGGTTGGTGCGCGGCCTGCTGCTCAGGAGCCGGGTCTTGCAGTAGTCGCCGTTCCGGGCGATCACGCTCTGATGCAGATGCGACCAGATCTCGTTTTCGGTGATCCCGGGGCGAATCGCGGCCTTGAGCGCGGCCACGCTCTCTTCGGTGGCGCGAAGCGAGGCGGTGATGCACTTCATCTCCTCGCTCGACTTGATGGCGCGTGCACGCTCGACGGCTTCCTGGGCATCGACGATGCGCGGCCCCTCTGCCTGCAAGGCGATCGCTGTCCCGGCGTTGAGCCGCTCCAACCCCAAGGTGGCATCCCGACCCAGCAGTTCCCAGATAAGATCGGCCGTCTCGGCCGCCCAGCGGCGTTCGCGCGCGCCAATGTCATGGCCGGCGGCAGCGAAGCTGGCAGTTGACGCCGGGCGCACCTCGTCCAGGGTCTCGTAGCCATGGGCCAGATGCAGGCAGCCGGTGAACTCGAAGAGGATCGCGCGATTAGCCGTCAAAAGCAGATAGCGCGAGGGCGCATTGCGCATCGAGAAGACCTGCATGTTGCAGGTGCCGCTGGCGTAGCGGATGTCGATCGGGTCGGAGAGAATGACCGCATCGATCCCCCGCTTTGCCATCTCGCCGCGCAGGCGATCGTGGCGATAGAGCCGCACGGCAGGGAGGTCGACACCCAGGGTTTCCGGTGCCGACTCCAGTAAGGCAAAGCCACAGAGATCGCTGCGTTCCGCGTGTCAATCCAAGTTCGCCATCGATTTTTTCCACTCTGTGAGTTATGTTTGACGGTTTCATCGCCAAGAGGCTCGCTCTTCTGAATCTTTATCACCGTGAGGTACTAGGGTGACAATTCTCCTCCCGTATGATAACTAAGAGTTATGGAAGATTTTCGAAGACGACTGCCGCCGCTCGATACCCTGATCTTCTTTGAGGCGGCGGTCCGCAGAGGCAGTTTCACCAAGGCCGCAGACAAGCTCTCGGTGACACAGGCTGCGGTCAGCAAGCGCATTCAGCAACTCGAAGACTGGATGGGGCAGCAGTTGTTCCAGCGCGCCGGTCGCCGGCTGACCCTGACCGATGAAGGGCAGCAGCTGCGAGACTCGACGGTTATGGCACTCGACTATCTCGAGACCGCGTTCGATGCCTTGGCAAGACGAGACGTGGGCGCCGTGCGGATCGCGGCCCAGAGCTCGCTTGCCATGTTCTGGCTCCTGCCGCGTCTCAAGAGCTTCGGTTTGGGGGAGAACTCGGGCCCGATCAATCTCCACACCTCCGATCGCAGCGGCGATCTGCTGCGTAGTGAGAACGACCTTGTGCTGCTCTACGGCAAGGCTATTCCGGCCGGCTGGCAGGGCCGGGCGCTCCTGCCCGAAGTCTTGGCGCCGGTGGCCTCGCCGGCTCTGGCCGAGCGTTACCGCATCTCTTCGCAGCAGTCCTTGCTGGCGCTATCGGAGGCTCCCCCGCTCTTGAACTTCGCCCGCTTGGCGCCCGACTGGATCAACTGGGATAGCTGGGCCAAGCAGGTCGGCCTTGCCGCGCTGCTCTCGCTGCCACAGGTACAATGCCGCAGCTATGCGAACAGCATCGGTGAGGCCATCCGGGGCAAGGGTATTGCGCTTGGAAGCCTGGCGCTCATCGAACCGGAGTTGGCGAGCGGACGCCTTGTTCGGGTTGGCGACAGGAGTCTCGAGACCGGGCTGGCTTTCTCTCTTGCCTATCCGGAAACCAAGCCACTGCGGGAAAACGTAAGACTGCTGTACGACTTTCTGGCCGCCGAGGCCGACGCGCCGTCCGCACCTAAGCTTGACAGGCCTTCGCCGAGGCCTTTGATGTAAAACGACTCTACCCCGGTGCTCAGTCGTGGCGCCTTTCGGGGTGTCGCTGGCCAGTTCTGGGTCCGCGCCAAGAGGAGAAACGATGTCGGACGCGCATTTGGAAGAGCAGCTGATCGGTCTGGAAGCGGAGGTTCTGGCCCTCCGCAAGACCCTGTCGATTGCGCTCTTCCTGCTGGCCAGCAATGGCCTGGCGACGCGCGACGGCCTATCCCAAATTGCCAGCATCCTGTCGGAAGACCTGAACGCGCGGGCGGCGGGCGAGGCTGCGAACTCCGCCGAGCGCAAGGCGATGGAGCAGGCCGCGGCCCTGGTGGTCGAGATGACCGATGCCGCCGCCCGGCCGCTGCCGGCCTCGGGCGAGGTCGCACCGCACTGGCCCAGCCGTTCACAATTCGCCGCCCTGGAGAGCACCGTGGCGGCGCTGATGGTCGCCTATCTGCACGGCAACGCCAATCGCGAGACGGTCTTCTCGCGCCTCAGGCAGATGACCGTGGAGACTGTGCGACGGCGGACTTGGTGGACCTTGGACGAGGCCGAAGCCGAACGTCTGCGCCGCGACAGCGAGGCCGAGACCGATCGGCTCTTTATCTCGGTTGCCCGCGCCCTCGGCATCTCGCTCGAGGTTGAGCGGGAGAGCAATGAAGCTGCCGCGGGCGAAGACTCGCAGTCCGGCGAGGGGTCGTAGTCTTGGCCGCCTACCCGCAGGAGATGGTCGAGCGTTTGCGGCTGTCCGACGGCGGTGCCTTTCTGCTGCGGCCGATCCAAGCCGAGGATTGGCGCGGCGTCCAAGAAGGTTTCACCAAGCTGTCTCTCGAGGATCGGCGCTTTCGCTTCTTGAGCGTTCTCGAACCTCACCGACGAGATGGCGCAGCGGCTCTGCCGCCTGGACTACGAGCGCGAGATGGCGCTCCACCCTCTTCGATCTCTCGCACGAGCCGCCGATCGGGGTCGCGATCGCGCGCTTAGCGGCCTTGGACGACGGCGAGACGGCCGAGATGGTGATCGTCGTCCTGGCACCCTGGCGCCGCCGCGGCATCGGGCGGCTTCTGTTACAGCGCCTGACCCTTTGGGCGCAGAGACATCGCTATCGCCGTCTTCGCTCCTTGATGGCGCAGGACAACAGGGTAATGCGCCGTCTGGTCGAGGCTCTGGGGTGTTACGTTGCCTCGACGCCCGGCGAACCCGGCTTGTTGCAGATCGACCTGAACATCGCCTCGAAGGATGACGCCTAAAGCGGCCAGATGATCGCCAGTGGGCGCAGGAACAGCAGTGCGAGGCCCGAGGTGGCCAGGAGCAGCCTGACGTATATCCTAAACGGCGCGATGATCGCGTAGGAGAGAGCGCCCAGGCCGGCGCTGACAAACAGCGCGGCCAGAAGGCTGCGCAAGGGTGTCTCGGCCAAATCGATCAAGGCCGGCTCGGCGATCATCGCCAAGGGCACGATGTAGAGGCCCAGGCCCATGGTCGTGAGCGCGACCTTCAGCCAGTTCTCCTCGACCATGCCGGCAGCGATGAAGACGGCGCCGCAGACCGGCGGAGTGATGGTCGAGAGCAGCGCGAACCAGAAGACGAAGAGATGCGCCATCAGAAGCGGCACACCCAGTTGCTGCAAGGCCGGTCCGGCGACCGAGATGCAGATCACATAGGCCGCCGTCGTCGGCACCTCCATGCCGAGGATGAGGCAGGCCAAGGCGGTCAGCAGCAGAGCCGGCCAAAGCAGACCGCCGGAGCCGGAGAGAATCAGCGAGGTGATCTTGACTCCCAGTCCGGTGGCGCCGAGCACACCGATCACCAGGGAGGCACAGAGGATGATCGCCGCGATCAGAGCGATCTGGCGGCCAGCGGTGAGACAGACCTGCTCCAAGCGTAGCAAGCCGCGTTGCCAGGAGAAGATCAGCCTGGCGTCGAACAAGAGCAAGAGGGCCGCCGCCACGATAACCAGACAGGCAGCATACTGCGGCGTGAAGCCGGGGCCGAACATGCCCCAGAGCAGGACGCTGAAAGGAATCAGAAAAAAGCTGCTGGTGATTGCGACGGCTTTCAGAGTGGGCCGCTCCTCCTCCGGCAAGCCCCGCAGCTCGTGGCGCATGGAAAAGGCGTCGATGCCGACCCAGACGGTGCTGAAGTAGAGCAGAGCCGGCAGGATGGCGGCGGCCATGATGCCGGTGTAGGGCACCCCGGTCAGATCGACCATGACGAAGGCGCCGGCCCCCATTAGCGGCGGCATGATCTGCCCGCCAGAGGAGGCCACGGCCTCCACCGCACCGGCCAGACGCCGCGGATAGCCGAGCGCGGTCATGGCCGGCAGGGTGATGGCCCCGGTCGAGGCGACATTGGCTGAGGCCGAGCCGGAGATCGAGCCGGAGATCGAGCCGAAGAGGGCGGAAGACAAGACCGAGACCTTGGCCGCCCCGCCGCGCAGTCGCCCGGCAGCGGCAGCGGCGAGGTTCATGAAGCCCTGCCCGGCCTCGCCGGCGTTCAGCACCGCCCCGAAGATCACGAAGACGGCGACCACGCTGACGGAGATGCCGGTGAGATGTCCCCAGAGCCCACCCTCGGCGATGGTGAGGTTACCGAGGAAGCTGGAAAGCGGCAGGCCCGGATGGCCGAACTCTCCGGGAATGGCCTCGCCCCAGATGCCGTAGGCGAGCGCCAGAGCCGCGACCAGGGGCAGTGGCCAGCCGATGGCACGGCGCGCCATCTCCAAGGTCACCAGCAACAAAGTGACGGCAATCGCCTCCTGCAGGCGGCTTTCGAGGAAGCCGTATTGATCGCCGAGCGCCGACTGGTTGAGCGCGATGTAGAAACAGCCGATGAGGCCGACCGCGGCGAAACCCACGCCGGACCAGCGCGCCAGCGGCGATCGCGCGATGAAGACGAAGGCCCAAGGCAGCGCCAAGGCCATGTGCAAGGGCCAACTCACCAGGTTCGGCACCAACCCGGAAAAGACCAGCCAGAGGTGAAAACCGATCTGGAGCGCCCCCAGCGCGCTCCAGATCGGCCGCGACGTCAAGGACGGGCGGACTTGCTTCACCTCGGTCTGCTTAGGCGACAGGCTCTAGCGCTGCTCGTCGGTGATGGGGAAGCCCGCTTCCTCATAGTACTTGAGCGCACCGGGATGGATCTTGCCGGTGATGTTCTTCATCAGGCCGGCGTTCACACCGTTCCACCAGGCAGCCGTCTCGGCCATCTTGGAGCGCTCGTCCCAATAGGTCTTGGTCAACTCATAGGCCGTTGCGTCATCCATGTCCGCCGTGGTGTAGGCCACCACAGGCAGGGAGGTGGTGACGATGTCTTTATCCTGGCCCGGATTAGGTGTCGGGCGGGATCACCATCTGCGTGCGCTTGGTCTTGGCAATCTGCTCCTCGCTCAGCGACAGCACGACGACACCGGTCCCGGCCGCCGCCTCGATCACGTTCGGCGCCGGGTAGGAGCCGGCGGTGACGAAGGCATCGATCTGCCCGTTCTTCAGCGCCGGCCCGGCATTGGAGAGCTCGACATTGGCCAAGGTCACCTTGTCCTTCAGGCCGAAGAGCTCGAGGTACTTCTCACCCTCGCGAGCACCGAAGGAACCCTTGCCCAGTAGGATCGTCTTGCCCTCCAAGTCGGCGAACCTCTCGACTCCGGCATCGGCGCGCACCACGAAATGCATGGTCAGCGAGGGGATCGGGAAGAGCGCGCGAATCTCCTCGAACTTGGGGTTGCTCTTACCTTCGAACATGGCCTTGCCGCCCTAGGCCAAGCGCACCAGGACCGGCGGCGTGGTGAAGACGTAGTTGCCGCTGCGCCGGGCCGCCTCCATCACGTTCTGTACCGAGCCCTGGCTCTCTTCCACCGTCACGACGATGTCGCCCTAGGTGCCGGCCTTGATCGCCTCGGCGAGCTGCACTGCCATCTGGTAATAGGAGGAGGTGGTCTTGGCCGACTTGTAGGTCACCCGGGTTTCCGCCTCGGCGACGCCGGTGAGTGCGAGGAGAGTGGCTGCCGCGAAAGCAAGGGGCTTCATGTTGATCATGCGTCGGGGTTCCGCTGGTTGTTTCGTCCTGGGCGCCATTGAGGCGACTTGAAGCGCTTTACGCAAGACCGCAAAGGGCTTGCTGCGTCGCTGCGTCGAAGCTACTACAGGCTGCGGATGTAAGAGATTCGGCAAAGAAGGATGCCAATGATGCTGCAAACGCCTTCTGGTCTGCGTGTTCTGATCACCGCCGGTGCCGGCGGGATCGGCCTGGCCGTCGCCCGCACCTTTGCCGCCGCGAAGGCGGAGGTCTTCGTCTGCGATCTCGATGCAGCGGCCCTGGCCGCCCTCCCGGAAAACTGGGCGCGCAAGACCCTAGACGTGAGTGACGAGGCGACAGTCACTGCGCTGTTCACGGAGGTCGAGGTAAAACTCGGTGGTCTGGACGTCTTGGTCAACTGCGCCGGGATCGCCGGGCCGACCGGACCGCTCGAGAGCCTGCAGCTGGCCGATTGGATAGCCTGCCTGGCGGTCAATCTGGATGCCACATTTCTCTGCAGTCGCGCCGCCATCCCGCTGCTGCGGCAAGCCGGCGGCGGCCTCATCGTCAATTTCTCCTCGACCGCCGGCTTCATGGGCTATCCTGGCCGCACACCCTATGCCACCGCCAAGTGGGGGATCATCGGGCTGACCAAGAGCATGGCGATGGAGCTGGGACCAGCGGGCATTCGGGTGAATGCGCTTTGTCCCGGCGCCGTCGAAGGCCCGCGCATGGATCGGGTGATCGCCGACGAATCGGGCAAGACCGCAGAAGCGAGGCCGAGATCAGGTGCCTCTACGTACGCCTCGGCCTCTTCCCTGCGTCGCTTCGTGACGGCCGAGGAGATGGCCAGGATGATTCTCTATCTCACGACCCCCACCGGTGCCGCGATCAACGGCCAGGCCCTGCCGATCGACGGCCACACCGAGCGCCTGTGAGAAGGACACTGGCGACGGAGCAAGTGGGGCCGCTCGCAGGGGAGTTGTTCATGACATGAAACGCTCTGTTCACGGAGGTTCATATTGTCTTCCGGCGTTCGGCTCTTACTTTCCCTTCTGCGCGCATGGTTCCGCCGGCTGAACGACCTTAGCCCGGTGGCCCGTCCGACCAGCGCTTGGCAAAGGAAACAGTGTTATGCGCCTTACCAGAGTTGCGGCCCTGGCCGCAGCCCTCGTCCTCTCCGGTCCCGCGGCAGCAGAGCTTGCCATTCCCTCGGGCACCTATCTGATGGACCCCAACCACGCCTCGGTTCACTTCAAAGTGAACCACCTGGGGCTCTCCAACTACACCGCCCGCTTCACCGAAATGAGGGCCGCCCTACAGCTTGATGCCGAGACCCTGAAAACTCCGCGTTGGAGGTGACGATCTACCCGGCTTCACTGCGCACCGACTATCCCAACGCCCATGTCCGGGATTTCGACAAGGAGCTGCAGGAGCAGAAGGAGTGGTTCGATGTCGGGACCTATCCGGAGATCACCTTCACCTCGACCAAGCTGACCCAGGACCGGTCCGAGCAGCGGCATCCTGGAAGGTGATCTGACCTTCCGCGGCATCACTCTACCGGTGACCCTGGAGGTCACCCTGAACGGTGCCTTGGAGCAGCACCCCTTCGTCGAGGCCGCCGCGCTTGGCATATCGGCCAATGGGCAAATCAAGCGTTCCGATTTCGGCATGTCGCATCTGGTGCCGGGCGTCGGCGATGAGGTCGACATCATCATCGAGGCGGAGTTCGTAGAACAGAAGTAGGCCGTGCTTGTCCTGGCAGGATGGCCAGGTCTCTGCCGGAGCGGCCCAAAACCGGAACGCCGAGAAGGAGGCAGCAATGGGCGCGGTGAGCGAACGTTACACGGCCGTTGCCATTGCGCTGCACTGGCTCATCGCGCTGGCAATCATCCTGCAGTTGATCAGCGGGCTCTGGATGGTCGATGCGCTGAACGAGCAGGCGACCCAGATGCTGGCCTTCCAGGTCTACCAATGGCACAAGTCACTCGGCCTCACGGTCTTGATCTTGAGCCTGCTGCGGCTGCTCTGGCGCTTCACCCACAGGGCACCAGAACTGCCGGGCGGCATGACCGCCTGGGAGCGGCTCGCCGCCAAGGCGGCGCATATTCTCTTCTACGCCATCATGATCGGCATGCCGATCACCGGCTGGGTCGTGGTCTCAGCCAGTAAGTTAGGACTGCCGACCCTCTATTGGGGCCTGTTCCAGTGGCCTCATATACCGCTGGGCGGCATGGTGGCCGACGCCAAGGCGGCCCTGGAAGGGACCTTCGGCGAGGTGCACGAGATCTTGGCCTATATCACCATCGGCCTCTTGGCGCTGCATGTCGGCGCCGCACTGAAACACCACCTGGTCAATCGCGACGACGTGCTCTCGCGCATGCTGCCCTTCCTGCGGCGCAGCGGCTGAGAGCAACAATCTCTGGTTAGGAACAAGGATCCAATCTTCATGCGACGCCTTCTTCTATCTCTCGTCACCCTTACCCTGGTCTCAGTTGCTTCGGCCGTTACCCTCTGGGCCAAGGCCTGGGGCGTCGACACGGGCAAGAGCGCCATAACCTTCTCCGGCACTCATGCCGGCGACGCCTTCGAGGGCCGCTTCGAAGACTGGATCGCCTCGATAAAGTTCGATCCGGCAGCACCGGAGAGTGCCGTAGTGTTGGTTACCATCGAGACCGCCTCGGCCAAGACCGGCAACAGCCTCTACGACGGGACCCTGGTCGGCGCCGACTGGTTCAATGTCGAGACCTTCCCGCAAGCCCGCTTCGAGGCCTTCGGCGCCGCGGCCGACGGGTCGGGTGCCTACACCCTGGACGGCAAGTTGACGATCCGCGACCACAGCATCCCGGTCTCGGTGGTCTTCCAGGCCAACGAAAGCGAGGCTTCGGCCGACTCGACCGTCACCTTGCAGCGCCTGGAGTTCGGTATGGGTGCCGAATCCGATCCCAGCGGGTCCTGGGTCTCGCTGGAGATACCGGTGACGGTCAAACTGGTCGCCCATCCCTCGGCACCCTAGGGAACAAGCTCAATGGGACTTCTCGTCAACGGACAGTGGCAGGACGCCTGGTACGACACCAACGCTCCGCCAGCGCCTTCCGCAACTGGGTGACGGCCGACGGCAAAGCCGGGCCCAGCGGGATTGGCGGCTTCAAAGCCGAGGCCGGGCGCTATCATCTCTACGTCAGCCACGCCTGCCCCTGGGCGCATCGCACGGTGATCTTCCGGCGGCTGAAGGGCCTGGAGGAGGCGATCTCCCACTCGGTGGCGAACGGCTTCATGGGTAAGGAGGGCTGGACCTTCGAGCCCGAGCCCGAGGTCATCCCCGACCCGATCCTCGGCGCCAGCTGCCTGCATCAGATCTATACCGCAGCCAAAGTCGACTATAGCGGCCGCGTGACTGTACCGGTGCTCTGGGACAAGCAGCAGGGAACGATCGTCAGCAACGAATCCTCCGAGATCATCCGCATGCTGAACGCTGCCTTCGACGGCCTCGGCGCGACGCCTGGCGACTACTATCCCGAAGACCTGCGCCAAGCCATCCAACCGATGAACGAGCGGATCCACGACACGATCAATAACGGCGTCTACAAGTGTGGCTTCGCTACCACGCAAGAGGCCTACGAGGCCGCGATCGTCCCCCTCTTCGAAAGCCTGGACTGGCTGGACGCGCGGCTGGGCGAACGCCGCTACCTCATGGGTACGCGGGTCACGGAAGCCGATTGGCGGCTCTTCACCACCCTACTTCGCTTCGACAGCGTCTATGTCGGCCACTTCAAGTGCAACCTCAGGCGTCTGATCGACTATCCCAACCTCTGGGCCTACACGCGCGAACTCTATCAATGGCCGGAGGTGAGCGAGACGGCGCATTTGGACCGCATCAAGGCGCACTACTATCGAAGCCATGAGACGGTGAACCCGACCCGCATCGTTCCGGCCGGGCCGCTGTTGGATTTCGCGGCGGCGCACGGCCGCGATCACCTCGCAAGGGCGGCCTAATGGTGCGGCCTAGACCGACGGCTCCCTCCTAGGCTCCGCCCGGTCATGTCGGCGTCAGGCCTGCTCCAGAAGGGTCTCGGCGCTGCTGATACCGAGGTACAGCACGCTCTCCTCGACGTTGATCGCGGTCACCACGCCATCGTCGACGATCATCGAAAACCGCTGCGTGCGCTCGCCCAATCCGAAGGCGCTGAGATCGACGGCAAGATCCGTCGCCCGCGTGAAGGCGCACTCGTTGTCGGCAAGTATCATGATTTTACCCTCGGCCTGATTGTCCTTGCCCCAGGCATCCATGACGAAGGGATCGTTGACCGATAAGCAGACAATCGAGTCGAACCCCTTTGCACACAGAGCACCGGCTTGGGCTACAAAACCCGGCAGGTGGCGTGCCGAGTAGACTGGCGTATAGGCGCCCGGCAGGCCGAAGAGGGCGACCCGCTTGCCACCGAAAACCTCGCTGCTGCTCACCTGTGTCGGACCCTCTGCGCCCATCACCATGAAGCTGACGTCCGGCAGCTGCGCTCCCGTTTCTATTACCATGTTGCTGTCCTCCCGATCCGCATGATAGATTCAACGATCACGTAAACATTCTTAGCCCGCATTCCCCAAGCAATCCGCTGATTTTGCTGTCATTATGGTGGTGTTTACGTTATAAATCAGTGTGTTGAGGGTTATTAGGGACGTGTTTCACGGATCACCCGAAGGTTGCGGGTTCCCAGCGGGGCGATCAGGTGGATTTCGATCGCCGGGTGCGGCTGGAGTTTCGGGGCACACAGATCGGTTCGGACGGCGGTCTTCTGGTGATGCGCGCGCTTGACGATGCGCTCGGGCTATCCGATATCGCGTCGGCGGCGTTGCGCGACCGCCGTCAGGACAAGAAGCAGGGCAAGAATAGCGTCCACCGGCTTGACGGGCTGTTTCGCCAATCGGTCTAGGGGCGGCTGGTGGGCTACGAGGACGTCAACGATGCTGACCGTCTCGCCCTCGATCCCGTCATGCGCCAGGTGGTGGGCGGCCGCGCCGGAGAGCGCGCAAGCGGCCTCGGCCTCGCAGATGGGGCGGTTCGAGACCGGGACGCTGTCCATGGGCGAGAACCGGGAGGCTCTGGCCGATCTGAATGGCCAATGGATTGACCGCTTTCATGATCGCAATGGGCTGAAGCAGATCGTTATGGACAGCTCTGTCAGCCCGACCCACGACGATCGAGAGGGCAGCGCCTGGAACGGTCACTTCGACTGCGCCTGCTACCATCCGCTGTTTCTCTTCAACCGGTTTGGCATGCTGGAACGCTGCGCCCTGCGCCACGGCAACGTCCACAGCGCCGACGGCTGGAGGGATGTGCTCGACCCGGCGATCGCCCGCTACGCCAAGCGTGACCCGATGTGCTTTTTCCGCGCCGATGCCGCCTATGCGATCCCCGCGATCCGTACCCGGCTGGCAGAGGCGGGATACCGCTGGGCCATCCGGCTTCCCGCAAATGCGGTGCTGCGCGAGAAGATCGCGCAGCGGCCGACTCGGCCCGTGGGTCGGCCTTCGCTGACCGAAGTGAAGCGCTTCTACGAGGACTTCGAGTATCGGGCCGCATCCTGGGACAAGTCCCGCTGCGTGATTGCAAGGATCGAATGGCATCCGGGTGAGCTGTTCCCCCGTGTGGGCTTCATCGTCACCAATCTGCCGATGGAGCCGGATTGGGCGGTGCGCTTCCATGATCGACGCGGCAGGGCTGAACGGCACATTGAGGAAGGCAAATACGCCTTCCGCTGGACGCGGCTGTCATGCAAACGGTTCCGCGACAACGAGGTCCGGTTGCAGCTGCATGCGCTGGCCTGCAACCCGGCCACGTTCCTGCGCGGCATCGAACTTCCCGAGGCCATGGCCGACCGGTCACTGACCGGCCTGTAATTGAAACCGATCAAGATCGGCGCGCGCGTCATGCGTCACGCCCGCGCCATCGCCTTCCAGTTGGCAGAGGTCGCCGTCACCGGCCCAATGGTGCGCGCCATCCCCGACGCGATCCGCCGCCTTCGAGCGCCACCGGCATCCGCGTGAGCGCGAACCTGCCCAAAACCGAACGAAAGCGGCTCGTCAGGTATGCGTGCTGCGCTGAAAAACGTGACCGCAGGGCCTCGACGATGCGGGCTCACGGCCCGATCCGTCCAAACCGCGGCCTTTCCACAATACCGGTCGCCGCGCCGGGCGTAAAACACTTGATCGACAGCCAAGGTCAGGCGATGGTCCCGTCAAACAGCATGCCACTTGGGGAATGCTGTTGAGGAGGAAAATCATGTCGAGAGTACTTTCTGCGGCTATCATCTCGGGTATTGCGATGCTACCTTTCGTTGCAGTAGCTCACACAAGTGACATCGCAATGGACTTGGAAGGCTCCGCAGAATCGCAATCCTACAGCCTCCTTTCGGACAATCAGGTCAATGTCTTTTATGTTGAAGAAGACGTGTCTCTCTCGTGGAATTGCGCCTGTGCGGCCGGATCTGTGGGTGGGGCTGCTGGAGCTCTTGCCGGAGGTTTAATCGGCTTTTTCGGAACCTTCGGAGGCGGAAGTGCTGTGGGTGCAATAATCGGCGGTGCCGTAGGCACTGCAATCGGTGAGGGCTTGTTACACCAAGGCTACCACGACATAGAGAACAAGATGAACAATTCCGGTGGTGAACCTGGAGTTGATCACATCAACTCGACGGAATGACCATTCAGGTATGGACTAGGCAACTCATGGCTTCGACCATGCCCGCCGCGGTCCAGCGTAGGGCCATCTTGGCATCTCGCCAAGGCTTTACGTTTCGGCAGACCTGCCGGATGACGCTGTTCATGGGCTCGATGATATTGGTGCTGGCGGGCGAGCCGGCGCAATTCAAGCGGTAAGCCGCGCCTGACCCCTGTCAGGATTTCGTCGAGACCTTCGAGGATCGATCGGGACACATCCGGCGCTTCCTGCTCGAAGCGCCGCGCCAGATTACGCATCGGGCGTTCGGCCTTGTCGGCATCGTCCAGCTCCCAGGCCCGCTTCAAGGCGTGTCGCACGGCGGCATGGTGCCTGGGTGCAAGCCGGTCGGTGATGTTGCGTGCCTTGTGGATTTGGCAGCGCTGGATGGGGATATCCGCGCCGAAGGTCCGCCGCAGTTTACTGAGAGCCTTGGCACCATCCACGATGAAGAGGTAGCAGCCTGCGGGGTCGAGCCCGCGCTCGATCGGATCGTCGAGCAAGGCCTGTAGAGTTGCGGCATTCTCCGTGGCCCCGTCGATGACGCCCAAGGGGTGTTGTTGCCCGGAAACCTCAACGCCGACAGCCCCGATCATCAACAGGCGGTCGTCCAGATGTAGCCCGTCGATCTGGATCGCAACGAGGTCCAGTTCCGATAGAGCAGACCCCATCCACTCTTCGAATGTGGCCTGCGTCAGCGCTTTGAACCGTCG
>CBDBCL010000039.1:0-298651 GCA_965202755.1 Rhodospirillales bacterium | reverse complement strand
GCGATGGCGGCGCGCAGCGGTGGGATGCCGCGCTTGGGTGGATAGCCGGTGTGGCCCGCCTCCATGGCGCGCGTGGCAGCCTCGGCGATGAAGGCCGGCGTCGGCTTGTCGCCTTCGCCGACCCAAAGCGGGATAACGTCCTTCTGGCCATAGCCTTCCAGAAAGACTTCGTGAATGCCGGAGAGCTTCAATCCGGCAACCGGCGCCATGATCGGCAGGGGGAGCGCGTTTGTCACGCCCTGGTCTCTAGCGCTCTTTCGCCCAGGCGGCAAAGGAGACTTTGTTTCGAGACGATTGCCGAAGATTCACGAGCCGGCGGCGCCTTGCGATAATGATAGCGGTAGATTTCTCGGGTGAGGCCAAGCTTGCGATAGAGCGCGCGCGCTGCCGGGTTCTCGGCTTCCACCTGCAGGCAGACCGCGCCGGCGCCGCGCGCGACACCCCAGTGCAACAAGGCCTCCAGAGTGCGCAAGCCCAAGCCTCGATTGCGCTGGTCTGCAGCCGTTTCGACCGAAGCGATGGTCAGGAGGGTGCCCTGATGGTCAGGAGGGTGCCCTGCAGAACGGCATGGGCCATCGCCTCTGTTCGACCCTTCTGGCGTAAGGCGGCGAAGACCGCGGGCAAGGCGATGCCGGAGACGATCCGGCGATGGATCTCGGCCCGTCGCGGTGCGAAGCCGGCCAGTCTGGCACGGGACCGAAACCATTCCTCGCTCGCTGTCTCGTCCAGGGCTACCTGGCTGTCCTGCTCGAAAGCCAGTCCCTCCAGGGATCGATAGAGGGACAGGGTCACGGCCTCGGCGGTGTAGCCGCGCCCGGCCAAGTCCCGATCCAACGCCGGGTCGAGGAAAGAGGGAACGCGGACGTAGGTGCACTGCCGATCCCTTCATAGAGGTTCTGCGCCCTATCCAGAACCGAGGCGAGCCCGGCGGCTTGCGGTCGGAGTAGATTGACCTAGAGTACATTCATTTTATGAAGTGTTATAGCCTGCTGGTGCGAAATCGTTTGCGCACTCGTGCGGCTCGACCAGACCGATGATGTCGCCCACGGTATTCCAGAGGGTGCTGATGGCTCTTTCGGCCTTTGCGCGGATCAGTGATTTGAGCTTGGCGAATGCCATCTCGATTGGGTTGAAGTCGGGACTGTAGGGCGGCAGATATGTGAGGGTGGCGCCTGTGACCTCGATGGCCTGGCGGACACCGGCGGCCTTGTGCGCCGGCAAGTCATCCATGATCACGACATCTCCGGGATCAAGGGTCGGCGCCAGCCGCTTGCTCGATATAGGCAAGAAAAGCGACGCCATTCATGGCACCGTCGGCGCGGTCATTCCGGTCAGCCGAAGCGCACCGGTAAAGGTGGTTGTCTTCCAATGCTCGTGGGGGATGCCCGCGCGACAACGCTCGCCCCGCCTGGAACGCCCACGCAGCCGCGCCATCTTCGTCGACAGGCCCGTCTCGTCGATGAAGACCGGCCTGGCCGGATCGAAGTCGAGTTGGCTGTCAAACCAGGCCTGGCGCTTTCTCAAGACCTCCGGCCGCTCCTGCTCCAATGCGTGCGCGGTTTTTTGTACGTGAAGCCACACCTGCGCAGCCAGTTGTTCAGCGCGCTCCGGCCAATCCGGACGTCGCGCTCGTCCGCGAGGCGCACCACCATCTCATTGAGCGTGATGTCCTTGTCAGTCTCAATCAGGGTCAGTCTCAATCAGGCCCACGATGAAGCCTTCATGCCCATCAAGGCTCGACCCGCGTCGACGACCGGTCGGTCGTGGCTCCACCTCACCGGCTTTGGCCCGCGATATCCAGCGGATCGCGGTCGATGGCACCATACCGAACCGCGCCTCAGCACCACGCGCCGACAGGCCCGCCTGCGATGCCTTCAAAACACGAACCCGCAGATCGCCACTCAATGCTCGTCTCATCCAGGACCTTCTTGTCTGGAGACCTTCAATCAGACTTGCATCATCCCGTCACATCACAATCGATTCAGTGATTGGTGCATCTGCTCTAGACATCTTATACGCTTCGACCGCCTTCAACACCCTTCTCGGCCTGAGCAGCAGTGATGTCCTTTTTGGGCATTATGGCTGCGGGTAATGTCTGGTTGTCGGTGGTTCCGGACAGGACCTCGACCTGCGGGGCGGCAGCGGTGACGACACCCTGGCAGGCGGTCCTGGCGATGCCTCCTTCCTGTTTGATGACAACGGCAAAGATCTGATCTATAGCGCAGACGGCAATGACACCTCGCTTTATGGTGGCAATGGAAAGGACACACTGAATGGCGGAAGTGGCATGGACGAGAGCCTGATCGGCGACCTTGGCGACGACTTCATTTTCGGTGGGTTCGGCAAGGACACGAACCTTGATGGCAGCGCTGGAGATGATTACCTCTATGGTGGTAGCGGTGATGATCTATCCCTGCTCGGTGGCCTCGACGATAATCGTCTAGAGGGCAACAAGGGCGAAGACGCTGTGCTCTCGGGTGGAGCCGGAAATGATCTTCTCTACGGCGGGAACGGTGCCGACACCCTCCTACAAGGAGAGTCCGGCTTCGACATCGTCTACGGAGGAGACAGCGATGATGCTTCGCTTTATGGAGGCAGCGCCGGTGACGTAATTGTAGGCGGTAATGGCAACGACTCCGCGATCCATGATGGCGACAGTGCCGATAATATCAATTGCGTAAGTCGAAACGATAGCGGTTTCTTCGGCGGATCTGGCAATGATTCTTTGGTCGGGGGCGCTGGATTGGATAAGCACTACGGAGACGAGGGCGATGATGCCTTCTTGGTAGCTTCGAAGGGGAATCTTGTCGCTGGTGAAACCTTCGACGGCGGCGCGGGTGAAGACATCCTGATCCTGCAACAAAGCTCCGGTCTCATTGCAGGTGTGAACTTGACCTCCATTGAGATCTTGGCCTTGGTAGGGACCAGCGGCAACGACAGCCTGTCGGGTGGCTCGTTCAAAGACGTGCTCATTGGCCTCATGGGCGACGACTACCGGCTCTTTGGCGATAGCGGCGCCAACCGCATCTTCGGTAGCCTCGGTGACGATACCTTTTTGTAGGGCGGGTCCGGCGAGGATTACCTCGAGGGCAGTAGCGGCAAGGATACGCTCTTTGGTTCGACCGGTGACGATACGGTGACCGGTGAAGACGGCAACGACCGTCTGGGCGGTGGTTCCGGCAGCGACACCCTCGCGCCGGTATCGGCAGCGACCGCTTGAATGGAGGCTCGGGCGTCGACACGGCCTCTGGCGGTCAGGCCAATGACACCATCATCGTCGATGCCGCAGCCGATGTCGTGCGCGAGACCGCGGCCGGCGGCGCCGAGGAAGTCATCCGCTCCGACGCATTGGCCTACACTTTGGGCAGCGGTGCCGAGGGCCATGTCGAACGAGCCAACATCAACAATAGCCTCCTAGCGGCCTCGCTGGTCGGGAACGCCTTCGCCAACACCTTGCTATGCAACTCTGCCGACAACAGATTGGTCGGCGATTGAGCGACGACATTCTGAACAGACGACAGGATTTTTGCTCTCTGACTGGCGGTTCGAGTGACGATACCCTTGTGGTCGATACCCAAAGCGATGTCGTGGAAGGGCTGTCCGGCGGCGGCCTAGACCTAGAACAAATCCCGAGCTGATGGACTCATTAGAGACGACGATTTTCGTTTTTAAACAAAAGCATAGAGCATTGCAGACGAACCTGTCCAAGGCGAAAACGCTCTAGTGCGAGGAGATGTCGATTTCACCCTGTCCGTCGGCACAGCGACGGCCTTCATCGAGCTGCTGACGTGCAAGCCGGCAAGGGCGATATCCACGGCCGCGGCAACGCGTTGGACAACACCATCACCGGCAACAGTGGCGACAAACGGCTGTACGGAGAGCTTGGTGACGATCGGATCGAAGCCGGCGATGGCGACGACGAGATCTTCGGCGGCAGCGGCAGCGATCGATTGGAAGGCGTGACCGGTGTCGATGTCATTCGGATGAAGGGTGGGAACATTGTCTTCGGCGGCTTCCGGCGGTGACAGCTTACACTTCAGCGGAGATCCTTTGGGATCAAGCGGCAGTGGCGGCCCGATCATCCGCAACTTTGACGCCAGTGCCGGCGACAGACTGGTCTTTGCCACCGGGCTGGAGGTCGGCAGCTTCACCTACATCGAAACGGCCGCCTTCTCCGCCGGCGGCGACTCGGAGGCCCGCTTCAACGGCTCGAGGCAAGTCCAGGTTGGCCATGACGGCGACGGCACGGTCGATATTGCTTTCCTGGTCGATGGTGTGTCCTTGCCAGCCGGCTCACCGCAAGCGACTTCGAGTGGTAGCCGGACATTTCCGACTGATTGGCAAGGCCGAGGTCTGGTCTCGTCCCGGCGTCACCGCCGGAGCCGACAGTCAAAGAAAATCGTTGCTGGTGATCTGGCCGGCCAGAGATAGCCCGTCGATTCGGGCGGCGAGATCGGCAGTACTGTCACCGTCGGTGTCGATCTCCAGCAAACCGCTGCCGGCGAAACGCGCCTGCGAGTTGCCGAGCCCGTCGAAAGCAAGATCGCCTCGATAGGCGAAGCTACCGGTCTCAAGGCCGCTGTTGAAAACCAGGCGATCTGCCGCCGATCCCGCTTGCAGAACGCCATCGAAGGCGCCGCTCAGGCTGTTGGCCGAGCTGTTGCCTTTCATCAGGTCTTTCAGGTTATTCCCAATGCCATCGATCGGCCCGTGATCGCCCTGTGCCCGGAAGTCCTCGACCTGATCGGGCAGGGTGGCGATGGAGATTTCAGCGCGCAGCAGATCGCGGCCGCCACCCGTGAGCCTCGAGGATGCCGTCGCCGAGATCGTCCACCACGAAGGTGTCCTTGCCGGAGCCGCCGACCAGGGAATCCCCATCCGCGCGCCCATTCAGAATGTCGTCGCCCTCGCCCCCGCTCAAAAGATTGCTTCCGGAGTTGCCGGCAAGGGTGTTGGGCGCCGTGTTGCCGACCAAGGTCGCGTCGCCGGCCGCTTGATTCAGTCGACCGCGCTCCAGGTCCGCGCCCTCGGTGAGCGCGAAATAGTGGGCATTGGAGCGGACGAGATCATGATCGCCTTACCCACCAGCTCGACCAGCAGATCGCCAAGGGTCTCCACCACGAAGGTGTCTTCCCCGCTGCCACCAGCGGCCCAGTCGCTGCCACTGCCACCGTTGATGAAATCGCGGCCTGAACCGCCCCAAAGGCTGTCTTGATCGTCGCCATCGCCGAGGTAATCATTGCCGTTCCCTCCTTCAACACAATCTATGCCTTGCCAAGATATGAGTGGATCGTTTCTGCACTCGCTGGACAAGGAGTCATCGCCGGATTGCCCGCGAAGGGTGTCCGTGGCGGATCCACCATAGAGAGCGTCGGCGCCGCTTTGGCCTGAGAGGCTGTCGTCGCCGTGTCCGGCACGCAGCAGATTGTCGGCGGCGTTACCGATCAGGCTGTCATCGCCGTCGCCGCTGATCAGATCTTCGATCCCGTTCAAGGAGACGAAGATGCCGTACAGGGTGCTGCTGCCGAAACCTAGGTCGAGGTTGCTGTTGGCGGCGATGGGGGCGGCATTGACCAGATCGCGGCCGGAGTCTGTGTCGAGGATCGCTGCGCTGTGGCCGCTGCCGCCGGCAAGTTCCGAGAAGGCTTCGGTGAAGATGTAGCGGTCGTCGTCGTCCGGGGGCGTTCCATGCAGGGTAAGCGCGATGCCGTTCACGCTGCCCACCCGATCGACGGAACTAGTCGACGATCTTGATCGTCCAGGTGCCCTCGCCCGCCTCGCCGCGGAAGGCGGCCGAGTAGATCCAGCTGTCGGGATGATCGGAAAGCCCGGCGTTGGTGTCGAGCAGAGTCGTCGTGGTGCCGCTGGGCGAGGTCAATGTGATCACCAGGTCAGCCGCGCGGGTGTGCGGCAGATCCAAGGTCAGGGTCACGAACTCGATCCGACCCACCGTCGCATCCTGCTCGACCGTCAGGGTGAGCCCGGTGGGGTCCGCGTCCGGCACTACCAAGGGAGGCGCCAAACCACCTGCTGTCGTGGAGATCATATTGGCCGTGGTTAGCTGGCTGTCCCAGTGTTCGGCTAGGCGCACGGCGGCATGGGCATCGATCAGGCCGAAGCCCAGGTCGACGCTGTGGTGCAGGCCGCCGCCGTTCCAGCTGTCGCTGCCGTTCCAGACCGAGCTGGGATTGCCCGTGTCCGTCTGCCGCGCAGAATTAGCCAGGATCTCCTGCACGTCGCGCCAGCCGAGATCCGGGTTGGCTTCCAGGATCAAGGTGACCAGCCCGCCGACCATCGGCGCGGCGGCCGAGGTGCTGTTGAAGGTGAAGGTGAAGGTGACGTCGCCTGGATCGTAACCGGTAGCGCCGACCCGATCGCTGGTGACCACGCTGCCCGGCACTAGGGAACCGAAGGCGGAGACCAGAACATTGGCACCCGATGTCGAATAGAAGGTCACCACGCCCTCGGCATCGGTGGCAGCGACCGAGACGGCCTTGAAGTCGGCGTTCCAAGAGGAGGCATTTGCATTGTGCGGCGGGCTCTGGTGGCGCCCATTGCCGGCCGACTTCACCAGGACAGTGCCGAGGCCGTCGCGGCCGCAGTCGACAGCGCTGTAGATGGCACTTTGCATTGCCGCCATGACGGCAGGGGTAGTGTCCAGGATCTTTGGCACATTGGGTTTGGAGGGCTGTTCCATCAGGCACCCCTGTCCCGCTGCTTGAGCAGGTCCCTGTTCATGTAGCGCTTGCTGGACCATTTGGTGCCAGCGATGTGTCTCACCCTGGCCGCGGCCAGGTTGAGACACATCGCTGGCACCAAATGGTCCAGCAAGCGCTACATGAACATGGACCTGCTCAAGCAGCGGGACAGGGGTGCCTGATGGAACAGGCCGCCAAACCCAATGTGCCAAAGATCCTGGCACTACCTCCGGACGTCGCGCTCGTCCGCGAGGCGCGCCACCATCTCATTGAGCGTGATGTCCTTGTCAGTCTCAATCAGGGTCAGTCTCAATCAGGTCCACGATGAAGCCTTCATGCCCATCAAGGCTCGACCCGCGTCGACGACCGGTCGGTCGAGGCTCCACCTCACCGGCTTTCGCCCGCTTTTATCCAGTGGATCGCGGTCGATGGCGCCACACCGAACCGCGCCGCAGCACCACGCGCCGACAGGCCCGCCTGCGATGCCTTCGAAACACGAACCCGCAGATCACTACTCAATTCTCGTCCCATCCAGGACCTCCTTGTCCGGAGACCTTCAATCAGACTTGCATCATCCCGTCACATCACAATCGATTCAGTGATTGGTGCATCTGCTCTAGAACCAGGCGGCGATCCGGCGACAGGAGACTCGAAGAGCGACTTGGTCTTCGTCAAGGCCCCCGAAGACTACGCGGCAAGGCAGCGGTAGCTCTCCGCCAAGCGGCTGTCGATGACCTCGGTCTATCAGGAGGAGATCGAGACCTGCAGAAAGGCGGTCCAGCCAGACTCGAGCGAGGAGGCGATAGGCACGACCGTCTTCCTCGATGAGGAGGCTGACAAGCGAATGCTCATCAGATTGTTCACCGACACGATGATCTGGCGTTTCGATCCGGCAAACTACACCATTTGGTATAGCTTGGGTCCGCCCAACCGGCCTTGGCCGAATTCGAGTCCGTTGATCGCGGAGGCCGAAGCGGTGGTTTCAAGGCCGCAGGCAAACGACGCGACACTGGCCAGGATCAGTGACGAGGTTTCGTCGATCCTCGAAAGCTTGCCGCAACAGGAGGGCACCCAGATGCCGCTGGAGCCACGGTGGATGTTTATCGTTGCCGCTGTGCTGGCCGCCGCATTGCTGGGTTCCTTGGCCATGATGTTCTAGTCTCAGACGAGGGGGGCAGGCTGCACAGGTGCGCCGACTGCTCGAGCAATCCGTGCACTTGAGCGACGACATTCACCGTCAGGCAGCAGGCCAGATCGAGCGTATTGCTCAGCAGTTTGTAGCCGAAGCACAAGACCTCGCGGCCGTGTGAGCACGCTGGACCTTCGGGTTCAAGATCTGGCCTCGGCGAAGGAGGAAGATCGCTCAGAGGAGACTGCCGTCGAGGTCATCGAAAGCCTTGACCTTGCAGTTTCCGCGGCGGTTCGGCGCAGGCGGAGAGCCATCCGATGCCGCGCCAAGCCCTGGGATTGATACCGCAGCTTTGGGCCGGCGGGGACGGTCAGGAGATCGATTATCGCGAAGCCCAGAAGGTCGTCCGACAGTTCAATAGCTGGCTGGCTACGGATCGCGACCTGAACGACTTCGCGGCCGAGCCGGGTTTTGCCCAAGCGACCGGAATTCGCTTTCGCGGGGCCGAGCCCTATGGCGCGATGCTCGTCGCCGAAGGCAAGGCGCGCGGTGTTCAGCTTTTCGTGCTACCGTTTGATGAAGAGGAGGCCATAGCGCTTCCCGGAACCGGCCTGATGGTCGGCTCCTTCGGCTCGCACGCGCTCCGCGATCTGTCAAAACCCTTCTTCACGGTGGAGTTCGGTAAGAATGCAGGCCTCAGATTGCCAGGGCCCTGTCGCTTCATGCAAGAGAATGAGAATCGTTGCGCCTTGATCGAACCTGGGTCCTGACAGCACCCTGAGGCCTCCTCCTTAAGGTAGGGTACGACGCAGAGCCGAGAAACCCTGGACGACTTTATCGTCAAGTCATGCCAGCAGTTCCATGCTGCAACCCTTGTCTATTCGCCCACCCTCGATCACGCGCAGGTAGACCCCCATATCCATGTGGCCGAAGCCGGCGCGCAGTGTGCGCGGTACATTGAGATCGCGCTTGGCCGTGTCGGGGTTGACCGTCGTTGCCGCACAGCGTTCGGTGCGATCAGCGACCTCGAGCACGGCCCCGCCCAAGCGCAGGCGGCGGCCAAGCCATTTCAGCTCGTCCCAGGCCCGAAGGCCCTCGATCTGGAGGTTGGCGCGAAAGCGTCGGGGGTCGACGGGCGCGCGCGCCACCCGCTCCAGATCGCGGACGCTCTCCAGATTGACGAGGTGGAGATAGTGCTCGCCGAACTCGCTGAAGCCCTGGTCGGGTGCCTCGACGAACTTCGGCGTTCCGCGCGTCGTGTTCTTCAGATAGGCAGTGAAGAACTGCGTCAGCAGGGTCCGGCCGATGGGCTGGTCCGCCTTGCCGCGGGCGACCTGCTTGCCGTCACGAAACAAGGTGACGCTGCAGGTCTCCGGATCGTAATCAAGCGCAATCGCAGCCAGGCGCTCTTCCTCGACCAGGCCGACGAACTTCAGGTTTTTGCCCCAGTCCTCTGCCGGCTGCGCCGAGGTCGGGGTTCCATAGATCAAGGCGAAGCGGCGATCCTGCGGCAAAGGCCCGCCGGGGCTGATCTCGGCCGCCTCGATCTCCTGTCCGGCCAGACCCTTCACCGGATAGCGGGTGATTCCTGCCAGTCTTGCCTGCATCGCCTCGTCTCGCCGCCTGCCTCAAAGGTGCACGAGACCCTTGCGTCAGGCCTGCTGTCAAGAGCGGCCTTCAGGAGTGACCGGCTTGACTGGAATCGTTCAGCGCCCAGTCGCAGTCGCTGTCTTCGATCTCTTCGGTCGTCTCCAGCTGGGCTGCCAGGCCGGGTTCGGCGTAGCGCTTCAGGTGGATGATCACGCCCTTTTCGCTGTTGCCGAAGTCGCTCTCGAACCAATCGTAGATCGAGGAGACATAGCGATGAAGTAGAGAAAGTTTCGCACATTTGTGTGGGGTTGGTGGTCCCGAATCCCTCAGGCTTTCAGTCGCCAGACGTAGAAGCCAATAGAGGAGGCCAGAGCCACCATGGACGAGGATAACACGAAGGGCCTGTCGAACGTGGTCCGTATCGACGCCGGTCGGATAGAAGATCATCTGAGGCAGATCGTGCGAGGCAGCGTCGAGGAGACACTGAACAGCCTGCTGGAGGCAGAGGCGGATCGGCTTTGCAATGCAGGGCGCTATGAGCGCAGTGAGGCGCGCCGCGACACACGAGCTGGCCGCTCCGAGCGCAAGCTGCACACGCGCGCCGGAGAGGTGCAGGTGCAAGGTGCCGAAGCTTCGCACGCAGACGCATCGACGACGGCAATCATCGAGCGCTATCGCCGGCGCGCGCGCTCGAAGAGGCTTTGATGGAGATGTATCTGGCTGGTGTGTCGCTACGCCGGGTGGAGGACATCACCGAGGCCCTGTGGGGCACGCGGGTGAGCCCCAGCACGCTCTCCAATCTCAACGAGAAGCTCTACTCCCAGATCGAGACCTGGCGGAACCGGTCGATCGAGGGCGAACACCCCTACCTCTATCTGGACGGCCCTCTATCTGGACGGCATTGTCCTGAAGCGCAGTTGGGCAGGTGAAGTGCGCAACGTCTCGCTGCTGGTTGCGGTCGCTGTCAAGGCCGGCGGCTACCGCGAGACCCTCGGCAGCCTCGAGGGAGCCAAGGAAGACAAGAAGGGCTGGAGCGCCTTCCTCAAGCACCTCAAGGAGCGCGGCCTGACGGGTGTCGCGTCGATCGTCTCGGATGCCTGCATGGGGCTCGTCGAGAGCGCGACCGAGTTCCATCCGGACGCCCAGTGGCAGCGCTGCGTCGTGCATTGGATGCCTTCGTGCCCGGTGCCGACCGGCAAGATGCGTGACGTCGCTCTCATGCTGAAGGCTATCCAGGCCCAGGAGAGCCGCGAGGCGGCCCGCGCCAAGGCCACGCGGCCAAACTCAGAGCCATGCGTCTGACCAAGGGCGCCGACTGGCTAGAGGAGACGGTCGAGGAGACCTGGGTCTACCATGCCTTCCCCCATGAGCATTGGCGCCGGATCAGGACCGACAATCCTCTGGAGAGGATCATGCGGGAGATCCGGCGGCGAACCCGCCTCGTCGGAGCCTTCCCCGACGGCCAAGCGGCCCTCAACCTGGCCGCGGCCAGGGTGAGACACATCGCTGGCACCAAATGGTCCAGCAAGCGCTAGATGAACAGGGACCTGCTCAAGCAGCGGGACAGGGGTGCCTGATGGAACAGCCCGCCAAACCCAATGTGCGAAAGATCCTGGACACTACCCAAGTGGCGCCTGCTGGGCACGCTGGCCAAACACGAGCACGTGTGTTTGGCCAGCCGTCATGGCAAAAAGAAGGGCCTTGACCCTCTTGTGCCATTTTTGCCACAGCACCATATCTGGCGAGGTGCTCCTCCTGCAGATCGTTTTGGGGGTGGGGCGCCAGGCTCATTGACGTGCCGCAATGCGGGCGTGGGTGAGATTCGGCATCATCGGCGTGTGCTGCGGCAAAGTGGGCGCGCGGAAGGAGGGCAAGATATGGATTTCGAGAACTACAGCGAGAGGGCACGCGGCTTCCTGCAGGCGGCGCAGACACGTGCCCTGGGGGAGAGCCATCAGCGCTTGGCGCCCGAACACCTGTTCAAGGTCTTCATCGATGACCGAGAGGGTCTGGCCGCCAATCTGATCAAGTCGGCCGGTGGCGATCCGGCGATCGCCAAGCAACAGGTCGACCAGGCCATTGCACGCTTGCCGCAGGTCTCCGGCAGCGGTTCCGGGCAGCTTAGCCTGGACCCGGCGATGGCGCGTGTCTTCACCCAGGCCGAGAAGCTGGCCGAGAAGGCCGGGGATCGCTACATCACGGTCGAGCGCCTGCTGCTGGCCATCGCCATGGACGCCAACAGCGCGGCCGGCAAGGCCCTGGCGGCTGCCAATGTCTCGCCGCAAGGCTTGAATGCCGCCATCGAGGCTTTGCGCCAGGGGCGCACCGCCGACAGCCCGGCGGCCGAGGGCGGCTACGATGCACTGAAGAAGTATGCCCGCGACCTGACCGAGGTGGCCCACGAGGGCAAGCTCGATCCCGTCATCGGTCGTGACGAGGAGATCCGGCGTACTGTCCAGGTGCTCTCGCGGCGGACCAAGAACAATCCCGTGCTCATCGGCGAGCCCGGCGTCGGCAAGACCGCAATCGTCGAGGGCCTGGCCCAGCGCATCGTCAAGGGTGATGTGCCCGAGAGCCTCAAGGATCGCCGCCTGATGTTGCTCGACCTGGGTGCCATGGTGGCCGGCGCCAAGTTCCGCGGCGAGTTCGAGGAGCGCCTGAAGGCGGTGCTGCAGGAGATCTCAGCGGCTGGCGGTGAGATCGTCGTCTTCATCGACGAGCTGCACACCCTGGTGGGGGCCGGCAAGGCCGATGGGGCGATGGACGCCTCCAATATGCTGAA
Organism: Rhodospirillales bacterium; assembly: GCA_965202755.1. Taxonomy (GTDB): domain Bacteria; phylum Pseudomonadota; class Alphaproteobacteria; order Kiloniellales; family JACOMY01; genus JACOMY01. The sequence goes on along the minus strand of CBDBCL010000039.1, from coordinate 286,452 downwards.
GCCGGCCTTGGCGCGCGGCGATCTGCACTGCGTCGGCGCCACGACGCTGGACGAGTATCGCAAGCACATTGAGAAGGACGTGGCCCTGGCCCGGCGCTTCCAGCCGATCTTCGTGCCCGAGCCGACGGTCGAGGACAGCATTTCGATCCTGCGCGGATTGAAGGAGAAGTACGAAGTGCATCACGGTGTCCGCATCACCGATGCCGCCCTGGTGGCCGCCGCGACCCTTTCCAACCGTTACATCACCGACCGCTTTCTGCCTGACAAGGCCATAGACCTGATGGACGAGGCGGCCGCACGGTTGCGCATGGTGGTGGACAGCAAGCCGGAGGCGATCGACGAGCTCGACCGTCGCATTATCCAGCTGAAGATCGAGCAGTCGGCCTTGAAGAAGGAAGACGGCAAGGCCTCGAAAGAGCGCCTGGAGAAGCTTGAGGTGGAACTCTCCGACCTGGAAGAGCAGGCGGCCGAGCTGAATGCGCGCTGGCAGTCGGAGAAGGAGGAACTGCAAAAGGCGCAAAAGCTGAAGGAGCAGCTGGATCAAGCTCGCGGCGAGCTGGATATCGCCCAGCGCGACGGCAATCTGGAGCGCGCCGGAGAGCTGCGCTACGGCGTGATTCCGGCGCTTGAAGGACGGCTGAGCGAGGCCGCCGAGGCCGAGCACCACCGCATGCTGAATGAGGAGATAACCGACAGCCACATCGCCGCCGTGGTCTCGCGCTGGACCGGCATCCCGGTCGACAAGATGATGGAGGGCGAGCGCGAAAAGCTGCTGGGTATGGAGCAGGGGCTGGGCCAGCGGGTGATCGGCCAGCAGGAGGCCATTGCCGCCGTCTCCGACGCGGTGCGCCGTGCCCGGGCCGGACTGCAGGATCCCAGCCGCCCGATCGGTTCCTTCCTCTTCCTGGGGCCGACCGGCGTTGGCAAGACCGAGCTCACGCGTGCGCTGGCCGGCTTCCTCTTCGACGACGACCAGGCGATGATGCGGATCGACATGTCCGAGTACATGGAGAAGCATTCGGTGTCGCGGATGATCGGCGCGCCGCCGGGCTATGTCGGCTACGACCAGGGCGGTGCCCTGACCGAGGCGGTGCGGCGCCGGCCCTATCAGGTCGTGCTCTTCGACGAGGTGGAAAAGGCGCATCCCGATGTCTTCAACGTGTTGCTGCAGGTTCTGGACGAGGGACGCCTGACCGACGGACAGGGGCGCACCGTGAACTTCCGTAACACGGTGATCATCCTGACCTCGAACCTGGGCTCGGACCTCTTGGCGGCGCAGCCCGACGGACAGTCGGTCGAGGCCGTGCGAGAGCCGGTGATGGACGTGGTCCGGGCCTCCTTCCGGCCGGAGTTCTTGAACCGTCTGGATGAGGTCCTGCTGTTCCACCGCTTGAGCCGGGCCGAAATGGACGGCATCGTCGCCATCCAGCTGCAGCGCTTGGATGCCCTGCTGGCCGACCGCAAGATCAAGCTGGATCAGGATCAGAAGGCCGTCTCCTGGTTGGCCGACAAGGGCTATGACCCGGTTTACGGGGCGCGTCCCCTGAAGCGTGTCATTCAGCGCTATCTGCAGAACCCGCTGGCCCAGTCCATACTATCCGGCGAGGTGCAAGACGGCGACCGCGTGGCGGTCACCGCCAGCAGTCTGGGATTGGTCATCGGGTCGTCGGCTGCGCATCCCGAGGTGGACGAAGCAGCAGCTTAACCTCGGAGGAGACAGCGGGGCCGCGGCAGAGGAGAGACGAGGTCTTGACGCAGACTGTCGATGAGAACTCTGACGCAGCGGCCCTGGTGTCGGCAGGCAACGACTTCCTGACGCGCGGAATGCTGGACCGGGCTGCAGCTTTGGCGGCCCGGGCCTGCGCGCTCGATCCCGGCTCGGGCGCAGCCCTGAGGCTCGCCGCAGAGGTGGCCCGTGCCGAGGGCGATCTGGTCGGTGCCGGCGAGGCCTATCGGCTGTGGAACGCCACGGATTCCGAGGATCTCGAGGCCTGCTATGCAGCCTCACTGCTGTCGGGCCAGGCGCTGCCGCAGGCTCCCGAGGCCTGCGGGCCGGTACCTTTCGTCATCGAAGACGGATTTCTCTCGCCGCTGCAGCAGGGCATGGTCGCAGCAGAGGTCTTGGAGCATCTCGACCGGATGGTCGAGGCCAGCGTGGTGCAGTCCGGCGAAAGCCAGCGCGACGAGGCCTCACGTTCGGCGCGCGTGCTCTATGATCCCGAACCGGTGCAGAGTTGGTTCGCGCCCATGATTCTGGCCTATCTGCCTTGGGTGCTGCCGCGCCTGGGAATGGAGGCCTTTCCGGTACAGCAGGTGGAGTTGCAGATGACTGCCAGCTACCACGGCGATTTCTACAAGGCGCACCACGACGTGACCTTGGGAGAAATCGATTCCGTGGCCGGGCGGCGAGTCAGCTTCGTCTACTATTTCCAGCTGTCCGAGGGCGGTTTCGCCGGTGGCGCCCTGCGCCTCTACGACCGCTTCGGCCAGCAAGGAACTGACACGCGCGAGCGTTTCACTACGGTGCTGCCTTTGGCCAATCGCCTGGTGCTGTTTCGCAGCGAGGCCCTGCACGAGGTGATGCCGGTCGCGGCCCGCAGCGGCCGTGCCGAAGACGGACGCTTCACCTTGAACGGCTGGATCCATGGGCAGGGACAGCAAGATTGGCAGCCGAACGATCGGCTATAGGGCGTTGCGCTCTTCGGCGAGCGCCTTCAGCGCCACGCGATCCAGCTTTCTCGTCGGATTGAGCGGCAGGCGATCCAGGAAGGCGATTCCCTCCGGCGCCTTGTAGCCGATGCGTTCGCGGGTGAAGGCGATCAACTTCTCGGCGCTGGGAACTGCCTCACCCGCCTTCAGCGCGACGAAGGCCAGCACGTTCTCGCCGTGCAGTGCGTCCGCGTCCGCGACACCCACGACGCCGGCCGCGTTGACCGCTGAGTGCTCAAGAAGGGCCTCCTTCACCTCCTGTGGCGCGATGTTGGAGGCGTCGTGGACGTTCAGGAGCTTCTGGCGCCCGCGGAACCAGAGAAAACTGTCCTGATCTGCCTCGACCAGATCACTGGTGTCGAGCCAGCCCTCCTCTATGACCTCCGCGGTCGCCGCCGGATCGTTCCAATAGCCGAGCATGACCGCGGGGCTCTTGACCCACATCCGACCGACTTGGCCGGCGGGCAGTTCGCCCACGTCATTGCGCACGGCGATCTGGCCGCCGGCGCGGTTGAAGGTTATCTGGCCGGCCTCGGTGATGCCCAAGCCCTCATGAATTGTAAGCCCGGTCTTGGCGCGACAGGCCTCCTGCGGGGCGAGGAGACCTTGTCGCCGCCACAGCGGCCAAAACATAGCGAGGAGAGTTATGCCTCTGTGATGCCGGGATTGCGGATCACGCCGAAAAGCGCGGTCTGCAGCATCATCAGCACGCTCGGCCGTTCGCGGCGCAGCAAGGCGTGAATTTCCTCCGGCACTCAGGACCTGGCCAGCACCACGCGGGCGCCGACGGTGACGGCCGCCAGGCTCAAAAAGAAGGCGCCCAGATGCGCAAACGAGCTGGCCGGCAAGACGACATCGTCCGCCGTCAGCGCAATTCCTGCGGCGTTGCTGGCCAGTATGGAGGCCATGCTGTGCTCCGGCACGACGCCCTTGGCCGGTCCGGTGCTGCCCGAGGTGAAGAAGAGGAAGGCAGGCGCGTCGGGATCGCGGGCTCGGCAGGCTCAGCTCCCCGGCCGGGCGCGCCATCAGCCCCTCGCAGCTGGGCTCGCGCCCCTCGGCCGAATCATAGCTTGGGATGCCGCAGCGCAGGCTCTCGCCCAGTTTGGCCACCTCTGTTTCGCGCTCGCTATGGACAAACAGCAGCGCAGCACCGCCAAGGCTCGGTTGCTGTTCCACCCTGCTGGCTTGGAGGCGATAGTTCAGCGGTACGCAGATCAGCGCGGCGCGGGTACAGGCCATATAGAAGATGACCAGCGCCACCCGGTTCGGCATCAGCGAGGCCACGCGATCGCCGGGTGCCAGGCCCAGGTCCAGAAGCTGTCGGGCCAGGTGGGTCGCGCTTTGGTCCAGCTCACGCCAGGTGACGTTCTCCAACAGCGAGACCAGGGCGACCTCATTCGGTTTCGAGGCCAGGCCCTTCGCCAAGAGTGCCGGGATCGGGACGATCCGCTCGATCTCTCCTCCGTTCAGCGGCATGTTGCACCTTCTCCCTGTCGTGGTCGCCAAGCGGACCCGAGTGCCATGGCACGGGCGACGCCAGCTGCGCAGTCGGCAAACGAAATCAGACCGGCAGGGTTGAGTAGCCGCGGTAGCGCTCCAGCATCAGGTCCCGCAGGATCGGATCGGGATCCAGGCTTCGCTCCACCCTCGGCTGCAGAGCAAGCGCGCCTAGAGGAACCAGACTACAGGCGACTGCGGCCAAGCGTGCAGCGCCCAGACAGGCCGCTAAGTCGCGTCCCTCAGGGAGCGTCACCGGGCAATCCAGCAGGCTCGCCAGCATTTGGCACCATAGCGGATTGCGGGCGCCGCCGCCGGCCATGGCGATGGTCTCGAGGGTGAGGCCGGCAGCCTTTTGTGCCTCGATGCAGTCCAGCAATTGGAAGACGACGCCCTCCATCAGCGACCAGGCCAGATGTGCCCTGTCAGTGGTGAGGGCCAAACCGCTCCAGGCACCGCGGGCGTCGGGCCGGTTCGATGGCGTGCGGATACCGTTCAGGCTGGGTCGCATGATCGGCGCCTCGCCGGCACGCCCCGCGCGATAGAGCGCCTCAGCTTCCTGGGCAAGCCTTGGCACCTCGGTGCCGGTTATCCGGGCGAGCCAGTCCATTGACGCAGTGGCGCTCATCACCACACCCATCGAGAGGAAGCGGTCGGGGACGGCATGGGCGGAAGTCAGCACCGCCTGCTCCGGCGCCGGCTTGAAGTCGCGATCGACGATGCAGGTGACCGCAGAGGTGCCGATGGAGATAACGCCGTCGCCGGTCTTGGCCGCGCCCAGGCCCAGGCTGCAGGCCATATTGTCACCGGCGCCGGCGGCAATCGGGATGTCCGGCTGCAAATGCCAGCGACTGGCAAGCTCCTTTCGAAGGCCACCGCCGGGCGCCCAGGAGGCGATCAGCGGCGGCAGGCGCTCCAGAGACCAGCCGGCGGCAGTGCAAAGCTCCTGATCCCAGCGACCCGACGCGCAGTCCAGCAGCATGGTGCCGGCGGCGTCGCAGGGCTCGCTGGCGCGCTCGCCGGCAAGGCGGAGGCGGATGTAGTCCTTGGATAACAGCAGACAGTCGGCGGCTTCCATGACGGCCGGCCGGTGCAGTGCCAGCCACAGCAGCTTCGGGGCGCCGATTCCGGGATCGGGCGTAGAGTTTGTCCGCCGGCCGATGTCGGGCACGCGCTCCAGCAGCAACCGGCACTCGGCCAAAGCTCTCTGGTCGTTCCACAAGAGCACGGAATCCAGCGGCCGATTCTCGCGGTCGATCAACACCGGCCCCAGCATCTGCCCGGAGAGTCCGATGGCGGCTACCCGCTGCATGAGCTCGGGATGCTCGGCTGCCAGGCGATCGAAGACCTGGGTGGCGGCATCCCACCAGAGGTCGGGATGCTGCTCGCTCCAGCCGGGTTGCGGACGCGACACCGCGATCGGCTGCCGGGCGCTGGCATGGGCGCGGGCAGCCGGGTCGACCAGGACGCACTTGACGCCCGAGGTGCCGATATCGAGCCCTGCTAGGAGCATGGCTCCGCAGTCAGGACAGAACGGGCGGTCTTCTCGTCGGAGACGAAGCTGTCGACGACGCCGGTCGAGAGTGCGGCGCGAATGATCGCCACCTTGTGGGCGCCGCCGGCGGCCAGCACGACATTGCCGATGGGGCGCAGGTCGTCCAGATCGATACCGATCACCCGCTCGTTGATCGGATGCGCCACCGGCTTTCCGCTGGCATCGAGGAAATAGCCCTGAAGGTCGCCGACCGCGCCGGCTTCGCGCAGATCCTCGACCACCACGTCGGCCGGCAGGCCATAGCGCACCAGGATGGAGGCCTCGGAAAGGTCGCCGGCAGCCATGGAGAGGGCGTCGACACGGCGGATCCTGCTCAGGATCTCGGCGATCACGTCCAGCTCCATCATGGTATCGCGGCTCTCGGCTGTGCCGGCATAGAGCGGCGCGGTGAAGTAGCTGTGCCGGGCGTTGCAGAGATCGGCCAGCCGCGTCGTGATCTCGAAGGAATTAAAGTCCGAGCCTTGCGTCAGGCCGCCCATGGTGGAGACGATCTCCAGGTCCGGCCGGTCGAGCGGTTCCATGAAGCGCGTCGCCAGGTTCAAGGTGTTACCCCAGGACATTCCGAAGAGTTTGGTATCGGACCTGGCCAGCAGGTTGTGGAGCGTATGACCCAGCGCGGTGCCGACGATGGTCTGCACGTTGGCGGGATCGCCGGGGCTTGGGGCGATATAGGCCTCGGTCAGCGCGAAGCGCTGCTTCAGCGCCTCCTCCAGCTCCAGGCAGGGCGCGAAGTCGGAGTTGATGGAGACCCTGACGATGCCCTGCCGGCGCGCCTCGGCCAGCGCCTTGTTGATGCGCAGGCGGGTGACGCCCAGCTTCTCGGCGACCGCCCCCTGGGTCAGACCCTCGACGTGATAGGCCCAGGCAACACGGGCCAGGAAGCGCTTCTCCTCGTCGATTTGCAGGGTCTTCGGCGCGCGTGGCATGGGCTCGCATCAACGTCCCGCAATAGGTGATTCATGAAGCCGTGACAACATTTTCGTCATTTCCGGGCTTGATCCACTGCTGTCCGGTTCGGCGGAAGGGGTGACACCATGGATCCCTGCTCTCAACCCTGGTTCGTCACCCCCAGGCGTGACCCGGGGGTCCACGCGACCACACCGCAAGCTATTGGAGAGTTGGGTGGCTGCGGTGAGATGTGGGTGGCCGTGTCGAGCACGGCCATGACAGGTTATGGTTGATCTGTTCGTCATGATAATCTCGGCCAGGATGCTGCGGAACCTCAGCCGGACAGCAGTGGCACAAGGCCGGGGATGACAGCGGGTGGGTGGAGACGCCGTAGCAATCATCGTTGATTCCGAGTGCTAGCGATGTGCCAGGATCTGCGCGGTCAGCTCGACGAAGCCCTGTGCGCTGCGCTTCCGGGTGACCCAGGTCGGCGGCTGGCTCAGTTCGAAGTCGCCCACGTTGGCCATGCCGACGGAATGCTCGAAGAAGGCAAACATGGGTTGGTCGTTGGGGCTGTCGCCGGCGAAGAGGCAGGCTGCCTTCTCGGCGTCGAGATCAAGCCCAAAGACCTCCGCCAGGCAGCGACGGGCCATCGAGAGCTTGTCGTAGTCGCCATACCAGCCGTTGACGTGGATCGAGCTGACCTTGGCCGTGGCGCCCGCCGCCTCGAAGGTCTGGACGATGCGGTCGATCTCCTCGCCCGACAGCGGCGCTACGTCTTCACAGAAATCGATGGAGAGATCGGCGATCCGATAGTCCTGATCCGAAGCGACGCCGGCCCTGGGCACGGCACGCAGAATCTGGTCGCGCAGAGCGTCGAGGCGGCGCCGGTCGGCGCGGCGTTCCTCCAGGTTCTTGGCAAAGCCGCTCCGCATGCGGCGGCGCTGCCGGTCGTAGGCGAACCAGAGCGCTCCATTCTCGCCAACCACGGCCTCAACCGGCCACATGCGGGCGATGTGATCGCACCAGCCGGCCGGGCGTCCGGTGACCGGGATGATCTTGAGCCCCGCGTCGGCGTGGTCTTCCAAGGCCGCCAGGCTGGCAGCCGGCAGGCGGCCCTCCTCGGTCACGGTGTCGTCGATGTCGGTCAGGAGAAAGCGCAGACCGCGCGCGGCCTCGGCTGGAAACTCGGCGATCGGACGCACTACTTCACCGCTCCCATGGTCAGGCCGCGCACCAGCTGCTTGGAGGCGATGAGCGCGAAGATGATCACCGGTATGACGATCAGGGTGGAGGTCGCCATGATCTTGCCGTAGGGCAGGTTGTAGCCCTCCATGAAGCTGACCGCCATGGCCGGGGCGGTCTTGGCACTGCTGCGCGTGAGCACCAGCGCGAACATCAGCTCGTTCCAGGAGAAGATGAAGGAGAAGATCGCCGAGACGGCGACGCCCGGCATCGCCAGCGGCAGACAGATCGAGCGGAAGATGCGCCACTGCGAGGCGCCCTCCAAGGAAGCCGCTTCGTCGAGGTCGCGCGGGATGGAGCGGAACTGGTCGGTGCAGATCCAGATCACGATCGGCAGGTTGAAGGTGAGATAGATCAGGATCAGCACGATGTGGGTGTCGAGCAGGCCCAGGAAGCGCACGATCAGGAAGAAGGGGAGCGCCAGCACGATGGGGCTGACCATGCGGTTGGTGATGAACCAGAACCAGAGGTCCTTCTTGCCGCGAAACTCGAAGCGGGCGAGCGCATAGGCGGCGGGACAGCCGAGCAGGATCGCCAAGGTCGTGGTGCAGAAGGCGACGATCAAGGAGTTGATCAAGGTCCGGCCGACCCCGTCCTCGAACAGCACCGTGGTGTAGTTGTCGAAGGTCACTTCGAAGATCCAGGCCGGCGGGGTCTCCAGGGCGACGATCTGGTCCTTCAGGCTGGTGGTGACCATCCAGTAGAAGGGAAAGATGCAGAAGATCAGGATGAGCGACAGCAGTAGCGCTTGCCCTGCCAGATTGCCGCTGTGCCCGCGCGCGCTCACGACTGCACCTCCTTGTAGAAGAATTTGATGTAGAGCTGGCTGAGCACGATGGTGATGATCAGCAGGATGATGGCCTGTGCCGAGGCCAGGCCTTGATCGAAGGCTCGGAATCCAACGCGCTGAATCATCAGCGAAATGAATTCGCTGGCCGAGCCGGGGCCGCCTCGGGTCATGGTGAAGACCATGTCGAAAAGCTTCAGCACATCGGCTGTGCGTAGGATCAAGATGGCGGTGAGTCCGGGGATCAGGAAGGGCAGCTGCACATAGCGCAGCACCGTCCGGGAGCTCTTGGTCTCAAGCCGCGCAGCTTCCTCGATTTCGCCTGGGACCATGGTCAGGCCGGCCAGCAGGACCAGCGCACAGAAGGGCGTCCATTGCCAGACGTCCCAGAAGGCAACCGCGATGAAGGCGTTGGTCGGATCGCCGATCCAGTTGACCGGGCCGAAGCCCAGGAAACCGATCAACTGATTCACCACGCCGTACTTGATGTTGAACATGACCTGGCCCAGCAGGCCGACGACGGCATAGGTGGTGGCCATCGGCACCACCAGGCTGAGGCGCGCCATTGTCTTGAAGAAGCCCAGACCCGGACGGTGCAGCAGCAGGGCGATGCCGAGGCCGAGCGCGATCTGCAGCGGCAGGACGATGACCAGCAGCACGAAGGTGCGCTGCATGGCATCCCAGAAGACCGGGTCGCTCAAGACGAAGCCATAGTTGTCCAAGCCGATGAACTTGACCTTGCGCAGCTTCGTCAGATTGTAGTTGTGCAGTGAGGTGTAGACCGCAAACAGCAGCGGCCCGATGCCGATCAGAGCCAGGGTCAGGACCGCGGGACTGAGAAAAGACCAGATCGTCCGCCGTTTGACGCGCCCTTTCATGACTGCAGATCCTCGAGGCTGCCGGCAGGGAACCGGGCGGCGAGAGTACCGCCGCCCGATCCGATCCTAGACTACTGCGCTAAAGGCTTCTCGCCGGAATAGTAGCCGGCCTCCTCGAGCACCGCTTCCATGCGCTCGCCCAAGATCTTGGCGCCCTCTTCGGGGGTCACCTCGCCCAGCATGATCTTGGTGCCCCACTCCTGGACGATCTCGGTGATCTCCGGCCATTCGGCGAAGCGTGGGCGGAACTCCGGCACGCCTTCCTGCCAGCTCTCGACCAGGGCGGGAACGAAGTCGTACTGCTCGGCCACGCCATCCAGGTCGTAGACCGACTGGCGGGCAGGCACGCCGCCCATATCGAGATAGCGCTTGGCATTGGCCTTGGAGGTCAGCCACTGGATCAGCAGCCAGGCGGCCGCCTGTTCCTCCTCGTCGGCCTGGCTGGCGACGGCCAAGCTGAAGCCACCCAGGGCCGGCTTGCGCCCGGCCGGACCCTTGGGCTCCGGCGCAATCGCCAGGCAGTCGACGATCTTGGAGGTCGCCGGGTCCTTCAGGGTCGAATAGAAGGCCGACCACTCGGTGATCATGGCGACGTCGCCCTGCGCCAGGCCGTTCACCGCCTCGGCGTGATCGTAGGCGACGATGCCCTCGGGCATAATGTCCATCAGCTCCTGGCGGAACTACAGGCCGGCCTGGCTCTCCGGCGAGAGCAGGTTGGAGCGGAAGTGCTCATCCAGGAAGGAGCCACCAAAGGGCCAGAGCACGCGGGCGAAGCTGTCCGCAGACTGGGTTTCATTGCGCTTGGACTGCAGCGCAAAGGCGTGCTTGCCATTGCCGGTCAGCTTCGGCCCATAGACGTCCTTCAGCTCCTGCCAGGTCTCCGGCGGGCGGTCGAAGCCAGCCTCCTCCAGCATGCACTTGTTGTAGAACAGCAGGCCCGAGTAGTTGTCGAATGGCAGGCCGTAGACCGTGCCGTTCCAGCCGCCGAAGGCGTTCAGCACGAGCGGGAAGAAGTCCTCCATATCGAGCTCGGGATCGAGCAGGTCCGGGTTCGCAGTAAATTTGTCGATCGGCACGATCCACTCGTTCTCAGCGAAGTTGCCGATCCAGACCAGATCGATCAGGGCGATGTCGAGATCGCCGTCGGCGACGAAGTCGCGAACCTGCTCACCCAGAGCATTCTCATAAGGGAGCTTGATGATGTTGACCTCGATCCCTGTCTTCTCCTCGAACTCGGGGATCATCTTCTCGGCCGCTTCGTAACCCGGCCGCAGCAGGAAGACCACGTCCAGGGCGGTGCCGGCATAGGGTTTCGCCGCCTCCTCCAGGGACCAGGCAAGCGCCGCCTGGGCGCCGCCGAAAGCCAATCCGGCGCTCAACGCACCGGCAGCCGCAAGCGATCTCAGCTTCATAACTCTCCTCCCGTGGATGATCGATTTTTCGGTTGACGATCCAAATGTAACGAGACACATACAAATGGATAACTGCCCGATCCAGTCAAGCCAAATTTTCTCGGCTCGGGCGAGGCGGCTTTCGGTAATCCGGATTATGGTGGCCGAAAAGGCAGGAGGAGTCGGGCTTGGCACGCGTCACATTGGCGGGAATCGACAAGTTTTATGGGCCGGTCCAGGCCCTTTTCGATGTCTCGCTGGAGATCGAGGAGGGGGAGTTCGTGGTCTTCGTCGGCCCCTCGGGCTGCGGCAAGTCCACCCTGCTGCGCTGCGTTGCCGGGCTGGAAGGGATCGAAGCTGGCGCCATCCACTTCGATGCGGAGGAGGTGACGCGCGTCGCGCCCTCCGATCGGGGCGTTGCCATGGTCTTTCAGTCCTACGCCCTCTATCCCCACATGAGTGTGCGCAAGAACATCGAATTCGGCATGAAGATCAATGGGGTGTCGCCGGAAGAGCGGGCCGAACGGGTGGCCGAGGCGGCGCGGACCCTGCAGCTGGAAGACTATCTGGATCGCAAACCGGGCCAGCTCTCGGGCGGCCAGCGGCAGCGGGTCGCCATCGGCCGCGCCATCGTCAAGGAGCCTAAGGTCTTTCTCTTCGACGAGCCGCTGTCGAATCTGGATGCCAAGCTGCGCATCCAGATGCGGGTCGAGCTTGAAGCGCTGCATCGCCAGCTCGGCTCGACGATGATTTACGTGACCCACGATCAGGTCGAGGCCATGACCATGGCCGATAAGATCGTGGTCCTGAACGAGGGCCGGGTGGAGCAGGTGGGCGCACCGCTGGACCTCTATCACCACCCCAAGACCGACTTCGTCGCCGGCTTCATCGGCTCGCCCAGTATGAATTTCCTCGAGGTCGATCTCGACAGCGAGGGCGCACGTTATGGCGATATCCTCTTGCCCTTGACCATGAAGGCTGCAAGGGGGCCGGCGCGTTTGGGCATCCGTCCGGAACATCTGAGCGTCTCTTCGGCCGAAGCCGGGCAGCTGGCCGGCGAGATCCTGGTCAAGGAATCGCTCGGCGGCGAGAGTTATCTGCATGTGAATTTGCCGGCCGGAGACCGCGTTGTGGCAAAGACCGATGGCGATTCGTCCTTGAAGGCCGGGGAGTCGGTGGGGTTGGATCTAGCGGAACGACGCGTCCACCTCTTTGCGCCGGACGGCAATGCGTTGCGCGGCTGACGGAAGAGGCAAGCTTTGGGTGGAGGACCCGGAGTGAGGGATCCCGAGCGAGGAACGATGAGCGAGGCAAGGACGCAGTGGCAAGAGCGGATGGCGGCAGTCGTTGCCCCGGCCGTTGAACGTTCGAGTACAATCGACGAGATCCTGGTCGATTCCGAGGCCCTGCAAGCCTTCGTACCTTTCTATCGGCGCGCTTTCGGTGATGACCCGGCGCTCTTGATCGCCGACGAGAATACCTGGTCGGCTGCCGGTGCCGCCCTGCCGGCGCGCCTCTCCGAGGCTGACATCGCGGTCGAGGGGCATCTCCTGCCGGCCGAGCCGCGGCCAAAAGCCAGTCTGGAGCTGGCCGAGGCTCTGCGCGACCGCATTTCAGACGGTCAGGCGCACCCGATCGCCGTCGGCTCAGGCGTCTTGAACGATCTGGTCAAGTACGCGGCCTTCCAACTGGGTCGACCCTATCTCTGCGTTGCCACTGCGGCCTCGATGGACGGCTATGCCTCGGCCGGGGCACCGCTCAGCGATTGCGGCTTCAAGAAAACGGTAGCCTGTGCGCCGCCGAAGGCCATTCTGGCCGACCTCTCGGTAATCTCGGCGGCGCCAAGGGAGATGGCGGGCTGGGGCTATGGCGATCTGGCCGGAAAGGTGCCGGCCGGCGGCGACTGGATTGTGGCCGATGCGCTGGGCATCGAGGCCCTGGACGAAGTGGCCTGGCCGCTGGTGCAGGATAACCTGCCTGGCTGGCTTGCGGCGCCGGAGGCCTTGGTAGCCGGCGATCCCGCCGCTACCGCTGATCTCTTCGTCGGCTTGACGCTTTCGGGATTGGCCATGGAGTTCTACGGCTCCTCGCGCCCGGCCTCGGGCTCCGATCACCAGATTGCGCATCTCTGGGAGATGCGGGGCCTGACGCACGAGGGTCAGCGGGTATCGCACGGCGCTTGCGTTTCGGTCGGCTGCTTGGCAGCGCTCCGCCTCTATGACTGGCTCATCCAACGCGATCTGACGACTCTCGATGTAGAGGCCCTGGTCGCCAGCCATCCCGACATGGCGGCCAAGGCGGCGATGATCGATGCCACCTTCTCCAAACCGGAAATCACCAGCCGGGCCAAGGAGGAAACAGCGGCCAAGCATTTGGAATCCGACGCGCTCCGTGATCGTTTGCAGCGCTTGCAGGAGGTTTGGCCAAGCCTGCGCGAGCGTTTGGAGGGCCATTTGCTGCGCGCGGGAGAGATGCAGAACCTGCTGGCGGCGGCCGGTGCGCCGATCCGCGCCAGCGATATCGGCGTCGAGGTCGAGGATCTCTGTGCGACGATCCTGGCGGCGCGATTCCTACGCAGCCGCTACACCCTGCTCGATCTGCTCGATGAGACCGGCTTGCTTGCCGATGCGCTGGGCGTCGTTTTCAGCGCCGAACAGAGCGCGTAAGGGCGCGTGATGGCCGGCATTCATGAGCAGGGCGCGCAGGCGCTGGAGGAACTGGGCGCAGTCCTTGCCAGGCTGGACGCAGGCGCCGCCGAAACGGCCGTAGCGGAAGTCGCGAAAGCCAAGCGTTTGGCGCTCTATGGCGTCGGCCGCGAAGGCTTGATGATGAAGGCCTTCGCCATGCGGCTCTATCATCTGGGGCTGGACGCGCATGTCGTCGGCGATATGTCGACGCCGCCTCTGGGGCAGAGGGATCTGCTGCTGGTGTCGGCCGGCCCAGGACACTTCTCGACCGTTGCAGCACTACTCGAGGTGGCGAGTGCGGCCGGTGCACGGACGCTCTGCGTCACCGCCCAGCCCGACGGCAGCGTGCCGCAGGCAGCCGACAACGTCCTGCTGCTGCCGGCCCAGACGATGGCGGCCCAGACGATGGCGGATGACCGAAAGGCGGATCAGGCGGCCTCGCTTCTGCCCATGGGTTCGCTCTACGAGGGTGCGCAGTATCTGGTCTTCGAGATCTTGGTCTTGGCTCTGCGCGCGCGCTTGGGCGAGAGCCCGGAGAGCCTGCGCCAGCGTCACACCAACCTCGAGTAGCCGGTCATGCGCCCTTGGCGAGAACGCTTTTCCTTGACCGGTCACCGGGCTTTGGTCACCGGTGCCTCCAAGGGGATCGGCCGGGAAATCGCCAAGGTCTTTGCCGATGCCGGCGCCGACGTGGCGCTGCTGGCCCGCGATCCTGCCGGTCTTGCCGAGACCGCTGAAGCCGTGCGTGCCGAGGGTCGCGAAAGCCTGATCATCGAGGCCGATCTGGCCGATGTCGAGGCCACCCGGGCTGCCGCTGCGAAGGCGCTGGCGGCTTGGGAGACAATCGACATCCTGGTGAATGCCGCGGGAGTGGCCCTGGTGGATCCGGCGCTCGAGGTCTCGGTCGAGGACTGGGACCGCACCCTGGCAATCAATCTGCGCGCGCCCCTGCTGCTGTCGCAGGCCTTGGCGCCGGCCATGATCCGCCAGTGCTGGGGCAAGATCATCATGATCTCCTCGCAAACCGGGGTGATCGCGGCCAAGGATCATGCCGCCTATGCGGCCTCCAAGGGCGGGCTCAACGCGCTCACCAAGTCGCTGATGGCCGAATGGGCGCCACACAACATCCAGGTCAACGCCATCTGCCCGACCGTCATCCTGACCCCCATGGGACTCGAGATCTGGGGCGATCCGGCCAAAGGCCAGCCGATGATCGACAAGACCCCGCTGGGCCGCTTCGGCCGGCCCATCGAGGTCGCCGATCTGGCACTCTATCTGGCCGCGCCAGCCTCAGCCTTGATGAACGGAGAGATCTTGATGCTGGAAGGCGGCTTCTCCTCTGTATGACCTTGGCGGTTTCGTGTCAGTTTCGAAACGCGCCAAATGGTGCGGGTCGGTGATGCGAGTTTCGAACCGAACGCTCACATCATGTCGATGACATCGATGGAAGTCAGAACCACTCCTGCCGGGACGGTGACGCCGCTGCCCAGCAGCAGGGTATCGGTCCCGGCGCTGTCGTCGTAGGTCTCGCCCGCTTCGATCTCCGCCTGAGAGGCGACGACGAAGAGATCGTCGCCGGCGTCGCCATAGAGGCTGTCGTCTCGACTTCCGCCGAAGAGTTGGTCGCTGCCGCTTTCTCCCTAAAGGCTATCGCGGCCGCTGTCCCCGAAAAGCGCGCTGTCGTCGCCGACGCCACAGCGGACAAAGTCCCGCCCGTCCCCGCCATAGAGGAATGAATCGTTGCCGCCGCTGCCGTTCAGGGTGTCGTTGCCGGCCTCACCGAAAAAGGCCTCGTCGTCGCCCAGATTGCCGATCAGACGGTCGGTTCCCGAATCACCGTAGAGTTGCGCATCCGCGCCATCTCAGCCATAGAGCAAATCTGCATTGCGTCCGCCGAAGAGGTCGGAGTCTCGGCCGCTGTCGCCGAAGATGCGATCATTGTCCTCGCCTCCCAACAGCAGTGAGTCGACAGCCGAACCGCCGAAGATCTCGTCCTCGCCCGAACCTCCCTCGAAGGTGCGGTCATGGCCGACTCGCCATAGAGGCTGTTGTCGCCTTCTCTACCCTCGAAACGACTGTCGTCATTGGTGCCGCCATAGAGGCCATCTTCACCGCTGCCGCCGTAAAGGTCGCTGTCCGGGCCGCTGCCGCCGGCCAGATGATCGTCACCGCTGTTGCCTAGCAGCATGCATGCTATCGGCGCCACCGTCTCCGCGGATGGTGTCGTCGCCGACGCCGCCGACAAGGCTGACATCGGCGCCGCTGCCGCCGGCTAACCGGTCGTTGCCTGTTCCCCCAAAGAGCAGAGAATCCGTGCCGTCGTCGCCGTAAAGCAGGCTGTCGGCACCCGTGCTGCCGCTGACATGATCCGCGCGCTCCGGAGCCGCCGAAGAGAAAGGCATCGGACCCGAGCCGCCGCGCAGATGGTCTTCTCCCAAGCCTCCATAGAGAGAAATGTCGGTTCCCTCGACGCCCTCGATCAAATCGAAACCGGAATCGCCGAAGATCTCGATATCGCCGTCAGCATCGCCATAGATACTGTCGTTGTCGTCGCCGCCGCCGTAGAGGCTGACGTTCTTGCCCTCGCCACCGAACAGTCGGTCGTCTCCGCTGGCGCCGGCAAAGAAGCCGTCGTTACCGCTGTGACCGGCAATGAAGTCGTCGCCGGAGAGCAGCGAATCTCCGCCACGGCCGCCCCAGATGCTGTCAGCCCCGTCGCGCGCCTCGAAGAGAGAATCGCCTCCGCCACCGCCGAAGAGGAAGATGTCGTTTCCGATGTCACCGAAAATACGATCGCTGCCGCTGTTGCCGCGGATCGAGGCGTCGACATCCGCGCCGCCGTAGATGGCATCGGCGCCACGCCCGACGTAGAGGAAGGAATCGCCTCTGCTTTGGCCAAGGATGCTGTTGTTTCCCAGACCGCCGAAGAGGCGGTATCGCTGCCGCTAGAGCAGATGCACCAATCACTGAATCGATTGTGATGTGACGGGATGATGCAAGTCTGATTGAAGGTTTCCAGACAAGGAGGTCCTGGATGGGACGAGCATCGAGTGGCGATCTGCGGGTTCGTGTTTCGAAGGCATCGCAGGCGGGCCTGTCGGCGCGTGGTGCTGCGGCGCGGTTCGGTGTGGCGACATCGCCCGCGATCCGCTGGATAAAAGCGGGCGAAAGCCGGTGAGGTGGAGCCGCGACCGACCGGTCGTCGACGCGGGTCGAGCCTCGATGGACATGCAGGCTTCATCGTGGGCTTGATTGAGACTGACCCTGATTGAGACTGACAAGGACATCATGCTCAATGAGATGGTGGCGCACCTCGCGGACGAGTGCGACGTCATCCGTCCGGATTGGCCGGCGCGCGCTGAACAACTGGTTGCGCGGGTGCGGCTTCACGTACAAAAAAGACCGCGCACGCATTGGAGCAGGAGCGGCCGGAGGTCTTGAGAAAGCGCCAGGCCTAGTTTGACAGCCAACTCGACTTCGATCCGGCCAGGCTGGTCTTCATCGACGAGACGGGCCTGTCGACGAAGATGGCGCGGCTGCGTGGGCGTTCCAGGCGGGGCAAGCGCTGTCGCGCGGGCATCCCCCCACGGGCATTGGAAGACAACCACCTTTACCGGCGTGCTTCGGCTGACCGGAATGACCGCGCCGATGGTGCTCGACGGTGCCATGAATGGCGTCGCTTTTCTTGCCTATAGCGAGCAAGCGCTGGCGCCAACCCTCAATCCCGGAGATGTCGTGATCATGGATGACTTGCCGGCGCACAGGGCCGCCGGCGTCCGACAGGCCATCGAGGTCACAGGCGCCACCCTCACATATCTGCCGCCCTACAGTCCCGACTTCAACCCAATCGAGATGGCATTCGCCAAGCTCAAATCACCGATCCGCGCAAAGGCCGAAAGAACCGTCAGCACCCTCTGGAATATCGTGGGCGACATTATCGGTCTGTTCGAGCCGCAAGAGTGCGCAAACGATTTCGCACCAGCAGGCTATGACCCTTCATAAAATGAATGTGCTCTAGCACCGTAGAGGGTGTCCGGAACGGCCCGACCGTAGAGCCGGTCGCCGGCATCGAGGCCAAAAATCGTATCTGTAAGATCGGTGCCGGTTAGGGTATCCGGCCTGGTGGTACCAACAATAACGGCCATGGGTCAGGTCTCCCTCTTGGCTCTCGAGTGGTCGGCCAGCGCCCCCATATCGCTCTCCGTCGATAATTTCGCATTCTCACAAGGAAAGATAGTACAGGTCTGCCCACAAAGTACGATAGAAATGATTATCCATTCATCAGATATTTCGGAACCGGCCTGATCCTTCGCCGGTTCGATCTGCCGTCCAGGGCCAAGCTTGCAGCCTAGTCCCTCTGCGGCGGCAGGGCGCGGCGTTGCACCACATGGGTCATCAGCGAGGCGGCGACGATCGGGGCCAGTAGGTTCACGATCGGCACGAAGAACATGAGCGCGATGATGAAGCCGGTGAGGAAGGTCAGCAGGCTACGCTCCTTGCGCTTGCCGTCCATCTCGGTCCGGGTCATGTGGCGGATCGCCACGATCTCGAAATACTCGCGCCCCAGCAGATAGGCGTTGACGCCCAAATAGAGCAGCGGCGCGCCGATGCCGGTGATCAGCAGGGCCACGTAAATCGGCAGGATGGCGATATTGACGATCACCATGACGACCAGCAGGCGCACGCCGACCCAGACGTCCTCAACGGTGCCGACCTGGCGACTGGCAGGACGCTTGGGATAGTATTTGCCCTCGACCGCCGCCATCACGTCGTCGAGGAAGAAGCTGATGCCGATGGTGACCAGAGCCGGGAAGACGAAGTAGCCGGCAAACAGCATGGCGACTGGCACCGAGAGGTTGATCAGCGGATCCAGCCAGGAATCGATTGTGCCCTCACCGGTTGATGGGATCAGGCTGGTCAAGCCCCAGACCAGCAGGGTCGAGGCGATGAAGATGGCGATGGCGACCAGGATCGACTTGAAGAGGATGTTCCAAATCTTCGGGTCGGTCAGCTGGCCGATGGAGCGGAGGAGGGCTGGGATCAACATGGCCGCCCTTCTAGCGCAGTCGATTGGCGTTCGCCAGCGCTTCCCGCCCGTGGGGCATTGCGCTAAGCTCACGCCAGACGTCACAGCCAAACTGAGAGAAGGGAAAACACCCATGGCCGACGAGAGCTTCGACCTGATTGTCATCGGCGCCGGACCGGGCGGCTATGTCTGCGCCATCCGGGCGGCCCAACTGGGCCTTCGGGTCGCCTGTGCGGAAGAGCGGGAGACCTTGGGCGGCACCTGCCTCAATGTCGGCTGCATCCCCTCCAAGGCCTTGCTGCAGGCTTCGGAAAAGTACGAAGAGGCGTTGCATGCGCTCTCCGGCTTCGGGGTCAAGGCCGAAGGCGTCTCGCTCGACCTGGATCAGATGCTGGATCACAAGGACAAGGTGGTGGATGCCAACGTCAAAGGCATCGAGTTTCTCTTCAAGAAGAACAAGGTCACCTGGCTCAAGGGCACGGCCAAGGTCGAAGTGGCCGGCAAGGTGAGCGTCGGCGGTACACTCTACGAGACCAAGCACATCGTGATCGCCAGCGGCTCGGACTCGATCGACCTGCCGGGCATCGAGGTTGACGAGAAGCGCATCGTCTCCTCAACCGGCGCGCTCGACCTGGAAGAGGTACCGAAGGAGATGGTGGTGATCGGCGGCGGCTACATCGGCCTCGAACTGGGCTCGGTCTGGCAGCGGCTGGGCACCAATGTCACCGTGGTGGAGTTCCTGGCGCGCTTGGTGCCGACGATGGATCAGGAGATCTCCAAGCAGTTCCAGCGCACCCTGAAAAAGCAGGGCATGAGCTTCAAGCTTAAGACCAAGGTGACGGGTGCCAAGGCCGGCGACGGCGGCGTTACCTTGACCCTGGAGCCGGCCGCCGGCGGCGGCGAGGCCAAGGAGATGCAGACCGACGTTCTCTTGGTTGCCGTGGGACGCAAGCCGCGCATCGCCGGTCTCGGCCTGGATGCGGCCGGCGTGGAGCTGGATTCGAAGGGACGGATCGCGACCGACGACCACTGGCGCACCACGGTCGAGGGCATCTATGCCATCGGCGACGTCATCGCCGGGCCGATGCTGGCGCACAAGGCCGAGGAAGAAGGCATCGCGGTTGCCGAGATGCTGGCCGGTGGTGCCGGGCATGTGAACTACGAGACCGTGCCGGGTATCGTCTATACTTGGCCGGAGGTGGCCACGGTTGGCAAGACCGAGGAGGAACTAAAGGCGGATGGGGTCGCCTACAAGGTCGGCAAGTTCCCCTTCACCGCCAATGGCCGGGCCCGGGCAATGAATGCCACCGACGGCTTCGTGAAGATCCTGGCCGAAGCCAAGAGCGACCGCATCCTGGGGTGCCACATCATCGGCCCCGAAGCCGGCACCCTGATCCACGAGGTGGTGGTTGCCATGGAGTTCGGAGGCAGCTCGGAAGACCTCGCCCGCTCGTTCCACGGTCACCCGACCTTGAACGAAGCGGTGAAGGAAGCAGCACTGGGCGTGGCCGGTCGGGCCATTCACATGTAGCTGACGAGACACCGATTTGCTTGACGGGCGTCGGTACCGAGCGGAGGGACGAGCATGACCATACTTGTGTTCCATCCCGGATGATCACATAGACCCTCGCCGGCGGGCGCTGTTCGTGGCACGCTCCATCCTGGGCGCGGTTCGGGACGGAGGACGAGCATGCCGATCTCTCTTCACAAGCAGGCGACGACGCCGCCGAAGGTGCGGGCGGCGATCCAGGAGAGTGCCGAGCCGGCTTGGGTCCTGGCCGAGCGGTACGGGATCTCCGAGCAGACTGTGTGGAAGTGGCGGAAGCAGGACAGTGCCCACGACCGGAGCCACACGCCGCACAAGCTGCAGACGACGCTGACACCAGCCCAGGAGGCTGTCGCCGTGTCTCTGCGCAAGACCCTGCTGTTGCCCCTCGACGACCTGCTGGCCCTGGTCCGCGGGTTCGTCATCGCCCGAGGCGCCGGTTAAAGAATCGTCGCCATCGGCCCCGTAGAGCGTGTCGTTGCCACTTCGACCGCACAGGATGTCGGTTCCAGAGAGGCCGTAGAGACCGTCGATCAGGTCCGCCAAATCAGTGCCGGACAGTACGTCGGGTCCATCGGTTCCGGTAATCACAGCCATCGCTCGTTCCTCCGAGATTCCGGTTGATGGTACGGATGTTCTAAACGCGCAGTTGAATTCGAATTCCTGTTCGGATCTATCCGTACGGGCCGAATGTCAAGGGGCGGCGTCGATCTTCTGAC
The DNA here is from genome assembly GCA_965202755.1 of Rhodospirillales bacterium. Taxonomy (GTDB): domain Bacteria; phylum Pseudomonadota; class Alphaproteobacteria; order Kiloniellales; family JACOMY01; genus JACOMY01. The sequence continues at coordinate 265,524 of CBDBCL010000039.1, read as the reverse complement.
CCACGCCGCCCCTCTTTTCGGCGCAAGAACGCCGTTATCTAGCCACAGATCCTAGTCCACAGAACGTTTTTCTCCTGCGGCATAGGCATTCTCCATGGCTTGTGGATCCTCCAGGAGGCGCAGGTTCTCTTCGTAGGTCTTGTTCTCCGATGTCATCTGGATGACATGCCAGCCGACCCAGAAGACCACGGCGGCAATCACCAGGATGCCTTCGATACCGACGAAGGGGTAAACGGGGCCGAGGGTATTCAGGTCGACGGCCCAGCTCTCGACAGGTGTCGTGCTCATTGCTTCGTTCCTTTCATGCGACCCATTAGCTGATGATACCGTGACGGCGGGCTTCTTCGCGTTCGGCCTCGGCCACATCCTCTTCAGAGAGGTAGCGGTCGTGGTAGTCGGCGAAGTCGAGGCCGGCCAGTTCCAGCTTCTCGGGTATGCGCAAGACGCCGACGCCCTTCAGAACGCCTGCCACGATGTAGGTCGGCAGGAAGCCCAGGACACCGAACATGATGATCGCACCGGCCAGCTGACCCCAGGGCGTGATCGGGGCATAGCCTTCGAAACCGGAGGAGGGGTGACCCCAAAGCAGGAAGCCGGCGATGATCAGGCCGGCGAAACCGGCATAGCCGTGCACGGCAACTGCGCCCACGGCATCGTCGATCTTGAAGCGACGCTCAACCCAGAAGTGCATGCGATAGGCAACCCAGACACCGATGACGGCAACGAACATGGCCTCGATCGGATGATAGAGATCGTTGCCCGCCGAAGCCGTGATGATACCCGCCAAGCCGGCCGAATAGGTCCAGAAGGCATCGCCCTTGGAGATCACATAGCCTGCCATGAGGCCACCAGCCAGCGACATCAGGAAGTTGAAGGTGATCGCCGACAGGGTCGTAGGCGTCAGGTAGATGTTGGTCGCGGTGAAGGCATCACCCTCAGCCCCGATCGAGGCTGCATCGATGATCGGCACGTTACAGGCCACGTAGAAGCCCCAGAAGCCGGTGTAGATCAGAAACAGTCCGACCGTCACCAGCCAGGGATTGTGCGGCACGATGTTGCGTGGCGTTCCGTCGGCGCGGAACTTGCCGATGCGCGGGCCCAGGTGCACCAGGACGCCCAAGGCGGCACCACCGGCGATCGCATGGATCACCCCCGAGGCATAGGCATCGTGATAGCCCAGCAGCTTCACCATCCAGCCATCGTAGTGCCAGCCCCAAGCGGCATCGATGATCCAGGTGAAAGAGCCGACCAGAACCGCAATCAGCCAGAAGGCGCCCGAGCGAATGCGTTCGATCACGGCACCGGACACGATCGAGGCCGCGGTCCAGGAGAACAGCAGGAAAGCGGCCCAGAAAACGCCGTTGATTCTCGCCCAGAAGGCATTGTCCGCTGGGTCAGTTGCTCCGCTGGGCGAGGGGCCGCCCAGATGCGTCCCCATGAGTTCGGACCAAGGGACTGCGTGCGGCGCATCGATCAGACCCAAACCTCCGTAGATGAAGGGGCCGTTGGGAAAGGCGAAATAGATCCACCACCCGAAAAGGAAGAAGGTCACGGTGACCAAGGGGATCAACATGGTGTTCTTCATCAGGGTGTGCATCATGTTTTTGCGGCGCGACGCCCCGACCTCATACATGCAGAACCCGACATGGATGAGGAACATCAGAGCAACGGTGAGCCAATAGTAAAACTCGGTGAATATCACAACCAGCGCATCGAGCTGCGCTTGAGAAGCGGCTTCCGGCATCAGGCTAACCCTCCATTGAGCCAAGTGCTATTGATCAGAGCAGCACTAACGCGCACAGAAACCTCACGGTCTCTTTGCCTGGCGGATTGGATGCCATCCCCTAGAGCAAACCCACCGGCTACACCGCAATTGCTGTGCACGCAGGCAAACCTGTCCCCGGCCTAGGTTCGGCGATCTGTTGTTGAGTGCCACCGTATCGAGCCGAGTAACAGAATTCTAGGCAGAACCGGCTTCGAAAATCAACTAAAATTACAAAAAGTTTCCGCTGGCTCATATCTTCGACCCCAGTATAGCCGAATTTTGCCGCTGTGTGGCTGCTTTTTTTCGACCACGGGGGCAAGGCACCAGGTCGTCGCTTGCATAGCCGGCGAACCTGTCTCGGCCGGTTTACCCGACCAGGTAGTCGGTTGGATCCAGTCGCTGACGCGCGAGCGTCTGGGCTTGGCGCCCCTTGAGCACGGATTGCGGGAGCTGACCGTCGTAAAGACGGACGTAGCGCAGGAGCGTCCGCTCAAGATCCTCGCCGGAGAGGAAGCGGTGGCTCTGCAGGACGTCCTCGATCCGGCCGTTGAAACGCTCCACCCTGCCGTTCGTTTCGGGCCGCATCGGCGGAGCGGGGCGGTGCTCGATGCCAAGCTCCACGCAGAGGCGGTCGAGCCTCGAGCGCGAGACATCCGGATTCAGGAACTCGCGGACCAAGGCCAGCAGGTCGTCGAAGGGCAACAGCAGGGTCCTGCGCAGAGACACGGCGACAGCCTCCTGGAGCTGGTGTCAGCGTCGTCTGCAGCTTGTGTGGCGTGTGGCTCCGGTCGTGGACGCTGTCCCTCTTCCGCCACTTCCACACGGTCTGCTCGGAGATCCCATACCGCTCGGCCAGGACCCGAGCCGGCTCGTCGCTCGCCTGGATCGCCGCCCGCACCTTCGGCGTCGTCGTCGCCTGCTTGTGAAGAGAGATCGGCATGCTCGTCCTCCGTCCCGAACCGCACCCAGGATGGAGCGTGCCACGAACAGCGCCCGCCGGCGAGGGTCTATGTGACCATCCGGGATGGAACAAATAGGCACCTGTAGCATCACCACGGACATCTCCGAGCAGAAGCAGACCTTGATACGTCTTGCGCAAGCGCAGAAGATGGAGGCGGTCGGCCGTTTGACGGGCGGCGTAGCGCATGACTTCAACAATCTCTTGGCTATCATCCAGGGTAATGCGGAGCTGCTTTCCGAGCGCGCCGAGAACGATCCGAGCCTCACACAGCCGATCTTGCATGCGAGCACGCGCGGGGCGGAGCTGACGCACTCGCTCTTGGCTTTCGCCCGCCAACAGACATTGAAACTTCGCTCAATCGATTTGATTGCACTGGTCGAGCGCATGATCGATCTCTTGTCACGCACCTTGGGGCCGGACATTCGCATCGAGCGCAAGATGGAGTCGGGGCCGGTCCGTGCGCTTGCCGATCCGGGACAGGTCGAAATGGCTCTGCTGAATCTGGCCTTGAACGCCCGTGATGCGATCGGCACGGACGGGACTTTGAGAATAGCCTGCCGGTGCGTACCCAAGCCGCCCGCGGCAACCAAGGTCGGGGCAGGACCCTATGTCATGCCTGAGGTCGCTGACGACGGGCATGGCATGTCGTCGGAGACCCGCATGCACGCCTTTGAGCCCTTCTTCACCATCAAGAAGTTCGGGAAGTGCAGTGGCTTGGGATTGGCCATGGTCTATGGATTTGCCAAGCAGTCCGGCGGGCCACACCTCTGCCAGAGTCTCGTGGGCGTAGGAACGATCATGTCACTCTTTCTGGCCGGAAGCGGCCCCAGACATCGGCCGGAGGAGGGAACGCGATGCCGTCCCTCTGCCGCCGGGACGCGGAGAGACTATTCTGCTGCTTGAGGATGACGAGGATTTGCGGCAGTTGACCGCCAGAACGCTGGGAAACTTGGGTTACCGTGTTCTGCAGGCCTCCACAGCGGCCGAGGTGCGCGCGCTCATGAAAAAGGCCAGTGGAAAAAATTCGGGCCTGATCGATCTGCTGCTGCCGGGTGGACAGGGAGGTGCGGCCTTTGTCGAAGATGCGCGCGCCGCTCAACCCGATCTGCGGATTATTCTCATGTCAGGTAACGTGGCTGAGCCCAGCGATTTGGGTTCCCGCACGCCGTTTCCCAGAAAGCCATTCGAACGACGCGCCCTTGCCGAGGCTCTGCGTCGTTGCCTGGACAGGCCTGCTTAGTCGATAAGGCCGGCTTCCGCAAATGTCGCCATGCCATTGTGGCAGGCGCAAGCCGCCTTCAGGATCGGCAAAACCAAGGCTGCGCCCGAGGCTTCGCCCAAGCGCATCCCGTAGTCGAGCAGGGGTGCTTTGTCGATTGCGGCCAAGAGGCGGCGATGACCGGGTTCGGCCGAGACGTGGGCAACCAGGCAGTGATCCAGCAGTTCCGGGCGGATGGCGTGCAGCACGCTGGCTGCGGCCGTGCAGGCGAAGCCGTCCAAGACCACTGGCGTGCGGGCCAGGCGGCAGGCGATGGTTGCGCCCATGATCGCGCAGAGTTCAAAGCCACCGAGGGCACAGAGTGTCGCCAAGGGATCGCCTAGAACGCTGACGTTCGCGGCAAGCGCGCGGTCGATCACTGCGACCTTGTTTGCAAGCGCAGCGTCTGCAAGACCGGTCCCGGGCCCTGCCCAGTCGGCGCCGCTGCCACCGAACAGACCGGCTGACAGCGCCGCGGCGGCGGTGGTGTTGGCAATTCCCATTTCGCCCAGTGCCATGCAATCGAAGCCCTCTTCGACAGCGATCATGCCGTAGGCAATGGCGCGCACCGCATCCTCTTCGCTCATGGCCGGACCCAGGCTCATGTCGGCCGTCGGTTGATCCAAGGCCAACTCGTAGATCCTGAGGTCGGCATCGGCCAAGGCCGAGAGTTGATTGATGGCCGCCTGGCCGGCGATGAAAGCCTGCATCATCTGTGCCGTCACACTGGCCGGAAAGGCCGAAACACCCTGCTCGGCGACACCGTGGTTGCCGGCGAAAACGGCGACTCGCGGGCGTACCATATGCGGATCGGCTCTGCCTTGCCAAGCCGCCAGCCAGGCAGCCAATTCCTCCAGGCGGCCGAGTGCACCTTGTGGCTTCAAGAGCTCCAGCTGTCGCTCTTGCACGGCACGTTTGGCGCCGAGATCGGCCGCAGGTAGCTCTCTTAGAAGAAGACGAATCTCATCGAGGCTCGAGGGAGTGTCGGGCGCGCTCATCGTGGGGTGGGCTCCAAGTGGGATTGGCAAGGATTAGCCAACCCGCTTATGTCTGTCTTGTGGTGCAGGCATCCCAGCGGTCGGGGTGTTTGGCCGCAGCCAGGGAAGCTGCTACTGTAAAATCGCCTGATTGTGCAATCCCCCTTGCTCGCAGCAGGCCGAAGTGGCGCAGCATGGCAGGGTCATAGAGGAAGGGTCTTGGGAAGCGTGACAGCGACGATCGCCTCTGATCTGCGCCTCGGATTGGTCTTTCTGACCCGCCTCCCGCTGCCGCTTGGAGCGCAGCAGCGGGCCAGCGACTTGGCGCGCGCGTGCTGGTGCTTTCCTCTGGTTGGTCTCCTGGTCGGCCTGCTGGCCGGCGGCGTGGCGATCCTCGCCCTCTGGTGCGGACTGACGGCTTGGTTGGCTGCGGTCCTGGCGCTTGCCGCCGGACTGCTCCTGACCGGCGCTCTGCACGAGGACGGCCTAGCCGACATGTCCGATGGGTTCGGTGGCGGCTGGACGCCTGAACGACGCCTGGAGATCATGCGCGACAGTCGTCTGGGCAGCTACGGTGTGCTTGCCTTGATCGTCAGCCTGCTGTTGCGGGCCGCCGCCTTGGCGGCTCTGGCCGGGACCGGGTGGCAGCTTCTGTTCCTGTCTCTCCTGGCCGCGCACGCGGCTGCACGGGCGCCACTGCCGCTGTTGATGGCGGTCATGCCCGTGGCTCGCAGTGAGGGTCAGTCGGTCTCCGCCGGCAGGCCGCGTGCGGCCAGGGCGGCCTCGGCTCTTGTCCTGGGATTGGGCTTGCTTTCAGCTGCGAGTCTTTTGATGTCGGGGCACTTGGATTTTGCGCTGCTGACAAGCCTGCTTCTGGCGATGACGTTCCTTGCAGTCTGGGCATTGGCGCGTCGGCAGATCGGCGGCTATACCGGCGACGTGCTCGGTGGGCTGGAGCAGTGCGGAGAAATTGCGGCGCTGCTGGCTGCCGTCGCGCTCTTCGCCTAAGCTCGAAAGGTTGCGAGATATGACCGAGACCCGCTGGTGGTGGATACGCCACGCACCCGTTACCGCCAATCAGGGCCGCCTCTACGGACAGTGCGACCACCCTTGCGATGTCGATGACCCCTCGACCTTCGAGGCTCTCGCCGGTCTGATGCCGAAGGATGCGGTCTGGGTCACCTCGACCCTCTTGCGCACCATCCAGACCGCCGATGCCATCCGTCAACGCATGGCCAGCGAGACGCCCCGGCCGATTGCCTATCCAGAGCTAATGGAGCAGCATTTCGGCGATTGGCAGGGGCGCACCTATGAAGACGTCCGCAATGGCGACCTAGGTCACTGGCATCGCTTCTGGCTGGCGCCGGCCGAAGCGGCACCACCTGGCGGCGAGTCCTTCGTGCATGTGATGGACCGCGTCAGTGACCGGATCCACGCACTTTCGGCTGAGTTCAAAGGCCGCGACATTGTCGCGGTGACGCACGGCGGCACCATCCGTGCCGCTCTTGCCGTGGCTTTGGGCCTGCATCCCGAGCCTGCCCTGCGCATGATGGTGGACAACTGCTCGCTGACGCGTATCGATCACGTCCCTGGCCCGATCGGCAGCCACGATCCGAGCCAGAGTCATGCCTGGCGAGTCGAGTGCCAAAACCTCTCGCCGCGCCGTCTTCGGGATCAGGCCTTCAGTCTCGCCCGGATCGCCGACTAGCCGGGCACGATTCGGCCATATGTGCCAGCGAGGGCTAGATCGGAGACAGGAGTTAGGATTTGGATCGGATCTAGGTTTGGTATCGGTTCGGGAGGGCTGTAGAGGAAGGACGCGGATGAGATCTTGCCCTCCCCGCCATGCTTTCAATGACAATCGGGTCCAACTCGACGAGCTGGCCGCCTTCGCTGATTGGAGTCTCCCCCGTGACCTCTTCGGTGAGAACTGGAGCACATTCATTTCATGAAGTGTCATAGCCTGCTGGTGCGAAATCGTTTGCGTACTCTTGCGGCTCGAACAGACCGATGATGTCGCCCACGGTATTCCAGAGGGTGCTGACGGTTCTTTCGGCCTTTGCGCGGATCAGTGATTTGAGCTTGGCGAAAGCCATCTCGATTGGGTTGAAGTCGGGACTGTAGGGCGGCAGATATGTGAGGGTGGCGCCTGTGGCCTCGATGGCCTGGCGGACGCCGGCGGCCCTGTGCGCCGGCAAGTCATCCATGATCACGACATCTCCGGGATTGAGGGTCGGCGCCAGCGCTTGCCCGATATAGGCAAGAAAAGCGACGCCATTCATGGCGCCGTCGAGCATCGTCGGCGCGGTCATTCCGGTCATTCCGGTCAGCCGAAGCGCGCCGGTAAAGGTGGTTGTCTTCCAATGCCCGTGGGGGATGCCCGCGCGACAGCGCTCGCCCCGCCTGGAACGCCCAGGCAGCCGCGCCATCTTCGTCGACAGGCCCCTCTCGTCGATGAAGACCAGCCTGGCCGGATCGAAGTCGAGTTGGCTGTCAAACCAGGCCTGGCGCTTTCTCAAGACCTCCGACCGCTCCTGCTCCAATGCGTGCGCGGTTTTTTGTACGTGAAGCCACACCTGCGCAGCCAGTTGTTCAGCGCGTTCCGGCCAATCCGGACGTCGCGCTCGTCCGCGAGGCGCGCCACCATCTCATTGAACGTGATGTCCTTGTCAATCTCAATCAGGGTCAGTCTCAATCAGGCCCACGATGAAGCCTTCATGCCCATCGAGGCTCGACCCGCGTCGACGACCGGTCGGTCGCGGCTCCACCTCACCGGCTTTCGCCCGCTTTCATCCAGCGGATCGCGGTCGATGGCGCCACACCGAACCGCGCCGCCGAACCGCGCCGCCGAACCACGCCGCCGCACCACGCGCCGACAGGCCCGCCTGCGATGCCTTCGAAACACGAACCCGCAGATCGCCACTCGATGCTCGTCCCATCCAGGACCTCCATGTCTGGAGACCTTCAATCAGACTTGCATCATCCCGTCACATCACAATCGATTCAGTGATTGGTGCATCTGCTCCAGATAGGAAACCGGGACAGCAACAGACTGCTTAACTTTGGAAGGACGCGTTATGGCGACAAGCATTGGCACCTCGGACGCGGATACTATCGTCGGAACCAGTTCGACCGATTACACTTACGGTCTCTCTGACAATGATACGCTCTCTGGATGTTTGGAAATTTATTTTCTTTATGGCGGCTCTGGAGGCGATAGTATTTTTGGCGAGTCCAGCGCGGACTTGGTCTAGGGTGACCAAGGGAAAGACGTCATTGAAGGGGGGTAAGGGAGCCGACACGGGATTGTCCCGTGTGATGTTGGCACTCGCCTGAGCGGCGCTGCTCGATGGGAGGTTATGCGGCGCCCTCGATCCGGTCAAGCTGGCGCTTTTGGCGGTGCTCGATGAGAGCCTGCTTGAGAATGGGTAGCGGCTTGTAGGCCTGGATGCGACGGAAGCCTTTCCTGGCTTCGAACATTGCATCTGCTGTCCAGCGCAGGGCCATTTTGGCGTCCCGCCAGCGTTTCACGTTGCCGCTGACCTGCCGGATAACGCTGTTCATGGCTTCGACGATGTTTGTGCCGGCCAGGGAGCGGCGCAGTTCGAGAGGCAAGCCCAGCCTGACCGCGATCGGGATTTCGTCGAGACCTTCAGGGCAGCCGCAAACACTCCGCCTGCGAGGGACCATTGCCGACGAGGTAGCCGATCTTCTTGTCCAGGCTGGCCTTGAAGTTTTGGTACGCCGAGCGTGATCGCTCCACCAGAGCCTCCCGATTGGATTGGAGAGATTTTGCCAAAGCGGACAAGCGGGTCCCTACAAAAGGAGTACCGGCCTCGTCGAGAACGACAATCTGACGCTCTCTCTTGTCCGCCTCCAGGGTCGCGAGCAAGCCGGCAATCGCCGCCTTCTGCCAAACCACGACGATGTCCGCGTCCGTCAAACTGGCTATTCATGCCGCGTCGCTGGATGGCGGTAGTATCAGGTCCGCTTTAGTATCAGGTCCGCTTTCTACAAAAAGGCGCGGCTCGCTTCCGAGGTCAAGATATTCGGATCGAGCTTCTTGGGGACCTCTTGGGGCAGCGCGCCGAAACCCGCATGGAGTGAGATAGCAGAGATCGAGTCGCTCGCAGGTGCCAGAAACCACAACAGCTTTGCGAGAAAATCGCCGCAAACCTGCGGCTGCTCAAATGTAGGAATGACGGCGATTTTGGACATAGACTGAAACGCTCCCGGCGAGGGGATGGGAATGGCAGAGAGAGGACAGCCTGCGTGCTGCCTGGCGAGGCCGCACTTTGGCGACCGTGAAGGGCGACGCAAGATCGGCATGATGACAAGGACCGACCTTGCTCGGCGATCTGCGACAACGAGCCCAGGCCAATGCCGGTCGTGCCGAACTTCCTTGTCGGACGGCCCGAGCGGTCGGCAGCGAATCGGCCGTTCCTCTGGGCGCGAAGGCGGACTGCGCCGGGTCGGGAAGGCCCCGACCCAAGGCCCCAATCCGCATCGCCGACTGACAGGGCCGACCGCTCGTTGACAGGGCCGACCGCTCGTTGCCTGAAGCGGATTGTCCATTCTCTTGAAGGGTCGCGCCTTCGAGATTGACGTTCTGAAGTCGATGCGTTAGGCAAACCTCCTGGAGTGAATCTGGTGGCTAGCCGCATGTCGTATCGAACGGGGAAAGCGGTGATCGGCATGGCAATGTCCGGTTTGTCCGGGTGGTTGGGATTTGCTGCCGAGAGCACTTGGTAGAGGCCCAGTCGATGGCTTGGCCTGATGGGTCGAGAGCTAAGGATTTGCAAACGTTGAGGGATCGCAAGACTGCGCTGGTCACCGGTGTCACGGGCCAAGACGGGGCCTATCTGGCCGAGCTGCTGTTGGACAAGGGCTATGAGGTTCACGGCGTCAAGCGCCGCTCATCGTCTTTCAACACACAGCGGATCGATCACCTTTATAAAGACAGCCACGAAGCAGACACCAGATTCCACCTGCACTATGGCGATATAACCGACAGCGTCGGCATCATTCGTCTGATCGGCCAAATCAGGCCGGACGAGATTTACAATCTGGCTGCCCAAAGTCATGTGAAGGTCAGCTTCGAATCGCCGGAGTACACGGCCAACGCCGATGGCCTGGGTACCTTGCGCCTGCTCGAGGCCATTCGCATCCTGGGTTTGGAAAAGCAGTGTCGCTTCTATCAGGCCTCGACCTCGGAGCTCTACGGTCTGGTGCGTGAGGTGCCGCAACGCGAAAGCACACCCTTCTATCCGCGCTCTCCCTATGCCGCGGCAAAGCTCTATGCCTACTGGATCACGGTGAACTACCGCGAGGCCTATGACATCCATGCATCCAACGGCATTCTCTTCAATCACGAGAGCCCGATCCGCGGTGAGACTTTCGTCACCCGCAAGATCGCCCGCGCGGTCGCTGCCATCGAGCTTGGGCTACAGTCGACGCTCTATCTGGGCAACATAGATGTCAAGCGCGATTGGGGGCATGCCCGCGACTATGTCGAGGGCATGTGGCGGATCCTGCAGCAGGAGGAACCGGACGACTATGTGCTGGCCACCGGCGAGGCTCACTCGGTGCGTGAGTTCGTCGAGCGGGCATTCGCAGCCGTGGGCCGCAAGATCGCCTGGGAGGGCGAGGGCGTCGAAGAGATCGGCCGCGACGCCCAATCCGGCGAGTGCCTGGTGGCCATCGACCCCGCCTACTTCCGCCCGACGGAGGTCGAACTGCTGCTCGGCGATCCCTCCAAAGCCAGGCAGCGGCTCGGCTGGGCTTGTAGCACGCAGTTCGCCGACCTGGTGACGGAGATGGTCGAGGCCGACCTGAAGCTGCTCAAAACGGAGAGCTTGGTGCGCACTGCCTATGGTGTGCGCGAGTAGGACTGGGCTCTGCTGCTATTCGGAGTGATTTGCGATGACCCGAGGCCCAGTCCTACCTCTCGCCGACAAGCGTATCTTTGTGGCCGGCCATCGCGGCATGGTGGGCTCGGCCGTGATGCGTCGGCTGGAACGCGAGGCTGTTCATGTCCTCACCGCCGGTCGGAGCGAGGTCGATCTGCTGTCGCAGCAAGCGACGCATCGCTATCTGGCTGAGCAGAAACCGGACTGCGTGATCGTCGTCGCCGCCAAGGTCGGCGGCATCCATGCCAACAACAGCTATCCGGCGGAATTCCTCTACGAGAACCTGATGATCGAGGCCAATCTGATTCACGGCGCACACTTGGCCGGGATCGAGCGGCTGCTGTTTTTGGGATCCTCGTGCGTCTATCCGCGCTTGGCGCCGCAGCCAATGCCTGAAGACTGTCTCTTGACCGGGCCGCTGGAGGCTACCAACGAGTGGTACGCCGTGGCCAAGATCGCTGGGATCAAGCTCTGCCAAGCCTACCGCGCACAGTACGGCCGTGACTATATCTCTGCGATGCCGTGCAATCTCTATGGGCCCGGCGACAACTTCGATCTGGCCAACAGCCACGTGCTGCCGGCGCTGATGCGTAAGGCGCATGAGGCGAAGCTGGCCGGCGACAGATCGTTGACCGTCTGGGGCAGCGGTCGACCGCTGCGTGAATTCATGCATGTCGACGATTTGGCCGATGCCCTGGTGTTCCTGCTGCAGACCTACTCCGGCGCCGAGCCTGTCAACGTTGGCGTCGGCAGCGACATTGCGATCCGTGATCTGGCAGAGATCGTGGCCAAGACTGTCGGTCTTGAATCCGGGCTGGTGTTCGATCCCTCGAAGCCCGACGGTGTGTCGCGCAAACTGCTGGAGGTGTCACGGCTGACGGCGATGGGTTGGCAGGCCAGTATCGGCTTGGACGAGGGGATTGCCCAGACCTACGATTGGTTTCGCAGCCAGCTTGCCGCAGGTGCGGCCTTGCGCCAGTAGGTGAGGGCTGACGCTGCCAATCCGGGACAGTTGGCGAGAAGGGTAGCGAGAACAGGCCATGATCATTCCGATTATCCTTTGCGGCGGTTCGGGGACCAGGCTGTGGCCGCTGTCGCGCAAGACCTACCCCAAACAGCTGGTCGCGGTATTGGGCAGGCGATCCCTGTTCCAGGAAACCATGCAGCGGGTCGTGGGCCCGGGTTTCGCCAAGCCGATCGTGATTGCCGGCGACGACTATCGCTTCCTCATCGCCGAGCAGCTGAAGCAGATCGAAGCGGAGGCCGACATCGTGCTGGAGCCGGAGGGGCGCGATACCTTTCCAGCCATCGTTGCAGCGGCACTCCTGGCGGTTGAGCGCGGGGAGGGTGCCGTCGCTCTGGTCATGCCGTCCGACCATGTCATCCCCGATGTCGAGGCCTTTGCGACCGCTGCCGAAGCCGCAGCATCGGCGGCGAGCGACGGCAGCATTGTTACCTTCGGGATTTCGCCGAGCCGACCGGCCAGCGCGTACGGTTACATTCGCCCGGGCGCCGATCTGGCGATCGGCCAGCACATCGAGACTTTTCTGGAAAAGCCGGATGTCGAGACTGCAAAGCGGCTGATCGAAGAGGGTTGCCTGTGGAATGGCGGGCTCTTCTGTTTTCAGGCGGCAAGTCTCCTGGAGGAAGTCCAGCGCCTGGAAGCGGACAGCCTGGCCTGCGTCAGCGCCGCGGTGGAATCGATGGTGGAGGACCTGGACTATCTCCGCCTCGGCGCCTCCTTCCGCTCGGCGCGCAAGATATCCTTCGACTATGCGGTGATGGAGAAGACCGAGCGGCGCGCCGTCATCCCGGTGCAGTTTTCCTGGTCCGACGTCGGCGATTGGCGCGAGCTCTGGGCCCTGTCGGACAAGGACCCGGCCGGCAACGCGGTCAGCGGCGATGTTCGCCTGGAAGCGGTCTCCAACAGCTACGTGCGAGCCGATTCGCGCCTGGTCTGCGTCCTGGGGCTCACGAATGTCGCCGTTGTCGACACGCCCGACGTTCTGCTGGTCGCGTCATTGGAGTGCGCGCAGCAGGTCAGGACCTTGGCTCAAGGGCTAACCGACCAGGGCCGCGAGGAAGCGACGGTTCATCGCCGGGTCTATCGTCCATGGGGCTGGTACCAGACCGTCGATCTGGGCGATCGCTTCCGCGTCAAGCGCATCAGCGTGGCTCCAGGCCGGCAGCTCTCTTTGCAGAAACACTTTCACCGGGCCGAGCATTGGGTGGTGGTCGCGGGTACCGCCGAGTTGCATCTCGACGCGGTGATCAGCGTGGTGCGCGAGAACGAGTCGGTCTTCATCCCCATGGGCAGTGTGCATCGACTGACCAACCCCGGTCGCATCCCGATCGAGCTGATCGAGGTGCAGACCGGCACCTATCTCGAAGAGGATGACATTGTCCGCTTGGAGGACGATTTCGGCCGCGCATGATCGCCGCATATCCGAGCCGATTTGGCAAGCGGATCGTGATTGGTCTTTCAGCTCTTGTCCTTCTGGCTGTGGGCCCCTTGCTGCTGTTCGGTGCTTTGGGCGGAGAAAGCCGTTGTCGGGGCAAGACCACTGGCGGTGGCCCGAGTGCTGCGGTCCGTCCGCGGCCAACGGCGCGAACCATGCCAGCTACTGTTGGCTCTGTATCTTGGCGCTCCGCACCTACGGGCATAGTGCCGTCGTTGCCTCGATGGGGGAGGCCTATGCCTCCCTGGAGAAGAGCAGCCCGGATAGCTTCTTCCTCTATGGCGAGATCGGCTTTCCCTGGGGTGGGCGCTTTCCACCGCATCGTACGCATCGAAACGGCCTCTCGGTCGACTTTATGGTGTCTTTGCTGGATGGCAGGCGTTTGCCGACGAGTCTTGGAAATCGTTTCGGTTACGACGAAACCTTCGGTGCTCAGGGTGAGGGACCGGCCGGGCGTATCCGACTTCGACGCCATAGCCGAGCATCTGCTCGCTCTTCAGGCTGCGGCCGCGGCGCGAAATGGAAGGATAGCCCGCGTCTTCTTCGCGCCTGATCTCCAGGAACGCCTCGTCGCCAGTTCCAATGGCAGGGAGGTCCAACAGGCCATCGGCTTCGACAAGCAACCGTCGTGGGTCAGGCACGACGACCACTATCGCGTCGATTTCAGCTTTTCCTGCGAGGATCAGTAGCCGCGGCTGAAGTCCATCACGTTCAAGAGCTCTTGGCCGGCCTCATAGCGGGTTATGTTTGCGACCACCGATGCCACTGCGGTGTCCGCCATGGTCTTGGCGGCAATGTGCGGGCTCACCACGACCCGAGGGTGGCTCCAGAAGGGTGAACTTTTCGGCAGCGGTTCCTGACGAAAGACGTCCAGGGTGGCGCTTGCCAACTGGCCGCTGTCGAGCGCGGATAGGAGGTCCGCTTCCACGGCAAGGCCGCCGCGCGCGACGTTGATCAGGGCGGCACCTTTGGGGAGTTGTGACAGTGTCTTTCTGTTCAAGAGCCCCTCGGTTTCGCCCGTCAGGGGAAGCAGGCAGACGAGGATCTCGCTGGCTTCGAGCAGCGCGGCTAGACCCTCGGCACCGCTGTGCATCTCGATGCCGGAGACCTGCTTGGGACTGCGACTCCAGCCCAGGGTTCGAAAGCCGAAGGGCAGGAGCTTGGCCGCCGCATCGCTGGCCAGCGCACCCATGCCGAGGAATCCGACGCTACGGTCCTTGGCCAGGACCGGTTCGATCTCCTGCCAAATCTTGTCGCGCTGCTGCTCGGCGAAGGCGGCCATGTCGCGATGATGCCAAAGCACCGAGAGGGCGACGAATTCGCTCATGCCGGCGGTCAAACCCTCTTCGACCATGCGCACGACCGGCAGATGCTTCGGTCGCTCCGGGTCCTCGACGATGTGATCGACGCCGGCACCGATCGAGAAGATGACCTCCAGATTGGGCAGGCTCGCCAAGAGCCCGTGCGGCGGCTGCCACACCAGAGCGTAGCGAACACTTTCAGGGTCGCTGACATCCGGATAGAACTGCACCTTGCGGTCGGGAGCATGCCTGGTCCAGGCGGCACGCCAAGGTTCCTCGTTGGCCCAGTCCGATTTGTGCAAGAGGCTCATCAAGAGTTCTTTCGATCTGTGGCTAACGCTTCAAGCGAATACCGCGGCCGGCATCCTCCGGCACGGCAAGACCGGCTTGGAGGCTATCCAGGCGTCCGAAAGCATCCAGCATCGGGGCGCCGAAGGGGGCAGTGCGCGGCGGATCGCCGGCGACATGCAGCAAGAGGAACTCCGCGGCTGCCACCGGGTCGGACTCGCCCTCCAGCCAGGTTCGGGCGTAGAGGCGCAGACGCTTGGCATCACGCTCGATGGACTGAGTGGTCACCTCCAGCGCCTGGCCATCCTTGACCTCCAGGAAATAGCGGATGTGGGTTTCCACCGTATAGAGCGTGCCCTGGCCGCTGTCGCGATAGGCTCGGTCACAGCCCAGCAGCCCCATGATGCGGTCGGTGCCCCAGCTCATCACCAAGAGGTAACAGGTCTCGTTCATGTGGCCGTTGTAGTCCAGCCACTCGGTCCGGCAGGGTCCCCGCCAGGTGACGAGGCCGCCCTGCCGATGCCAGGGCGTATCCTCAAGACCAGATCCTGTCGCCTCGGTCATCAAGCGCTTTCCCGCAGCTCTTCGGCCTGATGAAGGTCGACGGAGACCAGTTGCGAGATGCCGCGCTCGCCCATGGTGACGCCGTAGAGACGATCGACCCTGGCCATGGTCAGGCGGTGATGGGTGATCACCAGGAAGCGGGTCTCGGTCTCCTCCACCATCTCGTGCACCAGCGCACAGAAACGATCTACATTGGCATCGTCCAGCGGCGCATCGACCTCGTCCAACACGCAGATCGGTGCCGGATTGGTGCGGAAGACCGCAAACAGCAAAGCAAGCGCCGTCAGCGCCTGCTCGCCGCCCGAGAGCAGCGAGAGGATCTGTAGCTTCTTGCCGGGTGGGCTCGCCATGATCTCCAAGCCGGCCTCCAGCGGATCGTCGGAGCCAGTGAGCGCCAAATGCGCCCGGCCGCCGAACAGCCTCTGAAAGAGCTGACCGAAGTGTTTGTCGACCTGAGTGAAAGCCTGCATCAGGCGGGTCCGGCCTTCCTTGTTCAGATTGGAGATGCCCTGGCGCAGCCGGGCGATGGCCTGGGTCAGGTCCTCGCGCTCGTGCAGGAGGTCGCCGATCTGGGTTTCCAACTCGCCGGCCTCGATCTCGGCGCGCAGATTGACCGGACCCATGCCGTCGCGTTCGCGCAGCAGGCGCTGCAGCCTGGTCTCGACCTCCTCGGCAGGCGGGAAACTCTCCTCGGGATCGATACCGGCGGTCACCAGGATGGCGCAGGGTGGGCAGTCCAAGGTCTCTCGCACGCGGCGGATCAGATTGCCTTGCGCCTCCTGTGCTGCCTCACAGGCGGCCTCGGCCCGGACCTTGTCCTCGCGTTCCAACGCCAGCGCGGCCTCGGTCTCCTTCAGATGA
The DNA here is from genome assembly GCA_965202755.1 of Rhodospirillales bacterium. Taxonomy (GTDB): domain Bacteria; phylum Pseudomonadota; class Alphaproteobacteria; order Kiloniellales; family JACOMY01; genus JACOMY01. Next base: position 249,181 of record CBDBCL010000039.1, on the reverse strand, counting down.
CGGCGGGCCTCGTTCAAGGCGGTCTCGGCCTTGGCCAGCTGGTCGGCGGCGTCGCGACGGTCCGCTTCGGCCGTTTTGATCAGCACGGCCAGACGTTCCTTGCGGGCCGATATCTCGCCCGGCTGCTGGCGCAGAGCGTCGCGCTCTTCCTGGGTTGCCTTGGCGCGCTCGCCCAGTTCGCCCTCGTGGCGCTGCGCCGCCTCGCGGCGGGCGGCCCAGGAGCGACGCTCCTCGGCAATGGCCTTCAGCCGGGCTTGCGCCACCTCGCCTTCGCGGCGCAGGCGCTCCAGCGCACTGCGCTGTTCGCCGGCCTGATTGCGCTGCTGAGCCAGAGTGCTACGCGCCTCTCCCACGGCCTGGCGAGCCATTGCCAGATCCGGCAGCGCGGCGACACTGGCCTCGACCTCGGCCAGAGTGGCGACCAGCTCTGCCGTCTCGGCCTTGCGGCGGGCCTGCGCCTCGCCGAGCGCGGTCAGGCGCGTTTCGCTGGCCGCCAAGGTTCGTGCCAGTTTTGCCTGGCGGCCGCGTGCGGCTTCGAGGATGCGCTGCGCCTCGCCTTGCGCCCGCCGGACCGTCTGTTCCTCTGTCGCTGCGGCCTTGGCGGCCTGCTCCAAGACGCCCAGAGCGCTGCGCGCGGCCTCGACCTTGGATCGGCGCTCGGCCACCTGGACCTCCAGCTCCGCCAAGCGGTTGCGTTGAGCCAAGCGTTGGGCGGCGGCGCTGGGTGCATCGGCGCGCGCGACATAGCCGTCCCAGCGCCAGAGGTCGCCGGCCTTGCTGACCAGACGCTGGCCCGGCAGCAGAGCCGCCTGCAGGGCATCGCCCGCGGCCGCGTCGGCGACCAGGCCGATCCGTGACAGCCGTCGCGCCAGGGCCGGCGGCCCCTTGACCTTGTCGGCCAAGGCCGTGACTCCGGTCGGGAAGGGGTCTTCGGCGAGGCCCGATAAGGCCGCCCAGTGGACCGGCGCTTCCGTGACATCCGGCGCCGAGAGGTCTTCGCCCAGTGCGGCGCCGAGTGCGACCTCGAAGCCCTTGGCAACGCTCACGCGGTCGAGCAGCGGCGGCCAGGCTTGACTGTCATCGGGTGCGATGACGGCAGCCAGTCCGGCAGCCTCGCCGGAAAGACGCTCCAACTCGCGTTCCATCTCGGCCAGGTTGCGTCGGTCCTGATCCAGCCCGGCCCGGGCATCTTGTTGGCGTTGGGCTGCGGCCTCGACTTCTTGCATGAGGCCAGCGAGGATCGCCTCGCCCTCGTCGACGGCTTGCTCCAGTTCGGTCAGGGAGCCCTGTGCAGTCTGCTCGCGCCTAAGACGCTCGATTTCGCTTTCCGCGTCGCCGGCTTCGCCGGCCAGCCGTTTGCGGCGGCGTTGCAGGTCGCGTTGGCGCTCCTCGGCGCCGCGCCGACTGGCCTCGTCTTGCGCCAGAGTTTGGGTCAGGCGCTGCAAGGTCTCTTCGCCTTCGCTCACCAGTGCGGAGATCTCGGCCAGCAGGGCTTCCAGGCGGCCTTGTTCCTCGGCCCGTTCGGGCAGGCTGGTTTCCAGCTCGTCCTGCTCGCTCTCCAGATGGGTCAGCGCATTGCCGGCATCCAGCACCTGGCCCTGAGCCCGACCGCGATCGCGGTCGATCTGTTGCAAGCGCTCCTCGGCAGCCTGGCAGGCCTCTGCGATACGCGCCAGCTCTCGAGTCAGCGCATCGCGATCGAGGGTCATCTTCTGCAGCTTAGCGGCCGCCACAGCCTCGCCGTCGCGCAAGGGTGGCAGGGCCTCGGCGCAGTCGGCTTCCTTGCGGGTCGCCACCGCCACCTCTTCGCTGCGAGCGCCGACCTGCACTTCGAGCGCGCGCAGGCGCCGCTCGGCCTCGGCCTGCTGGGCGGCCGTCGCTTCGGCTTCCTGATGCAGGGAGATGGCTTGGAAGCGGCGGCTCTGGGTCTGCAGGTTGCGGTAACGGCTGGCTTGCCGAACCTGCTTCTTCAGGCTGGCCAGCTGTGCTTCCAGTGCCGCAACCACATCCTCCAGCCGCTCCAGATTGGTCTCGGCGGCACGCAGGCGCAGTTCCGATTCATGCCGGCGGCTGTAGAGGCCGGTGATTCCGGCCGCTTCCTCCAGCACAGCGCGTCGCTCGGCCGGCTTGGCGTTCACCAGCTGGCCGATCTTGCCTTGGCTCACCAGAGCGCCGGATTCCGCACCGCTGGCGGTGTCGGCGAAGAGTATCTTGACGTCGCGAGCCCGTGATTCCCGCCCGTTCACCCGGTAGTTCGAGCCGCGCTCGCGCTCGATGCGGCGCACCACCTCCAACTCGTCGTCGTCGTTGAAGTCGGCCGCCGCCTGGCGGGCGGAGTTGTCCAGCAGCAGAGAGACCTCGGCCAGATTGCGGGCCGGGCGGCTTTGCGTGCCGGCGAAGATGACGTCGTCCATCTCGCCGCCACGCATGCGCTTGGCCGAGGTTTCCCCCATGACCCAGCGCAAGGCCTCGACCAGGTTGGATTTGCCGCAGCCATTGGGACCGACGATCCCCGTCGTGCCGGGCTCGATCAAGATCTCGGTCGAATCGACAAAGGATTTGAAGCCGGCCAGGCGCAGACGCTTGAACTGCAGCAAATATCCTCCCTTCCGCCGTTTCCGGGCCTAGCGTCCCTGGCTCTCGGCGATAAGGCCGGAGAGCTCCTGATAGTTGCCGGGCTGAACCTTCTCGCCGTTCAGTATCAGGGTCGGCGTTGAGTTCACGCCATAGGTCGCCTCGGCGTACTCGATGCCGGCAACCAGACGATCGAAGGTGGCCTCGTCGCCGATGCAGGCCTCAAAACGCTCTTGGTCGAATCCCGCCAGTTGGCTGAGTTCGAACAGCGCCACGCCTGGATCCTTGGCGTTCAACCAGCTGCCTTGCTGCTTGTAGAGAATGTCGAGAAAGGCGAAGTAGGCATCGCCCTCCAGGCAGAGCGCAACCATCGCCGCCCATAACGCCGGCGCATTAAAGGGGAAGTCGCGATAGACGTAGAGCAGCTTGCCCCGGTCGATCCAATCCTTCTTGATTTCCGGCAGCATCGAGCCGTGGAAGTGAGCGCAGTGCGGGCAGCTCAGGGAGGCATATTCGATCAGCACGGCCGCTGCGGCTTCCTCGCCCATCATCCGGTCGCCTGGGAATAGCCCGCGCGCGTCGGCCGTCAAGGCCTCTCCATCCTGCGCGCACGCCGTCCGCGGCAGGCCCGCCACCAAGGGAAGGGCCGCGAGTCCGGCCAGCGCTTTGCGCCTGTCAATCACGATGTGCTTAGCTTTCATTGGTTCACCCACCGCATATTGTAGATCATACGAGAGATGGCATGCCTCGCAAAGCCCCTTCTTATCCACAGTAAGTGGAGGGGGTTTGGTCAAGCAGTCCAAGCATCAGAGCTCCGGTTAGGGCGCCATGATGGCTGCCCTGTGGCAAGTAGATGATTTGTTATAAGGCCTTAGGTCGCGTCTTCGTGATCGCCGCCCGCCTTCAGGGTGCCGGCAAGGCGTGCCAAGGCCCGGTCCAGCGCCTCGTTCCCGCTGCTGGGGAGTGCTGCGGCAGATGGCTCCTCCCTGGCGGTCGAGGTCTGATCGGGGTCGAGCGGCGGCCGGCGATTCCTGGAAGCGATGGCCAAGCGCGCGACCTGACGGATTCGCAGACGTTCGACGGCCTGGGTTCCGAGGAAGCCATTCACCCGCTCGATGACCTGCGGCGCGCGATGCTGCAGCTCCAGTGCGGCCCAGGACAGGCAGGCCACCTCCAAGGCGCCGATCTGTTTGCCGGCCCGCCGTTCGCGCCGCAGCTTCAGCGGTTGGCAGAGTGCCGCCAGCTCTGCGCCGACGGCCTCGTTCCAATCCAACAAAAGAGCCGCCTCCAAGGGCGGCCGCTTGTCGAGCAGCGGCTTGACCAAGGGGCGCAAAGCGGTGCCGAGCGGACGCAGGCCCCGGCCGGTCTTGCCACTTTTCTTCGCTTTGTCGTTTGGACCTTGGGCGATGACGCCGCTCCTCGCTATGTCTCTTGCAAGTCTAGTCCGAAACGGCAGGAAAGTTTCCTTCCCGACATGGATAGTTCTGCTCTGCGCCAGGCGCTTCTGGCCTGGTACGATGCCAATCGGCGCGATTTGCCTTGGCGCAACCGGGTGAGCCAGCGACCGGATCCCTACCGCGTTTGGCTCAGCGAAATCATGCTGCAGCAGACCACGACGACGACGGCCGGTCCCTATTACCAGCGCTTCCTCGACCGCTTTCCCGGTGTCTTCGCGCTTGCTGCGGCCGAGCAGGACGAGGTGCTGCGGCTCTGGGCCGGGCTCGGCTACTACGCGCGCGCCCGCAATCTGCACGCCTGTGCACAACGATTGGCGCGAGACTTCGACGGCCGCTTCCCCGAAGAGGAGGCGGCTTTGCGCAGCCTGCCCGGGATCGGTGATTACACCGCCGCCGCGATCGCCGCGATCGCCTTCGACCGCCCGGCGGCGCCGGTCGACGGCAATTGGGAAAGGGTGTTGGCGCGGCTCTTCGACCGGCATGAGCCCTTACCCAAGGCAAAGCCGATCTTGCGGGCGTTGGCCCAACAGCTGCTCGGCCCGGAGCGTTCGGGAGACTTTGCGCAAGCGATGATGGATCTGGGCGCCACGGTCTGCGTTCCCGATCGCCCGCGCTGTCTGCTCTGCCCCCTGAAAGACCTCTGCCGGGCGCGGGCCAAAGGCAGCGCCGAGCTGCTGCCCGTGAAGGCTGCCAAGAAGCAGAAGCCGGACCGCCACGGCATCGCCTTCTTGGCGCGCGCCGAAGACGGTGCGGTGCTGCTGCGCCGCCGCCCGCAGAAAGGCCTTCTCGGCGGCATGATGGAGGTCCCCGGTACGCCCTGGCGCGACAAGCCCTGGAGCGAGAGCGAAGCCTTGTCGCACGCCCCGGGGCCGGCCGACTGGCGCGGCCTGGACGGCCGGGTCACCCACGTCTTCACCCATTTTCGCTTGACCCTGTCGGTCTGGACGGCCTGTCCGGACCGCGAGGCTTGGCCGCTTGCCGCCGGATCGGACTGGGTAGAGCGTCGTGAGCTGGATGGCGAAGCCTTGCCCAGCGTCATGCGCAAGGTCGTGCGGCATGCCACCAAGGCCTAAAGTCTGTCCAGGTACGCGTGTTTCGAGGTGGACGCCTAACCGCCTCGGTTCTGCTGCAGTTCCTGGCGCGTCAGGACGAATCCGATGAAAAGCCGATAGCCGAACTGCGACTGGGTTTCCGTCAGCGGCAGGCTCGGCTGCACCAACTCGATCAGGCGCACCCGGCGACCCTGCGCAGAGAGCGGTATCGAGACCGGGAACTCTTGGCGAGCCAAGAGGCGCTGATCGGCTGCGGTGACGGCCACGAAATAGGCGAAGCTTGCGTTCTCGTCCTGCATCGCCGGACCGCGTCTGGCGGACATGACCACCGTCAGGTCGACTGCCAGCGTGTTGCCGCTGCGCTCGCAGGCCGGCGTCACGCTTTCGATGTTGGCTTCGTACTGGACGTCGATCAGATCGGAGCCGCCGAAATAGCGGACCAGGCGCGATGCGTCGGGCAGAATGGAGACCGGCGGGCATTGCGCCGGCGGCGGTTCGAACAGCGAGCAGCCGGCGAACAGGACGCTTGACAGCCCTAGAAGGGCCCAGCGGCGCGACCTCGATGTGGGGGGAACCACGGGGCAGGGACTTTTCCTACAAGCGGCTATGGGTCCCATCGCACAGCGGACGCTTGCTGCTGGCTTTACAGCCGCAGAAGTAGCAGTCCTTGCTGGCCTCGGCTTTGTAGGCAACCGGCGTCAGGCCGGTCGCCTTGTGCGAACCGTCGCAGAAGGGCTGCTTGGCGCTGCGCCCGCAGGCACACCAGTAGTAGGTCTTGCCAGCCTCGACGGTTACCTTGTAGGGCGCCTTCTGCGCCGGGATCGCCTCGTCACTCGCCTGCGACATGCCGCTTTTGTCCTTGTCTTCTCTCAAATAACTTGCCACCTCACTGACGCGAGAAGAGGCGAGAGGACTGTAGGTCACGCCATGGGCGGTCGGCAAGCGCCAGCCGTCCCAGGGAGGTGCGCGGACCGCTTGCGACTGAAAGCCAACTCTGAAGATGAGCCGAGCCCAAGCCATGCCCGATCGGAAACACCCTCTCACCGTCCTCCTGGCCGGACCGCGCGGTTTCTGCGCCGGAGTCGAACGCGCCATCGAGATCGTCGAGTGCACGCTCGCGAAGTATGGCGCGCCGGTCTATGTGCGCCACGAGATCGTGCACAATCGCTATGTGGTGGAGACCCTGCAGGCCAAGGGCGCGGTCTTCGTCGAGGAGCTGGACGAGGTGCCGGAAGGTGTTCCGGTCATCTTCTCGGCGCACGGCGTGCCAAAATCGGTGCCGGCCGAGGCAGAGCGGCGCAACATGCTCTATCTCGATGCCACCTGTCCCCTGGTCTCGAAAGTTCACCGCGAGGCCGAGCGCCAGCATCGCCTGGGCAATCAGATCGTCATGATCGGCCACCAGGGCCACCCCGAGGTGATCGGCACCATGGGGCAGCTGCCGCCGGGGTCGATCATTCTGGTCGAGACGGTAGAAGACGTGGAACACCTGAAGGTCGAGGATCCCGGCAAGCTGGGCTTCATCACCCAGACCACTCTGTCGGTGGACGATACCTCGGATATCGTCGCCGCCCTGGTGGAGCGCTTTCCGCAGATCCACAGCCCGAAGAAGGAAGACATCTGCTACGCCACGACCAACAGGCAGGAAGCGGTCAAGGCCATTGCGCACCGCAGCGACGCCATGATGGTGGTGGGCGCTCCCAACTCCTCCAACTCGCGCCGCCTGGTGGAGGTGGCGGAGAAACAGGGTTGCTCGCACGCGGTCATGGTGCAACGCGCCAGCGACCTGAAGCTTACAATGTTGGAGGGCCTGTCCAGCGTTGGTCTGACGGCCGGTGCGTCTGCTCCGGAAGTTCTGGTAGAGGAGGTGATCGCAATGCTGCGCGAGCACTTCGAGGTCACCATCGAGGAAGTCGTGGTGCGCAACGAGAGTGTCGTCTTCAAGCTGCCGCGTCAGCTCACAGAGCGCGCCGCTTAGGCATTGTCCGGGGGCATGGCCGTATACACCGAGGTTGGCGACGAGCAGCTCGAGCAGTTCCTCGCACCCTATGGCCTGGGCACCCTGCTGGCCGCCAAGGGCATCGCCGAGGGGATCGAGAACTCCAACTACCTGATCGAGACGGAGCGCGGGCGCTACATCCTGACGCTCTACGAAAAGCGGGTCCAACCGGCCGATCTGCCGTTTTTTATCACCCTGATGCGGCATCTGGCGGCCGAGGGCATTGCCTGTCCGCAGCCGGTGCCGACCGACGAGGGCGCGGTGCTGCGCCGGCTCGCAGGGCGCCCGGCGGCGCTCTTCGCCTTTCTCGACGGCCTGTCGCCGCGCCAGGTCAAGGATTGGCATTGCGACGCGGTCGGTGCCACCTTGGCGGACCTGCATCGGGCCACCGGAGGCTTTGGCCAGGAGCGGCGCAACGACCTGTCGCTGCCCGGTTGGCGACGCCTGATCGCGGGCTGCCGAAACGGCGCCGACAGCGTCTCGCAGAATCTCTCCGGCGAACTGGAGGAATCCTACCGAACGATCTCCCAGGCTTGGCCGCGGGATCTGCCGGGCGGCGTCATCCACGCCGATCTCTTCCCCGATAACGTCTTCTTCCTGGGCGAGCGCCTGTCCGGGGTCATCGATTTCTACTTCGCCTGCAGCGACTTCTACGCCTACGACCTGGCGGTCTGCCTGAATGCCTGGTGCTTCGACGGTGCCCACAACTATATTCCCGAACGCGGCCAGCGCCTGGTCAGAGCCTATGCCGCCAAGCGCCCGCTTGCGCCTGCCGAGTACCAGGCCCTGCCCAGTCTTGCTGCCGGAGCGGCCCTGAGGTTTCTGCTGACGCGCCTTTACGACTGGCTCAATCATCCGCCCGACGCGATGGTGCGCCCCAAGGATCCGCGGGAGTATCTGACCAAGCTGCGCTTCCATCGCATTGCCAGCGGCCCGGAGGCCTACGGCATTGTCCAGTCGTGACGAGCCGGTGGAGATCTTCACCGACGGTGCCTGCTTGGGAAATCCCGGTCCCGGTGGCTGGGCTGCCTTGCTGCGCTTTCGTGGCCGTGAGCGCGAGCTGATCGGCGCCGAGCCGGAGAGCACCAACAACCGTATGGAGCTGATGGCGGCCATCGCCGCCCTGGAGGCCTTGAAGCGTCCGAGCCATGTCTGCCTGACCACCGACAGCAGCTATGTGAAGGACGGCATCACCAAGTGGATTGCCGGCTGGAAGGCCCGCGGCTGGCGCACCGCCGGCAAGAAAGCGGTGAAGAACCAGGACCTGTGGGAGCGCTTGGATGCGGCCGCCGAGCCACACGAAGTCCACTGGGTCTGGACGCGCGGACATTCCGGCCATGTCGAGAACGAGAGGGTCGATGTCTTGGCCCGCACGGCCGCCGAAGAGATTGCACAAAGCGCCTGAAGCAGGTCGCAGGTCGCGGCGGCTCAAGGGTCCCTCGGTGACGCGGAACCGCTCACTGATCCTTGGACAGCAACGATAGGGCTTGGACGTGCAGGCCCGGATCGCCGGCGGCCAAGACCAAATCCTTCCAGCCCAGTGTGATCGGCGCACCCGTCCAGTCCGTGACCACTCCGCCTGCGCCCTCGATCACGGCGGCGGGTGCGAAGATATCGAAGGGATCCAGACCACCGTCGATGGCAAGATCGGTTCGGCCCGACGCCAGGACGCCATAGGCATAGCAGCTGCCACCGTACTGGGTGTAGCGCGTCTCTCCGCGGAGCCGGTCGAAGGCGGCACGCCGATCTCTGGCAAAGAAATCCGGGTTGCTGTTGGTCATGAGCGCCGAAGCGATGTCCGAACAGCGTCGGGGTCGCACTCTCCGCCCGTTGAGGGTGGTCCAGGCATCGCTGACGCCGATCCAGCGGTCGGCGGGCGCCGGACGGTCGATGACGCCGATCCGAGGATGGCCGCGCCGGGCGAGGCCGATAAGGGTTCCAAAGACCGGAATGCCGGCAACGAAGGGGGCCGTGCCGTCGATCGGATCCAGTACCCAGACATAGTCGGCATCGAGAACGCGCGCCATGCTCCTCGCCCAGGATGCCGTGACTGGGATGTTCGACATCGACGATCTCGCGCAGCCGCGTCTCGATCCGCCGATCCGTTTCGGTGACGCAGCTCTGATCGCTCTTGATATCGACCTCGTTCAGGATGGCGCGGCTCTCGTCGGCCAGCCTTGCGGCGAACCGACCCTTTGCTGTGCAGAGGCGTCTGTCATGAAGGCGGCTCTCTAATGGGCGAGGATCTGGCTCAAGAAGAGCTGGGTGCGTGCGTTCTCGGGGTTTTCAAAGAAGGCGATGGGCGTGTTCATCTCGACGATCTCGCCGCCGTCCATGAAGACCACATGATCTGCGACCGAGCGGGCGAACCCCATCTCATGGGTCACGCAGATCATGGTCATGCCGTCGCGCGCCAGATCGACCATCACGTCGAGCACTTCGGAAATCATCTCCGGGTCCAGTGCCGAGGTCGGCTCGTCGAACAGCATGACCTCTGGGTTCATGCAGAGTGCCCGGGCAATGGCGACGCGCTGTTGCTGGCCGCCGGACAACTGTGCGGGGTACTTGCCCGCCTGTTCGGGAATTCGCACCCGCTCCAGATAGCGCATCGCGGCCTTGCGGGCTGCGGCCTTCTTGGCTTTGCGCACCAAACGCGGGGCCAGCATCAGATTGTCGATGACCTTGAGATGCGGAAAGAGATTGAAGTTCTGGAACACCATGCCGACTTCGCGGCGCACCGAATCGATATCCCTGGTGTTATCGGTCAGCTCGTGCCCATCGACGACAATGCGTCCGCTGCTGTGTTTCTCCAGCCGGTTGATGCAGCGGATCATCGTCGACTTGCCCGATCCCGAGGGACCGCAGACGACCACCCGTTCGCCCCTGCGGACGGTCAGGTCGATGTCCTTCAGGGCCTGGAACGATCCGAAGAACTTGCAGACGGATTGCAGCTTGATCATCGCTCGCCGGTCCTCGCCGTTCGATTGGTCGTTCATCTCACTTCTCCCGCTTCACATAGCGGCTCATGCGTGCCTCCAACAGGCCGAATCCCTGCTGGAAGATCCAGGTCAGCACCAGATAGATGACCGCTGCGGCGGCGAAGACCTCATAGGGGGCAAAGCTTTCCGAAACCAGGGTGCGTGCGACCCCGGTCACGTCCATCAGCGTTACCGTGCTGGCCAATGCCGTGGCCTTCAGCATGCTGATGAAGTCGTTGCTGTAGGCCGGAATCGCCAAACGGATCGCTATCGGCGTGGTGATGTAGAGGAAGCGATGCGGTGTCGAGAGGCCCAGCGCCTGGCCAGCCTCCAGCACGCCGCGATCGACTCCCAGGACGCCGCCGCGCAGGATCTCGGAGACATAGGCGCCGGAGTTGAGCGTGAGCGCCACGACGCAACAGCCGAAGGGCTCGCGCAGGATTGGCCAGAAGATGCTGTCGCGAACTGCCTCGAATTGCGGCAGGCCATGGTAGATAACGAAGATCTGCACCAGGATCGGCGTGCCGCGAAAGACATAGATGTAAGCCATCGCCGGCCAGGCCAAGAACCAGCGCCCGCCGATGCGCATCAGCAAGATCACCACCGCCAGCGCGAAGCCGAAGATGGAGGAGAGAAGCAAGAGCTTCAAGGTGACCCCGAGTCCGGCCACGATTTCGGGAATGCTGTCGATCAACAGGGCGAGATCGAAGCTCATCTGCTGCCTGCCAGGTGCTTGTTGGCGTACTTTTCCAGTCCGAACATCACGAGCGTGATGACGGTGGTGATCAGCAGATAGATCAGGGCCACGACGCCGTACATCGTGAAGGGCTTCAAGGTCACCGTGGTCGCCATCTCGGCAACGAAGACGATCTCCTCGACACCGATGACGGAGATGAGGGCGGTATCCTTCATCAGCGACAGCATGTGATTGCCGAAATTGGGCAGTGCCAGGCGCCACATCTGCGGCGTGCGGACATAGAAGAAGGTCTGCACCGTCGAGAGGCCCAGCGCACGGGCGGCTTCCAATTGGCCGGCGTCGACGCCCTGGAAGGCGCCACGGAAGGTCTCGGTCATGTAGGCGCCGACGATCAGCCCGATTGCCAGCGCACCGGCCCAGAAGGGCGGGATCCCGATGAATGTGATCTCGGGATCGATCATCTGGGCGATCTGGGTGATCGTCACCGCCGCGCCAAAATAGAAGATCAGCAGGATCAGAAGCTCGGGCGTGCCGCGGAAAAAGATCGTGTAGACCTTTGCGATTCCGCCCAGAATTCGGTTGCCCGACAGCTTGGCGGCAGCGCCGAGAAGCCCGAAGACGACGGACATCGGCAGGGCAATCGCGAAAAGCTTCAGGATGACCGTCGCACCCCAGAAGTAGTCATCCCACCATCCGGCAACCGCTAGCATCTTGGAGGTCCCAGCCTGGCGTTAGAGCCCCGGTCCCCGGTCGGACCGGGGACTCCTTCGCCGAATATCAGTTCGAGACACCACCCCACTTGCCGGGGTGAATGCTGAAGGGGAAATACTTCAGCGCATAGCGCTCCAGGGAGCCATCTTTGGCCAGTTGGACGACAGCCGCATCCAGTCGATCGCGAAGCTCGTCGTTGCCCTGGCGCAGGCCGATACCGACGCCGATGCCGAAGTATTCCTCCTCGTTGAGAGCCGGGCTCACGAATTCATAATCGCTGCCGTCCTCCTGGCTGAGGAATTTCAGGTAGGCCTTCATCGGGTTGGTGATGATCGCGTCGACGCGCCCGTTCCGAAGATCCAGGAACATGGCCTCGTTGCTGTCGTAGATCTGCACATCCGCGCCCGGAATTTTGTCCTGAATCCATTCCCAATAGGTCGAAGCGCGTTCGACGCCGACCTTCACGCCATCGAAGTTGTCGAGCTTCGGCGCACCGGCTTCGTCGAAAAGATCGTGGCCCTTGCTCTTAGCGCCGACGAAGCGGCCGATGGAGACGCGGTAAGGTTCGGAAAAATCCATCTTCTTCTTGCGCTTTTCGGTGATCGACATGGAGGCGACGATCAGATCGAACTTGTTGGCCAGCAAGGCAGGGATCATGCCGTCCCACTTCTGGCAGACGAACTCCAGATCGGCACCGATGATTTCGCCGACCCCTTTGGCAACATCGACGTCGTACCCGGTCAACTCGCCCTCGGCCGTTCGATAGTTGAAGGGCGCGTAGGTGCACTCCATGCCAACACGCAGGTTTTCAGCTTGCGCCGAAGCAGACATCAAAACGGTACTGGCGGCCAGGGCGGCCGCAGCAATCGAAAACGTGAACCTCATGACTATACCCCTTTTGGTTGCGGACTGCCTCCCGGTCGCATCCTGGCAAGAGAGAGGGCCGACCAAGACCGTTCCGAATCGTGGATCGAAGCCGACACCTGCTGCCTTCGGTAAAACGACGGCGCTGATAGTGTCGGCATCGCCGGACGCTGTGAAGAGCCTCGTTTCCTGCCGACGGCCGGAGCCTTCCCAGGACTGTGCGAGGTGACTGCGGACCGATGGCCGCGATCCGGCTCTTCCGCTCAATCCTGAAGACCGTGGCGCGGAGGGTTCAGCCTGGTCCGTAGCCCTTCAGGAAGAGCCGGATTGCATCCCGGACGATGTCTTCCATCGCTGCCCTATCGACCGGAACGCCGCTAAAGACGACCGGCCAGAAGGCGCGGGATTTGATCAATCCGATGAACTGCTCGGCAGCCAGTGTCGGATCGGGTGCGCGTAGGTCGCCGCCAGCATGTGCTGCGGCCATGAAGCGCCCGAACACCGCCTTGTGTTGCATTCTTTCGTTCATCTGAGCCGCCAGGACGGGATCGCGCATGGTCTCGCCAACGACCATGCGGGCCATGCGCATGAACTGCGGATCGGTCAGCAAGCGGCCTTCGGCCCAGCCGACGGCATGCAATTGCTCGGCAATGGGTTTGCCTGGCTCGTACTCGATTTGGAGCGCTAGCTGCACTGCCTCGGTCATGTGATCGAGAATGGCACGGAACAGCACCTCTTTGCTTTCGAAGTGGTTATAGACCGTGCGTTTCGACACCTTGGCCCGGGCCGCAACACGGTCCATCGAGGTGCCGGCAAATCCTAATTCCTGGAAGGTTTCCACCGCGCCTTCAAGGATTTGCGCACGCTTGTCTGTTGCCAAAGCCACGACCAGATGCCTCTCGAACCCCGTTCCCCAAAAAAATAATGACACCGAGTAGTTTACATTGCCACCCATCTAACCTATACTACACCGTACAGTTTACAAGAGCTGCTCCATAGCGGAGCATGGCAGCCGACAGGAGCAAGCCGTCCATGGCGCTGAACGTGACAATCAACGGCGAGACGAAGCCCGTCGACGCTGAGATGGACACCCCTCTTCTGTGGGTGATCCGCGATGAGTTGAACCTCACCGGGACGAAATTCGGGTGCGGCGTCGCCTCCTGCGGGGCTTGCACGGTCTTGGTGGACGGGGTGGCCACGCGCTCTTGCCAGACCTTCGTCGGCGATCTCGACGGCGCCGAGGTGACCACCATCGAGGGTGTGGGCGGCCCGGTGGCGGTGGCCGTTCAACAGGCTTGGCGCGATCTTGACGTGGTCCAGTGCGGCTATTGCCAGTCCGGCCAGATCATGTCCGCCATCTCGCTCTTGAGCGACCTGCCCAACCCCAGCGACGAAGACATCGACGCCTATATGAACGGCAATGCCTGTCGCTGCGCCACCTATCGACGGATTCGCGCGGCCATTCATCAGGCCGCCGCGCAGGCGGAGGGCTAGGAATATGGGTATGCAAGCAACACGACGTGGTTTTCTCGCCGGCAGCGCCGCTGCCGCACTGGTCATTGGCTTCACCCCCAAGGGCCTTCTGGCGGCCGGCGGGGCCGAGAGCCTGGAGGTCAATCCCTTTGTCACCATCGATTCGGATGGCGCGGTCACCGTGGTGGTGAAGCACGTCGAGATGGGGCAGGGCCCGGCCACCGGGCTGCCGACCTTGGTGGCCGAAGATCTGGATGCGGACTGGCAGCAGGTGAAGGTTGCCTTCGCGCCTTCCGACAATGCGCGCTATGCCAACCTGGCGTTCGGCGGGCAGGGCACCGGCGGTTCCACAGCGATGGCCAACTCTTACATGCAGTATCGCCAGGCCGGAGCGGCGGCGCGCGATCTGCTGGTCAGGGCCGCAGCCGAAACCTGGGGAATCGATCCGGCTGAAGTGCAGGTCGAGGAGGGCGTGGTCTCTGCCGGAACCCGCAAGCTCGGCTTCGGTGAGCTCATCGAGACGGCGCGCGGATTGACCCCCAACGCCGAGCCGAAACTGAAAGAGTCCAAGCAGTTCCGTCTGATCGGCAACCCGAAGCTCCCGCGCAAGGATAGCCACGAAAAGACCAACGGCGAGGCGATCTATGCCATGGACGTCAAGGTGCCGGGCATGGTGACCGCGGTCGTGAAACGCGCACCGCGTTTCGGCGCGACCTTGGTCACCTTCGATGCCACGGCGGCGGCAGCGGTCAAAGGCTTCCTCGAGGCCCGAGCCCTGCCGAGTGCGGCCGGAATCGCCGTTTATGCCAAGAACACCTGGGCGGCCATCCAAGCGCGCGATGCCATCTCGGCGGAATGGGACTTCTCCACCGCCGAGAGGCGCAGCAGCGACCAGTTGCTTGCCGATCATCTGACCTTGTTGGAACAGCCGGAGCACCTGGCGCGCCCGGGCAGTGATTTTGCGGCCACCGCAGCGGCCATCGATTCGGCCGAGACGATTATCGAGGCGGAGTTCCGCTTTCCCTTCTTGGCGCATGCACCGATGGAGCCGCTGGTCTGCGTCATCGAGCCGACCGCCAAGGGGGTCAGAGTGCACGACGGCAGCCAGTTCCCAGCCATCACCCATCCCACGGTGGCTGCGATCCTGGGCTTGGAGATGGATCAGGTCGAGATCGAGACGGTCTATGCTGGCGGTTCCTTCGGTCGGCGCGCAACGCCGACATCCGACTATCAGGCGGAAGCCGCCATGGCTTTCGCTTCGATCGGCGGCGAGACCCCGGTGAAGCTGCTATGGACCCGCGAGGACGACTTGGCCGGCGGCTACTACCGCCCGATGGCGGCGCATCGGGCCCGGGTCGGAATCGATGCCGCCGGAAACATCGTGGGTTGGGACCACCGCATCGCCACCAAACCGATTATGAAGGGCACGCCCTTGGAGTCGGTCCTGGTGCATGGAGGTGTCGACCACACCTCGATCGAAGGTGTTGCCGACAGTCACTATGCGCTCCCGGCCTTCTCGGTCGGCCTCAGCGATGCGGAGATGACGGTGCCAGTGCTCTGGTGGCGTTCGGTCGGCCATACCCACAATGCCTATGCCATGGAGGTTCTGGTCGATCTGGCGGCCGAGGCCGCCGGCAAAGACCCGCTGGCCTACCGCCTGGAACTGCTGGAGGGCACGGACAAGGATCGCCAGCGCCTGGCCGGCGTCTTGACCTTGGCGGCTGAGAAAGGCGATTGGGGCAAGCCCCTGCCGGAGGGTTGGGGGCGCGGTCTTGCCGTTCACAAGTCCTTCGGCAGCTATGTGGCCGAGGTGGTCGAGGTCTCCCAAAGCGACGATCTGGTCAAGATCGAGCGGGTGACCTGTGCCGTCGACTGCGGCCTGGCGGTCAATCCCGATGTGATCGAGGCACAGATGGAGGGCGGCATCGGCTTCGGCTTGGGTGCGGCGATGCGAAATGAGATCACCCTGGCCGAGGGCGAGGTCGAGCAGTTCAACTTCCCCGACTACGAGCCGCTGCGCATGGCCGACGTCGGCGCTATCGAGGTGCACATCGTGCCCTCGAGCGAGGCTCCCAGCGGTGTCGGCGAGCCGGGGGTGCCGCCAGCCGCACCGGCCCTGGCCAACGCCATTCGTGCCGCCAGCGGCAAGAAGGCGATGCAGCTGCCGATGATCAGGAGCGGCATCGACTTCGGCTGATTCCCGTCCGCCGCCTCCCCGCAGCCGCGCGCAGTTTCCGCGCGACTGCCTTCCTCCTCGGCTTTGCAATTCACCTGTGACGGGTCAACAGGCTCCCGGAGTGAAGGACGAGGGGGTGAGTGAAGGCATGACATTAAGGTCGTCGGTGCGGGCTTTGGGCGAACCGGGACGGAGTCCATGAAGATGGCGCTCGAGCAATTGGGCTTCGAGCCTTGCCACCACATGTACGACGTGGTTGAGAGCCCCTCTCAGATCGACCTCCGGTATCGGATCGCGGTCGGGGAGACGCCCGAGTGGGACAAGGTTTTCGAGGGTTTCCGACCCAGTGTCGCCTGGCCCTCGATCGCCTATTGGCGCGAGATCTCGGCCGCCCATCCCGATGCCGCCTGTCCCGATGCCAAAGTGCTGCTCACGCGCCGTCCGGTCGATGCCTGGTTCAAGAGTTTCTCCAAGACCATCCTGCCCTTGCTTCACCAGCGGGATAAAGATGTCGGCAGAGGAGATCACCCGGAGGGAGGAGACGACCCTGCAAATCATCCGTGACGTCTCATTCCATGGAAATGTGCGTGACGAGGACTACATGCGGGTCCGCTACGAGGAGCACAACGCTGAGGTCGAGGCGGCTTTCCCGGAGGGGCGCCGCTCGACCTTCTCGGCTGGCGACGGTTGGGAGCCGCTCTGCGCCTGGCTGGGTGTTGCGGTGCCTGACGGTCCCTTCCCACACACCAACTCCACCGCGGATTTCCAGAAGATTGTCGCGCGTGTGAAAAAGGCCGATCGGGAACGCGCCTCCCCAAACTAAACCGAGGCGCTCCTGGCCAGAGGGTGCAGGATCGTCCTCTCGATCTGGAGACCGCGGGCCGGCACAGTCCGGACGGGTCTAGAATGCTGCCTCTCCACGGCGGAAGGGATGCGCCGGATAAACCCCCAGCACGCGCACTTCGCGACTGAAGAAGGAGAGTTCTTCCAGAGCCAGGCGCACCAGGCGATCGTCCGGATGGCCTTCGATGTCGGCATAGAACTGGGCCACGGTGAACTCGCCGTCGATGATGTAACTCTCGAGCTTGGTGATATTCACCCCATTGGTGGCGAAACCGCCGAGCGACTTGTAGAGCGCGGCTGGAACCGAGCGTACGCGGAACACGAAGGAGGTCATGACCGGCCCGTTTTCCGACGGCGGATGCAAGGGTTCGGCCGCCATGACGACGAAGCGCGTGGTGTTGTCGTCCTTGTCGTTGATGTTCTCGTCGAGGACATCCAGGCCATAGATTTCCGCTGCCAAGGCCGGCGCGATGGCGCCTACACTGGGGTCACCGAGAGCGGCCAGGCTTTGTGCGGCACCGGCTGTGTCGGCGACGATCTCGCGGTGCAGACCGTGCTCCACCAGGTAGTGCCGGGACTGCGAGAGGGCATGCACGTGGCTGCGCACACGCTTCAGACCGGCAAGGCTGCTGCCGGGTAGGCCCAAGAGCTTGTGGCGAATGGCTTGAAAGTGCTCGGCGACGATGTGCAGGCCCGATTCGGGCAGCAGGTGATGGATATCGGCTACCCGCCCGGCGCTGGAGTTGTCGATCGGGATCATCGCCAACTCGGCGCGGCCTTCCTGCACGGCGGCAAAGGCCTCTTCGAAGCTGGGGCAGGGCAGGGTTTCCATCTTCGGACAGCAGGTGCGGCAGGCCATATCGGAGTTGGCACCGGCCAGGCCTTGAAAGGCGATGCGCCCCGTGGCGCCGGAATCGGACATGTATAGGGTCTCTTCGTCGCTGTGTCGCTTGGGATAGACGGCGTCGTACCGCCCTGTCGGCTAGCCTTGCGGGTCGGCCTCCAGGATGCGGCGGGCGCGGTCGAGATGGGCCGGAGTATCGACACCGAGCGGAACCGAGTCAACGAGCGCCACGTCAATGCGGAATCCCGCCTCCAAGGCGCGCAGCTGCTCCAGGCTCTCGCGCTTCTCCAGAGGCGAGGGCGGCAGGGATACGAAACGCTCCAAAGCCTGCCTGCGATAGGCGTAGAGGCCGATATGATGGTAGAGTGGCAAGCTGTCCTCCGCGCCCGCCCAAGGGATCGGCGCCCGCGAGAAGTAGAGTGCGCGAGCAATGCGCCGCTCCGGCGACAGGGCGGTCGCGATCTTCACCACGTTTGGGCTGCGGCGTTCCTCCTCTTCTTCGATCGAGGCGGCCAAGGTTGCGATATCGCAGTTCGGCTCCTGCAACGGCTCCAGGGCGGTGGCGATGTCCGGCGGCGGCAGGGTCGGCAGATCGCCCTGCACGTTCACGACCACGTCGTAGCGGCCCTGCGGGTCGAGTCGCTCTAGGGCTCGATGGATGCGGTCGGAGCCGGAGGGAAGGTCCGGATCGGTCAGGACCGCTTGGCCGCCGGCGTCGCGAATGGCCTGGGCGATCTCCTCTTCGGCGCAGGCGACTGCCACTGGCCCCACCCCGGCGGCGGCGGCGCGCTCGAAAACATGAACGATCATCGCCTTGCCGGCGATCGGCGCCAGCGGCTTGTTCGGCAGGCGCGTCGAGGCCAATCTGGCCGGGATGATGACGATGGGCCGCACGATCTCTCCGTCTCCAGTACCTGCCTCGCGGATTCTTGCCAATTGCCTTGTCCGGGCAAGACGGTCACACTAGAGCTTTGCGGCGTTCTGTCGAGTTGATGGACGCCGAAGGCCAGCATAACGTCCTGCCTCAAGCGCAGGGGAATCGCATAGAGGCAAAACCCAGATGTCCTTAGAGATCAACAAGGTCGCTGCCGCCGTTCTGACCGGCGGTATCGTCGCCATGCTGAGCGGCTTTGTAGCGGGCAAGCTCTATCACCCCGAAACCCTTGAGGAGCCGGCCTACAAGATCGCGCTACCGGAGGGAGGCGGGGACAAGCCCGAAGCGCCCAAGGAAGAATCGATCATACCGCTGTTGGCTTCGGCCGACGTGGAAGCGGGCAAGAAGCAGACCGCCAAGTGCGCGGCCTGCCACAGCTTCGACGAAGGCGGAGCTACGAAGGTCGGACCGAACCTCTATGGCATTGTCGGTACTGAGCATGCCTCGGTCCCCGGCTTCCAGTTCTCCGACGCGCTGCAGAAGCTGAAGTCGGAGGGCAAAAAATGGAACTACGTCGACCTCAATGACTTCCTGAAGGATCCCAGGGGCTATGCGCCGGGGACGAAGATGGTCTTTGCCGGCCTGAAGAAGATCGATCAGCGTGCCGATGTGATCGCCTATCTGCGTACTCTCAGCGCCAATCCGGTGCCGCTGCCCTCCAAGGAAGAGGTCGAGGCGATCGAGCAGAAGGACGCCGACAAGGACGCACAGAAGACCGAAGCGGACAGCGACGACAAGAGCGGCGAGACCAAGACCGCTTCCGTAGAGGCGCCCAAGGCAGAAGAGCCCGAGGCAGAGGAGACCACGACGGCTGCGACTACCGAGCCTAGGGCCGAAGAGACAAAAGCCGAGGGCAGCGAGACGGCATCCACGGAAGCACCCAAGGTCGACGAGACCAAGAGCGTCGAGGCACCCAAGGCCGAAGCGACCCAGACCGCCGCGGTGGCAACGACCGCGACCGGCGACTCGGGCGGTTCCGAGCTTGGCAAGCTGCTGGCGGCGGCCGACGTCGCCAAGGGCAAGAAGGTCGCGCGGAAGTGCAACGCCTGCCATACCTTCGAGGAAGGCGGTAAGAACAAGGTCGGCCCGAACCTCTACGACGTCATCGGCAAGGTCGCCGGTGAGAGCGAAGGCTACAAGTTCTCCAAGGCGATGGCCGCGGAGGGTGCCAAGGGTTACACCTGGACCTATGAGCACCTGGACGCGTATCTCGCCAATCCGAAGAAGGCGATCCCCGGCAACAAGATGACCTTCCCTGGCATGCGCAAGCCACAAGATCGTGCCGATGTCATCGCATACATTCGTAGTTTGTCCAAAGATTCCGCCGCCTTTGCCGAACTAGTCTGCCGGCGCCTATCGACACCATGGCGGTGCGCGCCAGACGGATGATCGCCATCTGTCCAGTGCGTACCGTCGGCGGCATTCCTTCGGAAAGGTCAAGATGACGGAGCCCTGCCCATCTGAGTACGTCGACTTCGCCCATCGCTTGGCCGATCGCGCCGGCGAGATCTCGCTGGATCATTTTCGCGCGCCGCTCGATGTCGAGCGCAAGGGCGATCTCTCGCCGGTCACCCTGGCCGATCGCGGCGCCGAACAGGCGCTGCGCGATCTGGTGGCGGCGCACTATCCGGCCCATGGCGTGGTCGGCGAGGAGTTCGGCCCGCATCAACCCGATGCCGAGTTCGTCTGGATCTTCGATCCGATCGACGGCACCCGCGCCTTCGTCAGCGGCAATCCGCAGTTCGGCAATCTGGTGGCGCTGCTGCAGGGTGGCGTGCCGATCTTGGGCGCGATCAACATGCCGGCTCAGCAGGAGCGTTGGATCGGCGCCCGCGGGCAAGGCACACAGCATCGTGATAGCCGTGGGCTTCGCAAAGTTCGCAGCAGAGCCTGTCCGGCACTGGATCAGGCGATCTTCCGTACCCAAGTTCTCATGTTGAACCAAGCGGAGGTCTTTCAGCGGGTGCGGCAGTACGTAGGAGATACCCTGTTTGGCGGCGACTGCTTTGCCTTCGGCCAGATAGCAAGCGGCTGGCTCGACCTGGTCGTCGATGCCGGGCTCGGTACCTTCGACTACCTGCCCTTGGTCTTGGTGGTGGAGGAGGCCGGCGGTTGCATCAGCGATTGGCAGGGTCAACCCCTGGGTCTCCAGTCCGATGGCCGTGTACTTGCCTCGGGCGACGCCAGACTGCATGCGGCGGCGCTGGAGATGCTGGCGGAATGACGGCCGGGCTGACACGGCGCCGCACCTTGGGGCTGCTATCGGCAGCCGCTCTGTCCGCCGGGTTCTGGCGCTCTGTCAGCGCCGAAGAAGCCCTGCCGCTCGATCTAGCAGGCGAGGACCGAACTCCGATCCAGTCTCTGCATGCCCTGGCGCTGCACGGCGAGCCCAAGTACCCGGCCAACTATCATCATTTCGAGTACACCAACCCCGACGCACCCAAGGGCGGGCGCCTGGTGCAGGGGGCGACCGGCGGCTTCGACAGCTTCAACCCCTACATCGCCAAGGGTCATCCTGCTGCCGGCGTCGGTCTAACCATCGACAGCCTGATGGTCGACGGCGGCGACGAGGCCTTCAGCAAGTACGGTCTTCTGGCCGAAGAGGTTCGCCTGCCCAAGGACTCGACCTGGGTCGAGTTTCGACTGCGGCCCGAGGCGCATTGGCACGACGGTGAGCCGCTGACGGCCGACGACATCGTCTGGACTTTCGAGTTCCTGATGGAGAAGGGACATCCGCAGTTCCGCTTCTACTACGCCAGCGTCACCAAAGCCGAGGCCCTCGCGCGCCACTTGGTACGCTTTGAGTTCGAAGAGGGTGAGAACCGCGAGCTGCCGGCCATCGTCGGCCAGATCCCGGCGCTTCCGAAACACTACTGGAACAGCGACGGCCGCGACCCGACCCAAACCACCTTGGTTCCGCCTCTGGGCAGCGGTCCCTATCGGATCGCCGATTTCGAGGCCAATCGCTACGTCGAGCTGGAGCGGGTCAAGGACTATTGGGGCCGCGACTTGCCGGTGAACCGCGGCCAATACAACTTCGACCGCATCCGCTACGACTATTTCCTCGATCCCGTGGTCGAGCAGCAGGCGATCAAGGCCGGACGCATCGATGTTCACCAGGAGACCAAGGCCGCGGACTGGATGACCAGCTACGACATCCCGGCCGTGCGCAACGGAACTCTGCAGAAGCAGTCATTCGAGATGCGCGACGTCGGTCGCATGCAGGGCTTCTGCATGAACCAGCGCCGCACGCTCTTCGCCGATCGCCGGGTACGCTATGCGATCGCCCATGCCTTCGATTTCGAGTGGTCCAACCGCAATCTTTTCTTCGGGCTCTACGAGCGCATCGACAGCTATTTCTTCCCGACCGAGCTGGGCGCACGCGGGCTGCCCAGTCCGGCCGAGCTGGCGATCCTGGAGCCCTATCGCGACCGCCTGCCTCCGGAGGTCTTCGACAAGGCCTACGAGCCGCCCAAGAGCGACGGCAGCGGCTGGCCCCGGGCTAATCTGGAGAAGGCCTTGGCGTTGCTGGCCGAGGCCGGCTGGGTGGTGCGCGACATGGCCTTGGTCGATGCCGAGACCGGGCAGCCCTTCCGCTTCGAGATCCTCCTGGTCTCCAAGTCCTTCGAGCGCATCGTGCTGCCCTTCAAGCACAATCTGGAGCGGCTCGGCATGGAGGTGCGGGTGCGCCTTGTCGACCAGTCGCAGTACATCAATCGTATGCGCAGTTTCGACTTCGACATGACCACCCAGATCATCGCTCAGTCGCTCTCCCCCGGCAACGAGCAGCGCGACTATTGGAGCAGGGAATCGGCCAGTCGCGAGGGCAGCCGCAACTGGGCCGGCATCGCCGACCCGGTGGTCGACGAGCTGATCGACATCCTGATCGCCGCGCCGGACCGTCAGAGCCTGATCGACCGCACCCGTGCGCTCGACCGGGTGCTGCTCTGGGGTCATCACACCGTACCGCAATGGACCTCGGCCAAGGTCAATTTCCTGGTCTGGGACAAGTTCGACTGGCCCGAGAAGGCACCGCTCCGCGGCATCGATCTCACCACCTGGTGGCTGGACGAGGCCAAGGCCGAGAGCCTGCAGCAGCGCCGCCGCGCCAGCGGCGATGCGGCCGAGGCGAGCTGAGGTCTTGGCCAGCTATCTGATCCGCCGCCTCTTCCTGGTGATCCCGACCCTCTTCGGGATCATGTTGATCAACTTCCTCATCGTGCAGGCCGCCCCCGGCGGACCGATCGAGCAGGCCATCGCCGATCTAAGCGGCATCGGCGGCGAGGCCACTGACACCATAACCCGGGCCGGTGGCGATGTCATGGACCGGCCCGGTATCGATCAACAGGATGGACGTGGCGGCTATCGCGGCCGCCAAGGCCTGCTGCCGGAGTACATCGCCGAGCTGGAGAAGCAGTACGGCTTCGACAAGCCGCTGTGGGAACGCTTCTTCATCATGATGGGCGACTATCTCACCCTGGACTTCGGTACCTCCTTCTTCCGCAATCAGCAGGTCATCGACCTGGTGATCGAGAAGATGCCGGTCTCGATCTCGCTCGGCGTCTGGACCACCTTGATCGTCTATCTGGTCTCGATCCCGCTCGGCATTCGCAAGGCGATGCAGGACGGCAGCCGTTTCGATATCGGCACCTCGGCGGTGCTGGCGGTGGGTACGGCAATCCCAAGCTACCTTTTCGCCGTCTTCCTCTTGGTCTTCTTCGCCGGCGGCAGCTATGTGCAGTGGTTCCCTCTGGGCGGACTGGTTTCCGACGGCTGGCAGGAGATGCCGCTGGGCCAGCTGGTCCTGGATTACCTCTGGCACATGGTCCTTCCGGTCTTCGCCATGGTGATCGGCGGCTTCGCCAGCCTGTCGATGCTGACCAAGAACTCCTTCCTCGACCAATTGCGCCTACAGTATGTGACAACGGCGCGGGCGAAGGGTTTGACCGAGCGGCGGGTGCTCTACGGGCATGTCTTCCGTAACGCCATGTTGATCGTGATCGCCGGCTTTCCGGCTGCCTTCATCGGCGTGCTCTTCACTGGCTCGCTGTTGATCGAGATCATCTTCTCGCTTGACGGATTGGGACTGCTGGGCTTCGAGGCGATGATCCGGCGCGACTACAACGTCATGTTCGGCACGCTCTTCTTCTTCTCGCTGATCGGCTTGATCCTGAACATCGTCAGCGATCTGACCTACACCCTGGTCGATCCGCGCATCGACTTCGAGCGCCGCCGATGAGCGACATCGCTCTCGATAACTCGACTGCGGAACGCGCCAAGCGCAAGCGCTCGCCCTTGATGCAGCGGCGCATCGACAATTTTCGTGGCAACAAGCGGGGCTACTGGTCGCTCTGGATCTTCTCTGTGCTCTTCATCGTGACCCTCTTCGCCGAGTTCATCGCCAACGACGAACCGCTTTTGATTTACTACGACGGCGGCGTCTACCTGCCGATCGTCGAGACCTACCCGGAGACCGATTTCGGCGGCAGCCTGCCGACCGCGACCGACTACAGCGATCCCCATGTGAAGGCCTTGATCGACGAGAACGGCTTCATTCTGGAGCCCCTGATCCCCTACAGCTTCAACTCGGTCGCCTGGAACTCCACCGAACCGGCGCCGGCGCCGCCTGATGCCGAGCATTGGCTGGGCACCGACGACCAGGCGCGCGACGTGCTGGCGCGGCTCATTTACGGCTTTCCGCATCTCGGTGCTGTTCGGCCTCGCGCTTTACCGTTTTGGCAGCAGCATAATCGGCGTGGCGGCCGGCGCGGTGCAAGGCTATTTCGGCGGCTGGATCAGACCTGATCGGCCAGCGCCTGATCGAGATCTGGTCGGAAGTATGCCGACGCTCTTACCTGCTCATCATCCTCGCCAGCACTGGTCGACGCCGACCTTCTGGTGGCTGCTGGGCGCTGACTGCTGCTGTTCTCCTGGATCGCGCTTCGTGGGCGCTGGTGCGCGCCGAGTTCCTGCGGGCGCGCAATTTCGACTATGTGCGCGCCGCCCGCGCGCTTGGCGTCTCGCAATGACCTGACCATCATGCATCGCCATGTGCTGCCCAATGCCATGGTCGCGACCCCTGACCTTCATGCCCTTCACCCTGGCCGGCTCGGTCACCATCCTGACCTCGCTGGATTTTCTGGGCGTCGGCCTGCCGCCCGGCTCCGCCTCTCTGGGCGAGCTGCTGGCGCAAGGCCGATCCAATCTGCAGGCGCCTTGGCTCGGCCTCACCGGCTTCTTCACCCTGGCCATCATGCTGAGCCTGCTGATCTTCATCGGCGAGGCCGTGCGCGACGCCTTCGACCCGCGCAAATCGATCCTGGAGCCGGCGCGATGAGCGAGACCCTGCTGCAGATCGAGGAGCTGACGGTCGCTTTCGGCAAGGCGCTGCCGGCGGTCAAGGGCCTCTCGCTCTCGATCGAGAAGGGCGAGACCCTGGCCCTGGTCGGCGAATCCGGCTCCGGCAAGTCGGTCACCGCGCTCTCCATCCTGCAGCTGCTGCCGCGACCGCCGGCGCGCTACGGCGAGGCCAGCTCGGTGGTCTTCAAGGGCAAGGAGCTGATGCAGAGCGACGAGGTGGCCTTGCGTGACGTGCGCGGCAACGACATCTCGATGATCTTCCAGGAACCGACGACTTCGCTCAACCCGCTGCACACGATCGCCAAGCAGGTGGCCGAGACCCTGGCGCTGCACCGCGGCATGGGGCCGGTCGAGGCGCGCACGCGGGTGCTGGAGCTGCTGCGCCTGGTCGGCATCAAGGACCCTGAGCAACGCTTGAACGCCTATCCCCATCAGCTCTCCGGCGGCCAGCGCCAACGGGTGATGATCGCCATGGCGCTGGCCAACGAGCCAGACCTGCTGATCGCCGACGAGCCGACCACGGCGCTCGACGTCACGGTGCAGGCGCAGGTGCTGGGCCTGATGCGACGCCTGCAGCGCGAGCTGGGTATGACCCTGCTGCTGATCACCCACGATCTGGGCGTGGTCCGGCACATGGCCGACCGAGTCTGCGTCATGACCGAGGGTGAGATCGTCGAGCGCGGGCCGGTGGCGGAGATCTTCAACGCCCCCAAGCATCCCTACACCCAGCGCCTGCTGGCGGCCGAGCCCAAGGGCAACGCACCGGCGGTGCCCGGCGATGCGGCCGAGGTCATCGCCGCCGATGACCTCAAGGTCTACTTCCCGATCAAGAAGGGCATCCTGAAACGCACGGTCGACTATGTGCGCGCCGTCGACGGTGTCTCGCTGGCGCTGCGGGAGGGCGAGACCCTGGGCGTGGTCGGCGAGAGCGGCAGCGGCAAGACGACCCTGGGCATGGCCCTGCTCGGCCTCAATCACGCCGAGGGCAGGGTCAGCTATGACGGGCGGCGCATCGACGGCCTCTCCGCGTCGGCCATGCGCTCCCTGCGCAAGGACCTGCAGATCGTTTTTCAGGATCCCTACGGCTCGCTCTCGCCGAGGCTCACCGTCGGCGATATCGTGGCCGAGGGCCTGGACATCCACGAACGCCTGGACAAGGCCGAGCGCGCCCGCCGCATCGCCGCGGCGCTGGCGGAGGTCGGCCTGCTGCCGGAGATGCGCCATCGCTATCCGCACGAGTTCTCCGGCGGCCAGCGCCAGCGCATCTCGATCGCCCGGGCGATGATCCTGAAGCCGCGCTTCGTGGTCCTGGACGAGCCGACCTCGGCGCTCGACATGTCGGTGCAGGCGCAGATCGTCGAGCTTCTGCGCGATCTGCAGTTGAAGCACCGCCTGGCCTATCTCTTCGTCAGCCACGATCTGCGGGTGGTCCGGGCCATGTCGCACACCATGCTGGTGATGCGCGACGGCAAGGCGGTGGAGGCCGGCGAGGCCGACAGCCTCTTCGAGAGTCCGCAGCACCCCTATACCCGAAGCCTCTTGAAGGCGGCCATCGACGTGGTGGTGGAAGAGGCGGCATAGAGCGGATTCACGCGACGACAGCGCGATCCCTGCCCGCCCTCTGTCGTCCTACGGCTTGACCGGAGGACCGCTATCGGCGCGATGGTTTTTGCTTTCCTGCAAGCCGGGGACGATCCACCGGTCGATGCCACTGCTGTCCGGTTGAGACAAGATGCAGCCCGAGACCAGGGCCCAGAAGCCGATCGGGTCCAGTCCGCCCCCGGCTATTCACCGGCAAGCCGACACCGGCGGTGGGGGTCTTGGCCAAGCGCGCGCAATCTCCAGCTGGGTCGGGATGCAGATGTCGGTCGCGGAGACCACCGCCAAGGCACCCAGGGTGAGAACGAATCCAAGTCTTTCCATGGGATCCAGGTGGCACGGATTCCCAAGTCGACGATAGGATCCCTAACCGCGCGGCCTGCTTGCCCCGAATGCCAGCAACAAGAAGGGGCGGACCGCAGCCCGCCCCATTTTGTGTGCTTTACGCTCTTGTTAACGGGAAGCCCTCACTCACCAGACCGCTAGGACTTGGCAACACCTCTCGTCAGCGAAGGACCCCAGTCTTGCGCATTCCGCTTGCGGGGTCAATATTAAATTTTTGGAGAGTTTCGATGGATGGGGGCGCGACCGATGCGGGAGAACAAGAAGGCACAGAACGTGAAGCAGGCTTATCGCCTAGGCCTGGATGTCGGCGCCAATTCGCTCGGCTGGGCGGTGATCTGGCTGAACGGGCAGGGGGAGCCGGAGGGGCTGGGGGCCCGCCGGCGTCAGGATCTATGCCGATGGGCGCGATCCGCAGAGCAAGACCTCCAATGCCGTGACCAGGCGAGTCGCGCGCGGGGCCAGGCGGCGCAGGGATCGCTATCTCGAGCGGCGCAAGCGGCTGCTGAAAGCGCTGGTCACCGCAGGACTGATGCCGCAGAGGGAGGGCGAACGCAAGGCGCTGGAAAGGCTCGATCCCTACGATCTGAGGGCAAAGGGCCTGCGCGAAGCGCTGCCGCTGCATCATTTCGGGCGGGCGCTTTTCCATCTCAATCAGCGGCGCGGCTTCAAGTCCAACCGCAAGACCGACAGGCAGAACGAAGAGAAGGGCGCCATCGCCGACGCTGGAAGACATCTGCGCGAGCAGATGCTGGCGACCGGGGCGCGAACCCTGGGCGAGTATCTGGCCCTGCGCCATGACCGGCGCGAGGGCGTGCGGGCGCGCAATGTCTCCAGCGGCGCCAAGGCGGCCTACGACTTCTACCCGCAGCGCGCCATGTTGGAGGATGAGTTCGGGCAGCTTTGGCGGGCGCAGGCCAAGTGGCACCCGGAGCTGACCGAAGAGCTGCGCGCCAGCCTTTTCGAGATCGTCTTCCATCAGCGGGAGCTGGTCTCGCCGCCAGTCGGCAAGTGTGCGCTCGATCCGGCCAAAGGGCCGGAATGATCTGGAGGGCTTTCGCTGCTCCTGGGCGCATCCCCTGGCGCAGCGCTATCGCATCCTGCAGGAGGTGAACAACCTGGCGGTGGGGCCGGTCGGCGAAACCAAACGCGTGCTGACGCTGGAGGAGCGGCAGAAGGTCTTTCTGCAGCTGCTCGACAAGAAGACCGTGAGCTTCGGCGGCCTGCGGCGTCTGCTGAAGCTGCCGGCCGAGCAGATCTTCAACCTGGAATCGGAACGCCGCAGCAAGCTCGACGGCGACAAGACCGCCTGGTGCCTTCGCCACAAGGAGCGCTTCGCCAAGACCTGGGCCGGCTTCGCCCCCGACCGCCAGGCCGAGATCGTCGAGCGTCTGCTGGAGGAGCCCGACGAGGAGGCCCTGGTCGCTTGGCTGATGGCCGAGACCGGGGTCGAGGAGGCCCACGCCCGGACGATCGCCGACTCGCCGCTGCCGGACAGCCACTGCCGGCTGGGCCTGC
This sequence comes from Rhodospirillales bacterium, assembly GCA_965202755.1. Lineage (GTDB taxonomy): Bacteria > Pseudomonadota > Alphaproteobacteria > Kiloniellales > JACOMY01 > JACOMY01. The sequence continues at coordinate 220,760 of CBDBCL010000039.1, read as the reverse complement.
GTGCGCTGAAGGCGGTGGTGCCGCTGATGCAGGCCGGCAAGCGCTATCACGAGGCGGCCGAGGCCGCCGGTTACGACCATGCCCGCCTGCCGACCGGCGAGATCCGTGCGCACCTGCCCTACTACGGCGAGATCCTGCAGGATCATGTCGTCGGCAGCGGCGACCCGCGCGATCCGGCCGAGAAGCGCTGGGGGCGCCTGCCCAATCCGACAGTGCACATCGGGCTGAACCAGCTCCGCCGGGTGGTGAATGCGCTGACCAAGCGCCACGGACCGCCGAGCGAAGTGGTGGTCGAGATGGCCCGCGACTTCAAGCTATCGCCGGAAGCCCTGCGCAAGTTGGAGCGGGAGCAGAGCGCCAATCAGAAGAAGAACGACGACCGTCGTTGCAAGCTGGAGAACCAGGGCTTCCCGGTCAATCACCGTAACCTTCTGAAGCTGCGGCTCTGGGAAGAACTCAACGAGAAGGATGTAGCCGACCGCGCCTGCCCTTTCACGGGCGAGAAGATTGGATTTCGTGGCCTGCTCTCCGACGAGGTCGAGATCGAGCATCTGATCCCCTTCTCGCGCTCTTGGGACGACAGTGCGGCCAACAAGACGCTCTGCCTGCGTCAGGCCAATCGGGCCAAGGGCAACAAGACGCCCTTCGAGGCCTTCGGCTCTTCGCCGACGATCTCCGGCCGGAATTTCGATTGGGAGGCGATCTCGGCCCGTGCCGCCGCCCTGCCTGGCAACAAGCGCTGGCGCTTCGATCCCGATGCACTGCAGCGCTTCGAGGCCGGCGGCGGTTTCCTGGCCCGGCAGCTGAACGAGACCTCCTGGCTGGCGCGGCTGGCCCGGCAGTATCTCGGCAGCGTCACCAATCCCAACAAGGTCTGGGTGGTGCCGGGGCGGCTCACCGCACTGCTGCGCGGTAAGTGGGGTCTGAACGACATTCTGGATCCCGAGGGCGGGCGCAAGAACCGCAACGACCATCGCCATCACGCGCTGGATGCCCTGGTCGCCGGCATGACCGATCGCGGACTCTTGCAACGCATGGCCCGCGAATACGACGAGACCCGAGACCGCATCGAGATCTCCGCACCCTGGGACGGCTTCCGCGAGGACGCCGAGCGGCTGCTGGACGCCATCCTGGTCTCGCACAAGCCCGACCACGGCGCCCAGGGGCAGCTGCACGAGGCTACCGCCTATGGCCTGCTCGATCCGGCCGAGGAGGGCGGCAATCTGGTCTATCGCAAGCCGCTCGCCGGCCTGAAGAAGACCGAGATCGGTCACATTCGCGACCCCCTCCTGCGTGCCGAACTGCGGGACGCGGTGGAGGCCGGCACGCGCGACGGCAAGACCCTTGTGGAGGTGCTGCAGGACTTCGGGCTGGCCTGGGGCAAGCGGCACAGCAGGGCCCAGCCCGGCAAGGAACACGGCGCTTTGCGGCATGTGCGGATCACCAGACCCGAGGGTGCCGACTATCTGGTGCCCATCGGCGAGGGCAAGGGAGCGGCCTACAAGGCCTATAGCGCCGGGAAGAATCACTGTGTGGAAATCTACGAGACGGCAAACGGACGCTGGAAAGGCGAGGCTGTTTCCGTCTTTCAAGCCAACGACGAAGGCCATAGTCCGAACTGGAGAGGAGCGGCGACCGGTTCGCGCCTTGTCATGCGCGTTCACAAGGGAGATTGCTTGCGTGTCGTCGAGGAAACGGGCCCTGTCTATCTGCTGATTTGTATTCTCGATGCATCGAGCAATCGAATGAGACTGGCGCCCCTGCAGGAGGCTGGATCGCTTCAGGTGCGCCACGATGACCCTGAGGATCGCTTCCGCTGGCGCATGTATGGCTACAACAAATTGCGCCAACTGGGCGCGCAGCCGGTACGGATCGACGAGTTGGGGCGCCCTTGGCACTGCAAGACGGACAAGGAGGGGTCATGATCGGCCGCATCGTCGAGATCGCCGAGGAGGGGCGGCATGCCGCCATCAGCCGCGGCTTCCTCACCGTCAAGGAGGCGGCCGGCGAGCAACTGGGCCGGGTGCCGCTGGGCGACCTGGCCGCCGTGGTCTTCAATGCGCACGGGCTCACGACCTCCAACAATCTGATGGTGGGCCTGGCCGAGCGCGGCATCCCGCTGGTGCTCTGCGGTGCCAACCATATGCCGGCGGCCCTGGTCTGGCCGCTGGCCGGTCACCATGCCCAAGCCGGACGCATCGCCGATCAGGCGGCCGCCGGCAAGCCTTTGAAGAAGCGCCTCTGGCGCCAGATCGTGCGCGCCAAGATCCGCCAGCAGGGCGCCACCCTTGCAGCCTGTGGCGCACCGCACGGCGGCTTCGCTTTGCTGGCCCGCAAGGTCAGAAGCGGCGATCCGGAGAACGTCGAGGCCGAGGCGGCCCGACGCTACTGGCCGCTGCTGTTCGGCAAAGCCTTTCGCCGCGACCGCAAGGAGCCGGGGCTGAACGGTCTTCTGAACTACGGCTATACGGTGCTGCGTGCCGGCGTGGCGCGTGCGGTTGCGGCCAGCGGGCTCTCGCCCAGCCTGGGTCTGATGCATGCCAGCCGGGTCAACGCCATGGTTCTGGTCGACGATCTGATGGAGCCTTTTCGCCCCTTCGTCGACCGCGAGGTCTGGCGCCTGCAGGGCCAGGGCATCGAGGAGGTGACGCGAGAGGCCAAGGCGGAGCTTGCCCGAATCATGATCCTGGACCTGCCGACCAGGGAGGGGATCAGCCCGATGATGACCGCGGCCGAACGCCTGACCCAGTCCCTGGCCAAGGCCTTGGCGGGAGAGGGCGAGGACTTGGCCCTGCCGCTCGACCGTCTGCCGCTGGTCGGCTGATGTGGGCGAGCGGCCGCCGGCGCTCAGCGGGTATCGCATCGTGTGGCTTCTCGTCATGTTCGATCTGCCGGTGGGCACCAAGGGGGAGCGTCGGCGCGCCACGCAGTTCCGCCACGCGCTTTTGGACATGGGTTTCGAGATGAGCCAGTTCTCGGTCTACATGCGCTTTTGCGCCGGCAAGGAGGCGGCCGAGGCCTACATCGCGCAAATCGAACCATCCCTGCCGCCATCGGGTAAGGTGCATGTGGTGCAGATCACCGACAAGCAGTTCGAGAAGATCCGCACTTTTCGAGGAAGAAAACGTGAACCCAGTCCCGGAAACCCCGATCAATTGGCCCTTTTCTGACGCATCGAGCCGCCTTTCGGCGCATTCGGAGCAAAGAAAAAGGCCCGTCTTTCAGGGCCTTGAGTGGGTTCCATCATAGCGGTCTGGTGAGTGAGGATCAACCGCAACGCCTCCGGCGTGAGGCGCCCCTTGGCATCGATCATAGCGGTCTGGTGAGTGAGGATCAACCGCAACCCCTTCGGTCGGGCGTATCGATGCCCAGTCGATCATAGCGGTCTGGTGAGTGAGGATCAACCGCAACGCGGCCCTCGGCGGCATGCATGACGGCGCGATCATAGCGGTCTGGTGAGTGAGGATCAACCGCAACCGCAAAGGCGCCGTTGACTCCGCTACTCATATCATAGCGGTCTGGTGAGTGAGGATCAACCGCAACGAGGAAGCGCAGGCCGCCCTCTTCGCGCTTATCATAGCGGTCTGGTGAGTGAGGATCAACCGCAACCAGGGGACTAGGAACGCATCTGATGCTCCGTCATAGCGGTCTGGTGAGTGAGGATCAACCGCAACGACTGACCTACCCGGGAGCTGAGCAATGAATCATAGCGGTCTGGTGAGTGAGGATCAACCGCAACCAGAACCTCTCCAATGAAAGCAAGCGCTCGATCATAGCGGTCTGGTGAGTGAGGATCAACCGCAACTTGTATGGAAGGCCGGTTGTCAACGATGAGATCATAGCGGTCTGGTGAGTGAGGATCAACCGCAACGCTCACGAAGGAACCCTGTCCATGAGGATCTCATAGCGGTCTGGTGAGTGAGGATCAACCGCAACCCTGACCTTGCCAAGAAGGTTCGAAGTCTCTCATAGCGGTCTGGTGAGTGAGGATCAACCGCAACCTCCGTGGATTGCAAAACGGCTTGCGAGTCATCATAGCGGTCTGGTGAGTGAGGATCAACCGCAACTGTCTGGTTCTCTTTCCCTCTGACTTTATTTCATAGCGGTCTGGTGAGTGAGGATCAACCGCAACAAACCAGTCACATGAGCGCCTCCGCGCTCGATCATAGCGGTCTGGTGAGTGAGGATCAACCGCAACCAAAGATCCATCAAGGAGCAGCCCAAAATATCATAGCGGTCTGGTGAGTGAGGATCAACCGCAACAGGCCTCTGCTGCACCGGATTCGGCGAATTATCATAGCGGTCTGGTGAGTGAGGATCAACCGCAACTCGAGCCGACGACGGCCGGGCCGCCGGCCAATCATAGCGGTCTGGTGAGTGAGGATCAACCGCAACCGCGCAAGACTCGGGGCCGCGTTGCCATGCATCATAGCGGTCTGGTGAGTGAGGATCAACCGCAACCGGATGCGAGCTGCATGTCCCGCTGGCCCGATCATAGCGGTCTGGTGAGTGAGGATCAACCGCAACTCCCCCTGGAAGCGGAGGGCGCCATCGAGGATCATAGCGGTCTGGTGAGTGAGGATCAACCGCAACTGGACGGCTAGCGTGTCGCCGCGCTTCATCATCATAGCGGTCTGGTGAGTGAGGATCAACCGCAACGCGAGAGTGTCACGCCTGCGTGACAGTTCGATCATAGCGGTCTGGTGAGTGAGGATCAACCGCAACAAGCGCCCGATCGGCGTTTCGGCCGAGGTCATCATAGCGGTCTGGTGAGTGAGGATCAACCGCAACGGGCGCCGCGGCCTCGACCGGAGCCGCACCATCATAGCGGTCTGGTGAGTGAGGATCAACCGCAACGGCAGGTAGTCGCCGCCGCTGTCCCGGCCGATCATAGCGGTCTGGTGAGTGAGGATCAACCGCAACCGCTCAGGTGTTGCGCCTCATCGACCGCCAATCATAGCGGTCTGGTGAGTGAGGATCAACCGCAACCGAGCGCAGCAAATACCGCAGCGTCACAGCATCATAGCGGTCTGGTGAGTGAGGATCAACCGCAACCATGCTCCCGTTCATGATATTTACGCCGTAATCATAGCGGTCTGGTGAGTGAGGATCAACCGCAACCACAATCCGGCTGCCGTCAACATTCTGCCTATCATAGCGGTCTGGTGAGTGAGGATCAACCGCAACCACAATCCGGCTGCCGTCAACATTCTGCCTATCATAGCGGTCTGGTGAGTGAGGATCAACCGCAACGGGACAGGCAGCGATAACCTCGGCTCACGAATCATAGCGGTCTGGTGAGTGAGGATCAACCGCAACCGAACTTTCGAAGGCCTGGACTACACGCTTATCATAGCGGTCTGGTGAGTGAGGATCAACCGCAACCGCGAGAACCTCGCCCACAAGCAGGCTCGCATCATAGCGGTCTGGTGAGTGAGGATCAACCGCAACAAGGAGAACTGGCTGGGCCATTTGACGGGAATCATAGCGGTCTGGTGAGTGAGGATCAACCGCAACGCATCCGGATCCCGCCCGATGCGGCGCTGGATCATAGCGGTCTGGTGAGTGAGGATCAACCGCAACGCGCCGGTGGTGAAAGAAAACTGGCTGGGCATCATAGCGGTCTGGTGAGTGAGGATCAACCGCAACGACTTCGCTTGGACTTCTTTCCTCTCCCTTATCATAGCGGTCTGGTGAGTGAGGATCAACCGCAACCCGCGGGTGGCTCGTCATTTTTAACACGCTATCATAGCGGTCTGGTGAGTGAGGATCAACCGCAACGAGGCCTCGCTTGGTGACGGACTGACCGTATCATAGCGGTCTGGTGAGTGAGGATCAACCGCAACGGCGTTCCGGACGTCAGACTGCCGCCAAAAATCATAGCGGTCTGGTGAGTGAGGATCAACCGCAACAAGCCGACCCACCTGGTGATGGGATCGCAGATCATAGCGGTCTGGTGAGTGAGGATCAACCGCAACCGGCCAATGGTCGGAGAACCATTGAAAGGCATCATAGCGGTCTGGTGAGTGAGGATCAACCGCAACCCGCTCGGGCGATACCTCAGATCCACCGCGATCATAGCGGTCTGGTGAGTGAGGATCAACCGCAACTCGAGCCGACGACGGCCGGGCCGCCGGCCAATCATAGCGGTCTGGTGAGTGAGGATCAACCGCAACCGCGCAAGACTCGGGGCCGCGTTGCCATGCATCATAGCGGTCTGGTGAGTGAGGATCAACCGCAACAGGGCCGTCGCGCGCGGGGAGGTCCCGGGCATCATAGCGGTCTGGTGAGTGAGGATCAACCGCAACTATGGCTACCAGGTCGGCTTGCCGCCCGAAATCATAGCGGTCTGGTGAGTGAGGATCAACCGCAACTCGCCGGCCGGGTCGGCTTGCAGCCGTGCCATCATAGCGGTCTGGTGAGTGAGGATCAACCGCAACCGTGATGCCGGTCATGGGGTGGCTGCGCTCATCATAGCGGTCTGGTGAGTGAGGATCAACCGCAACGGCGACGATCGCCAAGCGGCCGTCGGTGCAATCATAGCGGTCTGGTGAGTGAGGATCAACCGCAACCAGGCAGGCTGCCCATCCGAATGGTCCCGGAATCATAGCGGTCTGGTGAGTGAGGATCAACCGCAACCAGGGCGACCAGCTCGCGCAGCCAGAGTGCATCATAGCGGTCTGGTGAGTGAGGATCAACCGCAACCTCCGTGGACTCGGAGGCGCATTTCGCTTCATCATAGCGGTCTGGTGAGTGAGGATCAACCGCAACGGCGCACGCGGACAGCCTCCAGCAGGTTTGATCATAGCGGTCTGGTGAGTGAGGATCAACCGCAACGACGGCGGAGAGCTCCCAGCCGCGGTTCTCATCATAGCGGTCTGGTGAGTGAGGATCAACCGCAACGCCCAGCTGCCGGCCTCGCCTTCGGCCTCCATCATAGCGGTCTGGTGAGTGAGGATCAACCGCAACATGCGGCCGTCGGTGCAGCGCGCATCGGCGATCATAGCGGTCTGGTGAGTGAGGATCAACCGCAACAAGCCGACCCACCTGGTGATGGGATCGCAGATCATAGCGGTCTGGTGAGTGAGGATCAACCGCAACTGGTACGAGCCATACTTCGAGCAGCTCATTATCATAGCGGTCTGGTGAGTGAGGATCAACCGCAACAACCAGGTACAGGCTTACCTGCTAGGAGCCATCATAGCGGTCTGGTGAGTGAGGATCAACCGCAACACCATCATGACTACTTCGCTGACCCTCGCGATCATAGCGGTCTGGTGAGTGAGGATCAACCGCAACCGGTTCACCGACGCCACGCTTGCCGCGGCTATCATAGCGGTCTGGTGAGTGAGGATCAACCGCAACCCGGAAGTAGCTAACCAGGTACAGGCGTAATCATAGCGGTCTGGTGAGTGAGGATCAACCGCAACAGGTCTGCGGCGATCTGGTGCCCGGTCATCATCATAGCGGTCTGGTGAGTGAGGATCAACCGCAACAGGGCATGCTGCTCCCGCAAAGGCTGAAGGATCATAGCGGTCTGGTGAGTGAGGATCAACCGCAACGCGCGGCGCGCGCGGACCATGGTCCGCTGCATCATAGCGGTCTGGTGAGTGAGGATCAACCGCAACTCATCCTCCTGCGGGCAAGCGGGAAGCGGGATCATAGCGGTCTGGTGAGTGAGGATCAACCGCAACCAGTCGAGGCCCTCGCCGGCGACGAAGATTATCATAGCGGTCTGGTGAGTGAGGATCAACCGCAACCGAGGCCTCGCGTGCCCGCGCCGCGGACTTATCATAGCGGTCTGGTGAGTGAGGATCAACCGCAACCGGCCCCCGTTCGGTGGCCGGCCCAATTTTATCATAGCGGTCTGGTGAGTGAGGATCAACCGCAACATGGGGTGCTTTTCGACCTCAGCGGAGCCCATCATAGCGGTCTGGTGAGTGAGGATCAACCGCAACTCGTGGCGCGGCGCGTCAGTTCAAGTCTTTATCATAGCGGTCTGGTGAGTGAGGATCAACCGCAACGGGAGCCGCATTGTGATTGACGGCCTGACATCATAGCGGTCTGGTGAGTGAGGATCAACCGCAACTCTTGTTTGCTCCTGCAAAAGCAGTGCAAGATCATAGCGGTCTGGTGAGTGAGGATCAACCGCAACGACGCCCTCGTCGGCCAGCATGGCACCGCCATCATAGCGGTCTGGTGAGTGAGGATCAACCGCAACCGGTCGCATTGGCCAGCTCGTCGAGGGCGGATCATAGCGGTCTGGTGAGTGAGGATCAACCGCAACGCTGAGCGGACCGAGACCGGCTGGCGGCTGATCATAGCGGTCTGGTGAGTGAGGATCAACCGCAACGAATGGCTGCTCTGCCCACCTGGAGCCAGGATCATAGCGGTCTGGTGAGTGAGGATCAACCGCAACTGGATGACCGCTCAGGGTTTCGGCACAGGCATCATAGCGGTCTGGTGAGTGAGGATCAACCGCAACGCCGTGGCCCTCGGGCACCTCGTAAATCGGATCATAGCGGTCTGGTGAGTGAGGATCAACCGCAACCGATCCACTCCCGGGCACTCTCGCCAGGCGATCATAGCGGTCTGGTGAGTGAGGATCAACCGCAACCTCGCGGGCGGCGATGAGCAACAGAATTTCATCATAGCGGTCTGGTGAGTGAGGATCAACCGCAACGGTTACCAGGGCGGCGACCCGGCGCTCGCCATCATAGCGGTCTGGTGAGTGAGGATCAACCGCAACGCCTCGGCGCGCGTCTGCGCGCTGGCGACGATCATAGCGGTCTGGTGAGTGAGGATCAACCGCAACAGCGCCGCGCGGCGAACCTGGTCTTTGGTGATCATAGCGGTCTGGTGAGTGAGGATCAACCGCAACACGCTCCGGCTCATGCCCTGGACGCCCTTCATCATAGCGGTCTGGTGAGTGAGGATCAACCGCAACTGCCCGCCCGGCCGGACAAGACGCCGGCGCATCATAGCGGTCTGGTGAGTGAGGATCAACCGCAACTCCTGGCCGGCGATCCCTACAAAAGCGTGGATCATAGCGGTCTGGTGAGTGAGGATCAACCGCAACCTGTGCCACGAGACTGACGTCATGTCGTTGATCATAGCGGTCTGGTGAGTGAGGATCAACCGCAACACTCCGGCGCAAGCCCGCAACCCAGGCCTCATCATAGCGGTCTGGTGAGTGAGGATCAACCGCAACATGGTAGGTGGGGCGCAGCTTGGAATATAATCATAGCGGTCTGGTGAGTGAGGATCAACCGCAACCACGCCCGCTCCACCCCCCTCAAGGCCGTCATCATAGCGGTCTGGTGAGTGAGGATCAACCGCAACGGTCCAGAGCACGTCCTCGTAAGCCCAGAGATCATAGCGGTCTGGTGAGTGAGGATCAACCGCAACAGATCGCTGCCTGTGCAGACGAGACGGTGAATCATAGCGGTCTGGTGAGTGAGGATCAACCGCAACCCCGTTTTCAACAGGAACATAAGCATAAAAATCATAGCGGTCTGGTGAGTGAGGATCAACCGCAACGCCAGGCCATCGACGGCGGGCACGGCGCCGATCATAGCGGTCTGGTGAGTGAGGATCAACCGCAACCGACGCGCGGTCCGGGTCTTCGGCGCCGAAATCATAGCGGTCTGGTGAGTGAGGATCAACCGCAACCCGGATCGGCGTCTCCTGGGCCGAAGCCTTATCATAGCGGTCTGGTGAGTGAGGATCAACCGCAACATATTATCTATCGACTTCAATTGAACTAAGATCATAGCGGTCTGGTGAGTGAGGATCAACCGCAACGCCTCCGACCTCTCCCTGATACTGTAAGCCATCATAGCGGTCTGGTGAGTGAGGATCAACCGCAACGCCATAGGCAAGTGGTTCACGGATGCCTTTATCATAGCGGTCTGGTGAGTGAGGATCAACCGCAACCCATACTTCACCAGCCGATTTGCCGGGAACATCATAGCGGTCTGGTGAGTGAGGATCAACCGCAACGAGCCGGAGCCGCGCCAGATCACAGGCGATATCATAGCGGTCTGGTGAGTGAGGATCAACCGCAACGTGCGCAGCGCGCCACCGCAGAGATTGGTGATCATAGCGGTCTGGTGAGTGAGGATCAACCGCAACCGCCGAGCCCGCACCCTCGCTGCTGGCGGAATCATAGCGGTCTGGTGAGTGAGGATCAACCGCAACGGCGTGGCGGTCGCTACGGGCAAATGTAGCATCATAGCGGTCTGGTGAGTGAGGATCAACCGCAACCGGCCCACCCACCTGGTGATGGGATCGCAGATCATAGCGGTCTGGTGAGTGAGGATCAACCGCAACGAGTCCTGGATCAACAGTGCCGCGCGCGGCATCATAGCGGTCTGGTGAGTGAGGATCAACCGCAACGTCAACAATCTGGGGAGGCGATCGGTTGGCGATCATAGCGGTCTGGTGAGTGAGGATCAACCGCAACAGAGGCGCCACCGCGGTCACGATCAATGCGATCATAGCGGTCTGGTGAGTGAGGATCAACCGCAACCGTCCAGCTCCCAGGGCGGGTTGATGCCGATCATAGCGGTCTGGTGAGTGAGGATCAACCGCAACAGCAGCGGCTCGCACCCGCGCGGATGTGCGATCATAGCGGTCTGGTGAGTGAGGATCAACCGCAACCGGGTGCTGATGCGCCCCATCGCAGAAGCCATCATAGCGGTCTGGTGAGTGAGGATCAACCGCAACGATCAACCTGTGCGATGTCCCCGTCGTCGCATCATAGCGGTCTGGTGAGTGAGGATCAACCGCAACGGGACAAGCGCTCGGTACGGGTCGCTGGACATCATAGCGGTCTGGTGAGTGAGGATCAACCGCAACCGACATTGCCTTTCATCCTTTCGGTGGGTCATCATAGCGGTCTGGTGAGTGAGGATCAACCGCAACGCCGCGATCGACGTCTGGTCGCGCCGGGCGATCATAGCGGTCTGGTGAGTGAGGATCAACCGCAACCGGATCGAGGCGGACCTGCACGCGCGCGCCATCATAGCGGTCTGGTGAGTGAGGATCAACCGCAACGGCATGGATCGGACCGAGGTGGCGCGCTGTATCATAGCGGTCTGGTGAGTGAGGATCAACCGCAACGATGGGGGTAGTCGCCGCGGTCGTAGGGCGATCATAGCGGTCTGGTGAGTGAGGATCAACCGCAACGACAGGAGACCTCGATGCCCGCCCCCACTTATCATAGCGGTCTGGTGAGTGAGGATCAACCGCAACGCCGAGACGGTTTGGCCGGCGACACCGCCTATCATAGCGGTCTGGTGAGTGAGGATCAACCGCAACGGCGCGGCCTCTGTCACCCGTCCATCGGCATCATAGCGGTCTGGTGAGTGAGGATCAACCGCAACCCTTCGGTCGGGCGTATCGATGCCCAGTCGATCATAGCGGTCTGGTGAGTGAGGATCAACCGCAACGAAGTGGACGGCTACTATGCCGGCGCGACCATCATAGCGGTCTGGTGAGTGAGGATCAACCGCAACGCTGCGGTGGCCCGCGCCGCCGGCTGCCGCATCATAGCGGTCTGGTGAGTGAGGATCAACCGCAACGATCAAGTCGCGGCAGATATCCTGCGCCTTATCATAGCGGTCTGGTGAGTGAGGATCAACCGCAACCAGGTGCGGCGCAAGTACGCCCTGACCGTCATCATAGCGGTCTGGTGAGTGAGGATCAACCGCAACACGGCGAGGACTTCACCGCCGATGAAGCCAATCATAGCGGTCTGGTGAGTGAGGATCAACCGCAACTCGGTCGCGAATGTGCAGGCGCAGACGGGGATCATAGCGGTCTGGTGAGTGAGGATCAACCGCAACGCGGTCTGTTCCAGCGACACGCCGAGCGCAATCATAGCGGTCTGGTGAGTGAGGATCAACCGCAACCGCATAACAATTCGTTCCCAGATCACCGGCATCATAGCGGTCTGGTGAGTGAGGATCAACCGCAACCGAGCGGAAATGCTCTACAGCGCGGGCTGGATCATAGCGGTCTGGTGAGTGAGGATCAACCGCAACGATCTGCACCTGCACTTTCAAGGTGCCATCATCATAGCGGTCTGGTGAGTGAGGATCAACCGCAACGCGGCGGCTGGTCTACACCAGCGGTTTGAATCATAGCGGTCTGGTGAGTGAGGATCAACCGCAACCGCCGTCGCCCGCCTCCGCGATGACATTGCAATCATAGCGGTCTGGTGAGTGAGGATCAACCGCAACCGCAGTCGAGCGCGAGGCCAAGGCCTATGTCGGGTGCCATCTGGCCGCTGACGCCCTCAATCATAGCGGTCTGGTGAGTGAGGATCAACCGCAACCGCAGTCGAGCGCGAGGCCAAGGCCTATGTAATCATAGCGGTCTGGTGAGTGAGGATCAACCGCAACACTCTGGCCTTTGTTCTGATCTTCGATTTGAATCATAGCGGTCTGGTGAGTGAGGATCAACCGCAACCAGTTTGCCTTCAACGCGGCAGAAAAGGCAATCATAGCGGTCTGGTGAGTGAGGATCAACCGCAACCTCCGGGGCTTGCACGCCACGTTTCGCGTTAATCATATGCGGTCTGGTGAGTGAGGATCAACCGCAACTACCGGCCACGTTTCGCGTTTTGCGCCGTCAATCATAGCGGTCTGGTGAGTGAGGATCAACCGCAAGAGGGCGACAGCGTCGGTTGGGCCGACGTCAATCATAGCGGTCTGGTGAGTGAGGATCAACCGCAACCGGACCGACGGGCGCGCGCCGCCCAGGCCGAATCATAGCGGTCTGGTGAGTGAGGATCAACCGCAACTAACGACGACCTTGCTCGAGATCTGATGAGAATCATAGCGGTCTGGTGAGTGAGGATCAACCGCAACCAGGACGCGCAGCGCGGCCCTTGCGCGATCAATCATAGCGGTCTGGTGAGTGAGGATCAACCGCAACCGCACCGCGATCTACTCGCTGCTCCGCATGAATCATAGCGGTCTGGTGAGTGAGGATCAACCGCAACCGCCCATCGCCGCGCCGGCGGGCCCGCAAGAATCATAGCGGTCTGGTGAGTGAGGATCAACCGCAACCGTAATCGATTGATATAGACGCCCCGTATCAATCATAGCGGTCTGGTGAGTGAGGATCAACCGCAACGATGAAGCTCTGCGCCTCTGTCGTGGCGGCAATCATAGCGGTCTGGTGAGTGAGGATCAACCGCAACGAGGCGGCCCATCTGTGCGGCCTGCATGCCAATCATAGCGGTCTGGTGAGTGAGGATCAACCGCAACACATCCGAGGCGCACGACAGCGGGCTGTGCAATCATAGCGGTCTGGTGAGTGAGGATCAACCGCAACGATGTGCCGCAGCGGCCGCTCCCAGCCATTAATCATAGCGGTCTGGTGAGTGAGGATCAACCGCAACTAGAAGCGAATAGCCCCGGTAGCCGCCGGCAATCATAGCGGTCTGGTGAGTGAGGATCAACCGCAACAAGAAGGGGATCACGGTCGATCGCCATTGGAATCATAGCGGTCTGGTGAGTGAGGATCAACCGCAACAGTGGATCAAGACGCTGGCGCAGTGGAAGAAATCATAGCGGTCTGGTGAGTGAGGATCAACCGCAACCACGTCCTTCACATGCTTCGACCGCCACCATCATAGCGGTCTGGTGAGTGAGGATCAACCGCAACAGGCAGTCGCTCCCGGATCCGGGCGAGCACATCATAGCGGTCTGGTGAGTGAGGATCAACCGCAACTGTGAAGGCTCTTTGGGACTGCGGATTCTAATCATAGCGGTCTGGTGAGTGAGGATCAACCGCAACTAATCGCCGCGCCGCCGTAGCCCGTCGCTGATCATAGCGGTCTGGTGAGTGAGGATCAACCGCAACATAGGGCAGCAGCGTTCTCATGGCGCCCGTCGATCATAGCGGTCTGGTGAGTGAGGATCAACCGCAACCAAATGGGACGACGGCATCGCGGCGCCCAAATCATAGCGGTCTGGTGAGTGAGGATCAACCGCAACGTCAACGCGACGGTGCTACGGACCTATCCTACCTCTATGGCGGTGCAGGAGACGGCACGCTGCAAGGCGGCGGTGGCGGTGAGGTCTTCCGCTGCGGCGGCAACGGTATCGACAGTTTGCCGGGACAGGCCGGAAACGACGTTTTGAACGTCGCCAGTCAGGGTGAGTTGCAGTCCGGCGACCTGTTCGATGGAGGTGCGGGCAACGACACACTCTGGCTGGCCAAGGGCATCCGCCTTTCAGCCGGCGTCACCGTCACCAACATCGAAGTGATTTTCTATGGTCAAGACAGGACAGCGGCACGAGAGCGGCCGCGCGGAGGGGCCTTCGCCGAGGTCCCTCCTTCGCCTTATCTAGGCTGCCTTCATCTCCGGCAGTGAGGTTTGCACCCATTGATCGGCCGGCTTGCGCACCTCGGCCCGATAGGCATCGACCAGAGTGTGGCAGACGTGGCCCGGATTATAGTGGCGCCCCTCGATCTCGCCGACCGGCGTCACCTCGGCGGCCGTGCCGGTCAAGAAGATCTCACTGGCTTTGTCCAGATCCTCCAGGGCGATTTGGCGCTCTATCACCTCGAAGCCCTCGCGGCGGGCAAGCGCGATGACCGTGCGCCGGGTGATGCCGTTCAGGAAGCAATCGGGCACCGGCGTGCGGATCTGACCGTCGATCACCAGGAAAACGTTGGCGCCGGTGGCTTCCGCAACCAGGCCGCGGTGATCCAGCATCAAGGCATCCTGATAGCCCTTCCGTTCGGCCTCGTGCTTGGACAGGGTGCAGATCATGTAGAGGCCGGCCGCCTTCGACTGGGTCGGCGCACAATCGGGCGCAGGCCGATGCCAGGGCGCCATGGTGAGGCGGATGCCCTTGGTCTTTAACTCCGGCGAGAAGTAGGCCGCCCACTCCCAAGCGGCAATAGCAACATTGATCCTGGTCGATTGGGCCGAGACCCCCATCATCTCGCTGCCGCGCCAAGCCACCGGCCGAACATAGGCGTCGGTCAGCTCGTTTGCAGCCAACACGGCGTCGGCCGCCGCGTCGATCTCCTCGACGCTGTAGGGCAGGCTCATATCCAGGATCTCAGCCGAGCGCTGCAGACGCTGGTGATGCTCATGGGCCTTGAAGATGACCCCGCCATAGGCGCGTTCGCCTTCGAACACGCTGGAGGCATAGTGCATCGCGTGCGACAGCACGTGCAGTCGTGCGTCGCTCCAAGGCACGAGGGCCCCGTTCATCCAAATGACACCGGGGCGGTTATCGAAGGGTTGAGTCGCCATATCGGTTCCGTTCCAAGCCAGTTTACGCTATCCGAATTGGCAGGACCTCTGCGCCTCCCGACCGGAAACGATCGAGATCCTGCAGGTTCACCGAAACTGCCTCCAAATCGGGCAGCTTCGGATCGCAACGCAATTTTATTGCGTATCCGGTGGAGTAGTGATAACGATGGGATGCAATATTAGTCAATATGGCTGACGTATCGCATAGCTGCCCTGCGACATGGTCGACCTGAAATCCGGTGCCAATCCGCTGTTCCTGCGCGAGGAGGAACTGCGTCGCGGCATAGAGCTGATGTTCTATGCCTACCGTGAGTTCACCTCCGAGCCGGACCGCATCCTGGCCGAGATCGGGTTTGGTCGCGCGCATCACCGCGCGATCTACTTCATCGGCCGCTATCCCGGGATTACCATCAGCGAACTCCTGGTCATCCTGCGTATCACCAAGCAGAGCCTGTCGCGCGTGCTCAGCCAACTGTTGGAGCAGGGTTATGTCGCCCAAGCTCGCGGCAAGAAGGATCAGCGCCAAAGACTGCTGACCTTGACCGAAAGCGGCCGCGCCCTGGAGGCACGCCTGACCGACACGCAGCGCCAGCGCTTCGCCGCCGCCTATCGCTCGGCCGGCGCCGAAGCCGTGGCCGGCTTCCGGGCCGTGCTGGCCGGTATCATGGATCCTGCCGATCTGCAGCGGGTAGAGCGTCTGCTGCCCAAGCCTGCCGAGGAAGAGGCGGCCGCCCATCCCCGAAACGGCAGCCTCGATGCCACTGGCGCCAAGACGGGCCGGTGACGCGATGGCCGAGGCAGAGGCCCATGTCTTGGTCGTCGACGACGATCAGCGTCTTTGCGACCTGCTGTCCCGCTATCTGGCGGCCGAGGGATTTTCGGTCACTACCGCCGGCGACGCGGAATCCGCCGAGCAGCAGCTCGCAGCCATTGCCTTCGACCTCTTGATCCTGGACATCATGCTGCCGGGGGCCAGCGGTTTGGACCTGGCGGGAAAGCTGCGCAGTTCCAGCCGGGTGCCGATCCTGCTGCTGTCGGCCAAGGGCGAGCCCAACGATCGCATCGAAGGCCTGCAGGCCGGCGCCGACGACTATCTGCCCAAACCCTTCGAGCCAAAGGAGTTGGTGCTGCGCATCAATGCCATTCTGCGCCGCGCCCGCCCCGAACAACCAAGTGAGGCCAAGGTCTTGCGGTTCGGCGATTTCAGCTTCGATCTGGATCGCGGCAGTCTCACCAACTCCGGCCAGCCGGTCCGCCTGACGGAAACCGAAACGGCCTTGCTGCAGTTGCTGGCCGAGCATGCCGGAGAGGCAGTCAGCCGCGAGGCCCTGGCCGGAACCAGCGAGGGCGGAAGCAGCGAGGCCGGCAATCTGCGCTCCGTCGACGTGCAGATGGCCCGTCTGCGCCGCAAGGTGGAAAGCGACCCGCGCTTTCCGCGCCATCTGCAAACCGTGCGCGGAACGGGCTATATCCTGGTGGTGGACTGAAGTCCCCCGGGCTTTACTTTTGAGGACGAGACGCCGGCTTGCGCATCCGCATACCCATCCTGGACGATCTGCCCTGGCATCTGGTGAAGCGCTTCCTGCCGCGCAGCTTGCTGGGCCGTTCGCTGCTGATCATCGTCGTGCCGATGATCCTGTTGCAGGTCTCGGCCACCTGGTTCTTCTTCGACCGCCACTACGACGTCATCACCAAACGCCTGGCGCAAGGACTGGCCGGCGGGCTGGCGACCGTCATCGCCCTACTGGAGGAGGACAGAAGCAAACTGGAGCGCGATACCCTGATCGACCTGGCCGAGCGCTCGCTTGAGTTCTCCGTGCTGTTTCAGCAGGGGGTACGGTTACCGGCCGACATCCAGCCCAGGATCGAATCGCTGCTGGATCGCCACCTGGCCAATGCGATCGCCAGCCGTATCGACCGCCCCTTCACCATGGACACCCAAAGCATGCCCAGTTATGTGGAGATTCTGGTCTCCCTGCCCGACGGCGTGCTGCGCGTCCTGGTGAAGCGCAAACAGCTCTTCAGCGACACCACTTACATCTTCGTGGTCTGGATCGTCGGTTCCTCGATCATCCTCTCCCTGGTCGCCTTCATCTTCATGCGCAATCAGGTGCGACCCATTCGACGCCTGGCCAAGGCTGCCGATGCTTTCGGGCGCGGCCGGGACGTAACGGATTTTCGAATCGAGGGCGCCAGCGAGGTCCGCCAGGCAGCCACCGCCTTCTTGGAGATGCGCTCACGCATCAAGCGCCAGATCACGCAACGCACCGCCATGCTGGCTGGCGTCAGCCACGATCTGCGCACGCCCCTGACGCGCATGAACCTGGAATTGGCCATGGCCCCGCAAGGCCGCATGCGCGAGGGCCTCGTCACCGACGTTTCGGAGATGGAGCACATGATCGACGCCTATCTCTCCTTTGCGCGCGGCGAGGAGGGTGAGCAGATGGTCTCGACCGATCTGGCCGAGCTCTTGACGGAAGTCGTGGAACAAACGCGGCGCGGCGGCGGTATCGTCGCACTGAACGCCAAGGAGCCGGCGCCGATGCTGCTCAGACCGGCGGCGATGCGCAGGGCGCTGAACAATCTCTTGGAAAATGCCATCCGTCACGGTCGCACCGTGTCTGCGACCCTGCAGGTCGGGCGGCAGCGTGCCGACGTGCTGATCGACGACGATGGCCCCGGCGTGCCTCCGGCGCAGCGCGATCTGGTGTTCCGTGCCTTTCATCGCCTGGAGCCCGGCCGCGACCCTAATCGCGGCGGCGCCGGTCTGGGCCTCACCATTGCCAGGGACATCGCCCGCAGCCACGGTGGCGACGTCACGCTCGAGGATTCGCCGTTGGGCGGTCTACGCGCCGTACTGCGGCTTCCGCTGTGATGACATCTTCAAAAGACCCAAACTGGCGAAGGAGACCCGCCTGGCGTTAGGCTGCCTTACCCAAGCAGCCAGGAATGGAGATGCAGCTATGGCCGGGTCGGTTTTCAAGAAGATTGGTGATGTCGTCGAAGGCTTCACCACACTCGAGGTCACGACCAGCAACGTCGTCACCGGCGATGCCGTCTATGCGATCCACAAGGACTTTCTGCCGGACTCGGCCAAGCTGGCCAGCCTGCACGAGCGCCAAGTTGCCGAATCGAGGGAGATCATCGCCGCCACCATCAAGGCCTTGGCAGAGATCGGCGAGACGGTCGGCGACAAGGTCGAGAGCTATCTGCAAAGCGCAGGGACTTAAGGCGAGGAGAAAGGCCGATCAGCCATGCCCGATCCACGCCAGCGGATCGCGGTCTCGTTGCCAACCTCACAAAGCTCGAAATCAACACCATCATCAAGGAAAACCTGACTGCACGGAAAATGCCGGACGCCGGCAACGCCATTCTCGACATTGCTCTTACCTACGCTTGGGATCTGCATACCCGCGGCTTCGACATCGGCGCCCGATTCAACGATCCGCTTTTGGCTGCCGCCGACGAAGAGCAAAGGAAGCGTGGCCAGTTCGAGGCACTGCAGACGCTCGAGGACCGCTTGGGCAAACAGGCGCAGGGCGTCCTCGATGCCATGATCGCCGGCGGTCAAGAGGTTAAGACAGCCGAAACCTTCGACGATTCCTGCATCACCGTCGATGCCAGAACCTTCATCGCACTGCGCTGGGCGGCTTGGGCCATGGGTCAGCATCCCAAGGTTCCGCCACAGCAGCGCGTCATCCTGAGCCACGTGCGCAAGAACAGCGACCAGATTAAGAACGTCTTGCTGCGGCTCTACGGAAGGCCCGACTTCGATGCCATCTACCGCTGTTCACGGGCCAGTCTGAACCGCATCGGCGACAGCAAGCGTTCGCAAGCCCGCGATGCCCTACAACTCGATGCCAAGGACATGACCCTGCTACCCAAGACCTGGGAGATCGGCGTCCAGGAGGCGCCTGGAGATCTGAGCCTTTGTGCGAGGCTATAGCAGATCGCGATCAGGTGGAATCACCTGACCACATGAATCTGCTCTACATTTCAAAGCTGTAGAGTGCGATTCAGACGCCAGATCGTTTCTATCTGACGTCATCGCGCTCTAGTCGCGCGGTGCGTACTTGGCCAGAATGCGTTGCAACGTACGTCGGTGCATGCGCAGGCGGCGTGCCGTCTCGGAGACATTGCGATTGCACTGCTCGTAGACACGCTGGATATGCTCCCAACGCACACGGTCGGCCGTCATCGGCAACTCCGGCGGCGGTGGCGCATCCTCGTCGCCCTGCTTCAAAGCCGCCAGGATTTGCTCCGCATCGGCTGGCTTCGGCAAATAGTCGACGGCGCCCAGCTTCACCGCTGCGACGGCAGTGGCAATATTGCCATAACCGGTCAGGATGATGGCCTTGGCGTTGGGCCGTAGTTCGTGCAGGCGCTTCACCACGTCGAGGCCACTGCCGTCGCCTAAGCGTAGATCCACCACGGCATAGGGCGGTGGGCTGCCCTCGACTGCGGCTATCCCACCGGCAACGCTGTTGGCCATAGAGACGCTGAAGCCTCGCTTCTCCATCGCTTGCGCCAACCTGTTGCACAGGCGTTCATCGTCGTCGACCAGCAACAGGTCTTGCATCGTATTCATGCCACTCCTTCCTGATCTGCGGAGGAAAATTGGTCCAATTGCCATGAAATGGCAACCTCCGCTCCGCCGCTAACTGCGTTGCGGAACTGTAAAGACGCGCCGCCGTGACCCAACAAGGTCTTGGCGATGAAAACACCCAGGCCCATGTGCGAGGCCGACCCGCTGATGACGTCTCGCGGATCGGGGCGGTCGCTGGAAAGATAGGGTTCGCCCAAACGATCCAGCAGGCCCGTATCGAACCCCGGACCGTCGTCGGTGATGACCACGGTCAAGAGGCGCTGCGTCCAGCGGCAGGTCACCATGACCTCGCTGCGCGCAAATTGCACGGCATTCTGCAACAGGGTGCCTAGGCCGTGCAGCAAGGCCGGATCGCGCGGCAGCATCGGCATGGGTTCCTCGTCCTTGAGAGAGAAGCGGATGGTGACATCCTCGCGGCGCTGCGGCTCGGCTGCGACTTCGAGAAGGGTCAAGACCGGCAGCAGATTGTAGGCCTCGCCGCTGTCCGGCGTTGGGCAATGGGCCATCTCGGCCAGCAATTCGGCGCAACGATCGACCTCTTCGGCCAGCAGATCCAGGTCGGCGCGCCACTCCGAATCCGGGGCAACCTCGCGCTGCAGCTCCTTGGCCACCAGCTTCACCGTACTCAGCGGCGAACCCAATTCGTGCGCCACGGCAGCCGCCAAGCCGCCCAAAGACGCCAGCTGTTGTTCTCTGGCCAAGGCCGCTTGCGTTGCTGCCAAGGCCTGCCCGACCGCGCGTCCCTCGGATGCCAAAGAGGCGACATAGACTGCGATGAAGACCGTGGCCAGAACCAACCCCGCCCAGATGCTGCCGATGAAGAGCGGATCGAGATGCAAGCTGCCCTCGAACCAGGGCAACGGCCGGTGCAGGACGGAAAGGAGTGTCTCCAAGAGCACCGCCAAGGCCGCCAGAATCGCCGTGGAACGCGCCGAAAGCGCTGAGGCGGAGACGGTGACCGGTGCCAAAATCAAGACGGCAAAGGGATTGGTGAGGCCGCCTGCCAAGTAGAGCAGACCGCCCAGTTGTAGCAGGTCGAAGGCCAAGAGGCGTGTTGCGGCCTTCTCGCCTAGCCAAAGCCCGCGTCCGACCAGGCTGGGTGTCACCAGATTGAGCAGCGCCGAGGCCAGGACCAAGCCCAACAGCGGCACCAACGGCAAGGCCAGGTTCAGCCAATATTCGGCAACGAATAGGGCGACGGCCTGACCGGCAATCGCGATCCAACGAATGAGGGTCAAGGTGCGACGGCGGATCGGACCTTCGCCGCCAGCGGCTTCGAAGACGCCTACGCGCCCGCGGAGGACGGTCGGTTGCGTGTCGACGTGAATTTGAGCCAGAGTCCGCGTAATCAGGCCGCCTTGAGCGGCCTTGAGTCCTTGTTGGCGGCCCGCTCCATGCGCCTCTGCTTAGCCTTGAGGAACCAGAAAGCGACGCGTGAGCCGACGCTCGCCAAGCTGCCGTTCGGCTTCAAGCCGGCTGCCTTGAAGGACATGGCAATCGCCCGGTCCATGTGCTGGGGACGATAGAGGCGATAGATCCTCAACAGGTAGTCCCGCCCGCAGGCCTCGCGATCATAAGCTTGGTCCTGGTCGCCGTTGGCCGCATAGTTCGCATAGGCCAGTTCGTCGTCCTCGGTCTCTTGAATCCGGCCGGCGGCAATCATCACCCGCCGCATACGGCCGATGCGGTCTTCCTCCAGATAGCGCTTCAGGTGAACATAGAAGAGCTTGTAGTGGCGGTACTCGTCGGCGGCGATGTGCGCACAAATCTTCTGCAGCAACGGCTCGGCGGTCGCGCGCCCAAAGGCGGTATAGAAAGACGAGGTCCCGACCTCGACGATACAACGCGACATCAGTTCGCCCGAGCGGCTGCCACGCACCGAGCCCTCGATATCGAGCGGCAACGAGAAGCCCTCGCGAAAGCGACGCACCGCGCCCTCGAAGTCGTAACTTGGGTCGACGGCGCTGGCCCAACGCCCCAGGGCCTTGCCGTGCAGCACCTCTTCTTCGGCCCACCGATCGATCGCGGTCTGAAACAGCGAATCGTCAGGAAAGACCTTGTAGAGATAGGCCGCATAGTCGTGCGCATTGAATTCCACAAGGGCAGCAGCCCTCACGGTCCTCAGATGCTCGCGATCGATCTTGCTGGGGTCCAACTGCTCCCAAGGCAGGCGATCGATCCAGGTCTCAGTCATACCCACATCCCCCGACTGTATCGCGACACCGCGCGCCGTCTTGCCCTCTTCGCGAATCAGCTGGAAGCGGGAGAAAACTACTCTCCCCTCCTTAGCGCTTGATCACAATTTAGCAATCGGAAGCCGGTTTCGCCAGAGGGTGTGGCACGAATTGGAATCTGCGGCTTGTTTGCAACCCATTTTGACTTACGCCCCCAACCAGATTACCCAGTGGCGCCGGGTGTGGCACGAATTGGAATCTGCGGCTTGTTTGCAACAGTCGCGGAACCGCACGGGAAACTCGGCTCGCCTGTACAGTCTTCGATCTGCACCTTGGTCTTCGCGGCTCCGCTCAAATACAGCGGCCGGGACGAAAGGCGCCCTAGTTCAAGGCCTTCAGCTTCGCCGTCTCGACTTCGATGCGGCGTTCAATGTGCGCCTTCTCGGTGTCGTCCCTGGCATCCAGCAGCTCGTCCCGGGCGTCCTTCAGGGCTTGCTCGACATCGGCCCGATTGACGTTCTCAAGGCGGACCGCCTCTTCCACCAAGACCGTCAAGCGCTTCGGTGTCACCTCGGCAAAGCCACCGGCAACGAAGATGCGCTCGCGGATCTTGCGGGCTTCATAGACGGCCAGAACGCCCGTGCGCACCGTGGTGATCATCGGTGCATGCCGCGGCAAGACACCATAATCACCGTCGCCGCCCGGCACGGTAACCATCTCGGCCGCCTCGGAGAGGATGATCTCTTCCGGGGCGACCAGTTCGAATTGGAAGGTCTCGGCCATGGTTCGCTATCCTGCTCCGCCGGCCGCTCAGGCCGCTTCCGCCGCCAGCTTCTTGGCCTTCTCCAGGGCGGTGTCGATGGTGCCGACCATGTAGAAGGCGGCCTCCGGCAGGTGATCGTACTGACCGGCACAGATACCCTTGAAGCCGCGGATGGTCTCCTCCAGCGGCACCTGCACACCGGGGAAACCGGTGAAGACCTGGGCCACGTCGAAGGGCTGCGACAGGAAGCGTTGAATCTTGCGGGCACGGGCCACGGTCAGCTTGTCCTCTTCCGATAGCTCGTCCATGCCCAAAATGGCGATGATGTCCTGCAGGGACTTGTAGGACTGCAGGATCTCCTGCACCCGGCGCGCCGTATCGTAGTGCTCGTCACCGACCACCTGGGGATCCAGAATGCGGCTGTTGGAGTCCAGCGGATCGACCGCCGGGTAGATGCCCAACTCGGCAATCTGACGCGACAGCACGGTGGTAGCATCCAAATGCGAGAAGGAAGTCGCCGGCGCCGGATCGGTCAAGTCGTCGGCCGGTACGTAAATGGCCTGGACCGAGGTGATCGAGCCCTTCTTGGTCGAGGTGATGCGCTCCTGCAGCGCGCCCATGTCGGTCGCCAGGGTCGGCTGATAGCCCACGGCCGAGGGGATGCGACCCAGCAGCGCCGACACTTCCGAGCCGGCCTGGGTGAAGCGGAAGATGTTGTCCACGAAAAAGAGCACGTCCTGGCCCTCCTCGTCGCGGAAGTACTCGGCTAGGGTCAGGCCGGAGAGACCGACGCGAGCACGTGCACCCGGCGGCTCGTTCATCTGGCCGAAGACCAGCGCCACCTTGGAGTTCTCACCCTCGAGGTCGATAATGCCGCTGTCGACCATCTCGTGATAGAGGTCGTTACCCTCGCGGGTCCGCTCGCCGACGCCGGCGAAGACCGAATAGCCACCGTGGGTCTTGGCGATGTTGTTGATCAGCTCCTGAATGAGCACGGTCTTGCCCACACCGGCACCGCCGAAGAGGCCGATCTTGCCGCCCTTGGCGTAAGGCGCCAGCAGATCCACGACCTTAATGCCGGTCACCAGGATCTCGGCCTCCGTCGACTGTTCGGCGAACTCCGGCGCCGGACGATGGATCGGCGCCTTGTAGAGGCCCTCGACCGGTCCGCGCTCGTCGATCGGTTCGCCGATGACGTTCAGGATGCGGCCCAGGGTCTTGGGGCCGACCGGCACGGCGATGGCGTTGCCGGTATCGGTGACCTTCTGACCGCGGGTCAAACCTTCCGTCGAGTCCATGGCAATCGCGCGCACGCTGCTTTCGCCCAGATGCTGCGCCACCTCCAAGACCAGGCGGTTGCCCTGGTTGTCGGTTTCCAAGGAATTCAGAATCGGCGGCAGTTCGCCGTCGAAGTGGACGTCGACAACCGGACCCATGACCTGGGTGATGCGGCCTGTGACGTTGCTCTGCTCGCTCATCCTTATATCCTCGCTTCTGGTCTCGTCTGCCTCGCCTTAAGCCGCGCTCTGCATGGCTTCCTTGGCGGAGACGATCTCAATCAGTTCCTTGGTGATGATAGCTTGACGCGTGCGATTGTAGGTCAGGGTCAAACGGTCGATCATGTCGCCGGCGTTCCGGGTCGCATTGTCCATCGCGGTCATGCGCGCGCCCTGCTCGCTGGCGTTGTTCTCCAGGATGGCCTTGTAGATCTGCACTGAAAGATTGCGCGGCAGCAAGGCGGCCAGGATGGCCTCCTCGTCCGGCTCGTAGTCGTAGACGGTGCCCTTGCTTTCGTCGGCCTCGTTCTCCTCGTCCGCGTCGGTATTCTCGACGTGGAAGGGCACGAGCTGCTGCAGGGTCACGATCTGGCTGATCGCCGACTTGAAACGGGCATAGATCAGGGTGCAGACGTCGAACTCCCCAACCTCGAACATTTGCGTCACCCGCTCGGCGATGGCGGCTGCCTTGTCGAAGGAGGGGCGCGGGCGGGTCACGTCTTCGATGGTGTCGATGATCTTGCTGCGGAACTCGCGGCGCAATTGATCGCGCCCCTTGCGACCGACGCAAAGGATCTTGACCGTCTTGCCCTCGCCCTCGAGCTTCGTGATCGTCCGCCGCGCCTCGCGCACGATGGAGGAATTGAAGCCACCGCAGAGACCGCGGTCCGAAGTCGCGACGACCAGTAGGTGGGTATCGCTCTGCCCGGTCCCGGCCAACAGCTTGGGCATGCCCGGCTGTCCGGCGACCGAGGCCGCCAGACGCTTGAGGATGCTCTCCATATGCTCGGCGTAAGGACGCGCTGCCTCGGCCTGCTCCTGCGCCCGGCGCAGCTTGGCCGCGGCCACCATCTTCATGGCCGAGGTGATTTTCCGGGTTGCTTTGACGCTGTCGATGCGAACCCGTAAGTCTTTGAGGCTTGGCATGGCGCCCGCTCCGCTTTTCTAGGCGCCGAGGCTAGGCGACGTAGGCTTCGGCAAAGGCCTTGAGGAGCTTGCCCAGATTCTCTTCGGCCGCGTCGTCCAGCGCCTTCTTCTCGCGGACCGAGGCCAGGATCTCCTTGCCGCTGCCGCGCAGGTCGGCCAGCAGCAGCCGCTCGAAGTCGGCGACCTTGTTGGTCGGCACGCCGTCCAGATAACCCTTCACGCCGGCGTAGATCACGCAGACCTGCTCTTCCATCGCCAAGGGCTGGAACTGCGGCTGCTTCAAGATCTGGGTCAGGCGTGCACCGCGAGCCAACAGACGCTGGGTCGAGGCGTCAAGATCGGAAGCGAACTGCGAGAAGGCCTCCATCTCGCGGAACTGCGCCAGCTCCAGCTTGATCGAGCCGGCCACCTTCTTCATCGCCTTGGTCTGCGCCGCAGAGCCCACGCGCGACACCGAGATACCGACGTTCAGCGCCGGGCGAATGCCGCGATAGAAGAGGCTGGTCTCCAGGAAGATCTGCCCGTCGGTGATCGAAATCACGTTGGTCGGGATGTAGGCCGAAACGTCACCGGCCTGGGTCTCGATGACCGGCAGCGCGGTGAGCGAGCCGCCACCGTGCGCGTCGCTCATCTTCGCCGCACGCTCGAGCAGACGGGAGTGCAGATAGAAGACGTCGCCCGGGAAGGCCTCGCGCCCCGGCGGGCGGCGCAGCAGCAGCGACATCTGGCGATAGGAGACGGCCTGCTTCGAGAGATCGTCGTAGGCGATCACGGCATGCATGCCGTTGTCGCGGAAGAACTCGCCCATAGTGCAGCCGGAATAGGGCGCCAGAAACTGTAGCGGCGCCGGATCGGAGGCGGTGGCGGCGATCACGCTCGAGTACTCGAGCGCGCCCTTGTCCTCCAGCACCTTCACGAACTGAGCGACGGTGGAGCGCTTCTGACCGACGGCCACGTAGATGCAGTAAAGCTTCTGCTTCTCGTCATCGCTCTGGTTAATCGGCTTCTGATTGATGAAGGTGTCCAGCACGATGGCGGACTTGCCGGTCTGGCGATCGCCGATGATCAGTTCGCGCTGGCCACGGCCGATCGGGATCAGCGCGTCGATGGCCTTCAGACCGGTCTGCATCGGCTCGCTCACCGACTGGCGCGGAACGATACCCGGTGCCTTGACCTCGACACGGCGGCGCTCGACATCCTTGAGCGGCCCCTTGCCGTCTATGGGATTGCCCAGTCCGTCGACGACGCGACCCAGCAGGCCTTTGCCGACCGGCACGTCGACGATATCGCCGGTACGCTTGACGACGTCGCCTTCCTTGATGGCGCGGTCGTCGCCGAATATTACGATACCGACGTTATCGGTCTCCAGGTTAAGCGCCATGCCACGCACGCCGCTGTCGAACTCGACCATCTCGCCGGCCTGGACGTTGTCCAAACCGTAGACGCGTGCCACGCCGTCACCGACCGACAGCACCTGACCGACCTCGGAGACGTCCGCCTCGATGCCGAAGCCCTCGATTTGCTGCTTCAGAATTGCGGAAATTTCCGCAGCGCGGATGTCCATGGCCTTATGCCTCCTTCATCGCCTGCTGGAGTTTCATGAGCTTGGTCTTCAGCGAGGCGTCGACCATACGACTGCCGACCCGGACAACCAGCCCGCCCAAAAGATCGGCATCGACCGCCGATTCAACCGTTACCTTGCTACCGACCGCGCAGCGCAAGGCCGCAGCCAATGCCTTCGACTGCGTATCGCTGAGCGGCTGGGCGGAGGTGACCTTCGCGGTGACCTCGCCGCGCTTGCGCGCCAGTTCCGTCAAGTAAGCCTCGATCATATCGGCAAGTGCGAAGAGGCGGCAATTGCGGGCCACCACCAGCACGAACTTGCAGGTCAGACCGCCGGCCCCGGCCTTTTCCAGGATCGCCTGGATGGCACTTTCCTGCTGGTCGCGACCGAACAGCGGGCTGCGCAACAAACGGCGCAGATCTTCGCTCTCGCCGATCATGGTCTTGAGGTCGTGCAGATCCCCGGCAACCTGGTCCAGAGCGCTTTGCTCCTCCGCCAACTCCAGCAATGCCAAGGCATAGCGTCCGGCGACACCGCCAACACTGCCCTGTACACTCTCGCTTTCGCTTGCCACCGTCAGCTCGCCCCCGATCTCTAACGATTCTGGCCCCAAGAGGCCGGGATCAGTCTTGATATCCGTCCGGATCGAACTTGCGCAGCGCAAATCACGACACCCTCTCGGCGGAGGCGCCTTGGCTGGACCACCCGGATGCCAATTCTTTGCTGCAATGCGAAAGACCCAGCGAAATTTCGATTCGCTAGGTAACATAGGCTCTGGGGCCTTGCAAGCCGTGACCCGCCGCCGCAGGGCCGGGAATCAAAGCACTTTCGACCACCTGCCGAGCGTGAGCGGCGAGCCTCTCTCCAAGCTGCTGGAATCGCTTGATACCAAGGCCACTGCCCTCTGTCTGATCGCGACCATTACACAGCCACGTGTAGGGATTTGATCCTGCGATACCGAAAGTGGTGGCGTGGACGATGTTACGCACTCAAGAAGCACCGATCCAGGGAGGATAGGGCACCATGAAATTCCCGCTCGGCGTTGCCATCGCAGTGTTGTTAGCCGCTTCAGGCACCATGACCGATGCGGCCTCCTGCGACCCGGGCAAACCCGGCTTCGAGCTGACGCCAGAGGAAGCGCAAAGCGTCTACGATTGCCTGAAGGACAGCCTCGTGGCCGGATACAAGAAGGGCAACAAGCGCTGGATTCCGAAGGACATTGTCGCGGACTATCGTGACTGGGTGCTGGTCAGCAAGTTTCCCGCCGTCCCCGGCTTCCATGGCGGACGTTTTCTCACGACCTACGTCAACCCCACCGGCGCCGCCATCTACATGGAATACTAAGGAGGAGGACGTGGTGATCCCGGCCGGCACCATCATGGCCAAGGAATCCTTCAACGTGAACGACAAGAGCAAGATGCAGAAGGGTCCCCTCTTCATCATGCAGAAGGTCGAGGCAGGCAAGTCGCCCAAGACCGGTGGCTGGTACTACATGATGGTCGCCCCCTCGGGTACCCTCTGGCGGTCAACGTCTACTTCGCCTGCTCCGAATGCCATCTGGAAAACTTCGGCCATCAGGGCGGCCTCGGTTATCCCGATCCTGACGCCCGCGTACACAAGAATTAACGTTTCCGCTGAGCTTCCGTTTGGGAGATGGCCCTGCCGCAGACCCAGCGGCAGGGCCCTTTCACCATTAGCGCCACCTTCATGCTGTTCAGAAAATACACGCAACTCATTGATTCAAAGTGATTTTATGAGTTTTCCTCAAAGGAAGGACTGCGGGTCGACGTCGACGACGATGCGAACGGCGCTAGGCACCCGCAAGCCCTCTAGCCAAGATCGCACCACGCTTTGCAGCAGCCTACCGCGCGGTCCCTGCACCAGAAAGCGACGGCGATGCCGCCCGCGCAGCATCGCCAACGGCGCCGGCGCCGGACCCAAGATCCGTATCGAGGCCTGCTGCGGCTGACGCCGCGCCAAGAGGGCCGCGGCAGAGTCGGCCTGCTCTGCGTCGGGTGCAGAGACGATGAGCGCGATCAGCCGGCCATAGGGCGGCAAGCCGCCCTCCTGGCGCGCGTGGCCCTCGGCCGCCAAGAAAGCGTCCCGGTCCTGCGCCGCCATGGCCTGCATCACCGGATGCTCGGGATCGCTGGTCTGGATCATCGCGCGGCCCGGCCTCTCGGCGCGTCCGGCGCGGCCCGAGACCTGCTGCAGGAGCTGGAAGGAGCGCTCGCCGGCGCGCAAATCACCGCCGGATAGTCCGAGATCCCCGTCGACCACACCGACCAGGGTGAGGTCCGGGAAGTGATGCCCCTTGGCCACCAATTGCGTGCCGATGAGCAAATCGACCTCGCGCTCTACCACCGAGCGCACCAAGGCAGCCGCCTCGCTGGGACCGGCCAGAAGATCGCTGGAGAAAATCGCCCGCCGCGCGTCCGGGAAGAGCACGGCCGCCTCCTCGGCCATACGCTCGACCCCAGGCCCACAGGCGGTAAGGCTGTCCTCGCTATCGCACTCCGGGCAGCGCTCGGGCAGTCGAGACCAGTCGCCGCAGTGGTGACACTGCAGACGTCCGGCCAGACGATGCTCGACCAGCCAGGTGCTGCAATAGCGGCACTGCAGGCGATGTCCACAAGTGCGACAAAGCGTGAGCGGCGCGTAGCCGCGTCGATTGAGGAAGAGCAAGGCCTGCTCGCCGCGGTCCAGGGTCTCGCGCACAGCCTGGCGCAAGGGCGGAGACAGCCAGGACTGCCCCAAACCATCGATAGGCGGCGGCGCCGCGCGGCGCAGATCGACCAGTTCGGCCTTGGGCAGCTCTGCTGCCCCATGGCGCTGCGGCAAACGTTCGACGGCGTAGCGGCCGGCGGCGACGTTGGTCAGGCTCTCCAGGGAGGGGGTGGCCGAGGCCAGAATCACCGGGTGGTTGCCCAGTCTGGCCCGTGCCACCGCCATGTCCCGGGCATGATAGTGCACTCCGTCCTCTTGCTTGAAGGCCGCTTCGTGCTCCTCGTCGACAACGATCAGACCGAGATCGCGGAACGGCAGGAAAAGCGCCGAGCGAGCGCCCACCACCAAGGAGAGGGAGCCCTCGGCCACGGCGCGCCAGGTGCGCCGCCGAAGCCCCTGGCCAAGCTCCGAGTGCCAGGCCCCCGGCGGCGCGCCGAATCGCCGCTCGAAGCGCTCCAGGAGCTGCGCCGAGAGGGCGATTTCGGGCAGCAACACCAACACCTGCTTGCCCGCCGCCAAGGCTGTCGCCACGGCCTCCAGATAGACTTCGGTCTTGCCGGCGCCGGTCACTCCATCCAGCAGGGTCACCGAAAAACCGCGTGATGCGCCCTCCTTCAGGCGCGCTGCGGCCGCCGCCTGTTGCGGCGAGAGCAACGGCCCGGTCCGCGCCGGGTCGGGTCGCGGAAAAGGCTGATCGGGCAGCAGCACCGTCTCCAGCAGGCCGGCCTCGACCAGGCCCTTCACCACGGCGGTACTGACTCCGGCTGCGGCTGCGAGCACGCTGCCGCCCCGTGCCAGGCCGTCGCTTGCCACCTCCAGCAGGCGCTGGCGCGCTGCGGTCATGCGCAAACCTTCGGCCAAGGCGACAGCACCAGCCGCCAGGCGCCAGGCCTTGCGCGGCTTGCTGGGATGACCGAGGCCGCTGCTGGAGAGAACCATGCGCAAGACTGCACCGGGCGGCGCCATCACATAGTCCGCGACCCAGTCGACAAAGCCTCGGCTAACCTCCGGAACGAGGGTGCTGCCGACCGACTCGGCGACCGGCTTTAGGCGTGCCGACTCGATCTTGCCGCCCGGCCCCCAGACGACGCCCAGGGTCTCGCGACCGCCCAGCGGCACGCGCACGACCGAGCCGTCTTGCAACTCCATACCCTCCGGCACCAGATAGTCGTAGGCTCCGGGCATGGGAAGCGGCAGTAGGACGGCACATCTGCCGGGCCCGGTGTGTTTGGAAGATGGCCCCAAACTGCAGCCAGCACTGGCCATCCGATCGAACATGACCTAGGCTTTAAGCCGAATTCGACGGCTGGAACAGCGTCCGGAACGCGCGGCTTGGCCGACGCGGCGACAAAGGAGGATCTTGGAGCAGTATGAAGTTCTTCATCGACACGGCCGATGTGGCCGAGATCAAGTCACTGGCAACGACCGGTCTGGTCGACGGCGTCACGACGAACCCCTCTTTGGTGGCCAAGACCGGACGCTCCTTTCTTGAAGTCGTGAAGGAAATCTGTGCGGTCGTCAACGGCCCGGTTTCGGCCGAGGTCACCGCGACCGACCACGCCACCATGCTGGCCGAAGGCCGCCTGCTGGCGCAAGTGGCCCCTAATGTGGCGGTTAAGGTGCCGCTGACGATCGAGGGCTTGAAGACCTGTAAGGCGCTCTCGGGCGAAGGCACTCCGGTCAATGTGACGCTCTGCTTCTCCGCCGGCCAGGCGCTCTTGGCAGCCAAGGCCGGTGCGGCCTTCGTCTCTCCCTTCGTCGGCCGGCTGGACGATATCGGCCAAGACGGCATGGTCCTGATCTCCGAGATTGTAGAGATCTACGCCAACTATCCGGAGCTGCAGACCGAGGTACTGGTCGCCTCGGTGCGAGGCGTCAAACATGTAGTCAAGGCCGCTCGCCTGGGGGCCGATGTGGTGACCATTCCGCCGGCGGTGCTGCGTGCCCTCTTCCAGCATCCGCTGACCGACAAGGGTCTGGCCGCCTTCCTGGCCGACTGGGGCAAGACCGGACAGACGATCCTGCCCGGTCGGGCTGCGGCCGAGTAGCGAGGCAAGTGAGAGAGCGTTGATGGCGAGCGACGAGCAAAGCGATCCCCTAGCGCAACGCCCAGCCGCCCCGGACGCGGAGGAGGTGGCACGCTATCTGCGCCGCAACCCCGATTTTCTGCTGAAGCGCCCCGATCTTTGCGAGGACATCCTGCCGGAGCTGAAAGGCGGCGACGGCATCGTCGACTTGCGCGCCGCCCTGCTGGACCGCGCCCGCGGCGCCAACGAGCAATTGCGCCGCGAGATCGCCTGCCTGGCCGAGACCACACGAGCCCTACAGGCCGAGCAAGGCCGCATCCTGGCAGCCTCTCGCGCGCTCCTGGCAGCCAAGAACTTCGAGGCGCTGGTCGCCAAGGTCGGTCAAGACCTGCCGAGCCTGCTGCAAGTCGACATCGTCGCTCTGGCTGTCGAACAGCGCGACGAGATGCTCTGCGAGAAGCGGCGCCCGACCAGGCTGCGCGGCCTGGTGCAGTTGGCGCCGGGGACGGTCGATCGCCTGCTCGGCAAGAAGACCGATATAGCGGTCTCTGCCGAGGGGCATGGCACGCCGGAGGTCTTTGGCGCCGGCGCCGGGCTGGTGCGGGCCGAAGCCCTGATACGGGTGACCGTAAGCGACAAGACTCCGCCAGCCCTCCTGAGCCTGGGCACGCGAGACCTGGAACGCTTCACCCTCGGACGGGCGACCGAGGCCGGCGGCCGCGCGCTACTGCTCTTCCTGGCGGCTAACTTGGGCGAATTGGTACGCACCTGGTTGGTGCTGCCGCGTTGACCGCGCTGGAGAGCCCTAGCCGTGACCGACTGGGCACTCACCGGCGAGCCTGATCTGCAGGAAACCGTCACCGCTTGGCTCACCTGGCTGGAGCGCGAGAAGCGCGTCTCCACCCACACCCTGGAGGCCTACCGCCGCGATCTCTCGGGCTTTCTGGCCTTTCTGGCGCTGCACGGTGGCGGTCGCGCGGGTCTGGCGACGCTCGAGCAGCTGGCTCTCCGCGACTTTCGGGCCTGGTTGGCGGAGCGCGCCGGACGGGGTCTCTCCAATGCCTCCAGCGCTCGCGCGCTCTCGGTTTTGCGCAATTTCTATCGCTGGGGTGAGCGCCAAGGCCGCTTCCAAAACAGTCAGATCGCGGCACTACGCACCCCCAAAGTCGTCAAGCCGCTGCCGAAAGCCTTGTCCGCACCCGACGCGCAGGATCTGGTCGAGACCCCACGCGGTGAACAGCCGGCCTGGATCCTGGCCCGCGACCGTGCGGTTCTCTTGTTGCTCTACGGCGCCGGTCTTAGAATCAGCGAGGCACTTGGACTGACCGCCGGTGACCTGCCGAGCGCGCCCGACCAGCCACTACGAATCCTCGGCAAGGGCGGCAAGACTCGCATGGTTCCCTTGCTGCCGGACGTGCAAGAGGCTGTCGCCGACTACCGTGCCCGCTGTCCCTTCGCAGCGGATGCCGAGGAACCGCTATTCCGCGGCCAGCGTGGCGGCCCCTTGCGGCCGCGGATCGTGCAGCTTCTGTTACAGAGGCTGCGTCGCGCTCTCGGCCTCCCCGAGAGCGCGACGCCGCATGCCTTGCGGCATTCCTTCGCCACCCATCTGCTGGCCGGCGGTGCCGATCTGCGCGGCATCCAGGAACTGCTGGGTCATGCCTCGCTCTCGACCACCCAGCGCTACATCGCCGTCGATCCCAGCGGCCTGCTGAAGGCCTACCAGGCGCACCCGAGAGCGAAACGGGGCTAACCCCAAGAAGACGGCATTGACTGCAACGACGTTTTGCCTGGGAAACAGCACACTAGTCCGGGATGTAAACGCAGCTGGCTTCAGGATCTTCGCGGTTGACCGGGAGCGCCGCCAGGTCCTGCCACAGCGCGTCGGGCAGGGGCGCGTCCGCCCACGTCTGCGTCGCGGCGACGGTCTCAGGGGTGCTCACCCACACCAAAGTGGTCGCCACGCGAGGATTACACAACGAAAACTGCAGTGCCGCGGTTCCCAGCAGGCAATCATACTTTGCGCAGATTGTCTTGATCGCCCGGACCTGCCCCTGATCTCCACGTGCGCCTCCTGATAGACGTAAGTCGCGTTGCTCTCGCTACTCTTCGTCAGGAGGCCACTGGCGTAGGGCGTGGCGTTGATCACGGCGGTCCCGCGTGCCGCCGCCGCTTCGATCATCGCTTCCGCATTGCGGTTTAACAAGGTGAAGCGATTGTGCATAATCAGCGCGTCGAAGTCCCAAGTCTGCAGAAACGGCTCCATGACCTCCACCTTTCCAGCCGCGAGCCCGATCGCGCCCGCAAGGCTCTCCTCCTTCATGCGAAAGAGTGCCTCTAAGGCACCGCCCTTGCCGCTGACCTCGCCGAGGTCGGCGGCATATTCGGGATCGTGCAGGTGCAGGAGGTCGACCCGCTTCTGTCCCAAGGCCGCCAGGCTTTCCTCGAGCGACCGTCTAGCCTGCTCGGCATCGAAACGCCCACTCTGCATATCCTGGTCCAGCTTCGTCGAGAGCAGAAGCCTGCAGGCAGACCACTGCGCGCCCTCAGCGCCGCAGCGATCCGCGCCTTGCTACGCCCGGAGCCTTGTAATTGCGCGACGTGTCCAGCAACACCGGCGGCCCCTTGAAAATGGCATCCAGGGTCTCTCTGACCTGCCGCTCGCTGACGGAATAGCCACAGGTCAGGGGCATGTCGCCCAGCGCTATCGTACCAAAGCCGATCTGCGGGAGCGTCAGCGGGCGCTTGGTCATGGCTGGTCCTGAATCTGGAAGGCGCGCGCCAGTATCGGCAGTAGAAGGTACCATCGGTCAAGCCGTCTCCACCAACGAGACGTTGCTTGGGCAAGCAAACATTCGCAGGATGCATTGACAAGCAAAGCCTCACGACTTGACCCGCATGGCCATCTCCCTCACGCTGTCGAGACGGTCTCGCTAAGGAAAGGGTTTGTTCCGACCCTCGAGAATGCCGCTTGGAGAAGGCGACCCTATCGCATTCGGACAGCACGGAGTGGTCTTCGGCTTCCTATCGAGAACGTGATTTTCCCTCTGTCTCTACTATAACGCTAACCTTCTCGAGCATGCTGCTAGGAGAGATACGATGACAATCTTGAGCGAGGCCGAGATCCAAGTTCTTGCTTCCCTACACACGGCCGACAGCGAGAAGGCAGCAAGCGATAGGGAGACGCTTGTCGAGGGCGGAAAACGCTACTGGATCTTCCAGGAAGACTGGTCCAACGCCTTGCCAAGCTTAGTCGAAAAGACCTTGATCGAAGGCGATGGCAATGGTTATCACCTGTCAAAGTCAGGACGCACCCTCGCGGCTCAGTACTATGCCGAACGCCCGGATATGTACTGGTATTACTATCAAAAATTCGACCCAGCCGCCCGCGCCAGTCAGGCCCATTCTCGCCTCTGCGAGCGGGTGTTCGGTCAAGATCTTACTCAGGAGGGCATGACCGACATGCTCGCGCTTCATCATCTGCTGCAACTGCTTTCTATCAATGCGGGTGATCATATTCTCGATTTGGGTTGCGGCGCCGGTGTGATCGCCGAGTATGTATCAGACAAGCCGAGCGCGTGCGTGACTGGCTTGGATGGTAGTGTCCAGGATCTTTCGCACATTGGGTTTGGCGGGCTGTTCCATCAGGCACCCCTGTCCCGCTGCTTGAACAGGTCCATGTTCATGTAGCGCTTGCTGGACCATTTGGTGCCAGCGATGTGTCTCAACCTGGCCGCGGCCGGGTTGAGGGCCGATTGGCCGTCGGGGAAGGCTCCGACGACGCGGGTTCGCCGCCGGATCTCCCGCATGATCCTCTCCAGAGGAGAGTTGGTCCTGATCCGGCGCCAATGCTCATTGGGGAAGGCATGGTAGACCCAGGTCTCCTCGACC
Organism: Rhodospirillales bacterium; assembly: GCA_965202755.1. Classification (GTDB taxonomy): domain Bacteria; phylum Pseudomonadota; class Alphaproteobacteria; order Kiloniellales; family JACOMY01; genus JACOMY01. The sequence continues at coordinate 185,302 of CBDBCL010000039.1, read as the reverse complement.
GTCTCTTCTAGCCAGTCGGCGCCCTTGGGCAGGCGCATGGCTCCGAGTTTGGCCGCGTGGCCTTGGCGCGGGCCGCCTCGCGGCTCTCCTGGGCATGGATAGCCTTCAGCATGAGAGCGACTTCACGCATCTTGCTGGCCGGCACCGGGCACGAAGGCATCCAATGCACGACGCAGCGCTGCCACTGGGCGTCCGGATAGAACTCGGTCGCGCTCTCGACGAGCCCCATGCAGGCATCCGAGACGATCGACTCGACACCCGTGAGGCCGCGCTCCTTGAGGTGCTTGAGGAAGGTGCTCCAGCCCTTCTTGTCTTCCTTGGCTCCCTCGAGGCTGCCGAGGCTCTCGCGGTAGCCGTCGGCCTTGACAGCGACCGCAACCAGCAGCGAGACGTTGCGCACTTCACCTGCCCAACTGCGCTTCAGGACAATGCCGTCCAGATAGAGGTAGGACCGTCCAGATAGAGGTAGGGGTGTTCGCCCTCGATCGACCGGTTCCGCCAGGTCTCGATCTGGGAGTAGAGCTTCTTGTTGAGATTGGAGACCCTGCTGGGGCTCACCCGCGTGCCCCACAGGGCCTCGGTGATGTCCTCCACCCGGCGTAGCGACACACCAGCCAGATACATCTCCATCAAAGCCTCTTCGAGCGAGCGCGCGCGCCGGCGATAGCGCTCGATGATTGCCGTCGTCGATGCGTCTACGTGCGAAGCTTTGGCACCTTGCACCTGCACCTCTCCGGCGCGCGTGTGCAGCTTGCGCTCGGAGCGGCCAGCTCGTGTGTCGCGGCGCGCCTCACTGCGCTCATAGCGCCCTGCATTGCAAAGCCGATCCGCCTCTGCCTCCAGCAGGCTGTTCAGTGTCTCCTCGACGCTGCCTCGCACGATCTGCCTCAGATGATCTTCTATCCGACCGGCGTCGATACGGACCACGTTCGACAGGCCCTTCGTGTTATCCTCGTCCAGGGTGGCTCTGGCCTCCTCTATTGGCTTCTCTGTCTGGTGACTGAAAGCCTGAGGGATGCGGGACCACCAACCCCACACAAATGTGCGAAACTTTCTCTACGTCATCGCTTGGATTATGCCGCACCGGCGATTGCCGAGGCGCAAGCGCGAACCGAAGGCAAGCAATCTCAATTGACCTTCGCCGCCGGCGATATGAATGCACTCGAGCTGCCGAAAGGGTCGTCCGACGCAGTTATCTCACTCGACACTCTCTATTGGGTTGCCGATTTAGCCAGCACCCTTTCACAGATCGCAAAGCTCCTGACACCAGGTGGGCAGATGGGCATTTTCATTCTGGGCAACCTAGAGCACATTCATTTTATGAAGTGTCGTAGCCTGCTGGTGCGAAATAGTTTGCGCACTCTTGCGGCTCGAACAGACCGATGATGTCGCCCATGGTATTCCAGAGGGTGCTGATGGTTCTTTCGGCCTTTGCGCGGATCAGTGATTTGAGCTTGGCGAAAGCCATCTCGATTGGGTTGAAGTCGGGACTGTCGGGCGGTAGATATGTGAGGGTGGCGCCTGTGGCCTCGATGGCCTGGCGGACGCCGGCGGCCTTGTGCGCCGGCAAGTTATCCATGATCACGACATCTCCGGGATTGAGGGTTGGCGCCAGCGCTTGCTCGCTATAGGCAAGAAAAGCGATGCCATTCATGGCGCCGTCGAGCACCGTCGGCGCGGTCATTCCGGTCAGCCGAAGCGCACCGGTAAAGGTGGTTGTCTTCCAATGCCCGTGGGGGGTGCCCCGCGACAGCGCTCGCCCCGCCTGGAACGCCCACGCAGCTGCGCCATCTTCGTCGACAGGCCCCTCTCGTCGATGAAGACCGGCCTGGCCGGATCGAAGTCGAGTTGGCTGTCAAACCAGGCCTGGCGCTTTCTCAAGACCTCCGACCGCTCCTGCTCCAATGCGTGCGCGGTTTTTTGTACGTGAAGCCACACCTGCGCAGCCAGTTGTTCAGCGCGCGCCGGCCAATCCGGACGTCGCGCTCGTCCACGAGGCGCGCCACCATCTCATTGAGCGTGATGTCCTTGTCAGTCTCAATCAGGGTCAGTCTCAATCAGGCCCACGATGAAGCCTTCATGCCCATCAAGGCTCGACCCGCGTCGACGACCGGTCGGTCGAGGCTCCACCTCACCGGCTTTCGCCCGCTTTTATCCAGCGGATCGCGGTCGATGGCGCCACACCGAACCGCGCCGCCGAACCACGCCGCCGCACCACGCGCCGACAGGCCCGCCTGCGATGCCTTCGAAACACGAACCCGCAGATCGCCACTCAATGCTCGTCCCATCCAGGACCTCCTTGTCTGGAGACCTTCAATCAGACTTGCATCATCCCGTCACATCACAATCGATTCAGTGATTGGTGCATCTGCTCTAGCGGACGGTCGGACTGCAGACGACTTCGGTGCCAAGGAAAGCGATCTTCGGACAGGCTCTCCACACTTGGCCTGCTGTTCGAGGCCTATGATTACATGCTTCGGAACGCAGCGTTCTGGCATCGAAACTACGAGGCAACAAAGGCCCTGCAGAAAGAATTCGAAACGGAAGGCAATGGTTTCATCTCAGCCAGCCTTATCCGCAAGAGCGAGGTAGATTTCCTGCCGTCCGTTATAAGGTACCTCTACCACGTTCGCGTCTAGCGGAGGCCAGGAACTACGAAAGGTCGGCGAGGACACTCGCTGGCTGTCGGAAGACGAGCGGGTCTGCACGGCGAGTTCGGTGGACGGAACTTGCCGCCGCTCGATTGCTGGTGCCTGACCCTGCTTTTGTGAGCCGCAAAGGTCTCCGGAAGGCTCAGCTTTCAAGGTCTCGAGCCGCCGCCTGCCTGGCAAAATCCTCGCCGAACTTCTCGCGATATTCGCTGGGCGATATACCGACATGGCGCTGGAAGGCGCGTCTCAAGCGCTGTTCGTCGGAGAATCCAGCGTTGAAGGCGATCTTTCCCAGGGGTTGCGCGCTGCGCTCCAGCGCCCGCTTGGCGGCGTCCACCCGCATCACTTCGACCGTCTTCGCCGGCGTTCGCCCGGTCCGATCGCGGTACTGGCGTGAGAAGGTACGCGGGCTCATCGCCAGACGCTGAGCAAGCTTCGGCATGCTCAGATCGCCTTGCAGGTTGCCGGCAATCCAGGCATGCAGATCGACAAAGAGACCGTCCCGGTCGGCGGTCTGAACCGCCAGCACATCGCTGAACTGCGATTGGCCGCCGGGCCGCTTGAAGAAGACGACCAAGGCCTGGGCGACCTGCATGGCTGCATCATGCCCTAGATCTTCTTCGACCATCGCCAAGGCCAGATCGATTCCAGCGGTCACCCCCGCCGAAGACCACATCTTTCCATTGTGAACGAAGAGCGGGTCGCGCTTAACGGTAATCTTGGGAAAGCGTCGCTGCAGTTCCTCGACCTGCCGCCAATGCGTCGTCACGCTTTGGCCGTCAAGCAGCCTGGCGGCAGCTGTCAGAAAGGAGCCCATGCAGGTCGAGCCGACCCGCCTGCAGTCTTCACTTCGCCTTCTGATCCAGGCGATCAGTCGGTCGTGCTCCAAGGCATCGAAGACGCCATTGCCGCCGGCGACGATCAGCGTGTCCAGGGGTTTCGCCCCTGCGGCCCGGAGCGAGACAGAGCCCAGTTCTACCAGGCAGTCCGTCGTGACCGGTCCGCCCTGCGGTGAGGCGATGACAATCTCGTAGAAGGGCCGCTCGCTCTCACCTTCGATATTGTTCGCGCTTGAGAAGGCCTGCACCGGTCCGGCCACATCCAAAAGGGTGACGCCGGGGTAGATGACGAAGACAACACGCCGGGTCCGGCGAGCCGACTGCTTCTCAGGATTGGCGGTTTTTGACTGCATATTGTCATTTATGCCAAGCCGCTGGACTGTGTAAAGAGGCTTCGGATCACAAGATCGAGGTCAACAGGCACATGCCAGCTGCGTCGCGCAACACCCGCGCCCTCTTTATCGTCGGCCTCTCGTTTCTGGCGCTAGCGCTGACCTTCTCGGCCCGCGCTGTGCTCGGTCTGGTGATGCCGCTGCTGGAACAGAAGCTGGGCTGGAGCCGCAGCTTCACCTCGAGCACAGCCGCCTTGGCCTTGTTGGTCATGGCCGCGATCGCCCCAATCGGCGGGCGGCTGGTCGACAAACATGGCGCGCGCACAATCCTGCTGATCGGCTTGGCCGCGCTGGCGGCAGGCTGTTTTCTGGCGGCGCTAACCGCCCATCCCCTCGGCTTTCTCCTGACCTTCAGCGGCATCGCCGCGACAGGTTTCGGCCTGGTCGCCACCCATGTCGTCTCGGCCGCCGTCGAACAGGAGGTGACGGCCAACAAGGGGCTGGCGACTGGAATTGCGACCTCCGGCTCGACCGGGGGGGCAGTTCCTCTTCGTGCCGCTGCTGGCCATCCTGATCGGCGCCTATGACTGGCGGCTGGCCTTCGTGGCACTGGGACTGGGCACGCTGGCGATCATGCTCTGCATCTGGCTCTGGTTCCCGCGCAAAGCCGTGACGCTTGCCGCGGATGACGGCCCGACTGAGCCGGCCAGCAGTCTTGCGCATGACCTGAAACGCATCCTGCGTCTGCCGGCCTTTCAAATCCTGTTCTGGAGCTACTTCATCTGCGGCTACACCACATCGGGTGTGATCGAGACGCATTTCCTGCCCTACGCCTCGTTCTGCGGGTTTGGGCCGGTGCCTTCGGCCACGGCCTATGGGCTCCTGTCGGCGATCAATCTGGTCGGCATGATCCTGGCCGGCTGGCTGACGGACCGGGTGAACCGGCCCCTGCTCTTAAGCGCGATTTACTTCATCCGCGGGCTCACATTCATCATCCTCTTGAATGTCGGTGCCGAGTTCGAAACGCTCCTGTTCTTCGCCGTCCTCTTCGGCCTGGTCGACTATTCCACGGTCCCGGTCACCGCCAGCCTTGTCGCCAGCCACATCGGTATGCACGTGATGGGGCTCGCCTTCGGATTGCTCTCGGCCGGGCATCAGGTCGGCGCGGCACTGGGCGCCTACTTCGGCGGGGTGCTCTACGACCTCTATCAGCAATACGAATGGGTCTGGTGGTCATCGGTCTACTTGGCCGTTTTCGCAGGCGCGCTGGTGCTCTTGCTGCGCGAGAACGAGCGGCCAGGCGAATCTCTAGGGGGCCCGGACGACGGCTCAAAAAGCCTGAATGTCCCAGACGGCGCTCCGTGGCTTACAAGCCCTATAGGGAAGACCCGCCGACCGCATCTCGATTGGATCGGCGCGACGCCTAGCCTAAACTCATCAAGCAATCGATTTGGAGTGGATGAGCCCATGCGCGTAATCGTCCTCGGAGTCGGTGTAATCGGCGTCTGCACAGCCTACTACCTGGCCAAACACGGCGTCGAAGTGGCCGTGCTCAATCGTCAAGCAAGTCCGGGCCTGGAAACCAGCTTTGCCAATGCGGGCGAGCTTTCCTACGGCATGACCTCACCCTGGGCAGCACCGGGCGTCCCGAAGAAGGCCCTGAAATGGCTCTTCATGAAGTACCGGCCGCTCTTCATCTGGCCGATGGTCAGCCCGGCCATGTAGGGTTGGAGCTTGCGCATGCTGATGAACTGCAACTCCCGCAGCTATGCCGAACACAAGAGCCAGATGGTGCGTGTTTCCAACTACAGCCGGGACTACCCGGCCGATCTCTTGTCCGAAGTCTCGCTGGATTTCGACCTGCGCCACCAGGGGACCCTGCAGATCTTTCGAACGGAGAAGCAGGTTAAGGGCTCGAAGGCCGATCAAGCGGTGCTGGCCAAGTTCGATAACCCCTTCGAGATTCTCGACCGCGACGGCTGTATCGCCGCCGAACCGGGCTTGGCTTCGGTGGCCGAGAAGTTCGTCGGCGGCCTGCGGCTGATCGCCGACCGCACCGGAGACTGCCGCAAGTTCAGCATCCAGCTTGCCGAGAAGACCCAAAACTCGGCGCAGAATTCCACTATGGCGTCACCGTGAAGGGCTTGGCCCGTGAGGATGACAAGATCGTCGGTGTGGACACCGGCGGCGGCCGGGTGCAGGGCGACAGCTATGTCTGCGCGATGAGCCCCTTCGCGCCAGGCCTGCTGAGCAAGATCGACATCCCGATTCCGATCTATCCGATCAAGGGCTATTCGACCACGCTGCCGGTGACCGACGACGCAGCCGCACCGCAGTCGACCATCATGGATGAGACCCACAAGGTCGCGATCACCCGCCTCGGCGATCGCATTCGCGTCGCCGGACAGGCGGAAATCATCGGCTACAACAAGAACCTGGGCAAGCACGCCACCGACAGCGTGCGTCATGATGTGGTCTCCGACCTCTTTCCCAAGGGCGGCGATGTCTCCAAGGCCGAAGGCTGGACCGGTCTTCGCCCGATGACCCCGGACGGCACCCCTATCTTGGGTCCGACGCGCTATCCTAACCTCTTCCTCAACACCGGCCACGGCACGCTCGGTTGGAGCATGGCTTGCGGATCAGGGCACGCGGTAGCGGATCTGGTGACCGGCGCCGAACCGGAGATCTCCTTCGACGGGCTGACGCTCACGCGCTACGGACAGCAAGTTCACAGCGGCTAGAGCATTCTCGCCTCGCATGCGCTCGTCTGCAATGCTCTATGTTTTTGTTTGGCTCAGTTTACAGATTGTATGCATGACCTGTCGATGACAACGGCGAGGCATGTGCGTGGGGATGCGTTTTCGAGACAAACGCGTTGAAACCATCGCAGATAGGGCGATGTATTGTGTTGAAATCCCCTGAAAGCGTCGCAGGAAGTCCTTCAACTGGCTGTGTCGGTTGTTCACCGTCTGAATATGAAAGGCATCGCGCACGCGTTCTCCGGGAATGTTCCGTTTGATGTTGAACCTTTGCATTAGTGTGGCGTTGCTTCCGCTGAGCCTTGGGCTCGGGGTGCTTGAACCAAAGAAGGAAGCAATACCATGAAGACGACGACCACATCCCCCTTGCTCTGGCCACAGCGCCGACTGCGCGCCTTCGCTTGTCGATGAAGCGTTTGAAGCTGTGACAGAGAGCTTCGAGCAATGCTGTCCGATGGCAGGCATGGAAAACCTGACCCACCTGCTGAACGAGGACGTGACACGGCTTGCCGGTGAGCGCTACGAGCATTCACCTGAGAAGCCCGGCTAGCGTTGGGGCCATTCGGAAGCGCAGGTTGGCATTCACGGCGGCAAGATCGCCGTGGATTGCCCTCGGGTGCGCAGCCAGGGCACGGGCAAGGAAATGCCCTTGCCGAGTTGGGAAGAGATTGCGGCCACAGGGTTTCTCGACCGGTGGGCCATGGACCTGATGGTGATGAATGTGGCCCCGCGCAAGTTTTGCCGCGCCGTTCGGCTGCCCGAGGCCGGCGTTCCGGCGAACGCGGGCAGCGGCCTGTCCAGATCTGCGGTCTCGCGACGGTTCAAAGCGCTGACGCAGGCCACATTCGAAGAGTGGATGGGGTCCGCGCTATCGGAACTGGAGCTCGTTGCGATCCAGATCGACGGGCTACATCTGGACGACCGCCTGTTGACGATCGGGGCTGTCGGCATTGAGGTTTTCGGGCAACAACACCCCTTGGGCGTCATTGACGGGGCCACGGAGAACTGTGGAGCGACAGAATTGATGGCCCAAGTGGACCTATGCGGACCTATGTGGACTGAGAGGGGTTTGAGCTAGGTAAACAAAGGGTTTGCGGTCGGTTTCGGCGTTGGGTTTCGGTCGCGGTCGGATTCGGCGGTGCGCCAGGGAAATGGCCCGTGCTCGATCGCGAGATGTCGGATCGTGGCGGACAAGCGGGATATTTTCGCAAGGATCGGTCGGTCGGATTACCGGGTAAATTCGCTGCCGATCGGATGCGATCCTGCCGCGGTTCGGTCCGGGTCTTGTGCCGGTGCAGCGGCCTTGCAGAGGTCTTGCAGGGTCCTTGCAACGGCCCTGCAAGGCGCGACCGGTCCGGGTCAGGGGGTCTTGGCGGGTTTGCCCCAATAGTCGGGCGGGTCGATGCCGAGGATGTCCCAGGGCGGCGTCCAGCCTCTGCCGGTTTCGTCCGGCCAGCCTCGGCGGGCGGCGCAGTCTTCCTCGGGCGTGTCGAGCTTGTCGAGGCCATGGCGATCGACCCAGTCCGTGACACGGTCGACGGCCAGGACCGTGGAGGCGTGCAAGCGGACGATCTCGGCCTGGGAGGGCAGACGGTCGCCGCATGGGAACCGGAGTTGCTCGCATAGCAAGCAGATGGCCGTCCGCAGGGTGTGCGCGAAGGTGAAGTCGGGTGGACATCCCGTGCCCTTGGCGAGATCGCCGCCCATGTTGTCGAGCGCGCCGCGCATAGGGTCTACGAGCTCCGTGAACATACCGGGAAAGATCCGGTGATCGAGCGTATCGGGTGTTATCCGGATCCGAGCCATTGGACGAGCCCTGCGATTATGCGTTCCATGCGGTCTTCGCCGAAGCGCAGCAGGTTGACGCGGCTGCCTCCGGCGAGAGCGGAAGCGTAGTTCACAAGCTCCGCGCGGTCCAGCGCGGTATTGGCGGCGTGGTTTGCCAGGCGGCGCATGGCCAGTGCGTTCATGCCGCTATCGGCTGTTTCTTCGTGGATCCGCAGACGCGCCCGTTGATAGAGGCGCTGTGCGAAGTAGCCGAGCATGGGTTTGGGATCGGTGGCGCGATAGAGGGAGCCGTCATGGCCCACGGCGACGACGCGCACGAGGCCGGGTTCCTCTTCCAGGTGCAGGAGGTCTACGGACGAGAGCGCCGGAGAGTTGGGGTGGTTGTGCACGACCGCGATCCGGCGGGCCGGATCGGCAGCGGCCGCTCTCACGGCGGCGCTGCCGGGAAGGGGCCGTGCGGTGGCGAGGTCGCGTGCTGGCCGACCAGGGCTTCGGCGATCATGCGGTCGAGAGCGGCGAGCATGGCGCGGAAGTCGCCGCCACCCCCGTCTGCGCCGCCCGATCCGCCGCTCTTGACGGCGGCGAGCAACTGCACGGCCTGGCCCTCCGGCAGCACCATGGACGAGGCCGTGGCGGCCTGTGCCAGGGTGGCGAGCAGGGTGTCGACTTCCGCACGGGCAGCGTCGCGGCGGTGGTGGGCGATCAGCATCGGGGCGCCGAACTTCTCCAGCGCCGTGGACCACATGCGCAGGGTCTGGCGTTTCAGCCAGACCGGCCAGATGCGCCAATGCGCTGCGCCCAGCCCGTGGACCTGTCCGCCGTGGCGCGGCGGATTGCGGTGCAGGATATACCTGGCCGGCGGCAGCGGCGCCCCGCCGGGGCTGTCGCGGGTCATCGGCAGCGGCTTCCAGGGTGAGCGGGTCGAAATGGATCAGGCGGGTATCGCGGCTGCGGATATCGACCAGCCGCACCCGCCGCTCCTCGACGGCCCAGAGGCACTCCGCGACGGCGTATCCATACCAGATGGCGTGCAGGAGTTCCCGGCACACGCGGTCGATGTCGAGGGCTCGCAACTGCGCGCGCAGATCGTCGGCAGCCGCTGCGTCGGCGGCGGTGTCGCCGCCGGGTTCGACGATGAGCGGCGCGGCGAGCAGTCCGTCGATGCGTTGGCCCAGGACGGCGGCGGCCTTGCGCTCGGCATCTGCCAGGCGCCGGCGCGCCTCTTCCGAGACGGTCTCACGCAGACCGGATGAGGTCATCAGGTCCTTACAGCATGCGGGCGAGGAGATGCAGGTCGCGGGCGCCGAGGTCCAGTTCCTGCTTTCCGTCTCCCTCGGCCATGGCATTGGCCATGACCCGGAAGGCGTGGGAGGAGAGCATGGCGAACAGCGCCTTGTGCCGGCGCGCCTCGCCGTCGATGCCTTCGTCGGTCAGGAAACCCTGCGCCCAGGCATTCGCCTCGCGCGAGCCAGGTCGGCAAAGCGCTGTTGTGCCCGGCCGAACCGCAGGACGCTGGTGCGCCCGATCGTGACATCGATCCCTTCGGCCTCCAGCCGCGCGTTGAGCGCGGTCGTCAAGTCGTCGTAGTCGGCAAAGCCGCGGGCATGGAGTTTCTCGCGCAGCCAGGTCCGCAAGGGATCGGGCAACCGGTCGATCTTGCTGCGCCGGGGCATCAGCGCCGCTTCGGCGCCGGCCGCTTGACGCCGGGGTGGCGGACCCGCCCCTGCGCCACGTCCACCCCGCGCGCGGTGGCGGTCACCAGGAAGAAGCCGTCATGATCCTCAAGCGAGACCAAATCCTGTTCGCATAGCCAGGCGAGCGTGCCGACCAGCCGGTCGTGCCCGGTCGCAATCCCCACTGCGTTGCAGACATCGAGCAGGATCTCGGAGTTGCTGGCGTACTCCAGGCACTCGGCCAGGTGGGTCAGGACGGTGCGCCGCCTGTGTGCCTCCAGGGTGGTGGCATAGCTCATCGGCGCTGCTCTCCGAGAAGATGATCCTCGATGCGGGTAATCGCGGCCGAGAGCCGCGTGACGTTATTGGCGTCGCGCTCCATGAAGGCCCGCACCTCCCGCATCGCCCCGGCCTGCTGCTCGATGGCCAGTTGCAGCCGATGAATGTCCTCCCGGCTCGCCAACCTCGCCATGGCCGCTTCCAGTTCCGCCAGCCGTTCGCCATGACGCTCCAGCCGCTCGGCAAGCTCCGAGGGCAGCGGCAGTGGGTCAACGGCTGCAGGCGGCGGTGAACGCACCGGCAGGAACCCGAGGCGTCGGAGCCTTCCCCGACGGCCAATCGGCCCTCACCCTGGCCGCGGCCAGGGTGAGACACATCGCTGGCACCAAATGGTCCAGCAAGCGCTACATGAACAGGGGCCTGCTCAAGCAGCGGGACAGGGTTGCCTGATGGAACAGGCCGCCAACACCAATGTGCGAAAGATCCTGGACACTACCATGCGCGCCGGCGCTCGTGCGGAAGGCCCGAGCGAACCCGGCGCGGCCAGATGCGCAGGCTTGCCGGCGTAGGAAAGCCGCTGAAGATAAACCCAGCGCGCGGCGCGGCGGATGTCGGTCAGCGACTCCGGCGGGGTGGCAAGCAGGCGCCCGAAAATCTTCCGAGACGCGAGGCAAAGATCGAACTCGGCGGCGAGCGTGTCGGGGTGGTCGCGCGCGATGCGGAAGGTATTGACGATCTCGCCATTGATATCGTTCAGGATTTCCGACCGGGGACGATTGGGCCGCCTCAGGAAGATGCCGCCCATGCCGCTCGGCAAGGCTCTGCATAGCAGGTTTGGGGCATGGCTTCGATGCGCTTCACGATCGCTTTTGCGAAGTTCCTCTTGCCGCCGATCCAGGCGGCGAGCGGCTCGGCCGGCGGGACGGGCGTCAGCGCGGGCGCGGCATCGGGCACAATTTCGGGAATGGACAAGCGGGCGATCTCCCACGATCATGGCCCCGCCTCGTGCGAGGTGGCGGGACGGCCGGCGCTGCGCCGGTTCCGGTCGTGGGAGTGTCTGCTCCCGGTTCGGGGCGTTGGTCCGCCCCGGCCCCCGTCCGGCCTTTTCGGGCCCTTGAGGGATCGCCTCGGGGGTAGTAAACCGCCTGGGGCCTTGTGCAGCGGACCATGGTCCGGCGAAACGGGAGCGAGGACACGATGAAGAGACTCAAGGATGGTTGGGAGATGCTGGGCAGCGCTACGCTGGCCACCCGCCTGAAAGGCATCTACGCACTTGAGCGGCTGGCTCGGGAGCATCCCGAGGAGTATCACGTCCAGATCATGGATCGGCTTTGCACCTTCGTGAGGCACCCGACCAAGACCGAAGCGGAAAGTAAAGCCGGCGATGCGGAAGCAGCGGAAAAAAAGTACCTGCCGGATGTCTATGCGGCGGCAAGGGCGGTGGGGGAATGCCGAAGACGTCTGTCCGGCAAAGGCAGGCTGAAGGACATCGAACGCGACCTGATACTTGACCTCGTCCGCGCGGACCTCGCCGGCGGGCAACTCGTCCGCGCGCACCTCGAAGGCGCGTCCCTCGTCCGCGCGTACCTCAAAGAAGCGGACCTCTACCACGCGCACCTCGTCAGCGCGAACCTCGTCAGCGCGAACCTCGCCAACGCGTTCCTCGTCGGCGCGCACCTCGAAGGCGCGCACCTCGAAAGCGCGTCCCTCGCCGACGCGTTCCTCGACCGCGCGCACCTCGAAGGCGCGCACCTCGAAGGCGCACACCTCGCCGGCGCGTCCCTCGACCGCGCGCACCTCACCGGCGCGACCCTCACCGGCGCGGACCTCGAAGGCGCGAACCTCACCGGCGCGAACCTCACCGGCGCGACCCTCACCGGCGCGACCCTCGCCGGCGCGGACCTCGCCGGCGCGAAACTCGCCGGCGCGACCCTCACCGGCGCGGACCTCGAAGGCGCGAACCTCACCGGCGCAACCCTCGAAGGCGCGACCCTCGAAGGCGCGGGCCTCGAAGGCGCGACCCTCATCGACGCGAACCTCATCGACGCGACCCTCGAAGGCACGGACCTCGAAGGCGCGACCCTCACCGGCGCGACCCTCGCCGGCGCGAAACTCGCCGGCGCGCACCTCGAAGGCGCGACCCTCGAAGGCGCGAAACTCGCCGGCGCGGACCTCACCCGCGCGATCCTCACCCGCGCGACCCTCGTCAGGGCGACCCTCGAAGGCGCGACCCTCGAAGGCGCGAAACTCGAAGACGCGACCCTCGAAGACGCGAACCTCGAAGACGCGACCCTCCAAGGCGCGACCCTCTTCGGCGCGAACCTCACCAACGCGGACCTCTCCGGCGCGCACCTCGAAGGCGCGAAACTCGCCGGCGCGAACCTCGAAGCCGCGACCCTCCACGACGCGCACCTCGAAGGCGCGGGCCTCACCGGCGCGAACCTCGAAGGCGTGACCCTCATCGGCGCGCACCTCGAAGGCGCGGGCCTCACCGGCGCGCGCCTCGTCAGGACGACCCTCGCCGGCGCGGACCTCAAAGGCGCCACCCTCGCCGGCGCGACCCTCGAAAACGCGCACCTCACCGACGTGATCTTCGCCGACGCGATTGACTTGACGCAGGAGATGCTAAACATCGCCAGGCCCTCACCCCCGCCGGAGAGTCTGCCGGAGGGCCTGTCATGGCCGTTCGAGATGGGCGAGGACGGTCAGTGGCGCCGGAGGCCGAAGCCGTAGGCGAGGGCGACAGGGTTCCAGCCGCAGGCGCCGCTATCGCGTGTTGCAGACGGCTTCCCACACGTCGAGGAAGCGGGCGCCCTCGATCTTGCTCTTTTCGCTGTCGGCCCGGCTCCAGGTCGGCAGGGCGGGCCGGAGCGCATCGCAGACGGCGCGCGCCGGGGCGGGCGCGGCTGAGCAGCCGCTGAGCGCGGCCGCGACGACGAGCGGCGCGGCGAGCAAGAGCGTCAGCGGGGCGGGTGCGATTCCAGTCGTCATCCCTGAGCCTCCCATGCTGCGCCAGCCGCCGGTCGGGCAGAGCGGGTATCGCTGGCCGCCCGCCGCCGCCCATGGAGCGTGATCGCGAGCCTGCGCGCCTAGGCGCGGCCTGAAATCAGCAACTCCCGGACCCGGCGATTCCCGCGGCCGGATGCCGTATAGATCGTGTCAACCTCTTCGATCGTCGCCCAGTCAAAGAGCGTCCGGATTTCGGGGCGGTCGTTGATCGACAGCAGGAAGCGGCCCTCGATGCCTTCCAGCAGGTCTGCAAGGCGGGCGAAGTCATCCCGCGCGAAGATCTGGCGTCCGTAGTCGGTCTCATGGCCCCAATAGGGCGGATCGATATAGAACAAGGTGCCGGCCAGGTCGTAGCGCGGAAGGAAGGCGCTCCAATCCAGCCGCTCGATATGCACGCCCTGGAGGCGCGCGCCGGCGGCGCGGATCAACCGGATTGCGCGCGGCCCCGAAAGGAGCGAGGGCCGTCGTGCGGACGGCCCGAAACCGCCCGGCGATGCCAGATGCGCAGGCTTGCCGCCGAAGGAAAGCCGCTGAAGATAAACCCGCGTGCCGCGCGGCGGATGTCGGTCAGCGACTCCGGCGGGGTGGCAAGCAGGCGCCCGAAAATCTCCCGAGACGCGAGGCAAAGATCGAACTGGGCGGCGAGCGCGTCGGGGTGGTCGCGCGCGATGCGGAAGGTGTTGACGATCTCGCCATTGATATCGTTCAGAATCTCCGACTTGGGCCGCTTTGCCCGCCTCAGGAAGATGCCGCCCATGCCGCTCGACAAGGCTCTGCATAGCAGGTTTGGGGAATGGCTTCGATGCGCGCGACAATGGCTTTTGCGAAGTTCCTCTTGCCGCCGATCCAGGCGGCGAGCGGCTCGGCCGGCGGGACGGGCGTCAGCGCGGGCGCGGCATCGGGCACAATTTCGGGAATGGACAAGCGGGCGATCTCCCACGATCATGGCCCCGCCTCGTGCGAGGTGGCGGGACGTCCGGCGCTGGGCCGGTTCCGGTCGTGGGAGTCTGTGCTCCCGGTTCGGGGCGTTTGCCCGCCCCGGCCCCTGTCAGGCCTTTTCAGGTTCTCGAGGGATCGTCTTCGGAGGTAGCATGCCGCTCGGGGCCTTGTGCAGCGGACCATGGTCCGTCCGGCGGGACGGGGCGATGACGCGATGGAGAGACGTAAGGATCGTTGGAGGAGGCTTCGGGATTGTGGTGGCGCCGATGGTGGGTGTGGCTGGCCCTGCTGGTGTTGTCGGCCATTGCGGTGTCGGTGGTGTACTTCTGGGAGGATATCCGTCACTGGGCGTATGGGGAGAAAGCGTCCAACGGCGAGACTCTGCGCAGCTTGGTACTGGCCTTCGCGGCCGTCATCGGCCTGACGCTGGCAACATGGCGGAGTTTCGTCCTATCGGTGGAGTCGGTGAGTGTCCGGGACGGTTTTCGGGCTCGTGTTCGCGGGGTCGCGACAAGAGAAGAATTGGTGGTTTCCATCCCCGAAGGCACGTTATCGGCCGCCCAGCTTGCCGATCTCCAAAGCGGCGAATGGGGGAAGAAGCCGCTTCACTTGCAGATCAATACGGAGCGCTCGGGCACGCGGGTCGTCAAGGCGCCGCTGATTTCGGCAGGCCTCTCGCGCGGTGAAGGCGAGGCCAAGCAATAAACCCGCATTGCCCAGGTGAGATTGAGGTTGCGCCACCCACGGGGCTGATTCATGGTTACATATCATGGTGTTGTGTCGATTGAAGCGAGGTTTTCATGGTGCATCCGATGGGTGAATCCAAGAACGGGCTGCTTCGCGTGGATTTCGACCGCCGCGTGAAGCTGGAGTTCCCTGGATCGAAGGTAACGTCGGACGGCGGCTTGCTCGCGTATCGGGAACTGGACGACGCGCTTGGCCTGACAGAGATGGCGGCCGGGGCGCTGCGAGACGGTCGTCGCGGCAAGAACGGCTGGCACGCTGTCGTCGGGATGCTTCGGCAAGCGGTGTTCGGGCGTTTGGCCGGGTACGAGGATGTCAACGACGCCGAGCGGCTTTCTCGCGATCCAGCGATGCGTTGGATTGTCGGCGGCAAGGCGACGGATCGGGGTGCGGCCTCATCGAGCCAGATGGGCCGTTTCGAGACGCAATGGCTGACGGGTGACGTCAATCTCACCGCACTCAGCGCTCTGTCCGGGCTGTGGATCGACCGCGTTCATCGTCGCAAACCGCCGAAGCTGATCATCCTGGACATGGACAGTTCGGTCAGCCCCACCCACGGCGAACAGGAAGGCACGGCCTACAACGGCCACTTCGGCTGCACCTGCTATCACCCGCTTTTTGTCTTCAACCAGCTCGGCGATCTGGAGCGCTGCGCCTTGCGACCCGGCAACGTGCACAGCGCCGATGGCTGGCGCGCGGTGCTGGACCCGGTCGTGGCGCGTTATCGCGAGCGCAAGCTGCGGCGATACTTTCGGGGCGATGCCGCCTTCGCCTCACCGGACATCTACGAGTATCTGGAGGCCGAGGGCTTCGGCTACGCCATCCGGCTTCCCGCCAACAGCGTGCTCCAGGGATACGTCGCCCACCTGCTACGGCGCCCGAGGGGACGGCCCCCGATGGAAGTCCGTCGCTACTTCGCCAGCTTCAGCTATCGGGCTGGAAGCTGGACCCAGGCGCGGCGCGTGGTGGCGAAAGTGGAATGGCATCCGGGCGAGTTGTATCCCCGCGTCGGGTTCGTCGTCACCAATCTGTCCCGGCCCGCCGAGCGGATCGTCGCCTTCTACAACCAGCGTGGCACGGCGGAACAACACATCAGGGAGGGCAAGAACGCGATCCGTTGGACGCGACTATCCTGCCGACGCTTCAAGGCCAACGCGGCTCGGCTTCAGCTTCATGCACTGGCCTACAACCTGGGCAACTTCATGCGCACGCTAGCTTTGCCAGACCCAGTGAGCAATTGGTCGCTGACGACGCTGCGCGAGAAGCTGGTGAAAATTGGGGCAAAAGTCGCGCGTCACGGACGCTGCGTCACCTTCCAATTGGCCGAGGTCGCGCTCCCGCGCGACCTGTTCGCCGATATCCTGGATCGGATCGACCGCTTGCGACCACGGCCGACACCAGCGTGAGCCAACGCTATGCCAATCAAAACGACTTCACGACGGGAGACCTGTGCCCGGAACGCTACGAAATTGGCACTGGCCCGTGGGTTTCCGATCAGCGGCCCGTTGTCCTGGCCGTTCTGGGCCGTTTCCCAATCCCCGACGCCTCACAGATTGCATCCCAGCAGCGACCAAGGCAATATGAACGTCGTGATCGGGCGCTACGTGGGCGATCCCGGTTGATAACAGCCAAAGTCAGGCGATATTCCCATCAAACAGCATGCCACTTGGGGCATGCGGGATAAAACGGGAGGACGAGACGCTATGAGAGCGACGACGTGGATGGCTGCCGCTCTGGCGGCGTTTCTGCTGGCGGCGTCTGGATCGACCGCCGCGCAGGAGACATGGCGGGACATCGTGGTGACGGACGAAGACCGCTGCGCGCCCTACAACCGCGGCGCCTATCCCTACCCGCAGTCGGTGAAACTGGATCTGATCGCCGTGAGGGGCGGGCATATTTATGGCCCCTACACGGGACGGATGTTCGCCGACCGGACGGAGACGGATATTGATCACATAGTAGCGCTGGCGGAGGCGCACGACAGCGGGCTGTGCGCGAAGGGCGCCAAGGCCCGGAAGGCCTTTGCGCAGGATCCCCTGAACCTGACGCTGGCAGCGCCGGAGGTGAACCGCTGCGGAGCTGGTGGCAAGTGCAACAAGGACGCGGCGGAATGGCTGCCAAGGAAGAACCCCTGCTGGTTTGCCAATCGGGTTGTCGAGGTGCGGCGCGAGCACAAACTGACCGTTGATCGGCAAGAGGTCAACGCGCTGGAAGAGGTGCTGTCGGCTGCGCCCTCACCGACGCGTATCTCACTGGCAAGAATCTCACCGACGCGTATCTCACCGGCGCGTATCTCACCGACGCGGAGCTCACTGGCGCGTATCTCACCGACGCGGATCTCACCGGCGCGTATCTCACTGGCAAGAATCTCACTGGCAAGAATCTCACCGGCGCGAATCTCACTGGCGCGTATCTCACTGGCGCGTATCTCACCGACGCGGAGCTCACCGGCGCGGAGCTCACCGGCGCGGATCTCACCGACGCGAACCTCGCCCGCGCGTACCTCGACGGCGCGAACCTCGACGGCGCGAACCTCGACGGCGCGTACCTCGCCCGCGCGATCCTCACCGACGCGAACCTCGACGGCGCGAACCTCGCCCGCGCGTACCTCGACGGCGCGATCCTCGCCCGCGCGAACCTCGCCCGCGCGATCCTCGCCGACGCGTACCTCGCCGACGCGTACCTCGACGGCGCGTACCTCGACGGCGCGAACCTCGCCCGCGCGTACCTCGCCCGCGCGAACCTCGCCCGCGCGATCCTCACCGACGCGATCCTCGACAGCGCGTACCTCGACGGCGCGAAACTCGAATTCGCGATTGGCCTGACGCAGGAGATGCTGGACAGCGCCCGGCCCTCAAAGCCGCCAAATAGTCTGCCGGAGAACCTGTTCTGGCCATTCGAGCAAAACCAGAATCGCGAATGGGAGCTAATGTCAGAGTGACCGCAGTAAACCATCCTCAAGAAAGCGAGTAACCTAACACGATAACAGGACGAGTAGGCTATCGAGAAGCAGACTATGGTCTGAGATAAGTGGGATGATATGGACGAAACTTGGCAGTTTATCACTGGATTTTCGGCATTATTGTGGGAACAAGAAATCATCGAAATTATTAAACGGATGATTTTGATCATGCTGGTTGTCCTGCTAGGTATATTGCTCTTATTCTTTACTTGGCGGAAGCTTGGAGATTGGGGACTCTTGACACTGTGTATCGATATTGTTTTCGGAAATTCTAAAGATTGTCGCGAAAAATCTTACAGCCGTTTTTTCAGATTCTTCGAGATTGTAGCTATTCTGTTTACTTTGGCCACGATCACGCAAGAATTTTTCCTGAGGGTCACTGAAGACAGAAGACGGCAGCAGGCCCACCTGCTCACGCAATTGGCAGAAATGATAATACTTGGTGAAATGTCAGAGGGAAATCGAATGATCGTTAGCTCGGCTATAAGTAGAACTTTTAAAGCACTTACTAGCGAAGGTGTTGGCCTGGGTGGAATGCAACTACCTGATGAGAGTGTTATTCTAGAAGGTGTGGAACTCCAAGGCGTAGATCTTCAAGGCACGAAGCTCACTGGCGCGGACTTCACCGGCGCGCTCCTCGCCGGCGCGGTCCTCGAAGACGCGAACCTCGCCTACGCGTACCTCATCGACACGCACCTCATCGACGCGAACCTCGTCCGCGCGAACCTCGAAGGCGCGATCCTCGTCCGCGCGAACCTCACCGACGCGACCCTCATCAACGCGATCCTCAAAGGTGCGGACCTCGAAGGCGCGAACCTCACCGACGCGAACCTCATCGACGCGAACCTCAAAGGCGCGATCCTCATCCGCGCGAACCTCGAAGGCGCGCTCCTCGAAGGCGCGATCCTCGAAGACGCGATCCTCGAAGACGCGATCCTCGAAGACGCGATCCTCGAAGACGCGATCCTCGTCCGCGCGATCCTCGAAGACGCGATCCTCGAAGACGCGATCCTCGTCCGCGCGAACCTCATCAACGCGATCCTCAAAGGTGCGGACCTCGAAGGCGCGAACCTCACCGACGCGACCCTCATCGACGCGAACCTCAAAGGCGCGATCCTCATCCGCGCGAACCTCGAAGGCGCGATCCTCATCCGCGCGAACCTCGAAGGCGCGATCCTCTTCGGCGCGCTCCTCGAAGACGCGATCCTCGAAGACGCGATCCTCGTCCGCGCGATCCTCGAAGACGCGATCCTCGAAGACGCGATCCTCGTCCGCGCGATCCTCGAAGACGCGATCCTCGAAGACGCGATCCTCGTCCGCGCGAACCTCACCGACGCGAACCTCATCAACGCGATCCTCAAAGGTGCGGACCTCGAAGGCGCGAACCTCACCGACGCGACCCTCATCAACGCGATCCTCAAAGGTGCGGACCTCGAAGGCGCGAACCTCACCGACGCGACCCTCATCGACGCGAACCTCAAAGGCGCGATCCTCATCCGCGCGAACCTCGAAGGCGCGATCCTCTTCGGCGCGCTCCTCGAAGGCGCGATCCTCGAAGACGCGATCCTCGTCCGCGCGAACCTCACCGACGCGAACCTCATCGACGCGATCCTCAAAGGTGCGGACTTCACCGACGCGATCCTCGCCGACGCGATCCTCTTCGGCGCGGACCTCGAAGGCGCGAACCTCGAAGGCGCGAACCTCGAAGGCGCGAACCTCGAAGGCGCGAAGCTCAAAGGTGCGATTGGCCTGTCGCAAGAGATGCTAAAGAGCGCTCGGCCATCACCCCCGCCAGAGAGTTGGCCAGACGACCTGTCATGGCCGTTCGAGGGGATCGAGAAGGACGGGGTTATCGAGTGGCGCCGGAAGCCGTAGGCGATCGCGACAGGGTTCCAGCCGCGCTCGCCGCTATCGCGTGTTGCAGAGGGCTTCCCAGACGTCGAGGAAGCGGGCCCCCTCGATCTTGCTTCGTTCGCTATCGGCCCGGCTCCAGGTGGGCAGGGCGGGCCGGAGCGCATCGCAGACGGCGTCTGCCGGGGCGGGCGCGGGCGCGGCTGAGCAGCCGCTGAGCGCGGCCGCGTCGCAGAGTCCCGGCCTGGTCCTCGACGGCCTTCTGGCAGCGCTGCCGCAGCGTGTGCCGCTGGGCGCGGGCCAGGCGCAGCCGGCTTTTGCGCAGGGTGTCCTTGCCCAGCCGGCGGCGCCTAGATCGCAACCGGCGGTGCCGGAGTTGCAGTTCGCTGCGGAGGCCGAGGAGCTGGCGCGCCGGGGCCGAGCGCTGCTGACGGCCGACAGTACCGGCACGCTCGATCTGCCGACGGCGATCCGGCGGGCGGCTGCAGGGGGGCAGGCGGCATGATGGAGTATCTGCTGACCAAGGCCTTCAAGGCCCGCAGCGCGATCGAGGCGCACCGCATCTGCCAGCTGGTCGACAACGAGGCCCAGGCCGCCGAGACCGCGAGTAGCCGCTCTCCGCCCATCGGGGTGAGCGCGGAGATCGATGTCGCTGCGGGGGCGCTGTGGACGTGCATGTCTCCGGCATCGCCCTGGTGACGGCGGCGGCGGCGATCACGGCAGGGCGGTTGGTGGCCTGCGGGCGGGACGGCAAGGGCGGCGCGATCTCTGGGAGCGCGATCCACCAGGCCGTGGCCGACGGCGCCGCGGCGAACGCCGATATCGCGGTGGCTGGCCTGCAAGTGACCGACAGCCTGATCGGCGTGGTCGAGCTTGCCACCGGCCATGCCGAGCGGACGGCGGCCGCCTCGATCCGGTCGGACGGCAAGCTTCGCATCGGCCAGAGCACACAGGGCGACCGGCTGTTGGTGACCTGGCATCGGCCCCGCTACGCGGTGGGCATTGCGCTCGACGATGCGGCGGCGGACGGGGACCTGATCCCGGTCCTGATCGTACCGCAACAGGTTTGAGGAGGTTTCAGATGTTCCAGTTCGCCCATCCCGATCCCGCCACCCTGATGCCGGCGCCGACCGGCGCCGCGCTCTTTGCCGCGCCGCCGGGTCAGGGCAACCTGCCGCCGCGGTTTGCGGCCGGGCCGCTGGCGAGTCCCTACCCGGTGGATTTCGAGCGCACGGCGATCGCGGTGGGCTATGCCAACACCGAGTACATCGCCGATCGGGTGTTGCCGCGCCTGGCGCCGCTGGCGCGCAAGGAGTATCGCTACAACCTCTACCCGATCGAGGAGCACTACACGGTGCCGCCGACGCTGGTCGCGCGCCGTAGTGCGCCGGCCATGGTGCATCTGAGCGCCAGCGAGGCGACGCGCTCGATCGAGGATTACGGGCTGGACGACGCGATCCCGGTCGAGGCTGTGCAGAACACGCCGTCCAGCGCCATGAACCCGATCGACCGCTCCTCGATGGTGCTCTCGGACCTGCTGATGGTGGCGCGCGAGAAGCGGGTGGCGACCCTGGTGTTCGACGATGCCAGCTATCCGGCCGGGAACAAGGCGACGCTGTCGGGCAACGCGCGGCGCGGCTGGAAAGATCCCTCCCTCTTCGTGGCGCTGGCCACCCGCCCGGAGGTCGCCGCCCGGTCTTTCGGCGGTCACTATACCGATCCGCGCGTTCGCAACTGTCGGTATCATCGCCTTGGCGGACGAGGCCGCTGGCTATCGGCGCATCCGCGAAGAACGCGTCCTCGCCACAATCCTCGAAAAGTTCATCGCCAAGGAACTCGCAGCCATGGAACCGAACCTTCCCCTGTGAGTTCTACGAGCAGATGTCCAGGCTCAAGGGGTGGCCGAGCCCGGACGGCCACAAGCGGCCTGCAGTCATCGGCCACTACACCGACGATCCGGTTTACGCGCGTCCGGCCCCCGGCGTGCTGGACGAATTGAAGCGCAACAACCCCGTGCTGCCAACCGGCCAGCGACGCTGGCCGGCACCGTCAATGGTTCACGCCGGACCTGGGCCATCCGCGTTTGAAGGAGCATTTGGCGGCCGTCATGGCGCTCATGCGCGCGGCTCCGAATTGGGACGGCTTCAAGCGCGGCCTTCAGCGCGCCTTTCCGAAACCGAACGAAACGATCCCTCTTCCGTTGGACGAGTGACCTTGCTCACTCGTCGTACAGTTCGTCCGCTTTCTTCTGCTTTCTGGCCTCCGCGCGTTTCCTCGCGGCTTCCCGCTCTTGTTCGATCTGCTGGACAAGGGCCTCGCACTCCTTCTGGATCGCCGCTTGCTCCACAGCTTCGACTTCGCCTTTGAGCCTCGCCACTTCCTGTTCCCGGTCTCCACCGTCCGCGAGGAAGAACAAGGCCGGCCAGAATAATACAAGACCAACTCCCATCACCACGGCATCACTGGTTGCCTCTCGATCCTGGATCCCGGATACTTCCTGCATCCTTTGTCCAACACGATGCGCCTCGAGGGTAAGTTGTTTGCAGTCATAGGACTGATATTGAAGTGGAGATACATAAGCGGCTGATATATTCTCCGATGAGGTCGAACAGCCAGCAACCAGTAGAGCCGCAGACAGGGCGTACACTTTTTTCACGATTTTCTCCCTGATGGATTGGTGACCGTCTATTCCCGCAAGAACGGTATTGTATCGAGCGGGCGGCCCGCCTCAAGCCGCTCGTTGGTCGGTTTGGCGATGGGAGAGAGTTATCGGGCGCGGCGCGTGAGAGTCAATGAGAACAAAACATCGACAAGACCTTGATCCGGGAAATTCCGATCAGTTCGATCGGCGGCCCGACTGCCGGCGTCCCGGGCGACATCGGCGTCGGTTTCATCGCCGCCACATGCATTGCCGACAGGATCCGATACCGCGACCGGGAGCATGGCGCCGGCGAGCCGATCGAAGCAGCGGTCCAGCGGAAACCCAACCGCCGCGACCATGCGCGCCGCCTAGAGTACGTCACCGCCCATGCCAAGAGCCGGGCGCTTGCCGCAGGACATCGATTGGCAGGCTCTGGCCGATCCCACCGTCACCACGGCGGTCTGGTATGCCCAAGCACACACTCGCCCGGCTGGTGACCGCCGCCGTCGCCTCGGGCCTGGATCCGCAGACCCCGGCGCCGGCCATGGCCAATGCGACCCGCAGCGACGAGTTCACCCTGGCGGCCCCGATCGCCGCCCTGCCCGATCATCTGGCCGGGCAGATGCCGGAGGGCCCCATGCCGGTGCCGATCGGCCGGGTTCTTGGTGAACCTGGACGCGCCGGAGGCGGCCCCGGCCTTCGCGGCGGCGCTGCTGGAACAGCGAGGGCTTTGGCAGGGATCGAACCGGCCCGGACGCAAACCCGCCCTGCCCGAGCCCGCAACGGCGCGATGCCCGTTGTGCCGGCACGCGCCGCAGCGACGCGCCCCAAGCCCTTCAGACAGAGTATTCTCGAGAGCGGGAAAGCGCATCCCGACTGCTATCGAGCGAACCTCTGCTCAGCCAGCGGATGCGGTCCGGGCGATGACCTTGTCGATCGGGTCGGCCGTACTCTGGCGCATGGCCTGTTCCTGCAAGGCCTCAGGGCGTCATTCCGTCCCCTGGCGGACTTCCACCCCGAAGACCCCTTGCCAGGACAGCCTCGGGGCGGCTGGCTTCAGTCCCACCGGGCATCGCTCAGGCGCCAGTAGGCGGCCGTTCCGACGAGCGGAGAGTCGCCTGGGATCAGGTCGAAGGGGGTCCAGCCATCCTCGGTTCGTGCCCCCGCATCGGCACCGCCGGCGAGCAGCGCCGCAATCGCGGCAGATTGGCCGTGCTCAGCAGCCCGGTGCAGCGGGGTCCAGCCATCCTCGGTTCGTGCGGCGGGATCGGCGCCGGCGGCGAGCAGCGCCGCAATCGCGGCGGCTTCGCCCTCACGTGCAGCAAAGTGCAGCGGGGTCCAGCCATCCTCGTCCCGTGCACCGGGATCGGCGCCGCCGGCGAGCAGCGCCGCAATCGCTGCGGCTTGGCCCTCCTGTGCAGCATAGTGCAGCGGGGTCTTGCCCAACAAGTCCCGCGCACCGGGATCGGCACCGGCGTCGAGCAGCGCCGCAATCGCGGCGGCTTGGTCGTTCTCAGCAGCCAAGTGCAGCGGGGTCCCAGCCATACTCGTGCCGCGCACCGGGATCGGCGCCGGCCCGCAGACAGGCGCGCACATCCGCAGCGCTGGCTATCGAGAAGAAACCCGGGCTATTCCAGTTTGCGCAGCCGGCCTGCGCCCGGGCGCCCGGTACGTCCCTGCGCGCCCGGTGCGGTCAGACATCCCGTCACGGTCAGACAGACCGCCAGCGCCGTCAAGATCGCAACGATTCCAACCCTCACACCACCATCCTCCCACTTCCAACCCCGATTGCGGACAGGGGATCCTGCCGGGAGCGCTCTACGGCCCGCGTCTGGCGCGACGCGAGATCCTGTCTGCCGCAACGCGAGCGATCCCTTTCCGACCCCTATATACCGCCGCGTTGTTCTGCTGTCACGACGGTTTGCCCGCGCGCAGGAATGCCGGGCACGGCATCGGCCCGATCCCATCGGGCCGCAAACCCCGGCGCAAACGGCATCGCCGTTGCCCTGAAGGTCGGTTCCGCCTCGACTGTCTCCCGCGCGATAGTACCGTACGATACACCCTGCCCGGTCCGCCATGGAAGAGACGCCTGAGCGTCCCGAAGCCCCGACCGCCTCGGGGACCGCTTCGTGCAACGGGCACGACCGAGAAAATCCGGCCACTTTAGCACTGGCCTCACACCGTCTTCGTTGCCGCTGGATATGAAATCGAGAGTCTTGCCGCGGCAGAGTGGATTTTCCCGGAGGTCCTTTGGCAGGAGCGCGCGCTTGCCCTTGCCAGAAATCGGTCGTATCGAGCGGACGCTCTTCATCGTCGATCGGTCGCTCGATGCCGACACGCAGCGCCCTGCCCGGATCGGTCTCGACCAGGGCGCAGAAGATCGCACCGCTCGGATGGGCTCACATCCTTTTCACGGGCAAGTCAGTCCAGGCGGCAAAACAAGGTCTCAGGCCGTCATTCCGTCCCCTGGCGGCTCCATCCACCCCGAAGGACCCCTTGCCATGACACACCCCTGGGCGGCTGGCTTCAGTCTCACCGGGCATCCTTCAGGCGCCGGTAGACGGCTGTTCCGACGAGCGGAGAGTCGCCTGGGATCAGCTCGACGGGGATCCGGCCATCCTTGTCTTTTGCCCCCGCATCGGCGCCGCCGTCGAGCAGCGCCGCAATCGCGGCGGCTTGGCCGTTCCACGCAGCGAAGTGCAGCCGGGGTCCTGCCATCCTTGGTTTGTGCACCGGGATCGGCGCCGCCGGCGAGCAGCGCGTCAATCGTAACGACTTGGCCGTTCCACGCAGCGAAGTGCAGCGAGGTCAAGCCCTTCTTGGTTTGTGCACCGGGATCGGCGCCGCCGTCGAGCAGCGCCGCAACGAGCAGCGCCGCAATCGCGGTGGTATCGCCCTCACTTGCAGCCACGTGCAGCGGGGTAGAGCCATCCTTGGCTTGTGCACCGGGATCGGCACCGCCGTCGAGCAGCGCCGCAATCGCGGCGGCTTGGCCCTCCTGTGCAGCCCAGTGCAGCGGGGTAGAGCCATCCTTGTCTTGTGCACCGGGATCGGCGCCGCCTTCGAGCAGCGCCGCAATCGCGGTGGCTTGGCCGTTCCGCGTAGCCACGTGCAGCGGGGGTCCTGCCATCCTCGGCTTGTGCACCGGGATCGGCGCCGGCTTCGAGCAGCGCCGCAATCGCGGTGGCTTGGCCGTTCCGCGCAGCCACGTGCAGCGGGGTCCAGCCCTTCTGGGTTTGTGCGGCGGGATCGGCGCCGGCTTCGAGCAGCGCCGCAATCGCGGCGGCTTGGCCGTTCCGCGCAGCCAAGTGCAGCGGGGTCCAGCCATCCTCTTCCCCGCCGATCCCGGTGCGCGGGAAGAGGATGGCAGGACCCCGCTGCACTTGGCTGCGCGGAACGGCCAAGCCGCCGCGATTGCGGCGCTGCTCGCCGCCGGCGCCGATCCCGGTGCGCAAACCAAGACAAGAATGGCTGGACCCCGCTGCACCGGGCTGCACAGGAGAGCCACGCCGCCGCGATTGCGGCGCTGCTCGCTGCCGGCGCCGATCCCGGTGCACGAACCGAGGATGGCAGGACCCCGCTGCACTTCGCTGCGCGGAACGGCCAAGCCGCCGCGATTGCGGCGCTGCTCGACGCCGGCGCCGATCCCGGTGCGCGGGACGAGGATGGCGAGACCCCGCTGCACCGGGCTGCAGGTGAGGTCGAAGCCGCCGCGATTGCGGCGCTGCTCGACGCCGGCGCCGATCCCGGTGCGCGGGAAGAGGATGGCTGGACCCCGCTGCACTTGGCTGCGCGGAACGGCCAAGCCGCCGCGATTGCGGCGCTGCTCGCCGCCGGCGCCGATCCCGGTGCGCAAACCAAGAATGGCTGGACCCCGCTGCACCGGGCTGCACAGGAGAGCCACGCCGCCGCGATTGCGGCGCTGCTCGCTGCCGGCGCCGATCCCGGTGCACGAACCGAGGATGGCAGGACCCCGCTGCACTTGGCTGCACGTGAGGGCGAAGCCGCCGCGATTGCGGCGCTGCTCGCCGCCGGCGCCGATCCCGGTGCGCAAACCAAGAATGGCTTGACCCCGCTGCACCGGGCTGCACAGGAGAGCCACGCCGCCGCGATTGCGGCGCTGCTCGCTGCCGGCGCCGATCCCGGTGCACGAACCGAGGATGGCAGGACCCCGCTGCACTTCGCTGCGCGGAACGGCCAAGCCGCCGCGATTGCGGCGCTGCTCGACGCCGGGCGCACCGGGATCGGCGCCGGCGGCGAGCAGCGCCGCAATCGCGGCGGCTTCGCCCTCACGTGCAGCCAAGTGCAGCGGGGTCCTGCCATCCTCGGTTCGTGCACCGGGATCGGCGCCGGCAGCGAGCAGCGCCGCAATCGCGGCGGCGTGGCTCTCCTGTGCAGCCCGGTGCAGCGGGGTCCAGCCATTCTTGGTTTGCGCACCGGGATCGGCGCCGGCGTCGAGCAGCGCCGCAATCGCGGCGGCTTGGCCGTTCCGCGCAGCGAAGTGCAGCGGGGTCCTGCCATCCTCGGTTCGTGCACCGGGATCGGCGCCGGCAGCGAGCAGCGCCGCAATCGCGGCGGCGTGGCTCTCCTGTGCAGCCCGGTGCAGCGGGGTCAAGCCATTCTTGGTTTGCGCACCGGGATCGGCGCCGGCGTCGAGCAGCGCCGCAATCGCGGCGGCTTGGCCGTTCCGCGCAGCGAAGTGCAGCGGGGTCCTGCCATCCTCGGTTCGTGCACCGGGATCGGCGCCGGCAGCGAGCAGCGCCGCAATCGCGGCGGCGTGGCTCTCCTGTGCAGCCCGGTGCAGCGGGGTCAAGCCAGCCTCGGTTCGTGCACCGGGATCGGCGCCAGCGGCGAGCAGCGCCGCAATCGCGGCGGCATGGCCCCTCCACGCAGCCCGGTGCAGCGGGGTCCTGCCATCCTCGGTTCGTGCACCGGGATCGGCGCCGGCGTCGAGCAGCGCCGCAATCGCGGCGGTATCGCCCCTCCACGCAGCCAAGTGCAGCGGGGTCGAGCCCTTCTCGGTTCGTGCACTGGTATCGGCGCCGGCGGCGAGCAGCGTCGCAATCGCGGCGGCTTGGCCCTCCTGTGCAGCGAAGTGCAGCGGGGTCGAGCCCTTCTCGGTTCGTGCACTGGTATCGGCGCCGGCGTCGAGCAGCGCCGCAATCGCGGCGGCATGGCCCCTCCACGCAGCCAAGTGCAGCGGGGTCCTGCCATCCTCGGTTCGTGCACCGGGATCGGCGCCGGCGTCGAGCAGCGCCGCAATCGCGGCGGCATGGCCCCTCCACGCAGCCAAGTGCAGCGGGGTCTTGCCATCCTCGGTTCGTGCACCGGGATCGGCGCCGGCGTCGAGCAGCGCCGCAATCGCGGCGGCTTGGCCCTCCTGTGCAGCGAAGTGCAGCGGGGTCCTGCCATCCTCGGTTCGTGCACCGGGATCGGCGCCGGCGTCGAGCAGCGCCGCAATCGCGGTGGCTTCGCCCTTCCACGCAGCAAAGTGCAGCGGGGTCCAGCCATCCTCGGTTCGTGCACCGGTATCGGCCCCGCCGTCGAGCAGCGCCGCAATCGCGGTGGCTTGGCCGTGCCACGCAGCCGCAGCGAAGTGCAGCGGGGTCCTGCCATCCTCGGTTCGTGCACCGGTATCGGCGCCGCCTTCGAGCAGCGCGGCAATCGCGGCGGTATCGCCGTTCTCAGCAGCCAAGTGCAGCGGGGTCCTGCCATCCTCGTCGTCCCGCGCATCGGGATCGGCGCCGCCGGCGAGCAGCGCCGCAATCGCGGCAGCTTGGCCGTACCCCGCAGCCCGGTCCAGCGGGGTCAAGCCATCATTCCGGTCTCGTGCGTCCGGATCGGCGCCGGCGGCGAGCAGCGCCGCAATCGCGGCAGCTTGGCCGTACCTCGCAGCCCGGTCCAGCGGGGTCAAGCCATCATTCCGGTCTCGTGCGTCCGGATCGGCGCCGCCTTCGAGCAGTGTCGCAATCGCGGCAGCTTGGCCGTGCTCAGCAGCCCAGTGCAGCGGGGTCGAGCCATCCGAGACCTCACCGTCTGGTAAGCCTCGTGCGTCCGGATCGGCGCCGCCTTCGAGCAGCGCCGCAATCGCGGCGGCTTGGCCCTCCTGTGCAGCGAAGTGCAGCGGGGTCCTGCCATCACCCTCACCAAAGTCTAGTAAGCCTAGTGCGTCCGGATCGGCGCCGGCTTTGAGCAGCGCCGCAATCGCGGCGGCTTGGCCGTGCTCAGCAGCAAAGTGCAGCGGGGTCCAGCCATCATTCCAGTCTCGTGCGTCCGGATCGGCGCCGCCTTCGAGCAGCGCCGCAATCGCGGCGGCTTGGCCGTGCTCAGCAGCAAAGTGCAGCGGGGTCCAGCCATCCTTGGTTTGTGCACCGGTATCGGCGCCGGCTTTGAGCAGCGCCGCAATCGCGGCGGCTTGGTCGTGCTCAGCAGCCAAGTGCAGCGGGGTCAAGCCATAATCCTCACCAAAAAAGTCTAGTAAGACTCGTGCGTCCGGATCGGCGCCGCCTTCGAGCAGCGCTGCAATCGCGGCGGCTTGGCCGTGCTCAGCAGCCACGTGCAGCGGGGTCAAGCCCTTCTCGGTTCCTGCACTGGGATCGGCGCCGCCTTCGAGCAGCGCCGCAATCGCGGCGGCTTGGCCGTGCCCAGCAGCCAAGTGCAGCGGGGTCCTGCCATCATCCTCACCAAAAAAGTCTCGTAAGCCTCGTGCGTCCGGATCGGCGCCGCCTTCGAGTAGCGCCGCAATCGCGGCGGCTTGGCCGTGCCCAGCAGCCAAGTGCAGCGGGGTCCTGCCATCATCCTCACCAAAAAAGTTTCGTAAGCCTCGTGCGTCCGGATCGGCGCCGCCTTCGAGTAGCGCCGCAATCGCGGCGGCTTGGTCGTTCTCAGCAGCCAAGTGCAGCGGGGTCTCGCCATCCTCGTCCCGCGCACCGGGATCGGCCCCGGCGTCGAGCAGCGCCGCAATCGCGTCGGCTTGGTCGTTCTCAGCAGCCCCGTGCAGCGGGGTCCTGCCATCCTCGGTTCGTGCACCGGGATCGGCGCCGCCTTCGAGCAGCGCCGCAATCGCGGCAGCATTGCCCGCCCATGCAGCCAAGTGCAGCGGGGTCGAGCCATCCTTGTCTTTTGCCCCCGCATCGGCACCGCCGTCGAGCAGCGCCGCAATCGCCGCGGCTTGGCCCGTAATTGCAGCCGCGTGCAGCGGGGTCGAGCCACCTTTGGCCCGCGCACCGGGATCGGCACCGCCTTCGAGCAGCGCCGCAATCGCGTCGGCTTGGTCGTTCTCAGCAGCCCCGTGCAGCGGGGTCTCGCCATACTCGTCCCGCGCACCGGGATCGGCGCCGCCTTCGAGCAGCGCCGCAATCGCGGCAGCATTGCCCGCCCCTGCAGCCAAGTGCAGCGGGGTCGAGCCATCCTTGGCTTGTGCACCGGGATCGGCGCCGGCGTCGAGCAGCGCCGCAATCGCGGCGGCTTGGCCGTTCCGCGCAGCCCAGTGCAGCGGGGTCGAGCCATTCTCGTCCCGCGCACCGGGATCGGCGCCGCCTTCGAGCAGCGCCGCAATCGCGGCAGCATTGCCCGCCCCTGCAGCCAAGTGCAGCGGGGTCGAGCCATCCTTGGCTTGTGCACCGGGATCGGCGCCGGCGTCGAGCAGCGCCGCAATCGCGGCGGCTTGGCCGTTCCGCGCAGCCCAGTGCAGCGGGGTCGAGCCATTCTCGTCCCGCGCACCGGGATCGGCGCCGCCTTCGAGCAGCGCGGCAATCGCCGCGGCTTCGCCCTCACCTGCAGCCCGGTGCAGCGGGGTCTCGCCATCCTCGTCCCGCGCACCGGGATCGGCGCCGGCTTCGAGCAGCGCCGCGATTGCGGCGGCATGGCCCCTCCACGCAGCCGAGTGCAGCGGGGCGGTGCCATTCTCGTTCCGCGCACCGGGATCGGCGCCGGCTTCGAGCAGCGCGGCAATCGCGGCGGCTTGGCCCTTCCTCGCAGCCTCGTGCAGCGGGGTCCAGCCATTCTCGTTCCGCGCACCGGGATCGGCCCCGGCGGCGAGCAGCGCGGCAATCGCGGCGGCTTCGCCCTCACCTGCAGCCAAGTGCAGCGGGGTCTCGCCATACTTGGCTTGTGCATCGGGATCGGCGCCGGCGGCGAGCAGCGTGGCAATCGCGGCGGCTTGGCCCTCACCTGCAGCCTTGTGCAGCGGGGTCTCGCCATCCTCGTCCCGTGCACCGGGATCGGCGCCGGCGGCGAGCAGCGCTGCAATCGCGGCGGTATCGCCATTCTCAGCAGCCCGGTGCAGCAGGGTCTTGCCATCCTTGGTTTGTGCAGCGGGATCGGCGCCGGCGGCGAGCAGCGCTGCAATCGCGGCGGTATCGCCATTCTCAGCAGCCCGGTGCAGCAGGGTCTTGCCATCCTTGGTTTGTGCAGCGGGATCGGCGCCGGCGGCGAGCAGCGCCGCAATCGCGGCGGTATCGCCGTTCCACGCAGTCCAGTGCAGCGGGGTCCAGCCCTTCTTGGTTTGTGCGGCGGGATCGGCGCCGGCGGCGAGCAGCGCCGCAAGCGCGTCGACTTGGCCGTGCTCAGCAGCCCAGTGCAGCGGGGTCTCGCCATTCCCGTCCCGCGCACCGGGATCGGCGCCGGCGGCGAGCAGCGCGGCAATCGCGGCGGCTTGGCCGGGCCACGCAGCCGCAGCCTCGTGCAGCGGGGTCGAGCCATCCTCGTCCCGCGCACCGGGATCGGCGCCGGCGGCGAGCAGCGCCGCAAGCGCGTCGACTTGGCCGTGCTCAGCAGCCCAGTGCAGCGGGGTCGAGCCACCCCTTTGTGCACCGGGATCGGCGCCGGCGGCGAGCAGCGCCGCAATCGCGTCGGTATCGCCGTTCTCAGCAGCCCAGTGCAGCGGGGTCCAGCCACCCTCGTCCCACGCACCGGGATCGGCGCCGGCGGCGAGCAGCGCCGCAATCGCCGCGGCTTGGCCGTGCCACGCAGCCGCAGCCTTGTGCAGCGGGGTCCCGCCCTTCACGTCCCGCGCACCGGGATCGGCCCCGGCGGCGAGCAGCGCCGCAAGCGCGGCGGCTTGGCCCTCACCTGCAGCACTGTGCAGCGGGGTCTCGCCCTTCTTGGTTTGTGCACCGGGATCGGCGCCGCCTTCGAGCAGCGCCGCAATCGCAGCGGCTTGACCCCCACGTGCAGCCCGGTGCAGCGGGGTCTCGCCCTTCTTGGTTTGTGCACCGGGATCGGCGCCGCCTTCGAGCAGCGCCGCAAGCGCGTCGACTTGGCCGTGCTCAGCAGCCCAGTCCAGCGGGGTCTCGCCATCCTCGTCCTCCGCACCGGGATCGGCGCCGCCTTCGAGCAGCGCCGCAATCGCGGCAGCTTGGCCCTCATGTGCAGCGAAGTGCAGCGGGGTCTCGCCCTTCTTGGTTTGTGCACCGGGATCGGCGCCGCCTTCGAGCAGCGCCGCAATCGCGGCAGCTTGGCCCTCATGTGCAGCGAAGTGCAGCGGGGTCTCGCCATTCTCGGCTTGTGCACCGGGATCGGCGCCGGCGGCGAGCAGCGCCGCAATCTCGGTAGTATCGCCTTCCAGCGCGATAATGTGCAGCGGGGTATAGCCGTACTCGGCAAGCGCGTTGCGATCGGCGCCGCCGGCGAGCAGCGCCGCAATCGCGTCGACTTGGCCGTGCTCAGCAGCCCGGTGCAGCGGGGTCTCGCCATCCTCGTCCCGCGCACCGGGATCGGCGCCGGCGGCGAGCAGCGCCGCAATCGCCGCGGCTTGGCCGTGCCACGCAGCCGCAGCCTTGTGCAGCGGGGTCTCGCCATCCTCGTTCCGCGCACCGGGATCGGCGCCGCCTTCGAGCAGCGCCGCAATCGCGGCGGCTTCGCCGAACTGTGCAGCCCAGTGCAGCGGGGTGTCGCCATCCTTGGCTTGTGCACCGGGATCGGCGCCGCCGGCGAGCAGCTCCTTAATCTTGGCAACATCGCCGTAAAGTGCAGCCCAGCGCAGCGGGGTTCCGCTATTCATGTTTTGTGCATCTCCAGTTTGCGCAGTCGGCCTGCGCCCGCGCGCCCGGCACGGCCAGACTTACCGCCAGCGCCGTCAAGATCGCAACGATTCCAACCCTCACACCGCTATCCTCCCACTTCCAACCCCGATTGCGGACAGGGCCTCTTGCCGGGAGCGCTTCCCGACCCGCGGCTGGCGCGACGCGCGATCCTGTCTGCCGCAACGCCAGCGATCCCTTGCAGACCCCTGTCCAGCGCTGCGCCGTTCTGCTGTCACGACGGTCTTGCCTGCGCGCAGGAGGCATCGGCCCGATCCCATCGGGCCGCAAACCCCGGCGCAAACGGTATCGCCGTTGCCCTGAAGGTCGGTTCCGCCTCGACTGTCTCCCGCGCGATAGACCGCACTCTACACCCTGCGCGGTCGCCATGGAAGAGACGCCTGAGCGTCCCGAAGCCCCGACCGCCTCAAGGCCCGCTTCGTGCAAGGGGCACGACCGGGAAAATCCAGCCGCTTTCGCAACAGCCTCACACCGTCTTCGTTGCCGCCGGATATGAAATCGAGGGTCTTGCCGGGCAGAGTGGGGGGAGGTCCCTTGGCAGGAGCGCGCGCTTGCCCTTGCCAGAAATCGGTCGTATCGGGCGGACGCGCTTCATCGTCGATCGGTCGCTCGATGCCGACATGCAGCGCCCTGCCCGGATCGGTCTCGACCAGGGCGCAGAAGATCGCGCCGCCCGGATGGGGCCACATCCTCCTCAACGGGCGGGTCCAGGCTGCACAACAAGGCCTCAGGCCGTCATTCCGTCCCCTGGTGGATCCCCACCCCGAAGACCCCTTGCCAGGACACCCCTGGGCGGCTGGCTTCAGTCCTGCCGGGCATCCTTCAGGCGCCGGTAGGCGGCTGTTCCGACGAGCGGAGAGTCGCGTCCGATCAGGTCGAAGGGGGTCACGCCATCCTTGTCTTTTGCCCCCGCATCGGCACCGCCGCCGAGCAGCGCCGCAATCGCCGCGGCTTGGCCGTTCAACGCAGCCCAGTGCAGCGGGGTCAAGCCATACTCGTCCTCCCGCGCATCGGGATCGGCACCGCCGCCGAGCAGCGCCGCAATCGCCGCGGCTTGGCCGTTCAACGCAGCCACGTGCAGCGGGGTCCAGCCACGCACGTCCCGCACAGCGGGATCGGCGCCGCCGCCGAGCAGCGCCGTAATCGCCGCAGCTTGGCCCTTCCGAGCAGCCAAGTGCAGCGGGGTCTGGCCACGCACGTCCCGCACAGCGGGATCGGCACCGCCGCCGAGCAGCGCCGCAATCGCCGCAGCTTGGCCCTCCTGTGCAGCCATGTGCAGCGGGGTGGCGCCACGCACGTCCCGCACAGCGGGATCGGCGCCGCCGGCGAGCAGCGCCGCAATCGCGGCGGCTTGGCCCTCCTGTGCAGCCATGTGCAGCGGGGTCCTGCCACCCTCGGCCCACGCACCGGGATCGGCGCCGCCGGCGAGCAGCGCCGCAATCGCGGCGGCTTGGCCCTCCCACGCAGCCGCGTGCAGCGGGGTCCTGCCATCCACGTTCCGCGCACCGGGATCGGCGCCGCCGGCGAGCAGCGCCGCAATCGCGGCGGCTTGGCCCTCCCACGCAGCCGCGTGCAGCGGGGTCCTGCCATCCACGTTCCGCGCACCGGGATCGGCGCCGCCGGCGAGCAGCGCCGCAATCGCGGCGGCTTGGCCCTCCCACGCAGCCACGTGCAGCGGGGTCGAGCCCTTCTCGTTTTGTGCACCGGGATCGGCGCCGCCGGCGAGCAGCGCCGCAATCGCGGCGGCTTGGCCCTCACGTGCAGCCCCGTGCAGCGGGGTCTGGCCATGCCCGTCCCGCGCAGCGGGATCGGCGCCGCCGGCGAGCAGCGCCGCAATCGCGGCGGCTTGGCCCGTCCACGCAGCCGCGTGCAGCGGGGTCCTGCCATCCACGTTCCGCGCACCGGGATCGGCGCCGCCGGCGAGCAGCGCCGCAATTGCGGCGGCTTGGTCCTCGCTTGCAGCCAAGTGCAGCGGGGTCCTGCCCTTCTCGTTTTGTGCACCGGGATCGGCGCCGGCGTCGAGCAGCGCCGCAATCGCGGCGGCTTGGCCCCCATATGCAGCTCCGTGCAGCGGGGTGTCGCCATCTTTGTCCCGCGCACCGGGATCGGCGCCGCCGGCGAGCAGCGCCGCAATTGCGGCGGCGTGGCCCTCACGTGCAGCCAAGTGCAGCGGGGTGTAGCCATCCTCGTACCGCGCACCGGAATCGGCGCCGGCGGCGAGCAGCGCCGCAATCGCGGCAGCGTGGCCCCCATATGCAGCCAAGTGCAGCGGGGTCAAGCCATCCTCGGCCCGCGCACCGGGATCGGCGCCGGCGTCGAGCAGCGCCGCAATCGCGGCGGCTTGGCCGTTCTCAGCAGCCGCGCCGCGCGAGCAGCGGGGTCAAGCCATCCGTGGCTTGTGCACCGGGATCGGCACCGGCGTCGAGCAGCGCCGCAATCGCGGCGGCTTGGCCCTGAACTGCAGCCATGTGCAGCGGGGTCAAGCCATTCACGTCCTGCGCACCGGGATCGGCGCCGCCGGCGAGCAGCGCCGCAATCGCCGCGGCTTTGCCCAGAACTGCAGCCACGTGCAGCGGGGTCGAGCCCTTCACGTCCCGCGCACCGGGATCGGCACCGCCGTCGAGCAGCGCCGCAATCGCCGCGACTTGGCCCTGACTTGCAGCCACGTGCAGCGGGGTCCAGCCATGCACGTTCCGCGCAGCGGGATCGGCGCCGCCGGCGAGCAGCGCCGCAATCGCCGCGGCGTGGCCCTCAAATGCAGCCTGGTGCAGCGGGGTCCGGCCAAACTCGTCCCGCGCAGCGGGATCGGCGCCGCCGTCGAGCAGCGCCGCAATCGCGGCAGCTTGGTCCTCACTTGCAGCCACGTACAGCGGGGTAAAGCCATAGTCGTAGTCCCGCGCACCGGGATCGGCGCCGCCGTCGAGCAGCGCCGCAATCGCGGCAGCTTGGTCCTCACTTGCAGCCACGTGAGTTGCAGCCAAGTGCAGCGGGGTCCAGCCACCCTTGTCCCGCGCACCGGGATCGGCACCGCCGTCGAGCAGCGCCGCAATCGCCGCGACTTGGCCCTGACTTGCAGCCAAGTGCAGCGGGGTCCAGCCATAGTCGTAGTCCCGCGCACCGGGATCGGCGCCGCCGCCGAGCAGCGCCGCAATCGCGGCGGCTTGGCCCTTCAACGCAGCCCAGTGCAGCGGGGTGTCGCCATCCTCGTCCCGCGCAGCGGGATCGGCGCCGGCCCGCAGACAGGCGCGCACATCCGCAGCGCTGGCTGTCTCGAAGAAATCCCCGCTCTGCCAGTTTGCGCAGTCGGCCTGGGCCCGCGCGCCCGGCACGGCCAGACTTACCGCCAGCGCCGTCAAGATCACAACGATTCCAACCCTCACACCGACATCCTCCCACTTCCAACCCCGATTGCGGACAGGGGATCTTGCCGGGAGTGCTCCACGGCCCGCGGCTGGCGCGACGCGAGATCCTGTCTGCCGCAACGCGAGCGATCCCTTTCAGGCCCCTATATACCGCCGCGTCGTTCTGCTGTCACGACGGTCTTGCCTGCGCGCAGGAGGCATCGGCCCGATCCCATCGGGCCGCAAACCCCGGCGCAAACGGCATCGCCGTTGCCCTGAAGGTCGGTTCCGCCTCGACTGTCTCCCGCACGATACACCCTGCGCGGTCGCCATGGAAGAGACGCCTGAGCGTCCCGAAGCCCCGGCCTCCTCAAGGCCCGCTTCGTGCAAGGGGCACGACCGGGGAATATCCGGCTGCTTTCGCAACAGTCTAACACCGTCTTCGTTGCCGCCGGACATGAAATCGAGGGTCCTGCCGGGCAGAGTGGGGGAAGGTCCCCTGGCAGGAGCGCGCGCCTGCCCTTGCCGGACATCAGGTGTTCCGTCGCACATCCGCAGGGACGGGTCCTGGCCCCGGATATCTCCCCGATCGCCGGCAACAGCCTCGTCGCGGTCGATTCCCGTTCCGCAACCCTGAAGACGAGCCTGCCACTCTCCGACCCGGTGTCGCAAGTCGCCTCATGCCGGGAAAGAGGCAAGGCGGATGGGTCTCCTGGGACGACCGGGTCTTGTCCGCAGCTTCTGCAGCCTTCGTTTCGCTGCTGCGACGCTTGGGCGATTTCGCCTTCGATTCAGCCCGTTCGGCCTCGAGTGCGCGCAGCTTTTCGGCCAGGTCTTCCTGCTCCTGGCGGGCGGTTTCGGCCATCTCGCGCACCGCTTCGAATGCTTCGCGAGCGATCGGCTGCAGAAGCTCGACCAGGCGCTCCGGAGGGTCGCGCAGGCGAGACTCGAGCGCGCCGCGCAGGCTGGAGGGCACGCCCATGGCGCCGGAGAGAACCCGGGCGAGGTCGTCCGGGACAGGCCTGCGGCCAGCGGCCGGTCAACCGCGGTGCACGCCTGGGCTTCCAGTGCCGGCTCGACCGCGAACCCGACACCGAGACCGCCCTCAAGGCCGGCGCGCTGCGCGGGCTGCTGCTCGGCCAGCTGGTGACCATGGAGACCGGCTCCCTGCTGCGGCTGCTGCCGCGCATCGCCCGGCCGCCGCTCCCGAAGGCGCAGCTGGCCGCCATGACGCCGGCCGACTTCATGGCGCTCGCCGGCGAGGCGGTGCTTTTTTTCGTGCCCGAGGATCAGCGGGCGGCCCTGATCGAGGCCATGACGCGCCAGCGCTGCCCGACGCCCTAGAGGCGGCCATGGCCGACAGGGCCTGCCTCTTCCACTGGCCGCTGTTCCACTGGCCGCTGTCCGAACTGCTCGACATGATGCCCCACGACCTGGCCTTCCGGCACGCCAAGGCCCACGCCCGCAGACCGCAGCCCACCGGGTAACGCCATGGCCGGCAACCTCGACTTCGCCATGGTGCTGCGCCTGGTCGACCGGGTCTCCGCCCCGGCCCGCACCGCCTCCTCCGCCCTCCGGCGGATAACCGACGCCGCCCTCGAACGCTCGCAACGCACCGGCAGCACAATCTCCATCGAACTGGGTGGCTTCCACGGCGACCTCATGGCCGAAGCCAGGCTCGACCTCCAAGGCATCGAGCCCGAACGCACCGGCCAATGGCTCGTCACCCGCGTCCAGCACCGCCTCGCCGATACCCTCACCACCAGCCTCCAGGCCGAAAGAGACAACGAAACTGCGCAAGGCCGATCACACCCTGGGCCACATGACTGGCGCGACCGAAAATACCCACCAAAACCAGCGCCATTGGCCACATGACTGTCGTGCCTGGCCCATCTATCGTGGCGCGCTACAGGTCGATCAAGCGCTGCAATGCTACGGATTGAACATCGAGGGGCTGGCCCTGCAGGGCGATAGACGGTTATTCGGCCTCCGCGGACCCGCGCGGCCCGGAAGCGGGCGAAGCCTGGGTACCGAGCACAGCGCAGAAGATCGTAGAGGGGACGGCCGATCCGGCAGACACCAAGCTGCACAGGCTGCGCTTCCACGATGCAGGCGGCGACGACTTTCCCTGCGCCAGTATCCGCGCCCTGGAACCTTTGGGCGAGCGCTTGCTAGATCGCCACGGGTGACAGCCGAGTGGGCGTTCCGAAGAAACTCGAGAAGGTCCAGGAACGCTGCAGGGACGCCTTTGGCAGTTCAGACCTCCCCAACATGAAGGCTGATAGCGAGCCTGTCCCGGCGTGTATCTGGCTTTGGAACCCCGGCAGCGACAGCGATCCCCCTATAATCTACAGCTTTGAAGGGGGGAATGCACGGCAAAAGCTGGAGGGTCTGGCCCTTCCGAACGAGTCGGAAGACGGCAGCAAGGTCACCTTGCTCCTGAGCCCCTGACCATCGACAGCCCACCTCAGTCGCCGGGCCTGGTAGTGCTGAGAGACCTCCCCCTGCCGAAGTCCCGATAGCCTCGCCATCGAGAGCAGCAGCTTCCCGATCCGATCTGCGTCTTGACTCTCCGGCCTGCCGGAAGACAGGCTTGCGGCTCTGTCGTCATGCCGAGTGGGCTGCGGCTGTCACGGAACGTCAAAGGGAGAGCGAAGGATGGATCTGGGTTTGCAAGGACGCAAGGCACTGGTGACCGGCGGTAGCAAGGGCATCGGCAAGGAGATCGCCCGTTCTCTGGCGGGCGAAGGCTGTCGGGTCTCGATCTGCGGGCGCACCGCAGCCGACCTCGAGGCCACCGTCGCGGAGCTGAACGTCGCGGAACTGGGCGATGCCGTCAGCGGCGATATCGTCGATGTCGGCAAGAAGAACGACCTGGAGGACTGGGCCAAACGCTCCAGCGAGGCCATGGGCGGCCTGGACATCGTCGTCGCGAACGTCAGCGCGCTGGCCATCGGCAATGACGAGGCAAGCTGGCAGAAGCAGTTCAATGTCGACCTGATGCACACCGTACGTCTGGTCGAGGCCAGCCTACCGCATCTGGAAAAGAGCGATGCCGGCGCCATCGTCGCCATCTCCAGCGTGTCGGGTCGCGAGATCGACTTCGCCGCCGGCCCCTACGGCACCTTCAAGGCGGCCTTGATCCACTATATCCAGGGCCTGGCCTTCCAGCTGGCCGGCCAGAATATCCGTGCCAACACCGTCTCGCCGGGAAACATCTACTTCGACGGCGGGGTCTGGAACATGATCAAGGACAACAATCAGGAGCTCTATCAGCGCACGCTGGCGCTCAATCCCACCGGCCGTATGGGCAGGCCCGAGGAGGTCGCGCGCGCCACCACCTTCCTGGCCAGCCCGGCCGCCAGCTTCATCACCGGAGCCAACCTGGTGGTCGATGGCGCGCTCACCCGCGGCGTGCAGTTCTAACCGAGCGACTATCGAGCCAGGGAGTCGGCCCCTAGTGGGCGCGGGGCCGACTCCTGCTGGGCCCAGGCCCAGGCAGGCACGGCAGGCACGGCGTAGACCGTCATGGTCATCTCCGCGACCTCTTCGCGCAAGGGAATGAGGGTTGTCAGGCCTCCGACTCCTGCCAGGCCTTCAGCGCTTCCATGCTGGGGAAGCTGATGATTCCGGCCGCATCGTGGTTCATCTCTCCGGCCAGAACACCCTCGGCCGTGCCGCGAATCACGCCTTCGCCGCCGTGCAGCTTCAAGGTCTCGCCAACCGGGCCGACGTAGGTCTGGAATTTCTCAGGATCCTTTACGCGGACCTGGGCGATGAAAAAGGCACTCATGGCTCACCTCGCCTTTGGTTTGACAGACAGGGAATTTGTTCCCAGCTGTACAAAACAGGTTTCGAGTCCTGTTCGGCCGCGGCCCTTTCGGAGCGTCTGGGCATCAACCCGCTCCAGCTTCTACAACGCCTTCCGCAGCCGCGAGGCACTCTTCCTGGAGGCGCTGGAGCAGATGCAGCAATCACTGAATCGATCGTGATGTGACGGGATGATGCAAGTCTGATTCAAGGTCTCCAGACAAGGAGTTCCTGGAGGGGACGAGCAGCGAGTGGCGATCTGCGGGTCGGTGTTTCGAAGGCATCGCAGGCGGACCTGTCGGCGCGTGGTGCGGCGGCGCGGTTCGGTGTGGCGCCATCGCCCGCGACCCGCTGGATGAAAGCGGGCGAAAGCCGGTGAGGTGGAGCTGCGACCGACCGGTCGTCGACGCGGGTCGAGCCTCGAGGGGCATGAAGGCTTCATCGTGAGCCTGATCGAGACTGGCCCTGATCGAGACTGGCCCTGATCGAGACTGGCCCTGATCGAGACTGGCCCTGATCGAGACTGGCAAGGACATCACGCTCAATGAGATGGTGGCGCGCCTCGCGGACGAGCGCGACGTTCGGAGATGACGACCGCCTCTTCGGTGCTGCGGGCAATGACCAGTCTCTCTTCGGCGACGAGGGGGACGATTCGCTTTTCGGCGGCGCCGGCGATGATCCATCTCTGTCGAGCGGCAGCGGCGCCGATGCGGTCTTCGGAGGAAACCACAACGACCTGCTGTCCGGCGGCAGTGGCAGCGATCACCTCTACGGCGGATTTGGGCTCGATCGTCTGGACGGTGGCGGGGGCGATGACGGAGGCCGCTTCGGCGGCATTGCCAAAGACCTGCTCTACGGCGGCGGTGGCGACGACTTCTCGATCGAGGGCGGTCATGGTGACGACAGGCTCTATGGCGGCAGCGCTGGCTCTGCCTCCGGAGAGCAAAGGCGATGTTGCCACGAGAACTCCCAACGGTTTCCGGGAGGCGAGAACCATTCATCCCATCGGCCTCCTGGGAAGAGAGCAGGAATTTCGCAAGACTGGCGGACGACGCGCTCGTCGTCGCGAACGAGGCCTACGAGAGGGCCATGGTTCCGGCCTTGGAGGAGGGCAGGCGGAACTCCCTGGCAAGTTACGCCTCATTGCGCGCCTTGATCGCCGCTGCCTATCTCGATGCAGTCTGGCCGGAACCCCTGGCCATTGCCTGTTTCCAGAAGGGCGCTCAGGTGCCGCTCTACCTGACTGACCTCATGACGCTGGTCTTTCCTGTCGAAGCGATGCCGCCATCTCCGGTAACCCTGATCGCCGAACAGCTGAAGACCGATCGCGGCCGCCTTCTCTTCACGGCGGTCCATGAGACAGCCGATGCAGCGCTCAAAGCCAGCAGAGAACTGGCAGCGCGTCTGCGTCGTTGGCTACTGTCTCCCGTTGCAGAAGGAAACAAATGGTAGAAGGGTTCGCGCACCAGATTCGACCGGCGCGCAACGCAGCACGGCAGTACAGGCTTTCGGCCGACCGCGATTGAAACCCTGGACGCGGACCTGACGAGCGAAGTCGGTGCCTTGGAGTCGAACAACACCCTCTGGATCGCACTTGCCGTCATGACCCATCCGGTCGAGCCCCTGGGCGATCCCCTGGGCGATCCCCTGGGCGATCCCCTGGGCGATCCCCTGGGCGATCCCCCAGAGGAGTTTCGAGCCTGAACAGACGAAAGCAACAACGCTTTGCACATCCGCCCGGTCTACGCCAACTGCCTCGGCGGCTTCCGGGTCCTTGCCTCCGAGGTCTAGTGACACGAAGGAAAAGACGATCTGACGAAGTTGCCATTTGACTGATCTCTGCTGGGCTTCGGCGCTTGCCTTTTCTCTCCGGCAGACCCAGTCTTGCGGCTGATTGCAGGGAGGCAGGATGACGAACGGAAAACCCAGGGTCGCGCTCTTCGTGACCTGCCTGGTGGATTTCTTCAGGCCGAGGGTCGGCTTCGCCGCGGTGAAACTCCTGGAAGTCGCCGGCTGTTCGGTCGAGGTGCCGGCCGCACAGACCTGCTGCGGGCAGCCGGCCTACAACGCAGGCGACCGCAAGGATGCGACCGCGATTGCGCGACAGGTGATCGCCGCCTTCGAAGGCTATGACTTTGTCGTGGTTCCCTCGGGCTCCTGCGGCGGGATGATCGCGCATCACTATCCGGCCTTGCTGGCCGAGGACCCGGCATGGGCAGCGCGGGCCGAGGCGCTGGCCGAGAAGACCCACGAACTGGTCTCCTTCCTGGTCGATCGGCGCGGGATGCAGCGGGTCGAGGCGTGCTATGCCGACACGATCACCTATCACGACTCCTGCTCGGGCTTGCGCGAGCTAAAGGTGAAGATACAGCCACGCAGGCTGCTCAAGACTGTCGAGGGGCTGGAGATCGCCGAGATGCACGACCCCGAGGCCTGCTGCGGTTTCGGCGGCACCTTCTGCGTGAAGTACCCGCAAGTCTCCGACCGGATTCTCGCGGAGAAGACCAGGACCATCGGCGAGACCGGGGTCGGCACCCTGCTGGCCGGCGACCTGGGCTGCCTCTTGAACATGGCCGGCAAGCTCGCCCGCGAGGGTCAGCCGGTGAAGGTTCGCCATGTCGCCGAGGTGCTGGCCGACATGGCTGAGGGGCCGGCCATCGGCGAGGGCCCGACCTTCGGCGAAGGTAAAACCTGATGCAGTCCTCCAGCCTGGACTTCAAGGCGAACTCCGACAAGGCGCTGGCCGACCCCAACCTGCAGCACGCCATGGCGAAGCTGCGTGGCGGCTTCGCCAAAAAGCGCGGCGTCGCTGCAGCCAATCTGCCCGAGTTCGAACATCTGTGCGACCAGGGCCGGGACATCAAGAACCACGTGCTGGCCAATCTGGACCACTATCTGGAGTGCTACGAGGATCGGGTCGAAGAAAGTGGCGGCCAAGTCCATTGGTGCCAGACGCCCGAGGAGGCGCGTGAGGCGGTGCTCAGGATCTGCCGCGCCGTCGGTGCCACGACGGTCACCAAGGGCAAGTCGATGATCGGCGAGGAGATCGCCATCAACCCCTTCCTGGAGGCCGCCGGCATCGAGCCGGTCGAGACCGATCTGGGCGAATACATCATTCAGCTGCGCGGCGAGACCCCC
Source organism: Rhodospirillales bacterium (assembly GCA_965202755.1). Classification (GTDB taxonomy): domain Bacteria; phylum Pseudomonadota; class Alphaproteobacteria; order Kiloniellales; family JACOMY01; genus JACOMY01. The sequence goes on along the minus strand of CBDBCL010000039.1, from coordinate 142,503 downwards.
TCGCACATCATCGCGCCGGCGATCCATGTGACCAAGGAGCAGGTGGCGGAGGACTTTCGCCAAAGGCACAGCGCCTTCCCGGCCGAGCGTTCGCTGGAGGAACCGCCGGGCCTGGTCGCCGAAGCTCGCGCGGTCCTGCGTCAACGCTATCTCGAGGCCGATGTCGGTATCACCGGCGCCAACTTCCTGGTGGCCGAGACCGGCAGCTCGATCATCGTCACCAACGAGGGCAACGGCGATCTGACCCAGATCCTGCCCAGGGTGCACATCGTGCTGGCCAGCCTGGAGAAGCTGGTCCCGACCCTGGAGGACGCGGCGACGATCCTGCGCGTTCTGGCGCGTTCGGCGACCGGGCAGGAATTCTCGACCTACACCACGCTCTCGACCGGACCGCGGCGTCCCGAGGACCCGGACGGGCCGGAGCAGTACCATGTCATCCTGCTGGACAACGGCCGCACGGACCTCCTGGGCAGCGAATTCCAGGAGGTCTTGCGCTGCATTCGTTGCGGTGCCTGCATGAACCACTGCCCGGTCTATCAGGCGATCGGTGGCCATGCCTACGGCTGGGTCTATTCCGGTCCGGTCGGCGCGGTCTTGACTCCGGCTCTGATCGGCATCGAAGAGGGGCGCCATCTGCCTAATGCCTCGACCTTCTGCGGGCGCTGCGAAGAAGTCTGCCCGATGCGCATTCCGCTGCCGAAGATGCTGCGGCACTGGCGGGAGAAGGAATTCCAGCGCCATCTCAATCCCGCGACTCAGCGCTACGGTTTGCGCGCCTGGGCATTCCTTGCCAGGCGGCCCGGGCTCTATCGCCTGGCCACGCGCCTGGCCGTCGCTCTCATCAAGCTGCGCGCCGGCCGGAAGGGGCGCTTGCAAAGCCTGCCGCTGGCCAAGGGTTGGACCCGGTATCGCGACCTACCCGCGCCGGAAGGCCGAACCTTTCAGCAGCAGTGGCGTGCAAAGGGAGGCAAGTGATGGTCGCCCGCGACGCCATTCTGGGGAAGATTCGAAAAGGTCTGGAGGGACGCCCCGGGCGTCAAAACCGGAAAGCGGTGACCGAACGCCTGCAGCGGCATCGGCCCAACCTGGTCCCGGCCCGCGGCAAGGTCCCGCTCGAAGCGCGCATCGCCCTTTTCGAGGAGGCCACCGAGGCCCTCTCCGGCAGCTGCGAGCGCCTGCGGGACATGAGCGAGATCCCGACCGCGGTGGCTCGCTATCTCAGGCAGCAGAATATGCCGCTCGCGCTTCGCGCGGCACCGCATCCGAGCCTGGAGCCCTTGCCTTGGGGCGATGAACCCCTGCTGCAGGTGTCGCGCGGCAAGGCCGAACCGGAGGACCAGGTCTCGCTCACCCCGGTGGAGGCGGCCGTGGCCGAGACCGGCACCCTGGCGCTGGTCAGCGGTCCGGAGACCCCGACCAGCTCGAACTTCCTGCCGGAGACCCACATTGCGGTCTTGCGGACCAGTCAACTGCACGGCACTTACGAGGAGGTCTTCGAGGGTCTGCGGACCCGCTATGGAGAGAGCGTCATGCCCCGAACCCTGAACTTCGTGACCGGCCCCTCGCGCACCGGCGACATCGAGCAAACCCTGGAACTGGGCGCGCATGGCCCACGCCGTCTGCATATTCTGCTGGTCGAGGATGGCGAGTAGCACTCCGCCGAGCAGGCCGAAGATCCGCCCGACCGCGGACGAGCTGTCGCTTTGGCACAGGGTAGCCGAGACGGTGCAGCCCTTGCAGAATCGTCCACCGCCACCGCTTGCCTCGGCACGCGCACCCGGTGCGCCCAAGGTGGTGGCGAAGACGGCGCAGCCGAGCCAGCTGGCCAGCAAGAATCCACCGGCCACCAAGGTCCACCCGAAAACACCCCTGGAGACCGGTCGTCTGGTCGACATCGACCGGCGCACCGGCGAGCGTTTCCGCCTTGGCCGCATGGCGATCGAGGCCACCTTGGATCTGCATGGAATGACGCAGGAGCGCGCGCACGGCTTGCTGCGCCGCTTCCTCCATCAGGCCGAGATGCGCGGCCAGCGCTGCCTCTTGATCGTCACCGGCAAGGGTCGCGCCGGTCCCGGCAGCGGGGTGCTGCGCCGTGCCGTACCGCTCTGGCTGAACGGGGCCGACCTCAGGCCGATCATCCTGGCCGTCACCCCGGCCCAACAGTACCACGGCGGCCAGGGCGCGCTCTACCTGCTGCTTCGTAGGCGACGCGAGCGTTGATGCAATCCGCATCGCCAGACGAGCGCATTACCGACCGGCGGAAGCCGCAGTCTTTCCATTGCGTCGCAAGGCTTTTCAGGGCTTTGCTCCGAAGGGGCTCTGGCACCATAATGGGCTATGCCGCTCGACCGAAGTAACGCCCGCTGGGTTCACAGCACCTGCCCGCACGACTGCCCCTCGGCCTGCGCCCTGGAGATAGAGCGTCTGGATGCGCGACGGATCGGCAAGGTCCGCGGATCGCATGCGAACGACTACACCGCCGGCGTGATCTGCGCCAAGGTGGCCCGCTATGCCGAGCGGGTGCACCATCCAGACCGCCTGACCCGACCGCTGTTGCGTGTCGGCGACAAGGGCGCCGGGCCTTCCGCCTTTCGCCCGATCGGCTGGGAGGAGGCGCTGGACCGTGCGGCAGAAGGCCTTTTGGCGGCCGAGGCTCGGCACGGCAGCGAGGCGGTCTGGCCCTACTATTATGCCGGCACCATGGGCTGGATCCAGCGCGACGGGATCAATCGCCTGCGCCATGCCAAGCGCTACTCGGGGCAGCTGAACACGATCTGCACCATGCTGGCGGAAGGCGGCTGGCTGGCCGGGGTCGGACTGAAGGCCGGGGTCGATGCGCGCGAGGTTCGCCATTCCGATCTGATCGTGGTCTGGGGCGGCAATCCGGTCTCCACCCAGGTCAACCTCATGACCCATATCGCGCGGGCCCGGAAGTCCCGCGGTGCCAGGTTCGTCGTCGTCGACCCCTACCGCACGCCGACGGCCGAGCAAGCCGACATGCATCTCATGGTCAAACCCGGAACGGACGGAGCACTGGCGGCTGCCGTCATGCATGTCCTGCTGGCCGAAGGCCTGGCCGATCGCGCCTACATGGCCCGCCTGACCGATTGGGATGGTGAGATCGAGGCGCATCTGGCCGATTGCACGCCGGCCTGGGCCGAGGCCATCACCGGCGTGATCGAGGAAGAGATCCTCGCCTTCGCCCGCCTCTACGGCGCCAGCAAACGCAGCTACATCCGCGTCGGATATGGCATGTCGCGTTCGCGCAACGGCGCCGCCGGCCTGCACGCCGTCACTTGCCTGCCGAGCATGACCGGTGCCTGGGAGGTCGAGGGCGGCGGCGCGCTTTGGGGCAATGGCGCTCTCTACGGCCTCAAACGCGAGACCATCGAGGGCCTGGATCTGGTCGACCCGGCGATCCGCGTCTTGGATCAGTCGCGCTTCGGCCCGGTCCTAACCGGCGATCGGCGCGATCTGGGCGAGGGGCCACCGGTCACTGCGCTCTTCATCCAGAACACCAACCCCGCGGTGGTTTGCCCCGAGACCGACAGGTGCCTGGCCGGTCTGGCCCGCGACGACCTCTTCACCGTCGTGCATGAGCAGTTCCTGACCCAGACCGCGAGCTTCGCCGACATCGTGCTGCCGGCCACGACCTTCCTGGAGCACGCCGACTTCTATACGCCCTCTGCCCACACCCATCTGCAGGTCGCCAAGCAGGTGATCGAGCCCTTGGCCGAGTGCCGCAGCAACCACGAGGTCGTCTGCGCGCTGGCCCAGCGCGTTGGCGCCGAACATCCCGGCTTCGAGATGACTGCCTGGGAGATGATCGAGGACTGCTTTCAAAGCTCCGGTCGTGGCAGCGCCGAGGCCATCCATCAAGCCGGCGGCAATCTGGATTGCGCCGAGCCCTTCGAGAAGGCGCACTTCCTTTCCGGCTTCCCGCAAGAGGGCGGGCGCTTTCGCTTCAAGCCCAACTGGAAAGGCCTGGGCGGCCGCCATGGCGAGATGCCCGCGCTTCCCGGCCATTTCGATGCAATCGACAGGGCCGATGCCGAGAAGCCTTTCCGGCTGGTGGCGGCGCCCGCCCGCCATTTTCTCAACAGCTCTTTTACCGAATCGCCGGGTAGCCGAGAGCGCGAAGGCAAGCCCGCACTGCTGCTGCATCCGCTGGTCTGCGCCGAGATGGAGCTTGAGGCCGGCGATCTGGTGCGAATCGGCAATGATCTGGGTGAGATCACACTCGCCGTCAGACCTTTCGATGGCCTGCAGCCCGACGTCGTCGTCTGCGAGTCGATCTGGCCCAATGCCGACTTTCCCGGCGGGCGCGGCATCAATGTCCTGATCTCGGCCGAGCCGGGCTTCCCGCGCGGCGGTGCCGCCATCCACGACACGGCGATCTGGATCGTCAAGGCATGACGGCGATGAAACGCCCCTACATAATCGTCTTCGGCAACGAGAAGGGTGGCTCCGGCAAGTCGACAACGGCCCTGCACATCATGGTCTCGCTGCTGCGCCAGGGCAAAAGCGTGGGCTCGATCGACATCGACGCCCGCCAAGGCACGCTCTCGCGCTATCTGGAGAACCGCGAGATTTTCATGCGTGATACCGGTATTCGCCTGCCGATGCCGCAGAACCAACGCCTCTACCGCAGCGAGGTCGACAGCCGCAGCGTCGCCGAGGCCGAAGAGCGCGAGCGTCTGGAGGTCGCGCTGGCCAGCCTCTCCAGCAAGGACTTCGTGGCGATCGACACGCCGGGCAGCGACAGCCATATCTCGCGCCTGGCGCATCAGCGCGCCGATAGCCTGATCACGCCGATGAACGATTCCTTCATCGACCTGGACCTGCTGGGTAAGGTCGAGCGTGACGGCAAGCGCATTCGCGAGCTCAGCGTCTACAGCCAGATGGTCTGGGAGCAGCGCCAGACACGCGCGCGCGACGGCGGCCGACCGATCGACTGGATGGTGATGCGCAACCGCATGTCGCAGCTGGACGCCCGCAACAAGCGCGACATCGCCAAGGTCTTGCCATTGCTGGCCAAGCGCATCGGCTTTCGCCTGGCACCCGGTTTCTCGGAACGGGTCATCTTTCGTGAACTCTTCGTGAAGGGCCTGACCCTCATGGACCTGAAGCAGAGCAAGACGGCGATGACGATGAGCCATGTGGCCGCCCACAACGAGGTACGCACCCTGCTGGAGACGATGGCGTTGCCGGGTGTCGCCGTCAGCGCAGCCGATACGGCGTCCACACTGCACCCTGGCGAGCGGGTCAAAGTGGCGCCACATTGAGAAGGCACGGCATGAAGAAGGAGGTTTCTCTGCCATGGCACGAGAGGTATCGCGACCCGGCACCTCGACGCCGGGGGTAAGCAAGGACAGCGAGGTCGACGACTTCCTGTCGAATCTGCAGGCCCGCAGTGGTGAGGCCGGCGGCGGCCGCCTGATCTTCGCGCTCGACGCCACCGCCAGCCGGCAGCCTTCCTGGGACCAGGCCAGCCATCTGCAGGGCGAGATGTTCACCGCCGCGCACGGCCTGGGCGGGCTTTCGGTGCAACTGGTCTTCTATCGCGGCTATCGGGAGTGCAAGGCCAGCCCCTGGCTCAGCGATTCGGCCGAACTGCTGCGCCGGATGACCTCGGTCACCTGTCGCGCCGGGCATACCCAGATCGAGCGCATCCTGCGGCACGCCGCCAAGGAGACCCGCAAGGCCAAGGTCGATGCCCTGGTGTTCGTCGGCGATGCGCTGGAGGAAATGATCGATAACCTGGGCGATGCGGCCGGTGAGCTGGGCCTACTGGGGCTGCCCTGCTTCATGTTTCACGAAGGACAACACCCGCGCGTGCGCCGCGCCTTCGAGGAGGCGGCGAAGCTCTCCGGCGGGGCTTGCTGCAGCTTCGATGCCAACAGCGCCAAGCAGCTACGCGATCTGCTGGGCGCTGTCGCAGCCTATGCGGCCGGCGGCCGGCGAGCGCTTGTCGACTATGGTGCCAAGCGGGGTGGGCCGGTGGCTCTGCTGACCCGACAGGTGCGCTGATGCCCTATGTCTTTCTCGGTCTGGCCTTGCTGGTCGGCGGCATTCTGATCGCCTATTGGTTCAACAGGACCGATCCCAGGCAGGTCGCCAAGACGGTCAAGATCGTCGCCATTGTGCTGCTCGTCGGCCTGGGCATCCTCCTGGCCGTTGCCGGGCGGGCGCAGGTGCTGGCTGCCCTGCCGATCTTGGCCGGTGTCCTCTGGAAACTCTGGCCGCTGCTGAACAGCCTCGGACGGCGGCTCAGAAACGGCGGCCAGGCCGGCTCGAACGTCCGCACGCGCTTCTTCGCCATGCATCTGGATCACGCCAGCGGCCATGTCGACGGCGATATCCTGGCCGGCGCCTTTGCCGGCCGCCTGCTCTCCGACCTGTCGCTGGCCGAGCTGAACCAACTGCGCGGCGACGTCTCCGGCGACCCGCAGTCCCTGGCCCTGATCGAGGCCTATCTGGACCGCCGCGACCCCGACTGGCGCGGCCCGGGCAGCGGCGACGGGAGCAGAGCCTCCAGCAGCGGCCCGATCACCTTGGAGGAGGCCTACGATGTTCTGGGCCTGGAGCCCGGTGCCAGCCTGGACGAAATCCGCCAAGCCCACCGCCGCCTGATGCAGAAGCTGCATCCGGACGCTGGCGGCTCCGACTGGTTGGCCGCCAAGCTGAACGCGGCGAAGGATCTGCTGCTGTCGCGGTAGAGGATGTTGAATTTCGATTGACCTTTCCGCTTCAGCCCAAACATAGCCTGAAGCGGAAAGGTCAGCTTTGTCTTGATCGAAGTCCTTCGGTGCCCAAGCACTTCGGATTTGTCAGGCGCCAAGAGCGCAACTCATCGAGGGACAGCGCAGCCTATGGCCACGAGGAGACGACCATGACCCATGCGCCGACGAAGCCGGTGGCACAGTTCATTGAACGCCTTCAGCATAGTGGAGGCTTGAAAGGCATTGATATTGCCAACTTTACCGGCGTCTCCAAAGCGACCGTGTCACGTTGGATGAATGGACAGAAGTCGCCGCATTCAAAGACCCGGCTCATCATGTCGGACCTCACCTACGTGGTGATGAGATTAAGCGCCTACTACAGTCAAGAAGAGGTTCGCACTTGGCTCTATGCCAGGCATTCACAACTCGACGGCGAACGCGCCGTTGATTTCATTCACGACGATCGCTCGGAGAATGTCATTGCCCTGCTCGGCCGGCTGGATGCGGATGCCTACCTTTGAAGCCATCGTAGTGAAGCTGATTGAGGCTACCGTACCTTGTACGCGACAAGCGCCTGCTCGTTCCTCGGTGCGGACGGACTCATGGTGCCTGGCGCGCGCGACCAAGCCTCGCTCAACCTTATCGTTTTCTGCGACCAAGCCACGGCCATCGAGAAGGAAATTGTCCGTAACCACGGATTGGTGAGCTTTCGGCCAGCCCAGTTCTAAGCTTGTTTCCGGCTGGCCAGTGCCTAAGGCCCTGGCGGTCGTTCCTCCCAGGTGTGAACCGGATGGCACGACACATCTTTCCGTTTCGCACCCACCTCAGGCTCTTCGACGCCGACAGCAGCCCTACTGGCTGCTCTTCAGGCGCTCCTCCGCGGCCTTCTCGATCCAGGTAGAGCGCTCCTGATTGGCGGCCTTGGCAGCAGCCTCGACTGGCTCAGTACCTCGGGCGAGAAGGGCACGTCGACCAGGATATGGGAGCCTTCGGGCAAGGCCTCCTTCGCCAGATGGCTTTGCCAGAGCAGATCCACCAATCACTGAATCGATTGTGATGTGACGGGATGATGCAAGTCCTGGATGGGACGAGCATCGAGTGGCGATCTGCGGGTTCGTGTTTTGAAGACATCACAGGCGGGCCTGTCGGCGCGTGGTGCGGCGGCGCGCTTCGGCTGACCGGAACGACCGCGCCGATGATGCTCGACGGCGCCATGAATGGCGTCGCTTTTCTTGCCTGTATCGAGCAAGCGCTGGCGCCGACCCTCAATCCCGGAGATGTCGTGATCATGGATGACTTGCCGGCGCACAAGGCCGCCGGCGTCCGCCAGGCCATCGCGGCCACAGGCGCTACCCTCACATATCTGCCGCCCGACAGTCTCGACTTCAACCCAATCGAGATGGCATTCGCCAAGCTCAAATCACCGATACGCACAAAGGCCGAAAGAAGCGTCAGCACCCTCTGGAATACCGTGGGCGACATCATCGGTCTGGTCGGGCCGCACGAGTGCGCAAACGATTTCGCACCAGCAGGCCATGACACTTCATAAAATGAATGTGCTCCAGGGACTGGAGGTAGGCCCAGATCGCCTTCACGTCGACCTTCCTGACCTTGGTATAAGGAGGGATAGGAGAAGACAGGATAGAAGAGGCAGGCGCCGTCGCGGCGAATGCCTTGATGCACGACCGTGTAGAATTCCGCCTCGGCCCACTTGCCGAGACCGGTCGCCTTGTCCGGGGTGATGTTGAGCGTCGAGATGGTGCCGAAGGGCGTGTTCACCTCCAGACCGCCAGCGAAGGGCTTGCCGCCGGGGCGGTGTGGCGGGAGGTGCGGTCGCCGGCCGTCACCAGTTGCCTGCCGCGGGCGACCAGATCGCTCTGCTCGTCGGCGCCGGCTTGGCCGGCTGGCGAGAGAGCCAATGTCAGAACCGCTACGCCGGCAGCGCCACGGACAAGGCTTTGTCTCTACATCGCCATCGCGCTTCTCCCCAATCGCCTCGCTGGCTTGGTCGCGTGCCCGGTCGGCCGGGTTCGGCCGCGGAAAGCCTGCTTACGATAGCGGCTTGCCGGCGCGCGGCCAGCCCCTAATTCGGAACCTCGTTCTTTCGCTCGCGCGCCTCGGCGCCCTCGGCCAGGACGAAGTCACGAAAAGCCTGGAACCGCGGGTCGTCTTTTCGAGCCGGCGGATAGACCAGAAAGTAGCCGTTTCTGCCAGAGAGAGAGGTCTCGAAGGGGCGCACCAGCCGCCCTTCGCGGAGCGGTTCGGCCACCAGTTCCAAGGAGAGGAGAGCGACTCCCTGTCCTTCCAGGGCCGCTTGAATCAAGGCGTTCTCGTCATCGATGATCAGGCCGCGCCGCGCCTGATCGGGGTTGAGACCGGCGCTCAGAAGCCACTCCAGCCATTCCGAGCGATCCTCGTTGTGCAGCAGCGGGGCGCGGGTCAAGTCCGCCGTGCCCTGGAGATTGCGCGTGGCGATCAGACCGGGGCTGGCCACCGCCATCAGCGGTGCCGGTGCGATCAGCTCCGCCAGCAAGCCCGGCCAGTGGCCTTGACCCCAGCGGATGGAGGCCAGGAGGCCCTCGCGCTCCAGATCCAGGGCCTGTGTGGTGTGTCGCACTGTAATCTCGAGGTCGGGGTAAAGTGCCGCAAAGCGGCCGAGCCGCGGTGCCAGCCAGCGCGCGCCGAAGCCCGGAGTCGTCGAGATCGTGATGCTGCGTTCGCCGGCGCGCAGATCGGCGACGGCGGCGACCAACTGCGAAAAGGCCGCACTGGTCGGCCCCAATAGCCGGGCACCCTGCGACGTCAATTCGACTCTGCGTGTGCTGCGCTGCAGCAGGCTGGTGCCGAGCTGCTGTTCTAGCAGGCGCACCTGATGACTGACCGCTGCCTGGGTCACATTCAGCTCGGCCGACGCACGCGTGAATGAGCCCAGGCGTCCGACTGCCTCGAAGGCCCGCAAGGCCGTCAGCGAGGGGAGGCTTGTGCTCACATCAATGAATTTTTCTTATAAATCACCAGTAAAGTTCTCGTTTGTCCTCTGCAGCTGAAAGCGCCACATTCTGTGCACGTTAAGGCGCTCGGTGCAAGCCGACGAGCGAAGGAAAGGACAAGACAATGTTGAATTTTCTACTATCAGCCATGACTGTGCAGGCGGACGCCCTCAATGTAGCTCTCGGGATGGAGCCGCATCGGCAGCAGCCGAACAAGGGCGAGGTTGAGGCCCTGCGGCAGCAGGCAGCGGCCCGGCGCAAGCAGGGCGCTTGAGATCCAAGGTTTAAACCCGAAGACTTGCCAGAACCTCTTCTGCTGCGCGCTGACCCGTCATATAGGCGCCATGGCAGGTAGCGGAGTGATGCGGATGGGTGGCCTCGCCGGCAAAGAAGAGGCGCCCATCCAGAGGTTCGGCAAGCGCTTCGCGCGCCTGCGAGTAGCCGACGCGCGGGTAGCTGTAGCCACCCAAGGTCCAGGGGTCGACATCCCAGGCGGTCGCGTGCAGGAAGCTCAGGTGACGCTTGACGTCGTTGCCGAAGTGAGATGCGATTTCCTCCAGGGCGAAGGCCGCATGCTCGGCCGGCCCGGCCTGCACCAGGGACTTGGAGAGTGCGCCGCCGAAGTAGCCCTCGACCAGCGGCTGCCCGAAGGCATGAAATTGGTACTGCCCGATTGCTTCCCGGTCGAAGCGGAAGTTGGCGTGGAACTCTTTCTGCTCCCAGGGCGGATTGCCGGTGACGGCGAAATGCACTTTGTTGACGGACCCCAGGGGCAGGCCTGCCAGCGCCCAGAGCTTTCGCTCCGGTAGGCCCGGCTCGAAGCTGATGACTTCGGCCTGCAGAAGGCTGACCGGCACTGCGAGGACTGCGGTCCTGGCTTCCAAGGCCCCCTCAGCGGACTCGACCCTAACGCCCCCGGCGGTGAAGGCGACGCGCGACACCGGGACCCCGGCGCGCAGCGGCAGGCCCTGGCCATAGCGCGCCACCATGCTGCCGTAACCCAGCGCCAAGCGTGAATTCTGCCCGCTGTCCCGGTCCATTGCGTTGCCCTTTGCCGAGATCTCGGTCGGGCTGACGCCCCAGATATAGGAATTGATGGCCGACCAGAAGGGGAGCCAGGGGCTGTCGGCGGGAAAGAGCGACGCTAGCGAACGGTCCTCGTCCCAGTCTTCGGCCGTGGGGTAGGAGTCCCAAACGGCATCCCTGACTGCCCACCATTCAGCATGGCGTTCCGCGCCGACGACCTCTCGGTCCCAGGGATCCGACCATTGATTGCCATAGCTCTCAACGTGAAAGCCCAGATCCTTGGCGATCGGCACCAGCGGATTGATGTCGTCCGAATGCAGCCAGGCGCAGCCGCGATCGATGCGCGCGCCATTGGCCAGGGTCAAGCTGTGGGCCCGGCCGCCCACCCGGTCGCGCGCTTCCAGGCATTGCACCTGCAGCCCGGCGGAGGTCAGCTGGCGGGTGGCCGAGAGGCCGGCCATGCCAGCGCCGATGACGACGGCGTCAAGCATAGGCAAAGCGTCCTAGCGGACGAAAACGACCGTCATGGTGGCGCCGGTCATCACCTTCTCGGTGGCGCCGCCGAAGCCCAGATAGCGACCGACGCGGCCCTCGCTGTAGGCACCCATGACCACCATGTCGACGTCATGCTCCTTGGCGGCATCGACGATTCGGCGGCCGCGCTCGCGCGCCGAGGTCTTCTTGGATTCCAGATCGACGATCTGGGCCTCGACACCATGCGCGGAGAGGTAGCTGCCGGCAAGATCGCCCGCCGTCTGTCGTGTGCGCAGGACCACGACCTCGTCGAAGGCCTTCAGCAACCCCAACGATCCGCGCATGGCGCGCGAAGACTGCAGCGTGCCGTTCCAGACCAGCATGACCTTCTTCCAGGACTGCGAGCGCTGTCCCGGCGGCAAGACGGCAACCGGGGCACCGCCCTCCATCACCGCGGCGCCTACCATCAGGTCGTAGCCGGTCGAAGCCAAGGTTCCCGGACGCAGAGCCAGGACTAGGTCGCTGCAGCGGCCGATGGCATTGGCCCGCTCTTCGTTCACGCTGTCCAGCACCTCGCAGTCGACGAAACCAGGGGTGGCGTTGCGGGTTCCGTCCCAGGCTTTCAGGATGGCGTCGCGCAGGGCCTCGTCGGCGGTCTCGTCGCGGGCCGGGATGTGCGGCACGCCGAGGCCCGCATGATCGAAGAGATAGGCCGGAATCTCCTGCGAGGGCGGCACCAGGATGCCGGACACCCTGAGGTCCAGTTTCGGCGCGATCTCGGCCGCATAGTGCAGGACGGAAAGCTGCTGATCGTCGAAGGGCAGCAGGGCGAGGCAGGCGCGCATAGGATGAGGTTCCCCTTGGTTCGGAACGCGAAATCTTCAGGCCGTTGGGCGAAATCCCACAATGCCGCGCCCGGCCCGCGACGACAACAGCGAAGTTTCCAAGAGGTTCGCTCCGCCGTTAGAGCCAGGGCTGAGTCAGCCGACGCTTGTCTTCAAAGTCGTCGATCTTGGCACTTTCTTTCATCGTCAGACCGATATCGTCCAGTCCGTTCAAGAGGCAGTGCTTGCGGAAGGGGTCGATGTCGAAATTGACTGTAACGCCGTCCGGGCCGGTGATGGTCTGGCTCTCCAGGTCGACCGAGATGCGGGCATTGGCTCCGCGCTCGGCATCGTCGTGCAGCTTGGCGACGACCTCTTCCGGCAGCACGATCGGCAGAATGCCGTTCTTGAAGCAGTTGTTGTAGAAGATGTCGGCGATCGAGCTGGCGATCACCACGCGGATGCCGGCGTCCAGCAGCGCCCAGGGGGCATGCTCGCGCGAGGAGCCGCAGCCGAAGTTCTCCCCGGTCACCAGGATCTCGGCCTGGTCGTAAGGCGGCTTGTCCAGAATGAAGTCCTTGGCCTTGCCGTCCTGGTCGAAACGCAGATTGGCGAAGAGGCCTTCGCCGAGCCCGGTGCGCTTGATGGTCTTCAGATAGCGCGCGGGAATGATCATGTCGGTGTCGATGTTGACCAGGGGTAGCGAGGCCGCGATGCCCGTCACGCTGCCGAACTTGTCCATCTTCTCCTCCGCTTTGCCTTATCGAACCACATTAAACCCGATGGCCAAGAGCGCCAAGGCGAGACCGCCCGTCGCATAGGCCCCGACACCGATGGCCGGCGCCGATTCGGCCTGCACCCGCGCCAGCATCAAGAGACCGGTCCCTGCGACTGCCAGAATACCGCAAAGACCGCTCAGGAACTTGACCCCATGGCGCAGCAGGGCCGCTGCCACGGTCAGAAGGCCGGCCACCGGAATGGCACCGTAGAGGATCAGCAAGATCGCCTCGCCCTCGTCCTGGTGCCGCTCGATGGCGACGGCCACCAACTCCAATCCGGTCAAGGCGCTGGGGCTGACCGTCCATGGCAGAAAGAAGGCCACCACCACACCAGCGCCCAGCAATCCGGCTATTCTTGCCTGCTGGACGCTTGCTGCCATCGCCCGGCCGGCTCCTAGAGATCACGAACGTCGGTGATGTGTCCGGCGAGTGCCGCCGCCGCCGCCATTGCCGGGCTCATCAGGTGGGTGCGTCCACCTGGGCCCTGCCGACCCTCGAAGTTGCGGTTCGAGGTGGAGGCGCAGCGCTCTCCGGGCTGCAGCTTGTCGGCGTTCATCGCCAAGCACATGGAGCATCCGGGCTCGCGCCAGTCGAAGCCGGCTTCGAGCAGGATGCGATCCAGACCCTCACTTTCGGCCTGTTCCTTCACCAGGCCGGAACCGGGCACCACCAGGGCATGCACGCCCTCGGCGACCTTGCGGCCCTCGGCCACCTTGGCGACGGCACGAAGATCCTCGATCCGCCCGTTGGTGCAGGAGCCGATGAAGACCTTGTCGACGGCGATCTGATTGAGCGGCGTCCCGGCATTCAGACCCATGTACTCCAGGGCCTCGATCATCGATTGGCGCTTGGCGTCGCTGTGCACCTCGCTGGGGTCGGGGATGCTGCCGGTCACCGGCAGCACATCCTCCGGGCTGGTGCCCCAGGTGACCTGCGGTGCGATCTCGGCGGCCGGCAGGCTGACCTCGGTCTCGTAGTGCGCACCCGGGTCGGAAGGGAGGCTGCGCCAGTAGGATTCGGCCTGTTCCCAAGCACCGGCCTTGGGCGCCATGGGGCGGCCCTTGATGTAGGCGAAGGTAGTCTCGTCCGGGGCGATCAGCCCGGCCCGCGCACCGGCCTCGATCGACATGTTGCAGACCGTCATGCGACCTTCCATCGAGAGCGCACTGACGGCATCGCCGGCGAACTCGATCACATGTCCGTTACCGCCGGCGGTGCCGATCTTGCCGATGATGGCCAGGATCATGTCCTTGGCGGTGACGCCTAGCGGCAGCTCGCCCTCGACGGTGATACGCAGGTTCTTGGCATGACGCTGCAGCAGGGTCTGGGTGGCCAGCACATGCTCGACCTCGGAGGTGCCGATGCCGAAGGCCAGAGCACCGAAGGCACCGTGCGTCGAGGTATGGCTGTCGCCGCAAACGATGGTGGCGCCGGGCAAGGTGAAGCCTTGCTCTGGCCCGACGATGTGCACGATGCCCTGGCGCAGGTCGTCCATATCGAAGAAGGGCACGCCGAACTCGGCGCAGTTACGGCGCAGGGTTTCGACCTGCAGCCGCGATTGGGCGTCTTCAATGCCGGCGGCGCGATTGTGGGTCGGCACGTTGTGATCCGCCACCGCCAGGTTGAGGTCCGGCTGGCGTACCTTGCGGCCGTGGGTGCGCAGGCCTTCGAAGGCCTGCGGGCTGGTCACCTCGTGCACCAGGTGGCGGTCGATATAGAGGAGGCAGGTCCCGTCGTCTGATCGCCTCACCAAGTGGCTCTCCCAAATCTTGTCGAAGAGCGTCTTCGGAGTGCCAGCCATCATGTCGGACCCCCCCTTCTTTCTAATCAGGTCTGCCTACTGAGAAAGATCCCGGCCTCAAGCAGCTAGGCTTGCGATGCCTGCTTGGCCTCGGCACGCGCCCGGCGCCGTGCCTCGATCTTGTCCTTGCTCTCGATCTTCTCGGCGATGCGTGCGGCCTTGCCGGTACGTCCGCGCAGATAATAGAGCTTGGCCCGGCGCACGTCGCCGCGGCGCACCACGTCGATCGCAGAAATTCGCGGTGAATGCAGCGGAAACACACGCTCCACGCCCTCGCCGTAGGAGATCTTGCGCACGGTGAAGGAGGAGTTGAGGCCACGGTTGCGGCGGCCGATGCACACGCCCTCGAAGGCCTGCAAACGCTCGCGCTCGCCCTCGACGACCTTGACGGTGACCTGCACGGTGTCGCCGGGTCCGAACTCCGGCACGCCGCGCTTGGCGAGCAGAGCCTGCACCTGCTCCTGCTCGATCTCTTCGATTACGTTCATGTCTCACGACCTCCAGTCTCGTCTTCGCCTTGGTAGGCCCGCCAAAGATCGGGCCGCTTCAGGCGCGTCATCTCTTCCGCCTGCCGCCGACGCCAGGCTCGGATCTCCGCGTGATGCCCGCTCTGCAGATCTGCCGGCACCGCGCGGCCTTGCCAGACCGCCGGACGGGTATAGTGCGGATGCTCGAGAAGCAGCCCGCCGAAGCCCGGACCGAAGGATTCCTCCTCCGGGCTGGTCGCATTGCCCATCACACCGGGCAAGAGGCGAACCACGCTGTCGATCAGCACCATGGCCGCCAGCTCGCCGCCGGACAGCACATAATCGCCGATCGATACTTCGGCCAGCGCATGCTTCTCCAGCACCCGCTCGTCCACACCTTCATAGCGACCGCAGAGCAGGATCAAGCCCTCCGCCACCGCCAGTTCGCGCACCAGAGCCTGGCCCAAGGGGCGCCCCCGCGGCGTCAGATAGACGGCCATCGCACCGGCCCTCTCCTGTTTTGCCGCGACCAAGGCCGCATCCACGACATCGGGCCGCAGCACCATTCCGGCGCCGCCGCCGTAAGGCATGTCGTCGACCGAACGGTGGCGGTCCGTCGCGTAGTCCCTTATGTCCGTCACACTCAAGGCCCAGCGGTCCTTCGCCAAAGCGGTCCCGGCCAGGCTGGCGCCCAGGGGACCCGGAAAGACCTCCGGAAAGAGGGTGAGGACATGCGCCGTCCAGGTCACCGCCTGTCCCTAGCACAAGAAGGCGAAGATTGTGGCGCCTTGCTCTCGCTTTGTCCAGTACCCATCCATCGGGCTATAGATAAGGCATGACGGATTGCCTTTTCGACGCCCATCTCCACATCATCGACCCGCGTTTTCCGCTGATCGCCAACCAGGGCTATCTGCCACCGCCCTTTTCCGGTATCAGCCTACCTGGAGGCGACACGGCCGTTGGGTATCGTCGGCGGTGCCGTGGTCTCGGGGTTCCTGCCAGGCTTTCGACGAAAGCTACCTCACCGCGGCGCTTGAGGTCTTGGGACCCCAGTTCGTCGGCGTGACGCAGCTGCCGCCGGAGGTAGAGGACGCAAGGCTGCGCCGTCTGCATGACGCCGGCGTGCGGGCGCTGCGCTTCAACTTGCGGCGCGGCAGCTCGGCCGGCCTGGAGGCCCTGGCTCTGCGGGTCCATACCTTGCTGGCTTGGCATGTCGAACTTTATGTCGACTCGCGGGACCTGGCAGATCTCGAACTGCGGCTCCGGGCCTTGCCGCAAATCGTCGTCGACCATCCGGGTCTGAGCGAAGCGGGCTTGCCCAGCCTGCTGCGCTTGGCAGAGGGCGGCGCCAAGGTGAAAGCCAGCGGCTTCGGCCGCTTGGATTTTTTGCCCGGACCGCTGCTGCGGCAGATCGCGGAGGCAAACCCGCAGGCCTTGTTGTTCTGCAGCGATTTGCTAGCGATTTGCTTTCGACGCGCGCGCCGCGTCCCTTCGTTGCTAGCGACATCGATCTGCTGCGCACTGCCTTGACCGCCGAGCAGGCGCGGGCTGCCCTCTACGACAACGCTGCTGCGCGCTACTGTCCCAGCGGGCAGGCCGCCTCATCACGCTCGTAAAGGCCCATCCAGTCGCCGGCGATGTCGGCGTTGGGTCGCCAGAGGCCGCTGGCCTCGACCGCAGACCGGTCCGGAGCGCTGACCAGGAGGTAGCGCCCCGCCGCAGGGCAGAGGCCGCCCTCGAGCCGGATGCGTTGTAGCGGCCGGCCGGCATAGGCCAGCGCGTCGTGGTCCGGCTCCACGGAACTGTCGACCAAGAGCAGGACACCGGGCGGCAGCGGCTCGACCGCAGCGGCCAGAGCCTCGACTTTGGCACGATAGGCGATCTGCGACTTGGTACGCCCTTCGAAGAGACCCAGCAGGATCGCCTGATGGACTGTGATGAAAAGGGCACCACCCAGCAGCAAGGCGATCGCCAGGCGCCCCTTGTCCCAATTGCGCGCGATCCAACCGCCGGCTAGGGCTGCCACCGGCCAGGCGATCGGCATGGCATAGCGCGGCCTGGCCTCGCTCCACAGCAGCACCACGACGGCGAAGGGCACGGCATAGAGCAGCAGGGCCAGCACTGGCCAGCCGGCGTGGCGGCGTTCGCTCCAGGCGGTGGCGACCAGTAGGGCGGCGGGAAGGCACCAGGGCAGGGTATAGGCAAAGCCGTTGGGCACCTGGTTCAGGTGCAGCAGGCGCCACCAGTAATCGGCGTTGGGACCGCCGCGCCCGCCGACCCGCATCTCCCGCGCCCAGCCTTGGGCGCCGGCGTCGGCCATATTGAGATAGGCCCAGATGCCCAGCGGAACGAAGGCCAGCAGCAGCAGCAGCACGGCGACAGCTGCCTCCTTCCAACGCCGCTGATACAGCGGCACGGCAAGCAAGGCGACGGCCAGGAAGAAGAGGGGAATCGGGCCCTTGGTAAAGGCTGCTGCAGCCAGGAAGAACCAGATACCGGCCCAGGCCGGCCAGCCCAGCCGACCGCGCATCCGGGCCCAGGCCCAGATCAGGAAGGCCAGACCGCAAAAGGCGGTGATCAGCGTATCGGTCTCGCCGAGCCGCGCCTTGGTGAAGGTGTAGGCTGCAGGAGAGGAAGGCCACGCCCGCCGCGAGTGCTGCCAGCTTGGCCCGTTCGGGCACCAGCAGGCGGGCCATGGTACCGGCGGAGAGGGCTGCGAGGGTCACGGAGAGCACAGCCGGCAGTCGCACCGCGATCTCGTTCAGGCCGCCGGTGAACCAACTGGCGATCACCATCAGCCAAGGCAGTAGGGGCGGCTTGTTCACATAGGGCTCGCCCATCACCTCCAGGAACCACCAGGAGCCGCCGGCCAGGATCTCCAAGGCCTGCACCGCCCGCCGGCCCCTCCTCGAAGCGCAAAGGCCTGGCGTCGAGGAGCGGCAGGTAGAGCAGTCCGGCAAAGACGATCAGAAAGGGCAGCCACCAGCGCGCGACCGCCTGGACGAGACGATCCAGGCCGCTGGGTGACGGTCGATCCAGCCGCAAAAGGGTCCAAAGGCGTCGCACGATCACTCCCCTCGCAGGAACTCTAGCGGTTAGCGCAGCGCGTCGTCCCGTGAAACCGGCCTTTGGACGCAGAGGGTTTGGCAGTTTACGCGGCGGCGGACGCGGACTTCAGGCAGTCGTCGGCGAGCGGCTCCAACGGGGAGATGTCTCGATGGTGCTTGAAGTCCGCTCGGGTCGGCTCAGTTAGGGCGTTCGAGACGGGGTTGACGATCAGCGAGAAGATGGCCCGGTCCCAAGGCGACATATTGTTCGGCGAGCCGTGCACCAGCAGGTCATGGAAGATCAGCATGGTACCGCGCCCGTTCTTGGCCGCCACCAAGCCTCCGGATCGTGTCAGTTCGCGGACCTTTGCAGGATCGCAAACCCAGAGTGGATAGCTGGTCGTCTCTTGGTCTAGCTGTCACATCCCGTGTGATTGTACGGTCTCTTTTTGAAGATCTCCGGCTTCTGGCGGTACCAGTCCTTGAGCGCGTCGATGGGCGTGCGCCCCTTGAGCACGGATTGCGGGATCTGGCCGTTGTAAAGACGGACGTAGCGCAGGGGCGTCCGCTCAAGATCCTCGCCGGAGCGGAAGCGGTGGCTCTGCAGGACGTCCTCGATCCGACCGTTGAACCGCTCCACCCTGCCGTTCGTTTCGGGCCGCATCGGCGGAGCGAGGCGGTGCTCGATGCCAAGCTCCGCGCAGATGCGGTCGAACTCGCGGTTCCCGTTGGCCGGACGATGGCGGAGGCCGAAGATCTGGTCGGTGAACTCCTTGTCGTTGTCCGTGAGAACCCGGGTGATCTTCATCGGCGCGGCCCGGTGGAGGTCGCGCCGGCACCGGCGTGCGTTGGCCGCCGTCTTGGCCGGGTAGATGCGGACGAAGACCCATCTCGTCGCGCGGTCGATCGCGACGAAAAGGGAGCGGCGCTTCTCCTCATCGGCCATCTGCGGCAGGTATGTCACGTCGATGTGCAGGTAGCCGGGCTCGTAGGCTTTGAACGGCTTGTGGGCGGGCTTCGCCGCCTTCGGCTTCAGGTCCTGGCAGTTTGGACATGCCGTGCCGGCGCAGGCAGCGGTCGAGCCTCGAGCGCGAGACATCCGGATTCAGGAACTCGCGGACCAGGACCAGCAGGTCGTCGAGGGGCAACAGCAGGGTCCTGCGCAGAGACACGGCGACAGCCTCCTGGGCTGGTGTCAGCGTCGCCTGCGGGTTGTGCGGCGTGTGGCTCCGGTCGTGGACGCTGTCTCGCTTCTGCCACTTCCACACGGTCTGCTCGGAGATCCTGTACCGCTCGGCCAGGACCCAAGCCGGCGCGGCGCTCGCCTGGATCGCCGCCCGCACCTTCGGCGTCGTCGTCGCCTGCTTGTGAAGAGAGATCGGCATGCTCGTCCTCCGTCCCGAACCTCGCCCAAGATGGAGCGTGCCACGAACAGCGCCCGCCAGCGAGGGTCTATGTGACCATCCGGGATGGAACAGTTTAGGAAAAGAGCAGGCCTCCGTTAATGTCGATGTTGGCGCCGGTGATGAGCGCTGCCTCATCCGACGCCATATAGCAACCAGGTTCGCCACGTCCTGGGAAGTGCCCTCGCGTTTCAGCGGCGTGATGTTCGCAACGTGGCTGCGCACCTCGGCCTTGGTGAAGATGTTGTTGAAGTCGGTGTCGATCATTCCAGGGCAGACGGAGTTGACGCGGATGTCCGGTCCCAGCTCTTTGGCCAGTCCGCGGGTCATCGTCATCACCGCGCCTTTCGAGGCGGCGTAAGCGACCGCACCCGGCCCGCCCAGCCTGGCTGGCCAGTCCGACGATCGAGCCCCCGTTCTTGATATGCGGAAGGACGGCTTTGATTGCACACACGAAGGACGTGGCGTCAAGGTCCATCACTCGATTCCAGCGGTCGATGTCCATTTCGGCAATCGTCTTGCGAGCCACCAGCCCTCCAGTCACATGGACGAGGATGTTGATTGTCTCGCCCAATGTCCCCAGGGGTTCGGCGGCAAACGCCGACACGTCCTCGTCGGACGTCATGTCCCCCTGTTTTGCAAGCGCCCGGCCGCCTCCGGCAACGATCTCGTCAACGGCGCTGACGGCCCCCCCGCCCCGGAGCTGTGATAGTTGATCGCGACCGCAGATCCGGCCGAGGCCAGTCGCAGGGCACAGGCCCGGCCGATATCGCGACCGCCACCGGTGACGATGGCGACCTTGCCAGCCAGTGTGGGTGCAACGTCGTCTCTTGCTGAATCAGTCATCCCGTCCCTCTATCTCGTTCTGGCGTCGCTCAACAGCGCTGTTGGAATCGCAACGTTGAACTTGCTCTTGAATAGGATACTAGTATTGTCAACCTCCATTGATCAAGAGGTCTGGAACACGCTCGCGATGAAGGCGATTCCACCGTCGATGAAAAAGCCACTCGAAGCCGTTTACACGCCCACCCTGGTTTGGTGAAAATGGTCAGAACACGAAAGCGAGAGATGCTGGAAACCTTATGACATAGTCGAACGCCGCACGACCACGGACGAGGTGTTCGACCGGCTGCACGAAGAAATCGTGACGCTGACGCTCCTGCCCGGCACCAAATTGTCAGAGGTAGAGGTCGCCCGCCGCTTCGGCGTCTCTCGCCAGCCAGTCCGCGATGCGTTCAATCGGCTGAGCAATCTGGACCTGCTTCTGATCCGGCCCCAGAAGGCCACCGAGGTGCGCGGCTTCTCGGTCGAGCGTATCACCCATGCGCGCTTCGTGCGGCTCGCGGTTGAATTGGAGATCATCCGTCGCACCTGTGCAGTATGGGACGACCATAGCGCGAGGGTTCTGGAGCGGAACCTGGACCAGCAACAGCAGGCGGTCGACGCCGGCCGACCGGAAAAGTTCCACGCTTTGGATTACGAGTTCCACAAGCTGATCTGCGATTTCGGCGGCTGTCCCTTTACCGTCGAGACGATCAAGGAGTGCAAGCAGAAGGTCGATCGCCTGTGCATGCTCAGCTTCGGCAGGGAGGGCGAGACGGCGACCCTTCTGGAAGATCACCGCAAACTCGCCCGTGCCCTGAGCGACGGGTCGGCTGAAGCGGCCAAGGCCATTGCTCGCGACCAACTGGGTCGCCTGGACGACAGTATCGCCGAGATTCAAAACACCCACTCGGAATATTTCGAATAGCCATGGGTGTCTCAAGACCGTCGTAGCTTGATCTGCTCTGTCTCGGCGAACCAATGGTCGAGTTCAACGCTCAGCCGGGTGGGCGCTAGCTCTATGGCTTCGGTGGCGACGTTTCTAATGTCGCCGCGGCAGCGGCACGCCAAGGCGCGCAGGTCGAAATGGCGACGCGGATCGGCGCAGACAGTTTCGGCGACGATTTGATGGGGTTGTGGAGTGAAGAAGGCATTGACACGAGCTGTGTCGAACACGACGTCGACGCTCCCACGGGACTTTACTTCGTCCGCCACGGCCCCGATAGCCGCATCTTCGAATACCGGCGCGTCGACTCCGCGGCCAGCCGGATGGCTCCGGAAATGGTGCCGCGCGCAGCGGTTGGTTCTGTCCGGTGTCTGCACTACTCCGCCATCTCGCAGGCGATCTGCGGGACTGCGCTCGCGGCCTGCGAGGCGGCCGTCGATGCAGCGCGCGCGGCACGCTGGTGTCATACGACCCAAACTTTGGCTGCGGCTCTGGCCGTTGGAAAGGGCGCACGAAGTCATCCACCTCGGCGGCGCTCTGCGACTTCTTCCTGCCTGGGTTAGACGATGCACGTCAACTGACCGAGCTCGACAATCCAGAAGATATCGTGCCCTCCTACATTGATCTCGGTGCTGGACTCGTCGCGCTGACCCTTGGCCACGAGGGCGTACTGCTGGGCGATTCGTCCGGGCTCGTCGCCACTACCCCTTGCAAGGTTGAAGCTGTTGATGCCAGCGGTGCGGGCGATTGCTTCGACGGTGCTTTCCTGGCGCGCGTGTTGGCAGGAGATTTCGGCCGAGGCGGCGGCGCGCTATGCGGTGACTACCGCCGCGGTCTCGGTCGAAGGATACGGTGCTATTGCCCCAATCCCTGTCGCCGCCGCAGTTCGCGACCGCCAGACCAATCCCGTGGACCGCTATGAAGTACAACGGTGGCGATATCGGCCAAAGCTGCGAGCCTAGTCCATTCCTGAATCTGACAAATTCTTTATATTGTCATTCGATCGCTTGTCTGGAAGACCGCCACGCAGTGCCTATGCTTGCACTTTGTACAGCTCTCGACGACGTAAGTCACCTTGATCTCCTAATTCACCAAACCGACGTGTAGAGCAGATGCACCAATCACTGAATCGATTGTGATGTGACGGGATGATGCAAGTCTGATTGAAGGTCTCCAGACATGGAGGTCCTGGATGGGACGAGCATTGAGTGGCGATCTGCGGGTTCGTGTTTCGAAGGCATCACAGGCGGGCCTGTCGGCGCGTGGTGCGGCGGCGCGGTTCGGTGTGGCGCCATCGACCGCGATCTTCTGGATATCGCGGGCCAAAGCCGGTGAGGTGGAGCCGCGACCGACCGGTCGGCGACGTGGGTCGAGCCTCGATGGGCATGAAGGCTTCATCGTGGACCTGATTGAGACTGACCCTGATTGAGACTGACAAGGACATCACGCTCAATGAGATGGTGGCGCGCCTCGCGGACGAGCGCGACGTCCGGAGGTAGTGTCCAGGATCTTTCGCACATTGGGTTTGGCGGGCTGTTCCATCAGGCAACCCTGTCCCGCTGCTTGAGCAGGTCCATGTTCATGTAGCGTTTGCTGGACCATTTGGTGCCAGCGATGTGTCTCACCCTGGCCGCGGCCGGGTTGAGGGCCGCTTGGCCGTCGGGGAAGGCTCCGACGACGCGGGTTCGCCGCCGGATCTCCCGCATGATCCTCTCCAGAGGATTGTCGGTCCTGATCCGGCGCCAATGCTCATGGGGGAAGGCATGGTAGACCCAGGTCTCCTCGACCGTCTCCTCTAGTCAGTCGGCGCCCTTGGTCAGGCGCATGGCTCTGAGTTTGGCCGCGTGGCCTTGGCGCGGGCCGCCTCGCGGCTCTCCTGGGCATGGATAGCCTTCAGCATGAGAGCGACTTCACGCATCTTGCCGGTCGGCACCGGGCACGAAGGCATTGCGCTACCAATGCACGACGCAGCGCTGGATGACGTAGAGAAAGTTTCGCACATTTGTGTGTGGTTGGTGGCCCCGAATCCCTCAGGCTTTCAGTCACCAGACGGAGAAGCCAATAGAGGAGGCCAGAGCCACCCTGGACGAGGATGACACGAAGGGCCTGTCGAACGTGGTCCGTATCGACGCCGGTCGGATAGAAGATCATCTGAGGCAGATCGTGCGAGGCAGCGTCGAGGAGACACTGAACAGCCTGCTGGAGGCAGAGGCGGATCGGCTTTGCAATGCAGGGCGCCATGAGCGCAGTGAGGCGCGCCGCGACACCCGAGCTGGCCGCTACGCGCGCAAGCTGCACACGCGCGCCGGAGAGGTGCAGGTGCAAGGTGTCAAAGCTTCGCACGCAGACGCATCGACGACGGCAATCATCGAGCGCTATCGCCGGCGCGCGCGCTCGGTCGAAGAGGCTTCGATGGAGATGTATCTGGCTGGTGTGTCGCTACGCCGGGTGGAGGACATCACCGAGGCCCTGTGGGGCACGCGGGTGAGCCCCAGCAGGGTCTCCAATCTCAACAAGAAGCTCTACTCCCAGATCGAGACCTGGCGGAACCGGTCGATCGAGGGCGAACACCCCTACCTCTATCTGGACGGCCCTACCTCTATCTGGACGGCATTGTCCTGAAGCGCAGTTGGGCAGGTGAAGTGCGCAACGTCTCGCTGCTGCTTGCGGTCGCTGTCAAGGCCGACGGCTACCGCGAGACCCTCGGCAGCCTCGAGGGAGCCAAGGAAGACAAGAAGGGCTGGAGCGCCTTCCTCAAGCACCTCAAGGAGCGCGGCCTGACGGGTGTCGCGTTGATCGTCTCGGATGCCTGCATGGGGCTCGTCGAGAGCGCGACCGAGTTCTATCCGGATGCCCAGTGGCAGCGCTGCGTCGTGCATTGGATGCCTTCGTGCCCGGTGCCGACCGGCAAGATGCGTGAAGTCGCTCTCATGCTGAAGGCTATCCATGCCCAGGAGAGCCGCGAGGCGGCCCGCGCCAAGGCCACGCGGCCAAACTCAGAGCCATGCGCCTGACCAAGGGCGCCGACTGACTAGAGGAGACGGTCGAGGAGACCTGGGTCTACCATGCCTTCCCCCATGAGCATTGGCGCCGGATCAGGACCAACTCTCCTCTGGAGAGGATCATGCGGGAGATCCGGCGGCGAACCCGCGTCGTCGGAACCTTCCCCGACGGCCAAGCGGCCCTCAACCCGGCCGCGGCCAGGGTGAGACACATCGCTGGCACCAAATGGTCCAGCAAGCGCTACATGAACATGGACCTGCTCAAGCAGCGGGACAGGGTTGCCTGATGGAACAGCCCGCCAAACCCAATGTGCCAAAGATCCTGGACACTACCTCCGGACGTCGCGCTCGTCCGCGAGGCGCGCCACCATCTCATTGAGCGTGATGTCCTTGTCAGTCTCAATCAGGCCCACGATGAAGCCTTCATGCCCATCAAGGCTCGACCCGCGTCGCCGACCGGTCGGTCGCGACTCCACCTCACCGGCTTTCGCCCGCTTTATCCAGCAGATCGCGGGCGACGGCGCCACACCAAACCGCGCCGCAGCACCACGCGCCGACATGCCCGCCTGCGATGCCTTCGAAACACGAACCCGCAGATCGCCACTCAATGCTCGTCCCATCCAGGACCTCCATGTCTGGAGACCTTGAATCAGACTTGCATCATCCCGTCACATCACAATCGATTCAGTGATTGGTGGGTCTGCTCTAGCAGGCAGTAACGAGCGAGCCTGAAAACATCGGGCCACGCAGACGATCGGAACGCCCCCGCTTCATTGACATCATCATCCGGCCCGATAGTGTCGCTATCGGTTCCGACGCGGGAGAGGGCGCAGTGGCACAGATTTCTCTTGAGGTTCGCGACATCGTCGTCCTCGGCATACCGAGTGGCTTCGGGCACCTCAATTTCGTCTATAAGAACGACATCGGCAAGGAATTCATCGTCACCGCCGGGTCGGCCAGTTTCTTTCCCTTCTACGGCGATCTTGTGGCCGACTCCGGTGTTGCGATCGGCGACGAGAACAGCAACCCCACCGCCACGGTAAAGGGGGTGAAGCTGCTTGACTTCGGTGATCGCGATCTGGAGGACGTTTGGTCGCTTCTGGTCCAACACGGCGAGCAGGTCGATGCTGAGGGCCTGAGCTATGAGCTGCTGGATCAGAACAGCAACTCCGCCGTCTCCTCGTTGCTGCATATGGCCGGCCTAGTGGTAGACCCGGCACTTCCCGACAGTAGTTTCAGCCTGCCCGGAATCGATAACCTTCTGACCTTCGGCTATGTCTTGATCGGAACCGACAGCAGCGACGCCGTCCAAGTGGTTGCCGGAAACGACAGCTTCACCGGCGCCGCCGGTAATGACTTTTTGATCGGCAATTCAGGAGGCGATCGCTTTTTCGGAGGTTCTGGGAATGATTTTCTTTATGACGGCAGTGGGAGCGACCACCTCGACGTCGGCCAGGGTAACGACAGCCTGCACGGAGAGGAGGGCGACGACAGCCTGATTGCTGGCAGCGGCAATGATCAGATCCTCGCCGGTCAAGGACAAGACTGCCTTTACGGCGGTAGCGGTCGCGACCGCCTTGTCGGCGGCTCTGGCAGTGACAAACTGTTCGGCGCAGCAAAAAAGACCGCTTGAATGGCGGGTCGGGTTCCGACACGGCCTTGGGCGGTGTCGGCGACGACACCTTCATCGTCGACACGAGCAGCGATTTGCTGCGCGACGCCGCCGGCGAGGGCAGCCGCGATGTGGTGCGTTCCAATGTGACAGCCTTCTCCCTACCACTGCTGCAGCTCGACAATGAAATCGAACGCGCGATCACGAACACGGCGGCCGGGGCTGCCACCCTGATCGGCAACGAACATGGCAACACGCTGGGCGGTAACGGATTCGACAACAGCCTGTCCGGAGGTTCCGGCGATGACAGTTTGAACGGGTGCAGCGGTGCTGACTGGTTGGCCAAGGAAGCGGCTGACACACCTTAGTCGTCGACGATCTGGGCGATGTCTTTGGAGCTCGGCGGTCAGGGGAGGACGACTTGCTGCGCACCGAGATCGACTACAACCTCGACGATGCAAGTGGATCGTCCATCGAGTCTCTCACCTTGCAAGGCGTAGAAGCGCGCTCTTCTGCAACTGAGCGGCAGCGATCGGGGGTTCGGCGGCAGCGATGCCGATACCTTTCATATTGCTAACGCAACGTTATCTGGGCCGGTGCTGCGTGATTTTTCCGGTCTTCAGTTCGCCGCCAGCAGCGGCGAGGGCGATCGGATCGCCTTCGACCAGGCCTTGTTAAAACGGGACCTTCGCCTATCGCGGCGACGCTGCCTTCTTGGCCGAAGGTGACAGTCAGGCCCGATTTACCGGCAGCCGTTCGCTCGAGGTCGACAGCGACGGCGACGCCATGACCGATCTCGCCGGCCAATTGACGGCAAGCGACTTCCAATGGATCTATGGATCTGATCGGACCTTAGGCTGCCTGGAAGCCCAAGGTCGTGTGCAGGCTGCTGACCACATCATCCGGCAGCTTTAGGCGCTGCGCCAGGATCTTGAGGTAAGCGCGTTCGGCTGCCGAAAGCGTGCCCACGGCCACGACCGAGGCGGCATAGACCTCGGTAGCGATCTCTGACATGTTGGCACCCGCTACCACCGGCTCCATATCGAAGGGCTCGGCCATCTCGGAAAAGAGCATGCCCTGCTCCTCCGGCGTCAGCTCAAGGGCATCGCTATGGCGCAACATGGCCTGCTGTTCCTCGTCGACGATGCCGTCGGCCTTGGCAGCCGTCACCATCGCGGCGATCAGAAGCTTGGCCAGGGCTTCGCGCGCGTTCTCGTCCAGGGCTTCGCGCGCGTTCTCGTCTGGCGGCATGAGGCCGCTGTCGGCCGGCGGTTCGGGCAAGGCCTGGGGATCGGCAGCCGGCGCCGGCGCCACCGGCAAGCAGCTTCTTGCCGGGTGTATCCAGTACCTCATTAACCTTCTTCAAGGCCTGACCGCCGGAGTTCACCAGTTGCCCGAGCAAACCGTTCAGGTTGACCATAGCGTGTCGCGTTCCTTCTTGCTATCCCAATTCGGCTCAGTCTAGGATATAGGGGTCGCAAGCCTTCTCGCAAAAGCCTTAGCGACGAAAATCAAGGTCTGCTACTGATCCCGACCGCCCATGGAAGACTGGCGTGGCTGGCCGGGAAGGCGGGTGGGACGATGCCGTCCGGTAGGCTAAAGCGGCTAACCTTTCTCCCAGCGGGTCCGGGCCGCCTCGTCGCTCTCGCGCGCATCGACCCAGGCCGCCTCACCCTCCTGCTCTTCCAGCTTCCAGAAGGGGGCCTTGGTCTTCAGCCAATCCATCAGGAATTCGCAGGCCTCGAAGGCAGCCTGGCGATGGGTGCTGGCGCAGGCCGTCATGACGATGCGATCGCCGGGTACCAGGCGGCCGTAGCGATGGATGATCAAGCTGGCGCTCAAGGGCCAGCGCTCCTTAGCCTCGCGCTCGATCTGGGCCAGCATCTTCTCGGTCATTCCTGGATAGTGTTCCAGGGTCATGGCGTCGATGGCCGCGGGGGCACCGTCGTTTGCCACCTTGGCCCGCACCAGACCCACGAAAACCGCTAGGCCGCCGATCTCGTGCCGGCCTTCGGTCAAGGCGGAGAGTTCGGCGCCGATGTCGAAATCTTCGGCTTGGACCTTGATCATGCGCGCTAGCCGCCGGTCACCGGCGGAAAGAAAGCGACTTCGTCTCCAGCCGCGATCGGTACCTCGATCTTGGCGAAATCCTGATTGACCGCGGCGCGCAGGCGCTCCGGCTCGGCGAAGGCGGTAGCATAGCCGGGCCCGCGCTCCGCCAACCAGGCCATGAGATCACCGACGGTGGAGATTTCCGAGGGCGGGTCCACCTCCTCTTCGGCCAGGCCGACCCGGGTCTTCACCCAGGCGAAATAGAGCAGCTTCATGCCAAGACCTCGCTGTATGGCAGGAAAGGCAAAATCGTGCCGGATGGCACCTCAGTCAAGATCTCGTCCAGGATCAGGAAACCGTCGCTGCCGGCAAGGGAGGAGAGGATGCCGGCACCTTCGCGCGGAAAGCGACGCGCCTCGGCCAGCTCGCCACCCTTGCGGTCCAGGCTGACGCGCAGCCATTCCTGGCGATCGCGCTTCTTGCGGTGGGCAAAGCCGCTCTTGACCGAGAAGGTCGCCAAGGGCTCGAGCGCGGCGCCGCTCATCTGCCGGATCAAAGGCCGAACCAGGGCAGCAAAGGTGACGATACAGGCGACCGGGTTACCCGGCAGACCGACGAAAGCGGCATCGCCCAGGCGGCCCAGTGCCACCGGCCGACCGGGCTTAATCGCCAGGCGCCAGAATTGAAGCGACCCACCCGCAGCCTCGAGCGCCGCCTTGACGTGATCCTCTTCGCCTTCCGAGACGCCGCCTGTCGTGACCACCAGGTCGTGGCGAGCCGCCGCCGCATTCAGAGCGCGGCGGATGGGCAAGGCCTGATCGGCAAAAATGCCAAGGTCGGTGACCTGGCAGCCTTCGCCGCGCAGCAGGGCGGCCACGGCATTACGATTGGCATCATAGATCTGGCCCTCTGCCCGGCTCTCACCCGGCTCGACCAACTCGTCGCCGGTGGAGCAGAGCGCTACACGCAGGGGCCGCGAGACCTGCAGGCGGGTGCGGCCCAGGCTGGCGGCCAAACCCAGATCCCAGGGCCGCAAGCGGCGACCGACCGGAAGCACTTCGCTGCCGAGCGCAATGTCCTCGCCGGCGGCGCGCCGATTGGCGCCGCGCTTGATCCCTGGCCGCAGGGTGACCTGGCCGTCCCGGCAAACGCAGTCCTCCTGCATCATCACGGTGTCTGCGCCTTCGGGCATGGGCGCACCGGTGAAGATGCGAATGGCTTCGCCGGCCGCAATAGCGCGATCCAGAGGATGGCCAGCAGCCGCCCGGCCGGCCACTGGCAAGACCGTATCGGTGGAGGGATCGAGATCCTCGAAGCGCACCGCATAGCCGTCGACGGCAGAGTTGTCGTGCGCCGGCACCGCCAGATCGGACACGACGCTCTCGCGCAGCACCCGGCCCAAGCAGGCCGCCAAGGGGCGCGGCTCGATCTCCGTCACCGTCGGCACACGCGCGCGCAGCATCTCCAAGGCCTGGGCGACCGGCAACAGCGGTCCGCCGAAGGCAAAGCAATCGTCGCTCAGTTGCGCCATCAGACCGCCTCTGCCACCGTCAGACAGTAGTGACGCACGACGAAGTCGGCAACGGCCTCGACATCGTTCAAGGGCAGAATCGGCAGGCCGCAGCCGGTCAACGGTTCATCCGTCGCGACCGCGACGATGGCCGGATCGTCAGGCCAGATCGCCGGCTTGCCGACGCTGGGGCGATAGACCTCGATCTTCTCGTGCCGCTCGTGCTTGAAGCCCTCGATGATCACCAGATCGACGGGATCGAGCTTGGCCAGCAGCGCGGTGCTGTCCGGTTCCGGCCCATCGCGGTTCTCCGTCATCAAGGCCCAACGCTTGGCCGAGGAAACCAGAACCTGCTGCGCCCCGGCCTCCCGGTGGCGATGCGAATCCTTGCCTGGGCGATCGACGTCGAAGGCGTGATGGGCATGCTTGAGGGTCGAGACCGAGATCCCGCGCCGAATGAGCGCCGGGATGATCTGGGTCACCAGGGTCGTCTTGCCACTCCCGGACCAGCCGGCCAACCCGATCACCCGTTGGCGGCCGGCATTTTGTTGGCCGCTATCCTGTTGGTCAACATCCGGGCCGATCTTGTTCACTGTCTGCATCGTCTCCGGAAGATAGGCGCGCTGGCCCGCCAGTCCAAGCGTCGCTTGGACAGGGTTCGATCTAGGTCTTGGGCTCCGATATGTGCGCCAGGCCGCCCTTGAGGTAATCCCATCCGGTGATCACCGTCAGTCCTGCCGCCAGCCACAACAAGGTGCCGGCGATCCAACCCCAGAAGCCGCCCAAGGCCGGCACCAGGATGAAGAGTGCAACGGCAATCAGCTGCACCGTGGTCTTCCATTTGGCCAGCTTGGTCACATGCACGGTGACTCCGTGCTCCATCATATACTCGCGCAGGCCTGAGATCAGGATCTCCCGGCTCAAGATCGCGACCACCGCCGCGACCTCCCAGCCGCCGATGTCGCGCGTGGCGACCAGAACCACCAGCACCGCTGCCACCAGCAACTTGTCGGCGATGGGATCGAGAAAGCGCCCCAGCGGCGAGACCTGCGAGCGCGCGCGGGCCAGATAGCCATCAGCCCAATCGGTCACACTGGCCAGGATCATCAGCACGAAGGCCAGCCAGCGTGTCCAATCGGCAGCCGGAATCAGCAGCAAGGCGATCGGCAGCACCAGCACGACCCTGAGCAGGGTCATGAGGTTCGGCAGGATGAGAAGCGGAACGGCGTCAGACGATGGAGATTGCATGGCGACAGCCTAGCATGCGCCGGCTGCACCGCGCAGCGTCTCAACCATGCCCTACTGCCGCATTTCCAGCGGTCTGACGAGAGGTCCTTAATTCTCCTTGGCAGAGACCAGATGTCCGGCCAGGCCGTCGCCGAGATTATGCAATCCCTTGTGAAAGGTTCGGCAAAAGCCTTGGTAGTGCGGGCGGGTCCAGACGCCGTTGTTGACACGAACCGGATGGGCGCGCGCGCTGAAGCCGTCCCGCTGCAGGTCGCTGTGGCGATCGTGCAGCCCGTAGCTGTGTCCCTGGCCGTCGCCGCCCTCGAAGAGCACGATCTTGAAGGGCGCCTAGAGCAGATCCACCAATCACTGAATCGCTTGTGATGTTACGGGATGATGCAAGTCTGATTGAAGGTCTCCAGGCATGGAGGTCCTGGATGGGACGAGCATTGAGTGGCGATCTGCGGGTTGGTGTTTTGAAGGCATCACAGGCGGGCCTGTCGGCGTGTGGTGCGGCGGCGCGGTTCGGTGTGGCGCCATCGACCGCGATCCGCTTGATAAAGCGGGCCAAAGCCGGTGAGGTGGAGCCGCGACCGACCGGTCGGCGACGCGGGTCGAGCCTTGATGGGCATGAAGGCTTCATCGTGGGCCTGATTGAGACTGACCCTGATTGAGACTGACAAGGACATCACGCTCAATGAGATGGTGGCGCGCCTTGCGGACGAGCGCGACGTCCAGATGGTAGTGTCCAGGATCTTTCGCACATTGGGTTTGGCGGGCTGTTCCATCAGGCAACCCTGTCTCGCTGCTTGAGCAGGTCCATGTTCATGTAGCGCTTGCTGGACCATTTGGTGCCAGCGATGTGTCTCAACCTGGCCGCGGCCGGGTTGAGGGCCGATTGGCCGTCGGGGAAGGCTCCGACGACGCGGGGTCGCCGCCGGATCTCCCGCATGATCCTCTCCAGAGGATTGTCGGTCCTGATCCGGCGCCAATGCTTATTGGGGAAGGCATGGTAGACCCAGGTCTCCTCGACCGTCTCCTCTAGCCAGTCGGCGCCCTTGGTCAGGCGCATGGCTCCGAGTTTGGCCGCGTGGCCTTGGCGCGGGCCGCCTCGCGGCTCTCCTGGGCATGTATAGCCTTCAGCATGAGAGCGACGTCACGCATCTTACCGGTCGGCACCGGGCACGAAGGCATCCAATGCACGACGCAGCGCTGCCACTGGGCGTCCGGATAGAACTCGGTCGCGCTCTCGACGAGCCCCATGCAGGCATCCGAGACGATCAACTCGACACCCGTCAGGCCGCGCTCCTTGAGGTGCTTGAGGAAGGCGCTCCAGCCCTTCTTGTCTTCCTTGGCTCCCTCGAGGCTGCCGAGGGTCTCGCGGTAGCCGTCGGCCTTGACAGCGACCGCAACCAGCAGCGCGACGTTGCGCACTTCACCTGCCCAACTGCGCTTCAGGACAATGCCGTCCAGATAGAGGTAGGGCCGTCCAGATAGAGGTAGGGGTGTTCGCCCTCGATCGACCGGTTCCGCCAGGTCTCGATCTGGGAGTAGAGCTTCTTGTTGAGATTGGAGACCCTGCTGGGGCTCACCCGCGTGCCCCACAGGGCCTCGGTGATGTCCTCCACCCGGCGTAGCGACACACCAGCCAGATACATCTCCATCGAAGCCTCTTCGAGCGAGCGCGCGCGCCGGTGATAGCGCTCGATGATTGCCGTCGTCGATGCGTCTGCTTGCGAAGCTTTGGCACCTTGCACCTGCACCTCTCCGGCGCTCGTGTGCAGCTTGCGCTCGGAGCGGCCAGCTCGTGTGTCGCGGCGCGCCTCACTGCGCTCATGGCGCCCTGCATTGCAAAGCCGATCCGCCTCTGCCTCCACTAGGCTGTTCAGTGTCTCCTAGACGCTGCCTCGCACGATCTGCCTCAGATGATCTTCTATCCGACCGGCGTCGATACGGACCACGTTCGACAGGCCCTTCGTGTTATCCTCGTCCAGGGTGGCTCTGGCCTCCTCTATTGGCTTCTCCGTCTGGTGACTGAAAGCCTGAGGGATTCGGGGCCACCAACCACACACAAATGTGCGAAACTTTCTCTACGTCATCGTCCGGATTGGCCGGCGCGCGCTGAACAACTGGCTGCGCGGGTGCGGCTTCACGTACAAAAAAACCGCGCACGCATTGGAGCAGGAGCGGCCGGAGGTCTTGAGAAAGCGCCAGGCCTGGTTTGACAGCCAACTCGATTTCGATCCGGCCAGGCTGGTCTTCATCGACGAGACGGGCCTGTCGACGAAGATGGCGCGGCTGCGTGGGCGTTCCAGGCGGGGCGAGCGTTGTCGCGCGGGCATCCCCCACGGGCATTGGAAGACAACCCCCTTTACCGGCGCGCTTCGGCTGACCGGAATGACTGCGCCGATGGTGCTCGACGGCGCCATGAATGGCGTCGCTTTTCTTGCCTATATCGAGCAAGCGCTGGCGCCGACCCTCAATCCCGGCGATGTCGTGATCATGGATGACTTGCCGGCGCACAAGGCCGCCGGCGTCCGACAGGCCATCGAGGCCACAGGCGCCACCCTCACATATCTGCCGCCCTACAGTCCCGACTTCAACCCAATCGAGATGGCATTCGCCAAGCTCAAATCACTGATCCGCGCAAGGGCCGAAAGAACCATCAGCGCCCTCTGGAATACCGTGGGCGACATCATCGGTCTGTTCGAGCCGCACGAGTGCGCAAACGATTTTGCACCAGCAGGCTATGACACTTCATAAAATGAATGTGCTCTAGTCGGGATGATTGTGATGCCCTGGTCGCTTTCCGGCCGAGACCATGCGGAAGGAACTCAGCTTGCGGTCCAGAGCCGGATCCAGATTGTGCAGGCCGACGCCATAGTCGTGGCAGGCGCCGCTGTAGTTCACCTCGCTGCAAAAGCGCCACTGGCCGTGACGAATTCGCACCGAGCGGGTGCGGTCGTTGAAGCCGTCCAGGATGAGATTCGCCTGTTTGTTGCTGGCGTAGTGGGCCGCCGCCGTCACGACCTTCGTAGAGGACGACGGTCTTGTTAACCTTGTCCTTGTGGTGCGCCGCTTTGCCGTCATCGCGCCTGATCGAGGAGCCGTGCCGATAGAGCAGCAGACCCAATTGATGCAATCCCGGCCCATAGCTCTCGCAGTAACCCTGGTAGTCCTTGTCGCTGCAAAGGGTCCAGCGACCATCGCGCACCCGCAAAGACCGCGCCACGTCTTTGAAGCCGACCTCCACCAGATCGGCGGTGTTGCGAGCCAGGCCGAAGGATTGCCCCTGCCCATTGTCGCCGCTCCACAGCAGCACATCGTCGTCGGTCTGGCGGACCGGATTGCCCGGACTGTCAACCGGCCCGCCGCGGCGGAAGGAGGAAACCTTGCCGGCCAGTTGGTCGTTCATGCGATGCGGGCCAGGTCTGTAGTTGCGCCAGCTGCCGCGGTAATGCGCCTCCGAGCAGACTTACCAGACGCCGCGAACCACCCGGATCGAATGGATACGATTGTCGAATTTGCCATGCACTAGGTTGTCGTGCGCAGCCGAAGCACCGAAGCTCTTGCCTTGCTCGTCGTAGCCCTCGAAGAGGACGATATCCGCGCCCTGATGCTTGGTCTCGGCCTGGCCGCTCGCGGACCAGCCAAGTGCCAGTAAGACTGCTCCGGCAAGTGCCGCGGACACCCGTCCGATCATGGCTGTCCTCCCCTCGTGATCGCCGCTCCGCCTAAAAACTAACAGAGCGGCTCTGCGCGCGCGAGTGGAAGTGCCGGCTACTCGGTGTGAAAGTGGTCGCGAATCTTCTGCGCGACGGTGTGCGAGATGCCGGGAACCGCCTCCAGATCGGCCAGACCGGCGCGGGAGATGGCGCGGGCGGAACCGAAGTGCATGAGCAACGCCTTCTTGCGCTTGGCGCCGATCCCCGGGACCTCGTCCAAGGCAGAGGTCAAACGGCTCTTGCTGTGCCCCTGCCGGTGGGTGCCGATGGCGAAGCGGTGCGCCTCGTCGCGCAGGCGCTGGATGAAGTAGAGCACGGGATCTCGGGGCTCCAGCAGCATGGCCTCGCAACCTGGGCGAAACAGCCGCTCGCGCCCGGCATCGCGGTCCGGACCCTTGGCCACCGCCACCAGGTCCAGGTCCTTGATCCCCAGCTCGGCCAGCACCTTTTCGACCACCTGCAACTGGCCGCGACCGCCGTCGATCATCACCAGATCCGGCCAGATCTTACCCTCCCGATCAGGATCCTCTTTCAAGGCTTGGGTGAAGCGGCGGGTGAAGACCTCCTCCATCATGGCATAGTCGTCGCCGCCGCCCTTGCCGCGAATGCCGAACTGGCGATAGGCCTGCTTGGTGAAGCCCTCGGGCCCGGCGACGATCATCGCACCGTAGGCATTGCTGCCCTGGATGTGGCTGTTGTCATAGACCTCGATGCGCTCGGGCGTGGCTTCGAGATCCAGCCGTTCGGCCAGCGCGTTCAGCAGTCGGTGCTGCGAGGAGGCCTCGGCCAGGCGGCGCCCCAGGGCCTCGCGGGCGTTGGTCAGGGCCTGCTGCATGAGGCTGCGCTTGGCACCGCGTTGCGGCACGTTGAGGACCACCTTGCGTCCGGCCCTCTGGCTCAGCGCCTCGGCGATCAGGGCTTGTTGCGGCACGGCCTGGCTGCAAAGCACCAAGGGCGGCGGCAGCTTGTTGTCATAGAACTGCGCCAGGAAGGCGGCCAGCACGGTGTCGCTCTCCATTGCCTTGTCGTGGGCCGGGAAGTAGGCGCGGTTGCCGTAGTTGCGGCCGGCGCGGAAGAAGAAGGCCTGAACGCAGACCACGCCGCCCTCGGCGATCGCCGCCACCACATCGGCATCGTCGATCCCCTCGAGATTGATGTCCTGGTGCGATTGGATATGGGCCAGCGCACTCAGACGATCACGGTAGCGCGCCGCCTGTTCGAAATCCAGGGCTTGCGAGGCCGCCTCCATTGCCTCCGCCAGATCCTCCTTTACACCCTGCTCGCGGCCGACCAGGAAGGCCTTGGCATCGGCGACCAGCCCGTCGTAGTCCTCGCGCGAGATGCGCTCGACGCAGGGCGCCGAGCAGCGCTTGATCTGATAGAGCAGACAAGGCCGGGTGCGCGCGGCATAGGTTGAATCGGAACAGGAGCGCAGCAGGAAAGCCTTCTCCAGGGCAGTGATCGTGCGATTGACCGCACCAGCCGAAGCGAATGGGCCAAAGTAGTCGCCGGCTTGCGAGTGTGCGCCGCGA
This sequence comes from Rhodospirillales bacterium, assembly GCA_965202755.1. Taxonomy (GTDB): domain Bacteria; phylum Pseudomonadota; class Alphaproteobacteria; order Kiloniellales; family JACOMY01; genus JACOMY01. The sequence goes on along the minus strand of CBDBCL010000039.1, from coordinate 106,542 downwards.
TGCTTGGTCAGCCGCGGCACCGCCTCGTCCTTGGTGAGCAGGATATAGGGGAAGGACTTGTCGTCGCGCAGCAGCACATTGTAGCGTGGCCGATAGCGCTTGATCAGATTGCTCTCGAGCAGCAGAGCCTCGACCTCGCTGGCCGTCGAGATCACCTCCAGCTGTGCTGTCTCCGAGACCATCCGCTGGAGGCGATAAGGCAGCCGTTGCGGCAGGCTGTAGGTGGTGACGCGCCGCTTCAGGTGGCGCGCCTTGCCGACGTAGAGCACATCGCCGCGTCGATTGATCATGCGATAGACGCCGGGACCGCTCGGCAGGGTCTTGAGTGCCTCCCGCAGGACCTCGACGCCGCGGACCCGATCCTCCTTAGAGGTCGCCTCATGGGGCTCGACTGCCGCCTCGCCCTCCGTCAGAGGAACGGCACGCTTGCCTCCCTGTGTGGGATCCTTCTCTCGCCGCTTTCCTTTCATACCAACCCTCTATCCGCCAGCGTCTCAGAGGTAAAGACGGAGCTGAAATCCACAACGCCTGTCTTGCATGACCTCAAGAATTCGCTATCAAGCCGGAGGCTGCCGGCGGTTCGTGTACGACTATCCACGGAAGATGTGGATAAGTCTGTGATTAACGACGAGGACATCGTCTGGGAATCCTACTGACACAGGACTTTCTCAAATCTGCCTAGAAGATGTGAAGCTTTACTAAGCTATTGATTATATTAGCATATTTTTTGCAATTTTGTTAAATTACAGTGTCCGAAGTGCTAAATAGGGGTCGGATCGAGAGTCTCAAAACTCGCGCAAATGGCTGTGCAAAACTCCCGACATTTTTTTCTCTGCGAAAGTCGATATGTGGCAATGGCTTACGCCAAGCTCCTTAGTTCAGGACTCGCGTACGACGCTCTGCCGGATGCCGATTTGCACTTCTTCAGAGAACACATCTGGCTTTACAAGTGTAATGGTTGCTGACATCACACGCCTATCAAGCAGACAGATATCGGCAATCCATTGCACCCAGGTTTCAAGCAGTTGCGTCTCGCGTGACGCCAAGTCTCGGACCAAGGCCAGCACCGCGCCATAGTCGACGACGGAGGTGACGTCGTCGACGTGCGGCAGGGCCGGCACCACGTCAAGCTCGATCGAGATCAGTAGGCGCTGCGGTTGCGCGCGCTCTTCCGCACCGACGCCGAGATGAACCCAAAGACAGAGGTCTCGGATCAGGAGTTGGCTGACCTGTGGTCGATGAGGCCCGCTAGGCAAGATGCTGACCCCCGTCCAAAGCGATCATCTGACCGGTCACCGAGGCCGCCTCGACGAAAAACCTGAGAGCTGCCGATACCTCTTCCAGAGAACCGCCACGCTGCAGCGGTTGGCCCGCGACTCGGCGCTTGAAGAGATCCGGGTCGCCGCCAACGTCCGGCAGGAGGAAACCCGGGCCGATACCGTTCACCCGGATGCGCGGCGCCAGAGCAAGGGCCAGGGCGCGGGTCAGCGCCCAGAGACCCGACTTGGAAACACCGTAGCTGACGAAGGTGGGGCCTGGGTTCCAGACGCGCTGATCCAGCATGTTGACGATGAGGCCGCGCTTGTCCTCCGGCAGATGCTCGGCGAAGGCCTGCGACAGCAGGAAGGGTGCGCGCAGATTGGCATCAAGATGCGCCTGCCAACCTTCACGGGTCACGCTGTCCCAGGTGTCGCGCTGAAAGTGCCCGGCGTTGTTCACCAGCAGCCCGAGCGCTCCCTGACGTTCTTGAATACGCGGCAACAGGGCCTTGGCCTCGGCCTCCACGCCCAGATCGGCGGCATAGATCTCGGCCTGACCGCCCTTGCCCCGGACCTCCTGCGCCAGGGCTTCGGCGTCGGCGAGCGAGCGGCGGCAATGCAGCGCCAAGGGCCAACCGTCTGTCGCCAAAGTCAAAACCAAGTGTCGACCGACACGGCGGCTGGCGCCGGTCACCAGCGCGATGGGGGCATAGGGAAGCAAAGGAGGCGAGGCGGTCATTCCGCAATCCTGAAAGGGTAACGAGGGTGATCTCACTCTAGGGCCTTTGCCGGCGGCAGACCAGGGTCTGGCCGAACAGGTTATTTCAATATTCCTAGAATTATCGTTATAAAGCGAGCAAAGAGCCTCTATCTTCCTCCACATGATGCTAGAGACGACCGCAAGGCAGTTGGAAGCGCTGGGCACACCGACACGGCTGGCCCTTTATCGCAGCTTGGTCCGGGCCGGCGACGAGGGTCGCTCCGTCGGGACGCTCCAGGCTGAGTCGCAGCTGCCGCGCTCGACCCTCTCGCGCCATCTGCACAGACTGATTTCGGCCGGTCTGGTGACCCAGGAGCGACAGGCCACGACGCTGATCTGCCGCGCCAACTACCAAGCCATGGACCGGATGATCGCCTACCTGCAAGAGGAATGCTGCCTCGACGCCGAGATACCGCAGTCAGAGACTAGATAGCACGACAGAAGACTGAGGAAAGCTCAGCGTCCAACGCCGACTGCCCTTTTAGACAGGAATCATATAACGATTAAACTGGGAATATCGAAATTAAGTGCATTGCCTAGCCTGGCTGGGGAGTTTGACGCGGTGCGGCGGCGCCTACCGCTTACCTGGCCGGGTGGATTGGACCGGGTCTGGTCGACCTCGGCCTTGCTGATCGGCCTGCTCTTTCTTCTGGACCGAAGCCAGGCTCTAGAAACCGCCGCCTTCACGCTGGACAGCCTGCTCTGGATCGCGCCCTTTCTTGCGGCTGCGGTCCTAGTCGCGCCTATGCCCGAGCCAGCGGTGCCGACGGCTTGGTGGCGTGCGCCTTCCGCGGGCGGGCGGAGACGATGATCCTGACCGCCGCCCTCTTCGGCGCGCTCCCGCCCTTCTGCTCCTGCGGGGTCATTCCGCTGATCGCCGCTCTGATGGCAGCAGGCGCGCCGCTGCCGGCGGTCATGGCCTTCTGGCTGGCCTCACCGACATGGACCCTGAGGTCTTCGTCGTGACCGCGGCCGGCATCTGTCGAATTTGCCCTGGCCAAGACCCTCTCAGCGGTGGCCTTGAGTCTGGCCGGTGGCTTTGCCACCTGGGTCCCGCAGAAGCGCTTCGCCAGCTTTGCTGAACCCTTGAAGGTCGCCCCTTCGAGCTGCGCCGCCAAGAATCTAAGCTAGGCTAAACCGGTCTGGGCCTTCTGGCAGGATCCTGCGCGCCAGCAGATGTTCGGCAAGGAGTCGGTGAGCAACGGGCACTTTCTGCTGAAGTGGCTGACCCTGGCTTTTATGCTGGAGAGCCTGATGCTGGCCTATACGTGCCGGCGGCCGATCTAATAGCCTTGGTCGGACAGGAGCAGAACTTCGCCGTCCACCCTGGTCGGCGTCCCAGCCTATCTCAACGGCTATGCCGCCATCCCGACCACAGCCGCGCTCATGGACCTAGGCATGAGCCAGGGTGCAGCCTTAGCCTTCATGGTGGCCGGCGCGTCACCTCGATCCCGGCCGCGATCGCGGTGCAGGCTCTGGTCCGTCGCCCGCTTTTTCGCCTACATGGGCTTCTCGCTGATCGGCGCCATGCTCTGCGGCTGGACCTATCAGCTGGTGCTCACCCTCTAGCCCGAAGCGCGTCTCAACAAGGTGCCGGCTGCAATAAGACGGCCGGCCCTTTCGCGTCTGCTAAAAAGTTTCCAACCAGGGCCGCAGTTCCAGCTCCCAGCTCCAGGCACTGCGGTGCTGGCGATGCACGTCGAGATAGCTCTGGGCGATGGCGTTGGGCTCCAGCCAGCGATCGGGGTGCTCGGCATCGTTGACGGTGCCGCGGTCGGGATTGGCGATGCCGCCGTCGATTACGAAGTGCGCCACGTGGATGTTCTGCGGGCTGAGTTCGCGCGCCAAGGATTGCGCCAGGCCGCGCTGGGCGAACTTACCCATGGCGAAGGGAGCCGACTGCTTGTAGCCCTTCACCGCTGCCGAGGCGCCGGTGAAGAAGAGGCTGCCGGAGGCCCCTACGGGACGCGCCAGCATGCGCGGCACCGCCTCGCGAGCGACCAGGAAGGCAGCCCAGGCGGAAACCTCGATGGCATTGCGGACCTGGTCGCGGTCCAGCTCGCCGAAGGGGCCGCGGGCACGAGCGCTGGCATTGAAGACCACCCAGTCGGGGGTTCCCTCGAGCGCGTCGAAGAGATCCCGCACCTGATCTTCCTTGGTGGCGTCGCATGTGAAGGTCTTGGCACCGGTATCGGCGGCCAGGCTAGCCAGCTTGTCGCTATTGCGCGCAGCCAACGACACCTGCATGCCCTCGCGGGACGCTAATCTGGCCAAAGAGCCGGACAGACCGGAACCGGCGCCGACAATCAATAGAGATTCACTCATCTTTCCCTTCCTGGATCGGCTGCAGGCTGTTTAACTCCGCCGCGCCTCGGCCGCTTTCAATGAGATAGACGCTCCGCTCCCGGAATTCCGAGCCTAGGGCGCACAAATCTTTGTCATGAACGGCAGTTAAGGAGCCGGACCGCTCGAGCCCCTCACCACCAGATCGGCCGGCAGTTCTCGGTGCAGCGGCGTCGCCTCGGCCGCCGTCGAGGCCATCAGATAGTCGGCGGCCTGGCGCCCCATCTCGGCCAAGGGAGCATGGATGGTGGTCAGCCCCGGTGGTATCTCTCGCGCCAGCACCAGATCGTCGAAGCCCGTAATCGAGATGCGGCCCGGCACGGCAATGCCCAGGCGTGCCACCTCCAGCAGGGCGCCCAAGGCCAGAACGTCGTTGCCGCAAAGAATGGCCGTAGGCGGCTCCGCTGCCGCCATCAGCAGCTGTAAGGCCTGGCGCCCCTCGTTCACGCCATAGTCGCGCTCCAGCACGGCGCTGGGCGCCAGATCACGCTCCGCCAGCGCTGCCTTCACGCCTTCGATGCGCTCTCGCGCGCGATCGTTGCCTTGGCTGAGACCGGCGATCATCGCCATGCGCCGATGTCCCAGATCATGCAGATAGGCTACTAGGCGCCGCATGGCGGCGGCATTGTCGAACCCAATGGTGCTGTGCGGCGAGTGCGGATGATACACATAGGTGCAGACCTTGCGGATCTGACGACGCTGCAGCAGCTCGTAGACGGCAGGATCGCGTTCCTCCCCGGTCAGCATCAGCCCGTCGATACCGCACACCACCAGGTTGCCGATCTGCTGCGCCTCGCGCGCGTGGTCGTAATCCGAGGCTGCAAGCAACAAGGTTCGGCCTTTGGCTGCCAGGGCCCCCTGCAGAGTTTGGACAACTGAAGCAAAGATCGCGTTGGAGAGCGTCGGGATCACCGCACCGATGGTGTTGGTGCGGCTGGAGGCCAGGGCACGGGCCGCTCCATGCGGCGAGTAGCCCAGCCGCGCGATGATCTCCCCGACCCGGCGACGAAGTTCCCGGCGTACCTTCTCGGGATGGCTGAGGCAGCGAGAAACCGTGGCCGTGGAAACCCCGGCGGCCTCTGCCACATCCTCCAAAGTCGGCCGACCGCTGCCCTTTTGTTGCAAGCGCTTCCCATCCATCGTTGTCAACCTACGACAGAAATACGGCTTACCACAAATGGATTGACGCCACAGACATTCCTCGTTAAACTCCGAAAATGTAAGCGCTTGCAGAAAGGCACCAGACCGATGGAATGGATCAAATCAAGAGCGGCCTTGCTCGCAGCAGGCCTCCTGTTCCTTGCCTTCCTTGCCAATGTGATCGTCGGAAAGCTGGCGATCATGGAGGGGGCAACCGTGCTGCCGGGCCTCAGCGATGTCGGTGAGTTTGTCCTGCTGTTGCTTGCCGTTCTGCTGTTCATCGTCGGCTGCTTAAAGCGCGAGGCAGCAGCCGCATCCCGAGACCCAAGATCACAAGAGACCACAAGGGAGGACTAAAGAGATGTCGAAGAAGACCGAGCGGAGCGCCGATGGGCTGAAGTCCGAAGAGCGCCGCCGCTTTCTGGAACTAACCAAGACCTATGGCTTCACCGCGGCTCTGGTTGCCGCTGCCGGCGGCACCTTGCTCAGCAGCGAGGCCTCGGCGCAGACCGCCAAGGAAGAGCGCGAGCGCGAGTCGTCCGCCGATCATATCATGACCATCGCCACGGCCTACATTCTGGGAGCCTCGCGCAGCTATCCGATCATGCAGCTGGATTTCAAGGAGAACATCCAAAACGCGACGCGCGGCAAGGTCTATGTGAAGCTGGCGGCCGGCGGTCAGCTGGGCGCCGGCGGTGCCTTGGCGCAAAAGGTGCAGAACGGCACGATCCAGGCGGCACAGCATTCGCTCTCCAACTTCGCGCCCTTCGCGCCGACCATCGACCTGATCAACCTGCCCTACTTCTGCGGCGCCAATCAGCGCTTCGTGAATCTGGTGACCTCCGATGCCTGGGCGGCTGACGTGCATCCCAAGATCGAGGCCAAGGGCTTCAAGGCGCTTTGGTACGTGGTCATCGACCCACGGGTCGTCGCCATCCGCCGCGGCATGGACGGCCCGGTCAAAACTCCAGCCGATCTTTCCGGTGTCAAGTTTCGCGTCCCCGGCTCGCAGATGCTGCAACAGTACTATCGCATGATCGGCGCCAACCCGACCCCGGTCGCATGGGGCGAGACGCCCTCGGCCATCAAGCAGGGCGTCGCCGATGCCTTGGATCCGGCGGTTGGCGCGCTTTACGTCTTCGGCTTCAAGGACGTCCTCTCTTGGGTCACCTTCTCCAAGGCCGTGCCGGACAGCCAAGTCTATTCCTGCAATCTCGAATGGTACAACTCGCTACCCGGCGACGTGCAGGACGGCATCGAATTCGCCTCCGGCATCACCATGCAGCAGAACCTGGCCAAGGTCCCTGCCGCCCGCAACTACGCCATGGCCGAGATGGCCAAGGCCGGCGTCGAGTTCTATTCGCCGACCGCGGCCGAGATGGCCGAATGGGTTGCCGCCGGCGGCTTTCAGCGCCCCGAGTGGGAGACCTACAAGCAAGAACTGGCCGGCTCCTTGGAGCACTTCGGCCAGCTTGAAGAGGCGGCCGGGACGCAGAGCCGTTTCTACGTCCACGACGCTTAATCTCTAGGGAGTGCCGTGCACCCAGTAAGCACGGTGCGGATAGAGAGCGGTCGGGGTTCAAACCTCGACCGCCCGACCCCAAAGCATCGCTCGCCTGGACTATCCCGGCGGCCAACAGGGGAGTCTGTGCCATGAATCAGATCCAGGACCGACCTCAAACCATATGGCAGCGCCTCGACGACAATGCCGAGCGATGGCTGTTGCTGGTCTTCTACGCGATGATCGTCGCCACCATCGTGGTCGAGGTCTTGCGCCGTTTCGTTCTCTCCTACTCCTCGATCTGGGGCGAGGAGGTGGCGCGCTACGCCTTCATCTATCTGGCCTGGGTCGGGGCCGCCGCCGCGGTCAAGGATCGCGCCCATATCCGCATTGACGTGCTGCTGCTGATGGTGCCCAATCGCGCCAAGGCGCTGCTCTACCTTTTTGGCGACTTCTGCATGCTGGCCCTAGCCATCGTCGCCATCTACACCTCGATCGAGTCGATCCTGACCTCTCTGCGCTTCGGGTCTGTCACCCACGGTCTGCGCATCAGCTTGGTCTGGTTCCTCGCCGCCGTGCCGCTCGGCTTCTCCCTCATGGTCTTTCGTCTTCTGCAATCGATCCGCCGCGATTTCACCGATCTGATGCGCGGCCGAGCGGTCTACGAAGGCAGCAAGCTGTTTGACTAAAGGAGGCACAGTACCATGCTTTGGCAACAGCTACAAGAACAATCGGTCGAGCTCGGCTGGGAATTCTATGGTCCAGTCCTCTTGATCGTGGGTTTGATCGCACTCGCGGTTCCGGTCTGGGCGGCGCTTGGCATCGGCGCCATGGCGATGCTGCTGATCACAGGGGTCCTGCCGATCGGCCTGCTCGGCGAATCGCTCTTCGACGGCATCGACCATTTTGCCTTGATCGCCGTTCCCCTCTTCATCCTGACCGGCGACGTGCTGGTACGCACCGGCCTTTCCAGCAAACTCTTGGATGTGGCGGACGCCACTACGGGCGGCGTGCGCGCCGGGCTCGGCACAGCCACGGTGCTGGGCTGCGGCTTCTTCGCCTGCATCTCTGGATCCGATGCTGCCGGCGCCGCCGCGGTCGGCCGCATGACCATCCAGAAGCTGGTCGACAAGGGCTACCCCCGCCCTTACGCCTGCGCCCTGGTCGCATCGGGCGCCTGTACCGGCATTCTGATCCCGCCCTCTATCGCCTACATCATCATCGGACTGATCCTGGGCGTCTCCGCTTCCACTTTGTTCCTCGCTGCGGCCATTCCGGGCGTCATGATCATGGTCTCGATCATGGTGACCAACGCAATCATGAACCGAATCCACGGCTTCGAAGGCGAGAAGGCCGGCTTCTCCTTCGCGCGCTGGCGTGCTGCCGTCTGGGACGGACGCTATGCCCTGCTGGTGCCGGTCATCATCCTGGGCGGCATCTACAGCGGCGTCTTCACCCCGACCGAAGCGGCTGCGGTTGCCGTCGGCACCACCATTCTGATCGGCATGGCACAGGGCACCCTGACCTTGGCCGATTTCCCCAAGATGCTGGTGAGCTCGGCCAAGGTGAATGGCGTGATCCTGCCGATCATCGCCTTGTCTCTGCCTTTGGCGCAGACCCTGGCGGCCCTGCAGGTGCCGCAAGGCTTCGTCTATGCGGTGACCTCGCTGACCGACGATCCGGCGCTGATCATCCTCTTGATGATCGGCATCCTGATCGCCGCCGGCTGCGTCATGGAGACCACGCCAAACATCGTCATCCTGGCCCCCATCCTGCTGCCCTTGGCGCAGGAGATCGGCATGAGCGACATCCAGTTCTGCATCTTGATGATCACCACGCTGGGCGTCGGTTTCATCACCCCGCCCCTGGGCCTCAATCTCTTCGTAGTGGCGGGCATAACCGGAGAATCGGTCCTGAAGATCGCCTGGCGGGCCATCCCCTACGTCCTCACCATGCTGGTCGTGGTGCTGCTGATCGCCTATCTGCCGATCATCTCCACCGTCTTCCTGCCGCCGATCTACTGAGCACCAGAAAGTGACGCCCTTGTACCAACCGCCACCTCTGCCCGCAGGCCACTGCTGATGGTGTTGCAACGCTTCGACCTCAGCGGCCGCGTGGCCTGCGTGACCGGCGCCAGTTCGGGCATCGGCAAGGCCCTGGCCGACGGGCTCGCCCAAGCTGGGGCTGCGGTGGTCGGCCTAGCCCGCCGCGCGAGCCTGCTGGAGGCTTGGCAAGACAACATGAACAGCGTAGGCCGGCAGGCAGCGGCCTGTCCCGTCGACTTGGGTGCCGCGCGAGATTTCACGAGCCTGGCTCAGGACATAGCTAAACCGTTCGGCCCGCCCGACATTCTGGTCAATGCGGCCGGTCTCAATCCCAGGATGGCGGCCGAGGAGCTGACGCCCGAGGCTTGGCAAAAGACTCTCGACATCAACCTGACGGCACCCATCTTCCTGGCTCAGGCCCTAGTGCCGGCAATGCAAGGCAGGGGCTGGGGGCGCATCGTCAACATCGCCTCGCTGCAGTCGACCCGCGCCTTTCCCAAGGGTTTGGCCTATGGCGCTGCCAAGGGCGGCGTGGTGCAGATGACCCGCGCCATGGCCGAGGCCTGGTCCAGCCAAGGCATCACCTGCAACGCCATCGCGCCCGGCTTCTTCCCGACCGAGCTCACGGCCTCGGTCTTCGCAGACGAAGCCCTGGCCGAGCGACATGCCGCGCAGACCTGTGTCGGCCGCAACGGCCAGTTGGACGATCTGCTGGGGCCCCTGATCTTTCTTGCCTCCCCGGCCGCGGCCTACGTGACCGGGCAGGTCCTTTTCGTCGACGGCGGCTACACCGCCAAATGAGGCTGCGATGAAAGCGCTCGTCTACACCGCCACCAAAGAAACCGCGTTTCGCGAAGAGCCGGAGCCGCAGCTTGTTTCTGGCTATTCCCTACTGGCCGTCGAAGCCGTCGGCATCTGCGGCTCGGACATGCATGCCTGGCACGGCCATGACCCGCGCCGGGTGCCACCTCTGATCTTGGGCCATGAGGCCGCCGGCCGCGTGCTCGAAGGCCCGCTCGAGGGGCGGCGCGTGATCGTCAACCCCTTGGTGACTTGTGGGCGCTGCGTCGACTGCCGGGGCGGACACGCCAACCTCTGCCTGGATCGCGAACTAGTCGGCATGCGCATCCCCGGTGCTTTCGCCGAGCGATTGGCTCTGCCCGCGGCCAACCTGATCCCCGTGCCGGACGACATGCCGGCCGCCAGTGCCGCCCTGACCGAGCCCTGCGCCACCGCATGGCACGCGCTGGCACTGGCCGCGCGTACCGCCTGGCGCCCGCTGCCGGAGAGCCGAGCCCTGGTGATCGGCGGCGGCTCGGTTGGCCTGCTGGGCGGTCTCATCCTGCGGTCTTGGGGTGCGGCCCAAGTGCGCCTGGCTGAAACCAATGGCTTGCGCCGGCAGACTGCGGCCTGTGCCGGACTCGACAGCTTCGACCCTCTGGCCCAGCCGGCCGAGGCGGGCGCCTTCGATCTGGTACTGGATGCGGTTGGCTCGACGGCGACGCGCGCGGCATCCGTCGCCGCCGTACGCCAAGGTGGAACAATCACGCATGTCGGTCTGCAGGATTGGGCCGGCGACTTCGACGCGCGGCGTGTTACACTGGCCGAAATCACCTTTCTAGGTGTCTACACCTACACCGACGCTGACCTCAGAGCCTCTCTGGCCGCACTCTACGACGAGCGTCTGGGCAAGCTGGACTGGGTCGAGGAGCGGCCCCTGGCCGAGGGTGGACAAGCATTCTTGGATCTGGATCGCGGAGCAACGCCGGCCGCCAAGATCGTGCTGCGTCCCTAGTCGCGACCGGATGAGAGGAAGCATCGCTTCGAATTTCCAGCAGCCGGGTGCAAAAAGCCTCGCGATCTGCTTTCTAGACACCGGCGGACTGGCCGCCGGCACCGACCTTTCCGCTACAGCGGAAGGCCTGACCCGAGAGAAAAGGAAACAACAGCCTTGAGGAAGGAGCTATGAGTGGACCCGATTTTTTGGTGCACGGCGCGGTGGATTCCGTCGGCGTCGTCGTCGTCGAAGGCGTCAGTGCCGGCGCTTCGCTGAGCGGCTTGGTGATGGAAACCGGCAAGCAGCTGACCATGACGGCGCTGGCCGATATTCCGCTGGGCCATAAGATCGCGCTGGCCGATTGCTCGGTAGGCGACACGGTCCTGAAGTACGGGCACGACATCGGCAAGATCGTCGCCGATGCCAAGGCCGGCGATCACGTGCACGTCCACAACATGAAAACCAAGAGGTGGTAGAGATGACGGCCCTAGCCGACCGCGAATTCTTGGGCTATCGGCGCGAGAACAGTCGCGTCGGAATTCGCAATCACGTCGCCATTCTGCCGCTCGACGACCTGTCGAACGCGGCCTGCGAGAAGGTGGCGAACAACATTGACGGCTGCCTGGCGCTGCCGCACCACTATGGGCGCCTGCAGTTCGGCGCCGACCTGGACCTGCACTTCCGCACCCTGATCGGCACCGGCAAGAACCCCAATGTCGCCGCTTGCATCGTCATCGGTATTGAGCCGGGCTGGACCAAGCGTGTGGTCGACGGCATCGCCGCCACCGGCAAGCCGGTCGCCGGTTTCGCCATTGAGGGCAACGGCGAGATCAAGTGCGTGGCCGATGCTTCGCACAAGGCTCAGGAGTTCTCGCAGTGGGCCTCGGAACTGCAACGCGAGCCCTGCAAGGTCTTCGATCTCTGGGTCTCGACCAAGTGCGGCGAATCCGACACCACCTCGGGTCTGGCTTCCTGCCCGACCGTCGGTAACCTGATCGACAAGATTGATCCGCTGGGCGCCACCACCTGCTTCGGCGAGACTTCGGAGTTGACCGGCGCCGAAGAGGTTTGTGCCGCCCGTGCGGTCTCCAAGGAGATCGGCGAGAAGTTCATGCAGACCTGGCAGGCCTATATGGACGAGGTGATCGAGCCTCATAAGACCTCCGACCTCTCGGAATCGCAGCCGACCAAGGGCAATATCGCCGGCGGTCTGACCACGATCGAGGAGAAGGCCTTCGGCAACCTGCAGAAGATCGGCAAGATGACCAGCTTCATCGACGTGCTGGAGCCGGCCGAGGAGCCGGCCCAAGGCACCGGACTCTACTTCATGGACACATCGTCGGCCGCCGCGGAGTGCGTGACCCTACAGGCGGCAGCCGGCTTCGTGGTGCATCTCTTCCCGACCGGTCAGGGCAACATCATCGGCAATCCGATCGAACCGGTGATCAAGCTCTCGGCCAATCCGCGCACTGCGCGCGAGATGCCGGAGCACATCGACCTCGACTGTTCGGGCATTCTGGCCGGAACCATGACCTTGGATCAGGCTGGTGATGCCTTGATCGACATCATGATCCGTACCTGCAACGGTCGGCTCACGGCCGCGGAGTCCCTGAAGCATCGCGAATTCGTGATGACGAAGCTCTACCGCAGCGCCTAGAGCAAATCCCGAGCAGACGGAAACGCCCGCGACGACGATTTGCTTTTAGGCCAAAGTGTTAGAGTGGCCCCCGGTGATCTTGAGATCACCGGGGGCCACTCTAGATCTTGCCGGCGAGGATTGCCGCCATGCGGCGATCCTCGCCTTCGAGACCAAGGAGTGCCTGCGCCCGTGACCAATTCCCTCTTTACCCTTAACGCTGGTTTCCCGCCAAGGTGAAATCTTGGTGGTGTTCCGACCGAGGCGCCTCCTAATTGCCGGTTGAACCGCTCGCGACAAGACGGCGATGCAGGCGCATATCGACGAACTGGCGGCGCTTGGTGTCACCCCGCCCGGTAAAACTCCTCTATTCTATCGCGTAGCTGCCTCGCGCCTAACCACGGCCCCAAGAGGGATGTCCCGTTTGATATTGAACCTTTGAATTAGTGTGGCGTTGCTTCCGCTGAGCCTTAGGCTCGGTGTGCTTGAACCACAGAAGGAAGCAACACCATGAAGACGACGACCACATCCCCCCTTGCTCTGGCCACAGCGCCGACTGCGCCTTCGCTTGTCGATGAAGCGTTTGAAGCTGTGAGGGAGAGCTTCGAGCAATGCTGTCCGATGGCAGGCATGGAAAGCCTGACCCACCTGCTGAACGAGGACGTGACACGGCTTGCCGGTGAGCGCTACGAGCATTCACCTGAGAAGCCCGGCTAGCGTTGGGGCCATTCGGAAGCGCAGGTTGGCTTTCACGGCGGCAAGATCGCCGTGGATCGCCCTCGGGTGCGCAGCCAGGGCACGGGCAAGGCAATGCCCTTGCCGAGTTGGGAAGAGATTTCGGCCACAGGGTTTCTCGACCGGTGGGCCATGGACCTGATGGTGATGAATGTGGCCCCGCGCAAGTTTTGCCGCGCCATTCGGCTGCCCGAGGCCGGCGTTCCGGCGGACGCGGGCAGCGGCCTGTCCAGATCTGCGGTCTCGCGACGGTTCAAAGCGCTGACGCAGGCCACATTCGAAGAGTGGATGGGGTCCGATCCATCGGAACTGGACCTCGTTGCGATCCAGATCGACGGGCTACATCTGGACGACCGCCTGTTGACGATCGGGGCTGTCGGTATTGAGGTTTCCGGGCAAAAACACCCCCTGGTCGTCATTGACGGGGCCACGGAGAATGCCGCAACCCTACAGGCCTTGCTCGACGATCCAATCGAGCGCGGGCTCGACCCCGCAGACTGCTACCTCTTCATCGTGGATGGTGCCAAGGCTCTCGGTAAAGCTCTGCGGCGGACCTTCGGCGCGGATATCCCCATCCAGCGCTGCCAAATCCACAAGGCACGCAACATCACCGACCGGCTTGCGCCCAGGCACCCTGCCGCCGTGCGATGCGCCTTGCAGCAGGCTTGGGAGCTGGACGATGCCGACAAGGCCGAACGCCCGATGCGTAATCTGGCGCGGCGCTTCGAGCGGGACGCAGCGAATGTGTCCCGATCGATCCTCGAAGGTCTCGACGAAATCCTGACAGGGGTCAGGCGCGGCTTACCGCTTGAATTGCGCCGGTCGCTCGCCAGTACCAATATCATCGAGTCCATGAACAGCGTCATCCGGCAGGTCTGCCGAAACGTGAAGCCCTGGCGAGATGCCAAGATGGCCCTACGCTGGACCGCGGCGGGCATGGTCGAAGCCAAGAAGAGCTTCCGGCGCATTGAGGCCTACAAGCAACTGCCCATTCTCAAGCAGGCTCTCATCGGGCAACGCCAAAAGCACCTGCCTGACCGGATCGAGGACGCCGCATAACCTCACATCAAGCAGCGGCACTCAGACGAGTTTCAACATCAAACGGGACATCCCCGCCCCAAGCATCCAGGTTAGCGGCAAGGCCTCCAGCGGCGAAGCCGAGCACCTGCTGGCTAATATCGATGGAGAGCACTGGGTAGGAGTCGGCTCCGACCACACCGATCGCGAGGTCGAAACTTACGATATCACCGTCTCCAAGCAGATGTGCGACAAGCTCATCGCAACCAGCCTTTGGCCCTTGGCGGAAGTGGAAGCGCATTGGGACAGTCTGACCTTACGATCCCAAGCCGTGATCGACGGCAAGGATCTTCTCTATCAGGACGGCAGTCTCGCCGCCCTACTGCCACTGTCAGAGATGCTGGCGAAGCTCAGAGAGGAAGAGCCGGAGGCCCTTAGACCCGGTGACATCATTATGGGCAGTACCCTGCCGGCAATCGGTGGCGTCCGACCGGTGGATCGCTTTGCATTTTCTCTGTTCGACCCTGTCTTGGACAGAGAAATTGACGGCAGCTACGCGGTGGAGGCCCTGTCTCTTGCTGGTTGAGCTTGCCACCGCTCACCAATACCAGCGGCAAGAAAGGTTGACTTGGGTGATTCCCGACGCGGGTGGAGATGTGATTGAAGGCATGCGAAGGAGGCTCGCCATTCCATCGAGTGTTGAGCTTGGCGACGATTACGATGCAGCCAGCCTTCGGGAACTGGCCAAGCGCTGTGAGGATCCGAGGCAGACCCGCCGTCTTTTGGCCCTGGCGGCCGCCTACGACGCGATGAGCCGGGCTGAAGCGGCGAAGATCGGCGGAATGGATCGCCAGACGCTGCGGGATTGGGCGCACCGCTTCAATGCCGAAGGGCCGGATGGCCTGACGAACCGCCCAGGCGCCGGGCGTCCGCGTCGTTTATCGGCGGACGCCCGCAGCATCCGGCCCAGGATCGACCTGTCCTGGAGGCATTCGAAAAAACTTCTCGCGCACACTCGCAGCGCACAGAGGCCATCTGCCCAAGACGATGCCGATCAAGATCTGCTTCCAAGATGAAGCCAGGCTGGGACAGAAAAACGGCCGCACGCGCATCTGGGCCAGGACCGGCACTCGCCCACGCCGACCGGCCGACCGGCGCTACGAGAATGTCTCTCTCTTTGGAGCCATCTGCCCGCGCCGCGGCACCGCTGCCGCCCTCATACTGCCGAAGGCCAACACCGAGGCCATGCAGATGCACCTCGACGAGATCGGTCGCAACCTCGCCAAGGGCGCTCACGCCGGCGTCCTTATGGATCGGGCCGGATGGCACAGCACCAACAAACTCAAGCGTCCAAAGAACATCGCCATCATACTGTTGCCCTCTCGATCTCCAGAGCTCAACCCGGTCCAGAACATCTGGCAGGACCTCCGACGAAACTGGCTCTCCAACCCTGTCTTCGATGCCTATGAGGACATCATCGACGCGGGATGCGAGGCTAGCAACAAGCTCTTGGCTCAACCCCAAACCATAACCTCAATCGGCTCCAGAAAGTGGGCACTCATCGGTCGATAATTTGTGCCGCTGGTATAAGACCTTGGGTGACGACTAGGCCTTGGCCTTGCTCCCGGTCAGCAAACCGGAGGCCACGTTGATGTACTTGCGGCCGGCCTCCTGGGCTTCGCTAACGGCCTCGCCCAAGTCCAGACAATCACGCACGCTGGCCAGCTTGACCAGCATCGGCAGGTTGACGCCGGCAATCACTTCGACCGTGGCGTGATCCATGATTGAGATCGCCAGGTTGGAAGGCGTACCGCCGAACATGTCGGTCAGCAGGACGGTGCCCTTACCGGCGTCGACGGCGCGAACCTGCTGTAAGATCTCGGCCCGCTTGGCTTCCATGTCGTCATCCGGCCCGATGCAAATGCCGACCGCGCGCTCCTGCGGCCCGACGATGTGCTCGAGCACCAGAAGAAATTCCGCCGCCAGCCGTCCATGGGTCACCAAAACTATGCCGATCATCACGTCCCGTCCTGCATTGGCGGCAAAACCTGCCTGTCTCCGATGCAATGCACAACCGCAATTTTCACCTCAGCACCTCTGTTGAAATAGGCTCAGCCCTCTCGTTCGCTGTCTCTGTGGGCGATCACCACCTGCTGCTGTTCCTGCGTCAACCAACGTGCCAGGCGCTCTGCCGTATAGACCGAGCGGTGCCGCCCACCTGTACAGCCGAGCGCGAAGGTGAGATAGCTCTTCCCCTCCGCCTCGTAGAGTTGGAGCAATGGCTTGAGCCAGGTCGTTAAACCCTCGAAGAATGGATCGAAGGCGGGATCCTCGGCAATGTAGGCGGCGACTGCCGGGTCGCGTCCGGTCTTGTCGCGCAGATCCGCCTGATAATGCGGGTTGCGCAGGAAACGCACGTCGACGACCAGATCCGCTTCCATCGGCAAACCGTGCCGATAGGAGAAGGAGGTCACGAAGACGACGAGGCCATTGCCGCTTTCTCCGGACAGGCTGAGGTGGCCGCCCAGCAGGCGTCGAAAGTCGGCCGGGCGCAGCGCCGAGGTGTCGATGACCAGGTCGGCGCGGCTCTTGATCGGCTGGACCAAGCGGCGTTCGGTCTCGATCCCGCGTGCGACCGGTCGATCGACCGCCAAGGGGTGGCGGCGCCGGGTCTCGCTGAAGCGCCGCAGCAGCACATAGTCCACGCAATCCAGGAAGACCAGCCGCGGCGCCAGGCTGGGCGAAGCATGCAGGGCAGCGATCACCTCGAGAAAGTGGGCGATGGAGAAGTCTCTGGTGCGAAGATCGACGCCCAAGGCCAAGGGCCGGTGGCTGGCGCCAACGAAAAGCGAGGGTATGAGTGCCAGCGGTAGATTGTCGATCACCTCATAGCCCAGATCCTCGGCCGTATCCAAAGCGAGCGAGCGGCCGGCGCCGGCCATCCCGGTCACCAGGAGAACCGGCCGCTGCCCATCACTCCCGGCCTTGGTCGCCTCGGCCTTGGAAGCACGCTCCAGGGCCAAACGGATGCGGGCCAGGGCCGAGGCCGCCTTGGGATCGAGCGTCACCAAAGGCACCTGGACTCCCAGCAGCTCGGCATGCACCTCCTCCGGCATCCTTTCGATGTCGTCGGCTGCTTGCAGGTCGACCACCAGGGCAACAGCAACCGAGATCAGGGCCACCTGCCCGATGATCCCCATGCCGCGCACCTCCATCTGGCCGCTCAAGACCGGCGGTGCGGTCGCAGTGAGGCGTCCCTCCTCTGCGGTCAACCTGGTCTGATCGTCGGCAACCAAGAGGCCGCCAGCATCGATAAGCCGCAGAGCCAGATCCGACTTGCCGACCCCCGAGGGGCCGCGCAGCAGGATACCCCGCCCGAAGAGGGAGATGCAGGTGGCGTGCACAAGCTCGCTTCGGGTCATCGCTCCCATTGCTTTCCACTTCTTTTTTCTAGCGTCCGAAACAGGGTCTAGGAATCCGGATGACGGAACACCGGCATCGAATCCGCCGTCGAGACCCTTCCAAGCCTGTCATACACCATTCGCGCTGCAAATCGAACGTTGCCAAGCCATCCAACAGCGCATGGGACGATCCTGAATCCGCTGGCATAATAAGCCCGTTAGGCGGCTTGCGTTAGCCCTGCCAAGTGGCAGAAGGCAATTGGATCACGAACGCGGCCCCGGCGACGCTGCCGTCCGGTCGGCTCCGGTTCTCCGCCCAGATCAAGCCGTGATGCGCCTCCACAATCTGCTTGGAGATGGAGAGACCGAGACCGGAGTGGGTCCCGAACTTCTCCCCTTCCGGCCGCTCGGTGTAGAAGCGCGAGAAAATCGCCTCCAGCTTGTCGGCGGGGATACCGGACCCTTCGTCCTCGATGCGGACTTCGACCATCTCGCCCTGGCGCTTCAGTGCCAAACGGATGGTGGCGCCGGGCGGAGAGAAGGTGCTGGCGTTGGCAATGATGTTGCGGAAGACCTGACCCAGGCGCCCCTCCAAGCCCATGACGGTGAAACGCTCAACGCGGCTCGGCAGCAGGATTCGATAGGTTAGGGCGGCACCGTCCTTCGACAGCTTCTGGATTTCGACCAAGGCGCGCAGCAGTTTGTGCAGATCCACGGTTTCGATGTCCGCGCGCGCCAACTCGGCATCGACCCGCGAGGCCTCGGAGATGTCGGTGATCAGGCGGTCCAGGCGACCGACGTCATCCAGAATAATCTGCAGCAGCTGATCGCGCCGCGCCGGATCGGACACCAGTGCGACGGTTTCGACCGCACTTTTCAGCGAGGTCAAGGGGTTCTTGATCTCATGGCTGACGTCGGCGGCAAAGCCCTCGATCGCATCCAAACGGGTCCAAAGCGCATCGGCCATGGAGGTGAGCGCGCGACCCAATTCGCCGATCTCGTCACGACGATCGGTGTAGTTCGGCAGTGGGATCTTCTTGCCCTTGCCGCTTTTCACCCGATCGGCGGCACGTGCCAGACCGCGGATCGGGCGGGCGATCGTGCCGGCCAGATAGAGCGACAAGAGCACGGTGGTCGTGGTGGCCAAGGCAAAGACGATTAAGACGTCACCGCGTCGATCGTCCACCGAGGCGGTAATGTTGGCGCCGTCGCGGCTGAGCAGCAAGGCTCCTAGAACCTGGCGATAGCGCTGCACCGGCACCGCCATGGTGAGGATCAATTGGCCCTGCGGCCCGCGACGGGCTTCGCCTGCCGCCTCACCGCGCAAGGCCGCCTCGACCTCCGCATAGTCCGATGCCATGCGGGTTACGCCCTCGTGATAAGGCGCCAACTCGGCCCCCGGCAGCCAATCGAAGAGGCGGTCGAGGAAGGTCAGAATGCCGTCGGCCGCATCGTCCTCGCTGTTCGGCAGCAGCGGCCGCATGGTGATCACCCCTTGCGGGCCTGGCAGCTGGAAGGAGTCCACCATCAAGGCTCCGCGCCGATCCAGTGGACCGTATAGGCGGGCCCGAAGGCCGGCTTCGCTCAAGAGCAGGCGCAGTTGGTGACGGGTCAGTTCCGGAACCAGTCGCTCGCGACCGCTGCGATCGGCCAGGACCGAGGTCGCGCCCAAGGCGAGCGCGAAGACCCGGCCTTGCGTTTCCAAGGCCGAGATCTCCGCCTGAATGAGCGTGTCACGGTACTGGCTGAGATGCAAAAGGCCCAGGATAGGGATCGAAAGCGCGATCAGATTGAGGGTTAGAATGCGCCGCAGCATGGGCGAGCGCCAGAAGCGCCAACCCTCGGTTCGCCGCGACAGGACCGAGTCGTCGTTCTCGCGGCGCGCGCCGGCCTTGCCTAGGCGCGGTGCCGCCTTAGCGGGTTTGGGCTCGCCATAGACCCCATGCGTCTGGGAGGACATCGCTCAGCCGGGCCCGCGCCAAGGGCTCAGGCGTCCTTGTAGCGATAGCCCACACCATAGAGGGTCTCGATCTGATTGAAGTCGTCGTCCAGCACCTTGAACTTCTTGCGCAGGCGCTTGATGTGGCTGTCGATCGTGCGATCGTCCAAATAGATGTGCTCGCCGTAGGCGGCGTCCATCAGCTGATCGCGATTCTTCACGTGACCGGGCCGGCTGGCCAGCGCCTTCAAGATCAGGAACTCGGTCACGGTCAACTGCACGGCCTCAGCCTTCCAGGTGCAGAGGTGGCGTTCGCTGTCCAGGATCAGATCGCCGCGCACCATGGCGGCCTCGCTTTGCCCTTCGCCTTCCGTGGCGACTTGCCCGCGGCGCAGCAGGGCACGGATGCGCTCGATCAGCAGGCGTTGCGAGAAGGGCTTCTTGATGTAGTCGTCGGCACCCATGCGCAGACCCAGCACCTCGTCGATCTCATCATCCTTCGAGGTCAGGAAGATGACCGGCAGGCTGGAACTCTCGCGGATGCGCCGCAGCAGTTCCATGCCATCCATGCGCGGCATCTTGATGTCCAAGACCGCCAAGTCAACCGGTGCGGCCTGCAGCGCGCGCAGGGCCTCGGTGCCGTCGGTGTAGCTCTTGACCTTGAAGCCTTCCGACTCCAGGGCGATGGTGACCGAAGTCAGAATGTTCTTGTCGTCGTCGACCAGTGTGATCGTGTTTTGCATCGTCATACCATCCAAGACTCTATCGCTATCCAAGACGTTATGGCAGGAACCCAAGCAGGACTGCCGAAGGTCTGGACCGAGGGCGGACTGCAGGGACCGACCCTGCGGCGAGATTGTTGCACGACCATTGCCTGCCGAGCGAAGGCGAACCAATCTTCTCTTCTACGCATTCTTACGCCGCGCCGCAGCCAGAAACCGCACAAAAAGGCACCCACGATAGGGTGAAGTCTTGGAGGAAATGGGTCATGTCGGAGGCAACTCAAGGCGAAAGCATGCTGGAACAGGCCGCAAACTTGGTCGGCGGCAGCCGGCGCGGCAGTCTGGCCACGCGCTTGGCTCGCGCCGACCAGCCGGTCGCACTTGGCTTCCCCTATGTCTCCCTGGTGCTCTTGGCACCCGATGACACAGGCCGGCCCTTCCTGCTGCTGTCGGACCTCTCCGAACATGCGCAGAACCTGCAGGCCGATCCCGATCTGGCCTTGCTGCTCGAAGAGACGCATGGCAAAGCCGACCCTCTGGCCGAACCGCGGCTGACTTTGATGGGCAGGGCGCGGCAGGTGACGGAGCCGGAGGCCAGCCGCTCGCTGAAGGCCGGCTTTGTCACGGCTCATCCCAAGGCCAAGGTCTGGGCCGAGTTCGCCGACTTCAAACCCTATCGGATCGACTGGCTGAGCGCTCATTTCGTCGCAGGCTTTGGACGGATTGCCTGGTTGCGGGCGAAAGACATCCTGGGGTTGCTTCGCCCCGAGGAGTAGCTGCAGCCGAAGGCCTAGCGTTGCGGATTGGCGGGATGGCGCCCAGCCCCACGATCCACACCAGCAAGCCATTGTTTTGGAGATCAGATTCACGAAGGAGCTGGAACCCAAGCCTTTCGATCGGACCAGCGGGCCGGAGTGATATCGCTACCAAGCGATACAAATTGTGCAAAGAAAGTGGCGGCCTGCAGCACAAATGGCTAAAACCCACCGACCGCCTCAGCGGAAGGCCCGAGCAAGATCGGGGTTGAGGTGGCGTCGTACTGCGCGTTCCGGAGCTGTTTGCGGTGTGTCCGTTGCCAAGGAGGAGAATAAAGCGTGAGCGATCAAGGATCGACCGTTAAACGTCATGGCTTGGCCGAACAAGGCATCAAGACCCATGGGACGGCCTTTTGGAATCTCTCGGCACCGGCGCTCTACGAACACACAATCCGACGCGGAGATGGCAGTCTCGGCGAGGGCGGTGCGCTCGTGGTTCGAACCGGACATCACACGGGTCGCTCGCCAAACGACAAGTTTATCGTCAAGGAACCCGGGACCAGCGACGACATCTGGTGGGGCAATGTCAATGTCGCCACCACGCCCGAGGCCTTCGAGCGCCTGCACGGCAATGTCGTCGCCTATTTGCAGGCCCGCGACCTCTTCGTTCAGGATCTCTATGCAGGCGCGATGGAGAGCCATCGCCTGCCGATCCGGGTAATCAGCGAAAGCCCCTGGCACGCACTCTTCTCCCGTAACATGTTCATTCGCCCGCCAGCCTCGGTGCTGGGCGACTTCCAACCGGCCTTCACCGTCCTGCACGCCCCCCATTTAGAAGCCGACCCGGAGCGCGACGGCACCAACAGCGAATCCGTCATCCTGCTGGACTTCTCGCGTCGCCTAGTGGTGATCGGCGGGACCATCTATGCCGGAGAGATCAAAAAGTCGGTCTTCTCGGTCCTGAACTACCTCTTGCCAGCCAAGAACGTGCTGCCGATGCACTGTTCGGCCAACATCGGGCCGGAGGGCGACACCTCGATCTTCTTCGGTCTCTCCGGCACCGGCAAGACCACGCTCTCTGCCGATGCCAGCCGCACGCTCATCGGCGACGACGAGCACGGCTGGTGCGACGAAGGCGTCTTCAATTTCGAGGGCGGCTGCTATGCCAAGGTCATCCGCCTTTCGGCCGAAGCCGAGCCGGAGATTCACGCCACCACGCGGCGCTTCGGCACGATCCTGGAGAACGTGGTCTTCGACGAGCACAGCCGCGTCCTGAATCTTGACGACGCCCGCTTCACCGAGAACACCCGCGCCAGCTATCCTTTGGATTTCATCCCCAATGCCAGCGCCAGCGGTATCGGCAAGGAGCCGCGCAACATCGTCATGCTGACCGCCGATGCCTTCGGCGTGCTGCCACCGATCTCGCGCCTCTCGCCGAGCCAGGCCATGTACCACTTCCTCTCGGGTTACACGGCACGAGTCGCCGGCACCGAAAAGGGCATGGGAAAGGAGCCGACGGCGACCTTCTCCACCTGCTTCGGCGCGCCCTTCATGCCGCGCCACCCCTCGGTCTATGCGCAGATGCTGCGCGAGAAGATGGCCAAGACCGGTGCCAGCTGCTGGCTGGTCAACACCGGCTGGTCCGGCGGCGCCTATGGCGTCGGCCAGCGCATGGCGATCACCCACACCCGCGCCATGGTCCGCGCCGCGCTCAGCGGCTGCCTGACCGACGTGGCGACTCTAGAGCACCCGCAGTTCGGCCTGGCCGTCCCGGAAATCTGCCCCGAGGTGCCGGAGGGTGTCCTCAATCCGCGCACCACCTGGAGCGACAAGCAGGCCTACGACCAGACCGCGCGTGAGCTGACCAAACGCTTCGAGACCAACTTCAAGCAGTTCGAAGCCTATGTCGGCGATGAGGTAAAGGCGGCGGGAATCTACCACGCCGCCTGATTGAGCTTTTGGAGCCTGACCTAAAATGAATGTCATAGAATCAAGGCTCTACAAGATAATACCGTCATCCCCGCGCAAGCGAGAATCTATCTCCACGGGGAAATTCTTACCAGTTCACACAGATCCCCGCCTTCGCGGGGATGACGAGTAAGTCACTGAAAAAATGCGATTCATTTAGATCCAGGCTCTAAAGAGTAAAGGAGCCCGGTGGCCCTCACTCCTTCCGGAGATAGACTTCCAACGTGTCCTGCCAGTCACCGCAGGGCTTGGCGATGTCGCTGGCCCGCCAGGTTCGGGAATTGGGCACCCGCTGGAAACGGTGCGTGCCTTTTCTTTCGCAATGCACCGGGTTGTCGTATTGGAAGAGGTGATATTCGATCATGCCGACCAAGGTGAAACCCTCGGCATCAATGCGGCTGACGTAGCCGGAGATCGCCAGCCTGTCCTTAACTCCGCCTTGCCCTCGCCCGCCTGGCTGCCGGTCATGTAGTAGAGCCCCAAGCCCTCGAAGACCACGGCCTCGCCCCAGGGCTGTTTGCCGATCCACTCCAGGATCACGCCGTGGCTGCCGACCAGTTGCTGTGCCACGCTCTCGTCCTCGATCTCGGTCGTGGCGGTAGCTCCGGAAATTCGGGAAGTGCGGCCAGCAGCTAGCCGAAGATGAAGCCGCGGGTGCCGTCATAGAGGCTGACGGCATACCAGGGCCGGCCGCGATCATCCTCGGTCTGGCCCAGTATCAGCAGCTGCTTGCCGGCCTTGAAGGTGTCCAGGGGATCCTGCCCGGTCGAGGGATCGGCGCGAAAGTTGCTGGTCCGGAGCACCATGGCCGGCTCGTAAAGCGGCGTGATCTTGGGCTCCGCCGCTATGGCGGAGGTGGAGAGGAATAGCAGCAGCAGGATGAACAGGGGGCGCATGGGCACACCTCCGACGCAGCAAGGAGAGTGCTAGAGCAGATGCACCAATCACTGAATCGATTGTGATGTGACGGGATGATGCAAGTCTGATTCAAGGTCTCCAGACATGAAGGTCTTGGATGGGATGAGCATTGAGTGGCGATCTGCGGGTTCGTGTTTTGAAGGCATCACAGGCGGGCCTGTCGGCGCGTGGTGCGGCGGCGCGGTTCGGTGTGGCGCCATCGACCGCGATCCGCTGGATATCGCGGGCCAAAGCCGGTGAGGTGAAGCCGCGACCGACCGGTCGTCGACGCGGGTCGAGCCTTGAGGGGCATGAAGGCTTCATCGTGGGCTTGATTGAGACTGACCCTGATTGAGACTGACAAGGACATCACGCTCAATGAGATGGTGGCGCGCCTCGCGGACGAGCGCGACGTCATCCGTCCGGATTGGCCGGAGCGCGCTGAACAACTGGCTGCGCAGGTGTGGCTTCACGTACAAAAAAACCGCGCACGTATTGGAGCAGGAGCGGCCGGAGGTCTTGAGAAAGCGCCAAGCCTGGTTTGACAGCCAACTCGACTTCGATCCGGCCAGGCTGGTCTTCATCGACGAGACGGGCCTGTCGACGAAGATGGCGCGGCTGCCTGGGCGTTCCAGGCGGGGCGAGCGCTGTCGCGCGGGCATCCCCCACGGGCATTGGAAGACAACCACCTTTTACCGGCGCACAAGGCCGCCGGCGTCCGCCAGGCCATCGAGGCCACAGGCGCCACCCTCACATATCTGCCGCCCTACAGTCCCGACTTCAACCCAATCGAGATGGCATTCGCCAAGCTCAAATCACTGATCCGCGCAAAGGCCGAAAGAACCGTCAGCACCCTCTGGAATACCGTGGGCGACATCACCAGTCTGTTCGAGCCGCACGAGTGCGCAAACGATTTTGCACCAGCAGGCTATGACACTTCATAAAATGAATGTGCTCTAGTGTCGCCCAGTCTGGTCCGGTTGCCAAGAGTGGAAACGCCACGTCCCCGTCAAGCATCACCCGAAGGAACGTGCATGGCTAGCGAAGAACGCGATAGAGGCCTCCGCGCCCTCGCCCTGGGAAGTCTGGGCGATGGGCAGGAGATCTATGACTTCGTCATCTTTGCGCTCTTCGCAGCGAGCCTGAGGCGGACCTTCTTTCCCGACAAGACGGCAGCGCTGCAGCTGAGCGCCGTCTTTGTCGCCGGCAATCTGGTGCGGCCCTTCGGCGGGCTGCTGTTCAGCCACTTCGGCGATCGCTTCGGGCGACGCATTATGCTCTGAGTCACGATTGTCGGGATGGCTGCCTCGACCCTGGCGGTCGGGCTGCTGCCTGGCCACGAAAGCATCGGGATTGCGGCACCCATCCTCTTCGCCCTGATGCGCATCCTGCAGGGCCTCTTTCTTTCCGACGAGTTGCCGGGCGCCATGGTGCTGATCACCGAGAGCCTGCCGAAACGCCGCGGCCTGGCCTGCGTCCTCTTCTTCGTCGCGGTCAGCAGCGGCATTCTCCTGGGTCAGGCGGTGCATTGGCTCTTGGTGCAGCCGCTGCCGGCAGCCGATATGGCCGACTACGGCTGGCGCCTGGCCTTCCTCTTCAGTGGTCTGGCCGCCTTCATCGGCTATCTGCTGCGGGCGCGGCTGGTCGAGAGCCCAGCCTTCGCCTCCCTGAGCGAAAGGGCGCAACGCATCCCCGCCCTTACCTTGTTGCGCAAACACTGGCGGCACTGTCTGGCCGGCCTGCTGATCGCCGGGCAGGGTGCGGCCACCGCCTCGCTGCTGTTTCTCTTCATGAACATCTCCCTGACCGCCTTACTGAAGTATCCGGCGGAGACGGCTTCGAGCGCCGGCCTGATTGCCGTGGTCGTCTTCATGCTGCCAATGCCCTTGGCCGGCTGGCTCGGAGACCGATATGGTCTGCACTGGCCGGCCATGGCCGGGACCCTGCTGCTGGGGCTGGCCGCCCTGCCGCTCTATGGCTGGATGCAAGCGGGGGCAGCCGCCGTCTGGCCGGCTTTGGCCCTGCTTTCTCTAGCGGCAGGCCTAGCCTATGGCGCGGCCACCGGCCTGCTGTCCACGCTCTTCCCTGCCGACGTGCGTTATTTCCGGTGTGGCCCTGACCTTCAATCCGGGCTTCGCGGTCGCCGGCAGGATCATGCCCTGGGCCGCCACCCGCCTATTTGCTGCTCGCCGTCTGTCTGATGAGCCTGGCGGCGCTGATAACGCTCAGGAAGGCCTCGCTGCAGCGCTAGGTGATCCGCTCCAGGATATCGAAGATGCGCGGTCCGTAGAGTTTTAAATCCTCCCCCGCCGTGGCTTCGCGTAGGTCGCGGCGAACCTGGCGGCGGAACTCCTCGGCATTGACCGGGCGTTTGCGGAGCAACTCCTCCAGCATCGCCTTGCGCAGCAGGCCCCGCGCCCTGTCACGCTCCGGATGGGAAGCTTGGATCTGTTCACGCAGGCGGACCAGGCGCGCGCGGGCGTCCTTCTCGCTCAGGACTTCCGGCAGGGCCTCCTCGGGGATGAGGCCGTCCTCCGGCTCGGGCAGGCCCGGCAGGCCGGGTTGCGGGCACTCCGGCGGAGGGTCCGAAGCCGGAGGTGCAGCCGCAGCAGTGCGGAGGCCCTCCAAGTGGCTGACCAGGTGGAGCAGGCTGCGCTCGGGGTCGAGGAACCAGTCGCTCGACCAGACCCGCAGGATGCGCCAGCCCAGACGTTCCAGCACCGCCTGGCGCAGGTGGTCGCGGTCGCGGGCCGAGCGGCTGCTGCGATAGTTGGCGCCGTCGCACTCGACGCCGGCCAGATAGCGCCCGGGCCGCTCAGGATCGAGCACGCCGACGTCGATGTAGAAGCCGGCCGTGCCGATCTGCGTTTCGCAGTGAAAGCCCTTTTCCTCCAGGCCCTCGATCACGGCCAGCTCGAAGTCGCTGCCGATCGGGCGGACTGCTCTGTCGCGGCGCGCGCCCCAGCAAGCCGGTCTCGGCATAGGCCAGGAAGGCCTGCAGCTCGAGCAAGCCGCGGCCACTGCTCTCGCCGGGGGCGACATCGGCCGAACCCAGACTCGAAAACACCTGCATGCGCTGCTTGGCCCGGGAGAAAAGGACGTTGAGCCGCCGCCAGCCGTCGTCCTGATTGATCGGCCCGAAACGCTGGGCCACGCGGCCGCCGGGCTCCGGCGGTCCGTAGGTCATGGAGATCATGATGACGTCGCGCTCGTCGCCCTGCACGTTCTCCAAGTTCTTCACGAAGAAGGGCTTGCTCTGGCGACGCCCCTCGCCGTCCAGACCGGACAGCGCCGGCTCGCCATCGACCTTGCGCTCGATCAGTTCGGCGATGAGGTCGCGCTGTTCGACGTTCATCGCCACCACACCCAGGCTCTCGGCCGGCCGCTCCAGCAAATGGCGCAAGGCTGCCTCGGCGACGCGCCCGGCCTCGGCCGGGTTGCGGCCCTTGGCGAAGGCGCCCTCGCTCACCCGCTCGAAGCCGAGTCCGCAGTCGGCGCTGTCGCGGCTGGCGCTGGGGAAGAGCAGCAGGCCTCCGCCGTAGAAGCGGTCGTTGGAAAAGGCGATCAGGTCGGGATGCAAAGAGCGGTAATGCCAGCGCAGCATGACCCTCTCCAAGCGTTGCTCGGCCATCTCCAGGATGCTCAAGCTCTCGGCCGCCAGCGGCCTGTCCTCGTCGGCCTCGGCCTCGCCGGTGCGCTGAAAGAAACTGGTCGGCGGCAGCTGATTGGCATCGCCGACGATGACCGCCTGCCGGGCCCGGGCGAGCGCGCCCACGGCCTCTTCCGGGCGCACCTGCGAGGCCTCGTCGAAGATCACCAGATCGAAGGTGAGGGCTCCCGGCTGCAGATACTACGCCACCGACTGCGGTCCCATCATGAAGCAGGGTTTCATTGCCTGCGGTGCCTTGCCCGAGCGGCGCAGCAGCTGGCGGATCGGAATGTGGCGCTTCTGCTTGCCGACCTCATGCGACAGCAGTTGCAGCTCGCTCAGATCGCTGACTCGGCCGCCGCTGCGTCCGCGCGGGATCTGAGCCCGCGCCAGTCTGGCCGCGGTCTCCTGCGCCGTCGCCTCCATCAAGGCCTCGTCGCCGTCGCGGAAGGCCGCCCGCAGGCGATCTTGATCGCCCGAGCGCAGATCCTGCAGGATTGGATGCGCGGCACGGGCGGCGCGGGCCAGGCCTTGGAACAGCAGGTGGTCGTAGTAGGAGGCCGCCAAGGCAGCCGGCCATGCAGGACCGCCTGCATCACCGCGGCGACACCGGGGGGCTGCGGCAGGGACAGCAGACGATCGACCTCCAGCCACTCCGCCAGACGCTCCTCCTCTGCCAGCGCCAGGTCCAAACGCTGCAGGGGAGTCACCTCGGGGTGCTGCCACACGCTCCAATCGAGATCGCAGTGAGCGGCAAAGACCTTGGCCGCCTCCTCTGCCGCGGCAAGCAGGGCCGTCAGCGCCTCCAAGCGGTCAAGTAGTGTCTCGAAGTCCGCCTCCGAGATGCGGGCCACGGACTCTGCCTGTTTCGCCGGAAGCCAGGCGCCCAGAAGCCCGACCCAGGGCTCGACCGTCTGCGGTAGATCGCCGAGCGGCCCTTCGAGTGCGAGCAGGGCCACCCCTCCCGGATCCTCGCCGGCCGCCGCGAGATCGCTCAGCTGTGCGGCCTCCAGCCCACGGAGGACCTGCCCCCAGGCAGCCTGCTGAGAGAGCCCGCGACCGAAGGCGGCCTCGATCTGGGCATGCCAGGCCCGCAGCACCACGGCCGCTTCGATGGCCTGCACCAGGGCCTTGAGATCGTGACAGACGAAACCCTGCCGGCGCGCCGTCTCGAGCAAGGCCTCCTGCTCGTCGAGAAACTGGGCGGCATCCAGGAGCCGCCGCGGCTGCTTGGTGAGCGGCAAGCCGCTAGGCGATAGGGCCAAGGCTTCCCGACGGGCCGCGCGATAGCGTCCGCCGAACTTGGAGAATATTCCGGCATCCTGGAGGGTCCGTGACAGGACGCGAAGCCGAGCGCTGTCGCCCAGACGGGCGAGGTCCGGTGCGAAGTAGCGCTCCAGTCGCGCCGTCTGCTCCCGCAGGAGAGAGATTTGCCGAGACAGATCCCGACAGAGATCTGCGTCTGACGCCTCGAGCGCGGCCGGCGACAGAGCACTCGCCTGCTTCGGCGCTATGATCGCCAAGCGGAGTGCCACCGCCGCGACCTGCAACTCGCCTGTCTCGCCGCCGCTCTCCTGCCCCAGAAAGGCGACCAGCGTCTTCGCCAAAGGCCGGGCCTCGGCCAGTTGCTTACGCAGGGCAAGCAGCCGCGCACGCTCCCCCACCAAGGTGACCAGTGCCGAGAGATCGCCAGCGCAGGAATCGCCCAGCAACAGCCTTTGCACCAAGGCCGACTGCGCCAAACCCTGGTCCTCGGCCAAGGCCGGCAGAGTGAGGCCGAATTCCTCCGCCAACTTCTTCTCAAGCGAGATGTTGGCCTGCAAGTCCTCGCCGGTCCAGGTCAGGCTATAGCTGTGCCGGCCGCCGCGCTGTAGCCGACGCTCCATCTCTGCCGGAACCAGGATCAAGGACGCCAAATGGCTGTGCTGCCCGGCCTTGGGGTCGTGCCATTCGAGAAAGCCGAAGGCGAGATGCAGCAGATTACTGCCGGTCTCCTCGACGGCGGTCCGCGCATCGGTCCGAAGCTTGCGCAAGCGGCGATCCAGGTCGTCGGGATAGAAGAGGCTCTGGATCACGCGGTCGCCATGCCGCTCCGGCCGCTCGGCACCCTCGTCCAGAGGCAGTTCATAACGCGCCTCGATTCCGCAGTGCTGCGCCCAGGTCTCGGCCTTCGGCGGCGGCAGGGCATCCGAGGCTGCTCTCGGCCCGCGGCACGTCGCTATCGGCAGCGTGATAGGCACGCAGTTCTGACTGGCTGGGCTCCGGCACGGCGGCGAAACTGAACTCCTTGCCCTCCATCAAGTCCTGGAAGATCTGGTCCGGTAGTTCGTCGACCACCCGCAGGCAGGCCGCCGTCTTGTGACTGAAGGCCAGCAGGCGGTTGCGCGTGCTGAGGTCCAGGAGCTTCGCCCGCAGACTCTCCAGGATCGGCACCAGCGCTGCCTCCACCGCATCTCCGTTCATTGTGTTTCCCGCTTTTGGGGATTGTCCTGTTTGATGTTGGAACTCGCCTGAGCGGCGCTGCTCGATGGGAGGTTATGCGGCACCCTCGATCCGGTCAATCTGGCGCTTTTGGCGGTGCTCGATGAGGTCCTGCTTGAGAAGGGGTCGCTGCTTGTAGGCCTCAATGCGACGGAAGCCTTTCCTGGCTTCGAACAGTCCAGCTGCTGTCCAGCGCAGGGCCATTTTGGCGTCCCGCCAGCGTTTCACGTTGCCGCAGACCTGCCGGATAACGCTGTTCATGGATTCGACGATGTTTGTGCTGGCCGGGGAGCGGCGCAATTCGAGAGGCAAGCCCAGCCTGACCGCGGTCAGGCTTTCGTCGCGACCTTCGAGGATCGATCTGGACACATCCGGTGCTTCCTGCTCGAAGCGCCACGCGAGGTTGCGCATCAGGCGTTCGGCCTTGTCGGCGTCGTCGAGTTCCCAGGCCTGTTTCAGGGCGCGGCGCACGGCGGCACGGTGCCTGGGCGCCAGCCGGTCGGCGATGTTGCGTGCCTTGTGTATCTGACAACGCTGGAGGGGAATGTCTGCTCCGAAGGTGCGCCGCAGCGCCTTGCCGAGTGCTCTGGCTTGCGTCCAGGATGAAGAGATGGCAGTCTTCGGGATCGAGCCTGCGCTTGATCGGAGTGTCGAGCAGCGCTTGTACTCTGGCAGCGGTCTCTGTCGCTCCTTCGACGACGCCCAGTGAGTGCTTGTGACCGGAAACGTCAATGCCGACAGCCCCGATCGTCAACAGAGGGTCGTCCGGATGCAGCCCGTCGATCCGGATCGCCACAAGATCCGGCTGCGAGAGATCGGATCCCATCCACTCAATCGAATGTGGCCTGCGTCAGCGCCTTGAACCGCCGAGATAGCGCAGATTTGGACGAGCCGCTGCCCGCCGCGGCCGAAACAACGGTCTCGGGCAACCCAACGGCGCGGTGAAACCTGCGTATGGCCACATTCTGGACTGGCCGCCAATTGGAACGGACACCCGTCGTAGCCTTGGAGGCTTGAGGGTATCCTCAAGGATAGGCCTCTGTCGGAAGAGGGATTTCAGCGTGTCGAGGCGATCGTCGGCGTTGCTCGTCGGCGTCGCTGGTCGGGGTCGCCGGTCGGCAGATCGGAAGCTGCGGAGTGTTGAAGACAGCCTGCTGCAGGGAGAAAGCGTGTCGTCGACCGCACGGGCGCCATGGCGTTGCGCCGCACCTGTTGCATCGTTGGCGGCGTCCGATGAGCGAGGGAGGCGCTACGGCGGTGCAGGCTGACGATGGAGTGACGGGCAATGGCGAGGTTCGCCGCCTGGAGGCGCGGGTGCGCGCGCTTGGTCACCATCCTGGTCGCAAGACGCTTGAGGTGGAGATCTTGCAGGAGACTCTTGCCAAGTCGCAGTCAAGAAAACGGACCTTGCTGTCCTCGTCGCTGCCGAAGGATCTTTCCCGGTGAAGGCGGTTGCCGACAGCCTATCGGTGTCGCGCTCGAACTTGGTGCAGCGGCTTGCATCCGGCACTGAGCCGCGTCGGTGCTATCGCAAAGCGCAAGACGCGGCGGTCTTGGCGCCGGTGCGGCCGCTGGTCGATGCCCAACCGAGCTCCGGCTGCCGCCGTATCACCGCACTGCTGAACCGCGATCGGGCCGCCCGGGGCGAAACGCCCTTCAATCACAAGCGCCTCTATCGGATCATGGAGCACCATGACCTGCTGTTGGAGAAGCACTCCGGCACGCGGTTGGGACGCTGTCACGACGGTAAGGTCGTGGTCATGCGCTCCGACTTGCGCCGGTGTTCGGATGGCCCGGAGTTCACCTGCTGGAACGGCGGGAGGTCCGGGCGGCCTTCGTCATCGACGCCCATGACCGTGAAATCGTCGCCTGGAAGGCGCTGACTGGGGCTGGGATTTCGGGCTCGGACGTGCGCGACATGCTGCTCGAAGGCTTCGAGGGCCGGTTTGGCGGCCTCCAGGCGCCGCAGAGGATCGAGCTCCTGGCCGACAATGGCTCACCCTGCACGGCTCTGGAAACACGCCGCTTTGCCTACCCAGCTAGGCCTGCTGCCCTGCTTCACGCCGGTCGCCGGCCCGCAGGGCAACGGCGTCTCGGAGTCCTTCGTCCGGACCTTCAAGCGCGACCATGTCCGCGTGACACCCTTGCCGAGTGCCGCCAACGCTCTCGACCAGATCGCCGGGTGGTTCGAGGATTACAACGAGAACCATCCTCACTCAGGGCGCAGGATGGCGTCTCCAAGCGCGTTCCGAAGCGCTCGATACCTGGCCGAGGGGTCCGCTAAACGGGGGCAACACCACCCTTCCTGCACCACGACAAGCCGCATTTCATCGAGGCGCTCAAGGCCGATCCCCTGCTCTATGCCCCGGGGCCGGGTGTGCTCTACTCCAATTTCGCCTTCGATCTCCTGGCCGCGGCGCTCGCTGACGTGTCCGGCAAGAGCTATGCCGACCTCCCGCAGGAGAAGGGGCTGCAACCCATCGAACTGAAGCAGACCGACTTCGAGTTGGGCGAGGGACCGCACAGCAATCTCATGCAAGGGCACGACTGGCACGGCAAGCCGATGCCGGACATGCAAGAGTTCACCCAGGATTTACGGCTCGGGCGCACTCTTCTCCACCACAAACGACATGCTGACCTGGCTCAAGTGGAACCTCGACCGCTGCGGCGAGACCGACAGCGAGGCGCGCCGCCTCAGCCATGCGGCCTACCTCTGGCGCGACGGCCTGCAGCCGGTCTATGGCATGGACGAGTCGGGCCACATGAATGCCATGGGCCTGGGCTGGGTCGTCCTGCAGCCGGAGGGCGACCGGCCCTTGATCCTGCAGAAGGCCGGCGGCATGCAGGGTGTCTTCACCTGCATCATTCTCGCGCCGACCCGAAACGTCGGTGTCTTCGTGGCGATCAACGCATTCGACTTCAACACGGCGATGAAGATGGCCGATGTGGTGAATGGACTGATCACCGAGCTGGCGCCCAGGTAACAAGCAGCTGTTTAGCACGCAGTTGTGCGGGCCCGACTCCAGGCCCTTGGTGCAGTAAGAGGACATGCTCAAGGCGGTTGGCGGCGGCGATGTCACGGGTTGCTAGGTTGGTCGGCGTGCTCGCCGTCTTTGCTTTCGTCTCGTCTGGCGTCTTCGTCTGGCCGGAGGGCATGTTGCAGGTGGAAGAGGGCGACAGCGGCCTGCTGCGCCAGGCGGCAGCTTTTCTGGTCGGTTTGCTTTACATTCTGATCTGGTTCGGCGTGCCGCTTCTGCTGGTCATCGCGATCCTGGGTAACGAGGCGACGGCTGGCAGTGTAACCGCGCTCTTGACACTGGCGATGTGGCTGGTCGGATTGGGCCTGCCGGTGGTGATCGTCGGCGCCTCGGTCGGCAGCACCAACG
The DNA here is from genome assembly GCA_965202755.1 of Rhodospirillales bacterium. Lineage (GTDB taxonomy): Bacteria > Pseudomonadota > Alphaproteobacteria > Kiloniellales > JACOMY01 > JACOMY01. The sequence goes on along the minus strand of CBDBCL010000039.1, from coordinate 73,131 downwards.
AGCAATTCGTCATGAGCACCTTGAAGGCCTTGGCCCTCTTCCTGCTGGTGATCGGCGGCCGGGAACTGGCGGGCTTCTTCAGAAATCGCCAGGATCGCTGGGCCATCCGTATTGCTGCGCTGGCCGCTCTTCTGCTGGTCGGTTTCTCCGGTTGGTCGCTCACCTCGGCCGGTGCGGCGCTTGTAAATGCCGGGGAGATCGCCGAGGACGATGCGGCCTACTGCATTGCCTATATCCGCGATGTCGGCGCACCCTATCGCCTGATCGAATCCTTGTTTGCGCTGCACGGCGTCGATCTGGTGGTCGAGACAAGCGGTGTCGAGGCCAGGCCCGGCACCACTTTCATACCGTCCTCTACCGGCCCGGCGGAAACGGCCCGGCCTACTGGAACTGGTCGGCCAGTCGCTTACGCTTCGAACCCATGGACCGAGGAGCGCTCGCAGCCTCCGTCATGCTGCCAAAGGTACCTTGCCTAGCCTAGCCGCACTATCTGAACGCACTTCTCTAGGATCAAAGATTGGAAAGATGACGTAGAGAAAGTTTCGCACATTTGTGTGTGGTTGGTGGCCCCGAATCCCTCAGGCTTTCAGTCACCAGACGAAGAAGCCAATAGAGGAGGCCAGAGCCACCCTGGACGAGGATGACACGAAGGGCCTGTCGAACGTGGTCCGCATCGACGCCGGTCGGATAGAAGATCATCTGAGGCAGATCGTGCGAGGCAGCGTCGAGGAGACACTGAACAGCCTGCTGGAGGCAGAGGCGGATCGGCTTTGCAATGCAGGGCTCTATGAGCGCAGTGAGGCGCGCCGCGACACACGAGCTGGCCGCTCCGAGCGCAAGCTGCACACGCGCGCCGGAGAGGTGCAGGTGCAAGGTGCCAAAGCTTCGCACGCAGACGCATCGACGACGGCAATCATCGAGCGCTATCGCCGGGGCGCGCGCTCGGTCGATAGAGGCTTTGATGGAGATGTATCTGGCTGGTGTGTCGCTACGCCGGGTGGAGGACATCACCGAGGCCCTGTGGGGCACGCGGGTGAGCCCCACAGGGTCTCCAATCTCAACAAGAAGCTCTACTCTCAGATCGAAACCTGGCGGAACCGGTCGATCGAGGGCGAACACCCCTACCTCTATCTGGACGGCCCTACCTCTATCTGGACGGCATTGTCCTGAAGCACAGTTGGGCAGGTGAAGTGCGCAACGTCTCGCTGCTGGTTGCGGTCGCTGTCAAGGCCGACGGCTACCGCGAGACCCTCGGCAGCCTCGAGGGAGCCAAGGAAGACAAGAAGGGCTGGAGCGCCTTCCTGAAGCACCTCAAGGAGCGCGGCCTGACGGGTGTCGCGTTGATCGTCTCGGATGCCTGCATGGGGCTCGTCGAGAGCGCGACCGAGTTCTATCCGGATGCCCAGTGGCAGCGCTGCGTCGTGCATTGGATGCCTTCGTGCCCGGTGCCGGCCGGCAAGATGCGTGAAGTCGCTCTCATGCTGAAGGCTATCCATGCCCAGGAGAGCCGCGAGGCGGCCCGCGCCAAGGCCACGCGGCCAAACTCGGAGCCATGCGCCTGACCAAGGGCGCCGACTGGCTAGAGGAGACGGTCGAGGAGACCTGGGTCTACCATGCCTTCCCCAATGAGCATTGGCGACGGATCAGGACCAACAATCCTCTGGAGAGGATCATGCGGGAGATCTGGCGGCGAACCCGCGTCGTCGGAAGCCTTCCCCGACGGCCAAGCGGCCCTCAACCTGGCCGCGGCCAGGGTGAGACACATCGCTGACACCAAATGGTCCAGCAAGCGCTACATGAACATGGACCTGCTCAAGCAGCGGGACAGGGTTGCCTGATGGAACAGGCCGCCAAACCCAATGTGCCAAAGATCCTGGACACTACCATTGGAAATGGCTTTCGCGAGCGCCGCTTCGTGATTACATTTGTTTCCGGTCATGTTGGTACGGACATCGCAGCGAGGGGCCCCTATGGCGAGTCAGGTGCAAGGTTCGGTGGAGACTGCGAGCGAAGCTCTGCTGGCCAAGTACGATTCGGGGGGCTTCTATTGCGAGCTTTTCGAGGCCTGCAAAGCGGATTCCGTCGCCGCCAATGAACTGATACGCCGACTGAATGCCTTCACGCTGGAGGACTTGGCCGAGCGTGCTGGGGCAGCCGAGCGCGAGCTGATGCTGCTGGGCGTGACCTTTACCGTCTATTCCCAGCGAAAAAGCATCGACCGCACCTTGCCGTTCGACGTGATCCCGCGCGTGCTGGCCGGGAGGGAGTGGGACCGCCTGGCCGCCGGCGTGAAACAGCGGGTGAAGGCAATCAACCTCTTCCTGGCGGATATCTACGCTTCGCAAAGGATCTTGGCCGACGGGATCGTTCCGCGTGATCTGATCCTCGGCAATGAAAACTATCGTCCGGAGATGCGCGACATCAAGGTGCCGCACGACTCCTGGGTGGTGATCAACGGTACCGATTTGGTGCGAGGCGGTGCCGGCCGCTTTTGCGTCTTGGAAGACAACTGCCGAACTCCCAGCGGGGTCTCCTACGTAGTAGAGAACCGCCACTTGATGCAGCGCGCCTTTCCCGATTTGGTCGACGATCTGCCGATCCGGACGGTCTCGGAGTATGGACAGCGGCTGTCCCGGGCGCTGGAGCAGTTGGCGCCGCCGGGCGTCACCGCACCGCGGGTGGCACTGCTTTCGCCAGGCACCTACAACTCGGCCTACTTCGAGCATGTTTTCCTGGCTCGCGAGGCCGGTATCACCCTGGTCGAGGGGCAAGATCTCTTCGTCGAGGACGACAAGGTCTTCATGCGAACCATCACCGGGCTGCAGCAGGTCCACGTCCTCTATCGACGCATCGACGATGCCTTCCTGGACCCGGAGGTCTTTCGCGAAGACTCCATGCTGGGTGTCAGGGGGCTCATGCGGGCGCTGGCCAAAGGCACTGTGACCCTGGCCAACGCGATCGGCACCGGGGTGGCCGACGACAAGGCCGTATATGCCTACCTGCCCAGGATCATCAAGTACTATCTGGATGAAGAGCCCTTGATCGACAACGTCCCGACCTTCATCTGCGGTGAGAAAGAGGGCCTGAACTACACCCTGGATCACCTGTCGGAACTGGTGGTGAAACCGGTGGGCTCATCCGGCGGCTACGGCATCGTGATCGGGCCGCATGCCAGCAGCGAGGAACTGGAGGACATCCGGGTTAAGCTGAAGGCCGATCCGGAGAACTACATTGCCCAGCCGGTGATCGAACTCTCGGTCTCGCCGACCCTGATCGAAGGCGAGATCGGACCGCGCCACGTCGATCTTCGTCCCTTCGCGATCACCGGCAGGGACACTTGGGTGCTGCCGGGCGGGCTCTCTCGCGTGGCCCTGCGCAAGGGCTCGCTGGTGGTGAATTCCTCGCAAGGGGGTGGATCGAAGGATACCTGGGTCCTTGACTAAGCTGCTTTCACGCTTCGCCGAGTGCCTCTTTTGGCTGGGGCGGCAGGTCGAGCGCGCCAATGCCTTGACCCGCGTTCTCGACGTCAATCAGAGCTACAGCTTCGATGCACACGGCGGCCACAACTGGGACGTTCTGCTGCGCCTCTACGAGCAGGAAGAGCATTTTCGGCAGCGCATTGGCGCGGTGAGTCCAGCCGCGGTGCTCTTTTACCACCTGCTGGACGAGGGCAATCCTTCCTCGGTGCGCAGCTCGATCACTCAGGCGCGCGAGAACGCCCGCACTTTGCGGCCGCTGATCTCGACCGAAATGTGGACCCAGTTGAACGGCTTTCACCAGACCTTGATGGCGCTCAGTCCGGCCGATGCCACGCCCAGGCACCTCAGCCGCTTGGCGACTCTGATCAAGGAGAATTGCCAGACCCACGTGGGCATAACCTTGGAGACACTTTACCGCGACGAGGCCTATCACTTTTATCGCATAGGGCAGCAAATCGAGCGTGCCGACCAGACCACCCGGTTGATGTGGATAAAGTTCCACCAGTATCTGCCCTTGGGTGCGGAAGAGGGCTCAGCCGTCGACGTCAGCCAATGGCATGCCCTGCTACGCGCCGCGGCCGGCTTCCAGGCTTTCAGCCGGGAGAACCCCTCCAATCTGACGCCCGAGGCCGTCACCCGTTTTCTACTGTTCAATCCGCACTTTCCGCGCTCGTTACTCTGCTCGGTGAACTCGACGACGGAGGCGCTGACGGCGCTCAGGCGGGACTTCAATCTGGCCTCCGGCAGCCTGGCGGTCCAGCACCTCTGGTCGTTTCAGTCCAGCCTCTCCAAGTTCGACATGGCGCAGGTGAACGAGCGGGGATTGGACGACACCATCGATTGGGCGCAAAGCCAGCTGATCAAGGCGACCGACTTGATTGCGCTCTCCTTCTTCGTTCTCGCCATGGATGATGGGGATCTGGGCCTGGATCGGGCCTGATTGTCGGCATCCTGCTTTGCACCGGCGATCGCGCCTTTTTCTCCGATCTAATTGGGTGTAGAGAAAGCGTCGCAAACCGATGCCGCAGGCCTCTCGGATCGCGCTGGGTCGAGGGCACTGATCGCGCGTACCTCGACCGAAATCTCCATCCCCAGATGGTCGCCACCGCTTCCTTCGAAGGTTCCGGACAGCGGAATGGCTTGTCTGGGATCGCGTGCGACGGCAACACGGATCAGATCGCGGCCGCCGATCAGGGCATTGGTCGGATCGTACTCGACCCAGCCGGAGAGCGGCAGATAGATCTGCACCCAGGCATGCGAGGCTCCGGCGCCTCGGATCGCCAAGGCGGCTCCATCGACCGAAGGGTCGTAGAGATAGCCGGTTACGAAACGAGCGGCATATCCCAGGGCTCTGGCGGCTTCCATCATCAGAAGCGCGAAGTCGCGGCAGGTGCCGCTGCCTAAGGCCAGAGTGTCCGCGGGATGCTGCGTGCCCTCCTCGTAGCGCGGTCGATAGGCGATCTCGCTGCGGATCGTACACATCATCCGGGCCAGCAGCGACGCCGAATCGGTTCCGTCCTGGATAAAGCGCCGGGCGAAGTTCAGGACCGAGCCGTCGTTGTCGGGATAGTGGCGCTGCTGTGTGGTGCCGAGGTCGGGTAAAATTGCCGTTTCGTAGCGAAAGGGATAGGCCTCGATCACCTCGCCGCGCGGCGCTACGGAAAAGCGCTCCTCCTCGCGCCGCTCGAGCAGTAGGCGGCTTGTGACCTCCAGAGTGTCCGCCGCTTCCGTCGGCCTAATGAGCGCAACGGAATTGGCGAAGACGTCCGAGACCCAGCGCACCGTGGAGGAGGGTGAGACCGTCAGTTCCATGCTTCGCAAGTGTAGATCGTGGCTGCCGCGCGGCCGCAGCAGGGCGCGATGCTCGCCGAAGCGGACCGGCCAAGCGTAGCGATAGGTCGTACGGTGGGTGATTTCGAAGAGAGCCATGGCACCTTCCTTCAAGATAGGCTTTGTAGCACAGGCACCAGTGGTGCTTGCCGGGCAAGGCCGGATGCTTGCCATGCGCTTTACGTATGCAGGGGCCGGCGTGCTATGAGCGGGGGCGCCTTCCGCGCAGGATCTTAACTCCTTGAGTCGGAACCCTATGCTACAGCCCCAAGCCCTGAACCTGGATGAAGAGATAGCCGTGATCGGCTTGGGCTATGTCGGCTTGCCGGTGGCCCTGGCCTTTGCCGCCGTGGCCAAGCGGGTCGTCGGCTTCGACATAGACGGCCAAAGGGTCGCGGCTCTGCGGCGTGGATCCGACTGGATCGGTGAGGCGGAAGAAGTAGCCTTGCTCTCCAGCGGCCTCACGGTAACGGACCGGACGGACGATCTTGTCGGCTGCAGCTTCTTCGTCATCAGCGTGCCGACTCCGGTCGATGCGGAAAAGCGGCCCGATCTGAAGCCACTCAAGGCGGCTTGCCGGACCATCGCGTCGGTGATGCGGCCGGGCGCGGTGGTTGTGGTCGAGTCGACCGTCTATCCAGGCGCCACCGAAGAGGTCTGCGGTCCGCTTCTGGAGGCCGCATCGGGTCTGCACCGCGGCCGTGATTTCCACCTGGCCTACAGCCCCGAGCGGATCAATCCGGGTGATCGCGAGCACAGCCTCGAACGGGTCGTGAAGATCGTTGCCGCCGAGGATGCGGTCACCTTGGAGCGGGTGGCCAAGGTCTATGGTGCCATCATCGCCGCCGGCCTGCATCGCGCGCCCTCGATCAAGGTCGCCGAGGCGGCGAAGGTGATCGAGAACACCCAGCGGGACTTGAATATCGCGCTGATGAACGAGCTCTCCTTGATTTTCGAGCGGCTCGATATTCCGACTGCGGCCGTTCTTGAGGCTGCGGCCACCAAGTGGAACTTCCTGCCTTTCAAACCAGGACTGGTCGGCGGACACTGTATCGGCGTCGATCCCTATTATCTGACCAGCCGGGCGGTGCAGAGCGGCTATCAGCCAGAGGTCATCTTGGCCGGGCGGCGGATCAACGACGACATGGGTCGCGTAGTCGCCCGCCGCGCGGTGCAGCTGCTGGCCCGCGGCGGCCATAGCCTGACGCAAGCGAGGCTCGCCGTTTTGGGTCTCAGCTTCAAGGAGGACGTGCCGGATCTCAGAAACTCCAAGGTGGTCGATCTGGTCGAGGAGTTGCGGGCCTTCGGTGTTGCCCCGCTGCTGCACGATCCGCTGGCCGACTCCGCGATCGTGCGGCGAGATTTCGGTCAGGATCCGGTGAAGCTGCCGGCGATCGTGGACTTGGATGCCCTGATCCTGGCGGTGCCGCATGCGGTCTATCGCGAAATGGGTGCAGAAGGCTTCACCCGACGTCTGCGTTCGCCGGCGATATTTCTGGACGTGAAGGCCGGATTTCCGGATCTCGCCGCTAGGCAAGATCTGTGCTACTGGGCGCTGTGAGCTTGCCCGGTTGCAAGCCGGGCCGTGGCGCCCCGGACCTTGACAACTCTCGCCGCAAGTTGCTCTAAGGCAGGGATGTGTCGGTGGCCATGAAACGTGCATTGGTGACGGGGACGGCTGGCTTCATCGGATTTCATCTGGCTGAGAGCCTGCTGCGTTCCGGGGTGGCAGTGACCGGCTTTGACGGGATGACCGACTACTATGACGTCACACTGAAACGCCGCCGGCACGACATCCTCGAAAACTTTGCAGGCTTCAGCGCGCATGAAGGCATGCTGGAGGAGCGTTCGGTCCTGGAAGCCGCCTTCAAGGAGGCTCGGCCAGACTTGGTCGTCCATCTGGCAGCACAGGCCGGCGTGCGCTATTCCATCGAGCATCCGGAGGCCTACATAGGCGCCAATTTGGTGGGTAGTTTCAATGTGTTGGATCTGGCCCGTGTGGCCGGGGTGAAGCACCTACTGATGGCCTCCACCAGCTCGGTCTATGGCGGCAACGAGATCATGCCCTTTGCCGAAAGCCAGGCGACGCAGCAGCCCTTGACACTCTATGCCGCAACCAAGCTTGGCTCGGAAGCGATGGGGCATGCGCAGGCGCACATCTGGGGCCTGCCGGTCACCATGCTGCGCTTCTTCACCGTCTATGGACCTTGGGGGCGGCCGGACATGGCGCTTTTCAAGTTCGTCCGGGCTATGCTGGCCGGCGAGGCGATCGAGGTCTATGACGACGGTCGGATGGCGCGCGATTTTACCTATGTCGACGACATCGTCCGCGCCGTGTCTCTCTTGTCAGAGGCCGACCCGCCGAGCATCGGCGAAAACGGGGTCAGTCCCACGGCCCCCTTCCGTGCGGTCAACGTCGGCCGCGGCGCGCCGGTTGGTTTGCTCGATTTCGTCGCTGAGATCGAGAAGGTGCTTGGCCGCTCGGCCCAGCGGCGCTACCTGCCGCGGCAGCGCGGCGACGTGCCCCGCACCTATGCCGATGTCTCGCTTCTGCAATCCCTGACCGGCTTTCGCCCCGAGGTCGAGATCTCCGAGGGAATTCCAGCCTTCGTCGCCTGGTATCGCGACTACTACGGCTGCTGAGGCACGGATCGGGCGAGCCGCGCCATGGTGTCCGACCTGGGTCCCTCACTGTATGCTGCGCTGCAATATCATGACATGGTCGCTGCGTCTTTTACTGCGGGAGAGCCGTCATGCCTCGTCTGGCCGCCAATCTGAGCATGCTGTTTACCGAGCTGCCGTTTCTCGATCGCTTCGCCGCCGCGGCGGACTGCGGTTTCAAGGCAGTGGAGTTCCTCTTTCCCTATGAAGAAAGCCCGGATGCGGTCGCGGCCGCGCGTCGTGCGGCCGGGGTGGAGATCGCGCTTTTCAACCTTCCGGCCGGCGATTTCGTGGCCGGGGAGCGCGGTATGGCGGCGCTGGCGGGTCGCGATCGGGATTTTGCTGCCAGCCTGGATACGGCCTTGCCCTATGCCAAGGCGCTGGGAGCCAAGCGCCTGCATGTGATGGCCGGACTGGCACCGGCTGATCGCCGCACAGGCTACATCGGGAACCTGCAAAAGGCGGCCGACTTCTTTCAGCCGCACGGCATTGCCTTGACCATCGAACCGATCAACCGGCACGACATGCCGGGCTATCACCTCTCCCATCAAGAGGAGGCAGTGGCGGTTCTGGAGGCGGTCGGGCGCCCCAATCTTTGGCTGCAGATGGATTTCTACCATTGCCAGATCATGGAAGGCGATTTGCTGCGCCGCTTGGAGGCCAATCTCTCCTACATCGCCCATATCCAGATTGCCGGCGTGCCCGAGCGTCATGAGCCGGACAGTGGCGAGGTGGCATACGAGCGGCTGCTGCCGCGGCTCGACAGCCTCGGCTACGCCGGCTGGGTCGGCTGCGAGTATCGTCCACGGGCTGGAACCTGGGAGGGTCTCGCCTGGGCCGCTTCACACGGCATTCGGGTTCCGGAAACGGCCTAACGCCTCGTTCGACCGGACGGCCGTGGCTCACTTTGCCGTCATAGGGCGTCGCCGACGGCCCTGAACGCGGCAAGCATGACCTTATCCGTGCCCTCGTTGCTGGCAATTGGATGGGCCGGGGTAACTATTCAGGTTGTCTGTGGCGTTTCCGCGAGTGCGATGAATTGACCCGCCGGACCGTTTGTGGACTGCACATGAAGCAAAGCTCAATGAAATATTCCTAAAGGCGAGAGGTATTCTTGGGCATCCTGAAACGCCGGAAACTTTCGGTGGGGGAAAATCGTATCTCACAGCAGAAGACATCATCAAACCATCTCTGAAAAAGTCGGCATGCCTCTTCTTTGACATCCTGTTCGACCCTGTGGAACCAGGAGATGGCATGGTCGATTGGCTGTCGGCGAGCGCACCACCGCGCACGACATTGTCACCGACGATCACGCTGCCGCTGCGGGCGAGCTTCAGACAACGCTCCAGATAGGCCGGGTTGTTCGGCTTGTCGGCATCGATGAAGAAAAAGTCGAAAGACGGGGTCTCCCCGGCGGTCATCGAGTCCAAACTCTCCAAGGCCGGACCGAGCCTGACCTCGACCCGCCCCTCGAGACCGGCGTCCTCCAAGTTGGCGGTGGCCACGGCCGCTCAGGTCGGGAAGCGCTCCAAGGTGACCAGGCGTCCATCTTCAGGCAGGCCACGGGCAAGCCAAATCGTGGAGCAGGCGCCCAGCGTGCCGATCTCCAGGACGCGCTTGGCGCCCAGGGCCTGCACCAGGATCTGCAAAAAGGCGCCTTGCGGCGGCGGGACCGCGTGCGGCAGCAGCCCGGCCTCGGCCGAACGCGCCAACGCCCGGTCCAGCACCGCCTCGGCCTCGATCAGGGCCTCCCGAAGGAAGGCATCGACCCTTGCGACGGCGCCCTCCGGCAGCATGTCAGCGGCCGATGGCATAGCCTTGCTGCAAGCGCGGATTGGCCGCGGCACGCAGCAGCTCGCCGTCCTTGCAAGCAGCCGAGATGCGGCCAAGGGACCAGGGATCGACCTCGCTCACCCGGTGACCGCGGCGGCGCAGTTCCTCGATCGTCGCCTTGGGGAAGCGGGACTCGAGGCTGAGGCTGCCCAAATCCGCTGCACGCGGGAAGAAGGAGGAGGGCATGTGATCGGAATGGAAGGCCGGCGCGTCGATTGCCGCCTGCAGGTTCATACCGTGATGAATGTGGCGCAGGAAGAAGGGCGGCGTCCATTGATCCTGGTAGTCGCCGCCGGGCGTACCGAAGACCATCAGAGGCTTGCCGTCCCTCAGCACCAGGTTGACCGAGAGCGTTGTGCGCGGCCGCTTGCCGGGTGCCAGGGCCGCCGGTACGCCCTCCTTCAGCCAGAACATCTGCGCCCGGCTGTTCAGGCAAAAGCCTAGGGCGGGGATGTTGGGAGAGGACTGCAGCCAGCTTCCCGACGGCGTGGCCGACACCATGTTGCCCCAACGATCGACCACGTCGATGTGACAGGTGTCGCCGCGCTGGGTGCCGTTGCTGGAAGGCCCCCCATGCGCCGTCGGCTCGCCGCCGCCCAAGGCATCGAACGCGCCCTCGCCTTCGCGCTCGGCCAGGGTGAAGTCAATGGAGGGATCGTAGCCGGGGATGGCACCGGGGCGCAGTTCATGACTGGCCGCTTCGCCGATCTCGGCACGCCGGGCCTCGGCATAGGCGGCTGACAGCAGGGTGTCGCCCGGCACCTCGCCGAAGTTGGGGTCGCCGTAGTAGGCCTCGCGGTCGGCCAAGGCCAACTTGGCGGCCTCGACCACCAGATGCACGAAATCGGGCCCGAGGGGATCGAGACTCGCAATATCATAGCCCTTGAGGATGGCCAGTTGCTGCAGGAAGACTGGGCCCTGGCTCCAGAAGCCGTTCTTGCAGACCGTCTGGCCGTGATAGTCCAGGGTGGTCGGTTCTTCGTAGGTCGCTTGCCAATCGGCCATATCCTGTGCGGTCAGCACGCCGCGGTGGCGCGACCCCGAGGCGTCCATCACCTCGCTCTCGCGGCAGAAGCGGTCGATCTCCTCGGCCACGAAACCGCGATACCAAGTCTTGCGCATGGTCTCGATCTGTGCCTCTCGGTCGCCGCCGGCGGCCTCGCCTTCGGCCAGCAGGCGCTTGTAGGTCTCGGCTAGCTGCGGGTTGCGGAAAATGGTACCGGGCTGGGGCAGGCCCTCGGCCAGATAGAGTTCGGCCGAAGTCGGCCAATGCTCGCGGAACAGGTCCTCGACCCGCTCGATCGTCGCGGTGATGGCCTGGATCATCGGGAAGCCGCACTCGGCATAGGCGATGGCGTGTTCGAGAACAGCGCGGGGATGCAGGCTGCCGTGGTCGCGCAGCAGCAGCATCCAGGCATCGAAGGAACCCGGCACCACGGTTGCCAGCAAACCGGAGCCGGGAATGAGGCTGAGCCCCTCGCTCTCATAGTGCGCGATGGTGGCGCCGGCCGGGGCCACGCCCTGTCCGCAGAGCACCTGGGTCTCGCCCCTGGCCGCATTGTGCAGCAGGATCGGCACCTCGCCACCCGGCCCATTCAGATGCGGCTCCACCACCTGCAGGGCAAAGCCGCCGGCCACCGCCGCATCGAAGGCATTGCCGCCACGCTCCATAGTCGCCATGGCGGCCTGACTGGCCAGCCAATGGGTGGAGCCGACGACACCGAAGGTGCCTTGGATTTCGGGACGCGTGGTGAACATTGTCTGGAACCCTCTTGCACACTGATGAAAGCGGCGGACTTTAAGCCTCTGCAGCGCCCGCAAACAAGCGCCGCGCAAGCAAAAGTCCTATCTATGCCGACCGGCCCGCACGCGCTAGAGTGCCGGCGCTAACCAGAACCCCGTTTAGAGGTCATCGCGCGATGGAGCTGCAGTGTCCCTATCTTCTATTCCTCGGAGACGTCGCCGATCAACTGGCGGCCAAGACCGCGCAGGGCCTCAAGGATTGGCGCCCGGACTGGTGTCTGGGCCAGTATCGCTTACCCGACTGCAAGGCCGATCTGGGCATTCCCGACCTGACCCGGGAGGAAGCCTTCGCCCAAGGCGCCGCACTCTGGTGCTCGAGGTCGCCAATCGCGGCGGTGTCTTCTCCCCGCAGTGGATCGATGTGATCCTGCGGGCCGTCAACATCGGCATGGACGTGGCGACCGGCCTGCACGGCAAGCTGAGCGACGTGCCCGAAATCGCCGAAGCGGCTGCCAAGCACGGCCGCAACCTCTTCGACCTGCGCCATCCGAACCAGACCTTCGAGGTCGCCTACAGCGCCAAACGGCCGGGCAAACGCATGCCGGCGATCGGCACCGACTGCTCCATCGGCAAGATGTACACGGCGCTTGCGGTCGAGCGAGAGACGCAGGCGCGCGGTATGAACGCCAGCTTCCGCGCCACCGGTCAGACCGGAATCTTCATCGCCGGCAGCGGTGTCTCCATGGATGCCGTGGTCGCCGACTTCATTTCCGGCGCCGTCGAGTGGCTCTGCCCGGCCAACAGCCCCGACCATTGGGATCCGGTCGAGGGGCAAGGCTCGCTCTTCCACCCCTCCTTCGCCGGCGTCGCCCTGGGGTTGATCCACGGCGCCCAGCCCGATGCCCTGGTGCTCTGCCACGAGCCGACCCGTACCCACATGCGCGGCCTGCCGCACTATGCGCTGCCCGATATCCAAACCACCATCGACACCTGCCTGGCGCCTGCACATCTGGTCAATCCGGCGGCGGTCTGCATCGGCATGGCGGTCAACACCAAGGCCCTGAGCGAGACCGAGGCAAACAACTATCTGGCCACGCTGGAAAACAAGTATGGCCTGCCGGCGGTCGATCCGGTGCGCAACGACGTGGCGCGTCTGGTCGACGCCATGGCCGAGATCTAGGCCAAACCATGCAGCTTCAGGTCACACACGAGAGCTGGCCGATCCGCGGCAGCTTCACCATCAGCCGCGGCAGCCGCACCACGGCCGAGGTGCTGCTGGTGACCCTGCAGGATAAGGGCTGTGCCGGTCGCGGCGAATCGGTGCCCTGTGCCCGCTATGGCGAAACCATCGAGGAGAGCAAGGCAGCGCTGGAGGTCTTGGGCTCCGAGCTGCCCGAGAGCTTCGATCGAGCCGCCTTGCAGGAGCGCCTGTCGGCCGGTGCCGCGCGCAATGCCTTGGACTGCGCCCTCTGGGACCTGGAGGCCAAGCTGAGCCGGCGTCCGGCCTGGGCGCTGGCCGGTCAGACCCGGCCTCTGGCGCTGACCACGGCCTATACCCTATCGCTCGGCGCACCCGAAGAGATGGCGGCGGCGGCGAACGAGAACGCCTGGCGCCCGCTTCTGAAGCTGAAGCTAGCCGGCCTGGGCGACCTGGACCGGGTCGCCGGCGTGCGCTTCGCCGCACCGCAAAGTCGCCTGATCGTCGACGCCAACGAGGGCTGGGATATCGAGGCCTACCGCAGCCTGGCGCCGAAGCTGGCAGCGCTCGGCGTCGCCCTGGTCGAGCAACCCCTGCACGCCGAGGCCGACGAGGCCCTGCGTGGCGAGGAGCGACCGGTGCCGCTCTGTGCCGATGAATCCTGCCACGACCGAGCCTCCTTAGACCGACTGGTCGGTCTCTATGACTGCGTGAACATCAAGCTGGACAAGGCCGGCGGCTTGACCGAGGCCCTGGCCTTGAAGGTGGCGGCGCGAGAGGCTGGCTTGGAGATCATGGTCGGCTGCATGCTCGCGACCTCGCTGGCCATGGCACCGGCGGTGCTGATCGGCCAAAGCGCCGCCTTCGTCGACCTCGACGGCCCGCTGCTGCTGGAGCGCGACCGCAAGACGGGGCTCACCTTCGAGGGCTCGAAGGTGCAGCCGCCGGTGCCGGCGCTCTGGGGATAGACGCCGACGGCATGGACGAGACGCCAGCGCGCCCGACGAGGAAGGATCCGGGATCGGAGCCAGCACCGCGCTCGCGCCGTCGCGCGCGACACCTCGAAGACAACTTCTACATCGGACCTGCGCGGGACTCGAAGGTCCTGGAAATATGGGCCTATTCCGATCGCATCGGGTACGCGCCGGGCGACGGCCTCGGTCTGCGCGTCAGCACGACTGCCGAGACCTATGACATCGAGATCGGACGTGACGGTGCGGTCTACGAGCGCTTGCTTCGCCTGACGGAACTGCCGGGCGTGCATCACGAGACACCGGAGGACTGCTCGATCGTCGGCTGCGACTGGCCGGTCGCGACGACCATCCCGATCCCCGAAGACTGGCCCTCCGGCGGTTATCTCATCACCCTGGTCGGACGATGCGGCGACGAGAGCGTGGAAGAACACCACCTGATCATTCTGCGCGTCCGCGAACCGCAGACAGACCTGCTGTTGATCTGCGCCACCACTACCTGGGTCGCCTACAACTGCTGGGGCGGCTCCAACGCCTATGATGGACTGGCCGGCGACGACGGCCGACGCTTCTCTCCCATTCTCTCGACCGAGCGACCCTGGACCCGCGGCTTCTGCAAATTGCCGGAGGGTGCGCCGCGCACACTTCCTCTGAAGCCGCCCAATCCCGGTGAGATGGTTCGCCATCCCTACATGGAATGGGCCTATGCCTATGGCTACTCCAAGAAGTACGCCTCGGCCGGCTGGGCCAGCTACGAGCGGCACTTCGCGCGCTGGGCCGAGGCGGCCGGCTATCACCTCGACCATGCCACCCTGCACGACCTGGAAAGCGACCCCGCTCTCCTGGATAGCTATCGCTGCGCGGTCTTCGTCGGCCACGACGAGTACTGGAGCCGACCGATGCGCGAGGCCGTGGACGGCTGGATCGAAGGCGGCGGCCGTGCCGCCCGCTTTGCCGGCAACTTCCTCTGGCAAATACGCCTGGAAGACCAGGGTCGCCGGCAGGTCTGCTACAAATACGAGGCCGTGGAGCGCGATCCGGTCATGGCGACGTCCGATCGATCGCTGCTGACCGGCGCCTGGGAGCAGCCCGAGATCGGCTGGCCCGGCGCCCAAACCTTTGGTGCCAATGCGCGGAAAGGCGTTTATGCCGGCCTGGGCAACTGCGTGGGCCGCGGCAGCGGCGGCTTCACCATCTATCGGCCGCAGCACTGGTCCCTGGTTGGCACGCATCTCGGCTACGGTGATGTTCTGGGCGCCGTCTCTCGCATCTATGGCTATGAGGTGGATGGGCTGGACTACGTCATTCGCGACGGCCTGCCCTTCGCCACCGGCTGCGACGGCGCCAGCCGGGATATCGAGATCATCGGACAAGGCCTGGGCACCAACGAGGAGGCCGATCACGGTGTCTGGGGCAAGCAGCTCTACATCGGCGGCTCCGACTGTGCCTGGAAGGCTCGCGCCCTCTTTGGCGCGGAGACTTCGGAGACGATGGAGCGGGCGGCACGCGGCAACGGCGTGATGATCCATTGGCGGCGCGGCCAAGGAGAGGTCTTCACCGCGGCCACCTGCGAGTGGGTCATGAGGCTCACCCGACGGGATCCGCAGGTGGAGCGGGTCACACGGAAAGTATTGGAGCGATTCCTGGGTGCTTGAGGCGGCCCGACTCGGCCTTCGCCGGCCCTAAGCCCCTTCTCCGGCCAAAGGTTTGAAGAGGGCTTCCAGGTCGCCCTCGGACAGGGTGAGCGAGCCCTGGCCGGTGCCTTCGAAGAGCGCGTCGGCCAGCGCCTGCTTTTTCACCTGCAGTTCCTGAATGGCCGATTCCACCGTGCCCTCGGCCACCATGCGATAGACGAAGACTGGCTTGTCCTGGCCAATGCGATGGGCGCGGTCCATGGCCTGGCGCTCGACGGCCGGGTTCCACCAGGGATCGTAAAGGATCACGGTATCGGCGGCGGTCAGATTGAGCCCGACGCCGCCGGCCTTGAGGCTAACCAGGAAGATCGGCACCTTGCCGGTCTGGAAGCGCTGCACCACGCGATTGCGCTGCTTGGTCTGGCCGGTCAGCATGGCGTAGTCCCAGCCGCGCTCCTGGATGTCGCCCTCGATCAGTTTCAGCATCTCGACGAACTGCGAGAAGATCAGGATGCGGCGATCTTCGCCGACCAGCTGATCCAGCATCTCCATCAGTCGAGCCCGCTTGGCACTCTCGTCGACGCGCTCGGCGGCCTCCAGCTTCACCAGCGCCGGGTCGCAGCAGGCCTGGCGCAGCTTCAAAAGCGCATCGAGGATGGTGATGCGGCTGCCGTTCAGGCCCTTGGAGCGGATCGCGGCGCGAACGCGCTTGTCCATGGCCGTGCGCAGGCTTTCGTAGAGGCTGCGCTGGGTACCGCTCAAGGGCACCAGCTCGGTGATCTCGGTCTTCGGCGGCAGGTCGCTGGCGACCTCCTCCTTGGTGCGACGCAGCAGGAAGGGGCGGATGCGGCTGCTGAGCCGGTGCTGGGTCTTGCCGCTTCCCTGCTTCTCGATGGGCGTGCGAAAGTGTTCCTTGAAGGAGCGCGCATCGCCCAGAAGCCCCGGTATCAGCCAATCGTAGAGCGCCCAGAGTTCCTGCAAATTGTTCTCGATCGGTGTGCCGGTGACCGCGATGCGCTGGCGGGCGTCGATCTGGCGAATCCGCTTGGCGGCGTTCGAAGTCGGATTCTTGACCGCCTGCGCCTCGTCCAGAATTGCCAGATCGAAGGCGTGCTTGAAGAGCACATCGTGATCGCGGTGGATCAGCGGATAGGTGGTGACGATCAGGTCATGGTCCGGGATTTCGTGGAAGTAGGCCTTGCGGTCGCTGCCGTGGAGCACCAACAGCTTCAGTTCCGGCGCAAACCTGGCAGCCTCGCGCATCCAGTTGTGCACCAGGCTGGTCGGAACCACGAGCAGGCTCGGCCGGTCGCTGCCCTTCACGATGTGGCGCTCCACCAGCAGTGCCAAGGCCTGGATGGTCTTGCCCAAACCCATGTCATCGGCCAGACATCCGCCGAAACCGGTGTCGGCCAGCGCGGCCAGCCAGCTGTAGCCGGTCGCCTGATAGGGCCGCAGCTTGCCCTTCAGACCTTTCGGCGCTTTCAGGTCCTCGATGTCGGTCAAGCCGCGCAGCTTCTGGCCGAGATCGCTGAGCTCGTCGCCGCCGCTGAAGGCAAGCCCATCGGAATAGAGCGAGGCGGCAACGGCAGCGACCTTGCCTGCTTCGGCCCGATGAAACTCGCCGCCCAGGCCGTGCACGCCCAGGAAGGCGCGCACGATCGGAATCAGCATCTCGCCGTCCAGGCGCACTAGGCCGCCATCCGGCAGGTCGGGATAGAGCACCAACTCTTCCAGGAAGTCGTCCAGGTCGAAGTCTTCCGGCAGCAGGCCGTCACTATCGACCGGCAGAATATCGATCACCGAAAGCACGATCGGCAGCAAATCCAGCTTCTGTCCCTCGATTTCGACATTGGCCGCGAAGGTGAACCACTCGACGCCTGAGCCCTCTTCGATTCCGGCATGGACTGTCATGGGGCCATCGTGGATGCGATAGGGCCAGTTCGAGGTGATCTCGACCTGCCAGCCTTCCTTCTTCAGGATCGGCAACGCGTCTGCGGTGAAGTTGAGACCCAGCAAGCGCAACTCCTCTCGATCCTGTCCGAAGACCCAATCCTCGAAGCGATCGGAATCCGGGAAGGCCCGATCGCCCTCTTTTGCGCTCTCGCCGAAGCGTATGTAGCGATAGGAATCGAGCGACTTGGCACCGCAGTCGTTCAGACGCTCAAAGAGTGCCGCCTCGGCCTTCAGGTTGCGTTTCAACCGGATGACCTTGCCATCCTCGACGAACTGCGGATCGTCTTGCGGAAAGGCCGCGGTCTCCTGTCCATCGTAGTCGAAGCTCATGCGAATCACCGGCACGGAGACCGGCTGAGCACCATGATCGTAGTAGGGCGAGCGTTGCTGGCGCGCCGGCAAGGCAAAGAGCGTCAGAACCGGTTTCGGTTTCCTGCCCTTGCGCTCTTCGACATTCAGGGTCGAGGGCAAAGGTGGCTTGCCCGAGTGCAGGGCACCCAAAACCTCGGCCACCTCATGGGCTGCTTCGGCCGGTACCGAGGGGGCAGTCATCAAGGCCGAGGCCAGGCGTGGCGGCAGGTCCAGCTTCAGTTGACCGAAGGCGCCGGTGGCGCAGTGAAAATAGCTGGGCGGGGCCGTCGGCAAGGCATTCAGGGATTCGCCATTGGCGTCGCGCAGCGCCAGTTCCTGGGAACCGTCATCGCGCTTGTGCCACTGCATCGAGGCTTCGCGCACACCGGCCTCATGCATCGGCGTGCCCTGTACCTCGCGCCAGCGCGCGCGCCCGGTGCCGACCACCTTGGTCAAGAGAGCCTGCAGGTCTTCGGCATCGGCCTCTTGGCTCTGATAGCCGGGATTGCGGGTGCCCAATCCATAGGCCTGTAGCATGCGGAAGATCCGCAAATCCGCCGGCAGCACGAACTGCGGTGGATCGTTAAAGTCGAGGTTGCTGAAATTGTAGGGTCGGGCGCCGACGCCAACATCGCCTGACCGCTTCAGACTGCCTTTGATCGGAGTGACGGTAATGCGTTGCTGGCGATCCTGGCCGATGACGTAGAAAATGCGTTCCTTGATACGCTCGGGCAGGTCGATGGGCTTGTTCTCGACCAGATCCTTGTCCGCCTGCTTCAGGCGATCCAGCCAGCCTCGGACCGCCGGTGCCGTCGGTTCGGCTGGTCGTCGCTGGTGCGCTGTCCCATTGGTTGCCGGCGCCTCCACCTGCGGCGGTTCGATATCTTCGCTGGTCGCCAGCAGGGCGGCAGCGACATGTTTGCAGTTGTAGCCGACCGAGCAGGTACAGAGGCCTTGGATGGAGCGCAGGCCGCCGCTCTTGGCGAAAGAGAGAGAAACGGTTTGTCGAAAGGATTTCTTACCTCCTTCCGACACGATGGCGTTGATCTTGCTGCCACCGGTGCACTCGGCCGAAACCACGTGGCCTTTGTCGAAGAACTCAAGACCATCGTTGAAGTGGGCGTCTCGAATGAAGCGTTGGATTTGCTCTTGCGGAAGGGTCATAGAAGGTCACTGCAGCGGTAACAGGCTATAGGAACGACCCCCGCTGCAATCAAACTGCGGCGGCCCAACGGCATAGATTCGCTATCATGACTCGAATCGCAAAGAAAGTACAGCCTGTCAAAACAGCGCAGTCTAGGAATCGCGAGACGACACATCGATGGCGATTTTGAGGTAACTTCAAGGCGACACGCTGTCTAGATCCATGAGGCTGCGAGCAAAGGCGCGTGCTTCGAAGGGTTTCAGATCCTCGGCGCTTTCGCCGACACCGATGGCATGAACGGGCAAAGCGAAGGTTTCTGCCAGAGCCACCAAGGTGCCACCTTTGGCCGAACCGTCAAGTTTCGTGACGACCAGGCCAGTGACAGATACTAGTTCTTTAAAGGTTTGCACTTGCGTCACGGCGTTCTGACCCATGGTGGCATCCAATACCAGTATTACATCGTGCGGTGCAGTGGAGTCTTGCTTCTTCAGAACGCGTTGTATTTTGGCAAGTTCTTCCATTAGTTCTTTTTTGTTGTGCAAGCGGCCGGCGGTATCGATCAAGAGGAGATCGTCACCGGCCGCGCGGGCTTGCTGCAGGGCATCGAAAGCAAGGCCGGCGGCATCGGCGCCGCTCGCTTTGGCCACCACCGGCGCGCGACAGCGTTGGCCCCAGATCTGCAATTGCTCGATGGCGGCGGCGCGGAAGGTATCGCCGGCCGCCAGGCGCAGCTTGAGACCGCTCTCGGCATAGTGCTGGCCCAGTTTACCGATCGTGGTGGTCTTGCCGCTGCCGTTGACACCGACCACCAGCACCACGTGCGGCTTGTGTGTCGCCTCGATCCGCAGCGGCTGGGCTACCGGCGCCAGGATGGTCGCAATATCTTCGGCCAGGACGGCGCGCACCTCTTCGTCGGTTACCTGCTTGTTGAAGCGGTCCTTGGCCAGTTTCGCCGTCAGCTTGGCGGCGACGGAGACACCCAGGTCGGCGGTGATCAGCGCCTCTTCAAGCTCTTCCAGGGCTTCGTCGTCCAAGCGCCGCCGGGTGAGCGCACCGCTGATCGACTGTGTGAGCCGACTGGAAGACTTGGAGAGCCCCTGCTTGAGGCGTTTGAACCAGCTCACAGGGCACGCCCTTCCAGCAGTGGCGGTCTGGCTGCGGTCAGTTCGGCGGCAACGATGGCGCCGGCCGCAAGGCTCTTGTCTGTCAAGGTCACCTCGGAAAAGTCCTCTGCCCGGCCGAGGCCGGGCTTCTCGATCAGAATGTTATCCTGCCCGCCGACGCGGCGCTCAAGATGTCGGGCGACTTGCCGCTCTCCCAAAGCCCGCAGCCTGGCTGCGCGCTCCCTGCGCAGTCGCTTGGGCAGCTGCGGCATGCGCGCCGCCGGTGTGCCCGGACGCTCGGAATAGGGAAAGACGTGGAGATAGGTAAGCGCGGCATCACTGACCAGTCCCATGGTCTCCTCGAAGGCTGCATCGCTCTCGGTGGGAAAGCCGGCGATCAAGTCGGCGCCGAACACCAGATCGCGCCGCGCCGCGCGGGCGCGGGCCACGCAGCCCAGGACATCGGCCTTCAAGTGCCGCCGCTTCATCCGCTTCAAGATCAAATCGGCGCCGGACTGCACCGAGAGATGCAGGTGCGGCATGAGCCGCGGCTCGTCGGCCAGCAAGGCATAGAGATCCGGATCGATCTCGATCGGATCGAGAGAAGAGAGGCGCAGACGCGGCAGTTTCGGCACCTGCGCCAGCAAGCGACGGCAGAGCTGGCCCAAACGGGGCTGGTCGGGCAGATCGCTGCCGTAACCGGTGATGTCGACCCCGGTCAGGACGACCTCCTTCACGCCCGCGGCCACCAGACGACGCACTTCTCCGACCATCGCGCCGATCGGCACCGAGCGATTGTTGCCGCGACCAAAGGGGATGATGCAGAAGGTGCAGCGGTGATCGCAGCCCTGCTGGATCTGCACGAAGGCACGGGTGCGTTCGGCAAAGGCCGTGGTCAGGTGGCTGGCGGTCTCGCGCAGGCTCATGATGTCGTCGACCTGGACGGCCGGATGCGAACCCCGGCTCCAGCTCTTGGCCCTGAGCTTCTCGGCATTGCCCAGCACGCGCACGACCCCGGGCAGACCGGCATAGCCCTCCGGGTCGATCTGTGCGGCACAGCCGGTCACCACGATTTCGGCCTCGGGCGCCTCGCGATGCGCCTTGCGAATGGCCTGGCGTACCTGGCGCTCGGCCTCGGCCGTTACCGCGCAGGAGTTGACCACGACCAGATCGCGCTGACCGCCGGCCTCGACATGGCCGCGGATCACCTCGGATTCATAGGCGTTCAAACGGCAGCCGAAGGTCAGAATCTTAGGCTCCGCCATCAGAAGAGGATCTCCGGCGGCAGCAGCCCACTGAAGGCCGTAGCAATGGGGCCGGTCATCTCGACATGCCCGTCGTCGCGCCAGCGGATGGTTAGCATGCCGCCATCCAAGGTCACCGAGACCAAGCGGCCGGTAAGGCCGCGCCGCGCCGCATTCACCGCCGCCGCCGAGGCACCCGTTCCGCAGGCCTGGGTGATGCCGACGCCGCGCTCCCAAACCCGGACCCGCAAGCTATCGGGCGTGATCATCTGCGCCACGGCAATGTTGGCGCGATCGGGAAAGAGGGAATCCCACTCCAAGACCGGCCCCAGCTCGCCCAGCGGGACCGCCTCGGCATCCTCGACGAAGAAGGTGGCATGCGGATTGCCGACCGAAAGCGCACTCGGCCCTGCCAGCCCACCGCAGGAGAGAGGGAGCTCCAAGGTGTCCATCTCCCGCGCCAGCGGGACCTCCCGCCAGTCGGTTCGAGCCGGACCCAGGTCGACGGTCATACGACCCTCCGCCTCGCGACGGCAGGACAGCAAGCCGTTCAAGGTCTCGATCGCCAAAACCTTCCGCCCCAGCTCTTCGGCCAGCAGCCAGCCGACGCAGCGACTGCCGTTGCCGCAGGCCCCGGCTTCGCTGCCGTCGGCGTTGAGAAAGCGGACAAAGGCAGTGGCTTGCGGGTTGCGCGGCGGCTCCAGCAGGATCAGTTGATCGAAGCCGACGCCGCGTCGGCGATCGGCAATACGCCGGGCTGCGGCCGGAGAGACGGCAATCTCTCCGGCACGCGCGTCGATCACTACGAAGTCGTTGCCCAGCCCATGCATCTTGCGAAAGGGCAAGGGCGCCGCCTCAGCCATTGCTTCCTGAATCCTTTGCAGCAGGGGTAAGTTTGATTCCAGCTGGCCTTATAGGCTGGGAATGCCAAGCCGTCTACGGCTACGTGCAAGCAGGGCTGGTCTGCAGATCCGTTCGTTCTGCCAAGGGGTCTGCGGCCAAGCATCGGCTTTAGCTCTCCACATGGGCTGCTATGCTGTCACCATGTTGGCGAATACGAAGAGAAGGCTGAGGTCGGGCCGTGTGTGAGGGGCTCGTACATCCCGATTCCCATCCGGGCGCCGCCCTGGTCACCGGGGCCGCCCGGCGTATAGGTCGGGCTCTTGCGCTGGACTTGGCAAAGCAAGGCTATGCCGTCGCGGTTCACTACAATCGTTCGGGCGCGGCGGCAGCGGAGCTGGTTGATCTCATTCGCCGGAATGGCGGGCGGGCCATCGGTTTGGCCGCCGATCTCGGCCGGGAGAAAGAGGTTCAGGTGCTGCTGCCCCGCGCCACGCGCGCGCTTGGGCCGCTCGGCCTTCTGGTGAACAACGCGGCGGTCTTCGACTATGACGACATCGCCTCGGCCGACAGCGACAGCTGGCAGGCGCACCTCGAGCCCAATTTGCGCGCGCCTTTGGTCCTGACGCAGGTTTTCGCCGATGGCTTGCCGGCAGCGCAGGGCGGCTTGGTCGTCAACATGATCGATTCCCGAGTGCTGAGCCCGACGCCGCACCATTTGAGCTACACCTTGAGCAAGGCCGCGCTTTGGTCCTTGACCCAATCTCTGGCGCAAGCCTTGGCGCCGCGCATCCGCGTCAATGCCATCGGCCCCGGCCCGGTACTGCCGCCGCTCGGCCAGACCGAGGCACAGTTTGAAAGCCGCTGCCAGCGCCTCCCGCTGGGCCGGCCCGCGAGTCTGGAGGAAATCTGCGCGGCACTGCGCTTCCTGATCGCCGCAAAGTCGGTAACCGGCCAGATGTTGGCGCTCGACGGCGGCAACCACCTGGCCGACTACCGCAGTCAGCACCCCAGCCTGCCGCCATCGATCCGCAGTATGACCGGCAACACGGCGGCTTGACCTGGCGATCCGAGAGGCCTATCCAAGCCCCGCTGTCAAACAGCCCAAGCAAGCCAGAGGCTCGTCGATGCGACGGGTCACGTTCCGCCGCGAGGGTTCGCGCCGGGGCGCTTTCTTGCCATGTGTGGACCGTTTGGTGACGGCTGCTCCTGATTGCGGGCGCTTCGGAGGCGTGGAATGTTTCAAAGCTTGCAAGACCGCCTGGGCGGCATCTTCGATAAGCTCACCCGCAGGGGGGCGCTGACCGAGGCCGAGGTCAGCGCGGCCCTGCGCGAGGTGCGGATCGCCTTGCTGGAGGCCGATGTCGCGCTGCCGGTGGTCAAGGACTTCGTCGCCGGCGTGCGCGAGCGCGCGGTCGGACATGAAGTCCTGCGCTCGGTTACGCCCGGCCAGCAGGTCGTCAAGATCGTAAACGACCATCTGGTCGAGACTCTCGGTACCATCTCTGTCGGTTTGGACCTGAACGCCACCGCGCCGGTCGTTGTGATGCTGGTCGGCCTGCAGGGCTCCGGCAAGACCACCAGCTGCGCCAAGATCGCCAAGCTCTTGACCGGGAAGGAACGCAAGAAGGTCCTGATGGCCTCGCTGGATACCCGTCGCCCGGCGGCCCAGCGCCAGCTCGCGGTGCTGGGTGAGCAGACCAAGGTCGCGACCCTGCCGATCGTCGATGACCAGAACCCGGTGACGATTGCCAAGAGGGCCAAGACCACGGCCGCCAAGGAGGGCTACGACGTCCTGCTCTTGGACACCGCCGGCCGCCTGGCGATCGACGAGGAACTGATGGCCGAGGTTGCCGCCGTGCGCGATGCCACCGGCCCGCACGAGAGCCTGCTGGTCGCCGATGCTATGACCGGCCAGGACGCGGTCTCGGTCGCCACCGCCTTCAAGGAGAAGGTCGGCCTCAGCGGCATTGTGCTGACTCGCGTCGACGGCGATGCCCGCGGCGGTGCGGCGCTCTCCATGCGCGCGGTCACCGGCTGCCCGATCAAGCTGATCGGTGTCGGCGAGAAGCTGGATCAGCTTGAGGGCTTTTATCCCGATCGCGTCGCCAGCCGTATCCTCGGCATGGGCGACGTGGTCTCGCTGGTCGAGCGCGCGGCGGAGACCGTCGAGCAGGCCGCCGCCGAGAAGATGGCGGCCAAGCTGCAGAAGGGAAAATTCGACCTGAACGACCTGGCCAGCCAGCTGAAGCAACTGGAGAAGATGGGCGGGCTTTCCTCGATGATGGGCATGCTGCCCGGCATGGGGAAGATGAAGTCGCAGATGAAGAACGCCAAGCTGGACGATTCCGTGGTGAAGCGTCAGCTCGCCATCATCTCCTCGATGACCCCGAGAGAGCGCTTGCACCCCGAACTGATCAAAGCCAGCCGCAAGCAGCGCATCGCCAAGGGCTCCGGCCTGACGGTGAACGACGTGAACAAGCTGCTGAAACAGCACCAGGAAGCCGGCCGCATGGTCAAACAGCTGAAGAAGATGGGCAAGAAGGGCCTGTTGCGCCAAGGCATGGATGGCCTGCTTCCCCCCGGCGGCGGCCCCGGTGGCTTCGGCCGCAAATAATCCCTAAGCGAGTAAGCCGAACAAACGACACGACAGTCCAAGGAGTAACCCTATGTCCCTACGTATTCGCCTGGCCCGCGGCGGCGCCAAGAAGCGCCCCTTCTATCGCATTGTCGTGGCCGATTCCCGCAGCCCGCGCGACGGTCGCTTCATTGAGCGCATCGGCAGCTACAACCCCATGCTGCCGCAGGACCACGAGGACCGCGTGCGCATCGATGTCGAGAAGGTCAAGGACTGGATGGGCAAGGGCGCCCAGCCGAGCGATCGCGTTGTCCGCATGCTGGCCTCTGCCGGCGCCATCACCTTGCCGGAGCGCGCGGAGCAGAGCAAGCAGCCCAAGCCGAAAGCCAAGGCACTGGAGCGCATGAAGGAGCGTGAGGACAAGGCCCTGGCCGAAGCCGCCGCCGCCGCCGAGAGCGCACCAGCCGATGAGGCCCCGGCCGAGGACGAGAGCGCGTCCTAATCTCGTCTCCGGTTTCGTTGCGACTGCACGATGTCAGACGACACCGAAAAGCGAAACCCGATCCAGATGGGCGTCATCACCGGCGCCCACGGAGTACGCGGTGACGTCACCGTCAAGTCCTTCGCCGAGGTGGCCGAGGACTTAACAGCCTATGGCCCGCTGAGCGATCGCAGCGGTTGCACCTACCGCTTGCGACTCAAGGGTTGCACCCGCGGCTTGCTGGTTGCCGCGCTCGCCGGCGTCTGCGACCGTGACGCAGCGCAAGCCCTTAAAGGCACCACGCTTTTCCTGCCGCGATCGGCCTTGCCGGAGCCGGAGGAGGAGGATTATTACTACGCTGATCTCATCGGCCTTCGGGTCGAGGACCCGGCTGGACAGAGCCTCGGCCGGGTCAAGGCCGTCGACAACCACGGCGCCGGCGACCTGCTGACCATTGCCCTGGACGCGGGCGAGGATCTCTTGCTGCCCTTCACCTGCCAGGCCGTGCTACAGGTCGATCTGTCTGGCGGTCGCTTGCTCGTCGATCCGCCGCATGAGATCTTGGTTCGACCCAGCGCCGAATCGGCCGAGGAGGAAGGCGATGACTGACACCCCGGCCCGGTCGCAGGCTTGGGAGCGAACACCCGAAGGGCGCAAGCGCGCGCGTGGCCTAGGTCTCGACTTTTCGGGCCACCCAGGTCCCTTCAACGCCATCACCGACGTCGAGGGCGTAACCCTGGGTACCGCAACCCTAATCTCCGGCAGCGGCCCGCTGAAGCTTGGCGAGGGGCCGATCCGTACCGGCGTCACGGCCATTCTACCGCGCGGGCGGGCCGGCTTGGGAACGCCTTGCTGGGCGGCAGCCGAGATGCTGAACGGCAACGGCGAGCTCACCGGATCCTGGTGGCTGGCGGAGACCGGCCGTCTAGATCTGGCGATCACCGTCACCAACACCCACTCGGTCGGCCTGGCGCGCGACGCCACCCTGGAGTGGGCCCTGACCCACGTCGGCCTGCTGATGCAGCAGGACTGGGGCCTGCCGGTCGCGGCCGAGACCTACGACGGCTACCTGAACGACATCAACGGCTTTCACGTGACCCGAGCGCATGTCTTCGATGCCCTGGAATCCGCAGCCGGGGGTCGGGTCGAAGAGGGCTCCTTGGGCGGCGGCGCCGGCATGATCTGCTATGGCTACAAAGGCGGTAACGGCACCGCGTCGCGCCTGGCCGTCACAGCCGGGCGGACCTACAGCCTGGGCGTCTTCGTGCAGGCCAACTTCGGGCGCCAGGGAGACTTGCGAATTTTGGGCCAGGCGATCCCGAGCGACGACGCAGTGGAAACCGGCGGCAGTGGCTCGGTCATCGCCGTGGTCGCGACCGACGCGCCCTTGCTGCCTCATCAACTGCGCCGCCTGGCCCGTCGGGTGCCCTTGGGTCTGGCTCGAACCGGCACCAGCGGCAACCACTCCTCCGGCGACATTTTTCTGGCCTTTTCCACCGCCAACGCCACTGCACTCGTCGGAGAGGGGCGCCTACAGGCAGACTTCCTCAGCGAAAACAGCCTGGATCCCCTCTTCGAGGCCGTGGTGCAGGCAAGCGAGGAAGCGGTGATCAACGCCATGATCGCCAATGAGGACATGACCGGCCGTGACGACCACCTAGTGCGCGCGCTGCCGCATGCGCGGGTGACGAAGGCATTCCACGCCTGACGACCGAGAAGCCCAGTCGCCTCCGCTGCGACAAGCCGGGTCCTCAGATTTGGCGGCCGACTGTCCATCGGTATTACAATGTCCTCAACTCAGAGTGTGAAACGCGTCGGGGCATCCCGACTAATGTGATAGACTTGACCACTGTCATTCGCCGATGGGAGCAACACCATGGCTGTGATTTCGGGCACCGACCTTGACGATAACCTAACCGGCACAGACCAAGTCGATACGATCTACGGGCTGAACGGGAACGATAGCCTCTTCGGCCGTTCCGTCGACGACAGTCTCTTCGGGGGGGCCGGCGATGATCTGCTGTTTGGAGAAGGGCGCGCAGACTCGCTCTTCGGCGGTGATGGACAAGATGCCAACCTCATCGGCAGCAGCGGCGACGATGTTCTCTTCGGCGGCCAGAACCGAGATCGCCTGAACGGGGCTTCGGGCAGTGACACGGCCTACGGCGGCAACAACAATGATACCTTCATCGTCGACGGCATCGGTCAGGGCGACGATGTGCTGCGGTCAAACGCCGGCGACTTCACCTTGGGCACGGCAGTGGAAGTCGTGATCGAACGTGTCAACATCAATGCGACAGCCGGCAATGCCACCCTTGTGGGCAACGACAACGACGACATCCTGGCCGGAAATTCCTTCGACAACCTTCTGGTCAGTCAAAGCGGCAGCGACCGCCTGAACAGCCGCGGTGGCAGCAACACGATGAACGGCGGCAGCGGCGATGATACCTTTGTCGTCACGAGTTCGGCCGATCAAGTGCAAGATGTGGCCGGCGACGGCACGGATCTGGTGCGCGCGGAGGTCAGCTACACCCTGCCGAACGGCACGGCGACCGCCTTCGTCGAGAACCTGCGCCTGCAGGGCGGAATGGGCGACATCGACGGGGCCGGGAATGTCTTGGAAAACACCCTGCGCGGGCGCACCGGCGCCGACCTCGTGACGGGCGGCCTGGGAAACGATCTGCTCTTCGGCGAATCGGGAAGCGGTCAATTCTTCTTCAATGGGGCGAACATCGGCAACGGCGGTTCCGGGGGCCCAATTCTCCGCGACTTCGACGGGTTTCTGGCGAACGCAGCGAATGGCGAGGGGCGAGGACAAAATGGTCTTCGCCACTGGTCTGGAGACGGGAAGCTTCGCCTATATCGACCCGGCGGCCTTCTCTGGTGACGGCGACTCGGAAGCCCGCTTCGATTGCAGCCGGCAGATCCAGGTTGAACAAGACGGCGACGGAACTGTGGACTAGGCCTTCCTGGTCGACAGCGTCACAGCCGCAAATCTGCTGACGGTGACGGATTTCGTTTGGTTGTAGGGTCTGAGCCCTTAGCAGCAATCAACAGATGTCGAACGCCTCACTGCAGCCAGGGGTCGTCGAATTCTGGTCCGGGCAGAAGGACGTGATCGCTGTTCCCGTACCGTGTAACGGTGCCCCAAGGGCCGTCGTCGGTGAAGACCAGCCGGGTGCCCCCGCGACCCAGAATGCTGCCGCTCAGGCCTTGGCTGTCGCTGAAGAAACGGCTGCTGCCGGAGCCTTGGAGCAGGGCAAAGGCGCCGTCGTTGCGCTCGTAGCTGCGGAAGGGGCCGCTTCCACTGACGATTCCGATCCTCCCGTTCTCGCAGATCAGAATGCTGCCGACTTCAAGCCCCGATCCCTCGCAAATCGCCAGCGCCGGTGCCAAGGGCAAGAGGGTCACGAGCGACAACCACAAGACCTTTCGTGCAATCGCGAACATCGGATGTATCTCCAATTCTACGGAACATAAAAAGAACACATGATGTGTCATAGAGATTTCAACCAATAGAACACATCTCCTGGAAGTTCTTGTATCGCGGGATTCAAGCACGAAGCTCACACCGCCGTCGGCAGATCTCGGCCGAGGAAGGCAGCCCGCAGCCAATCCTCGAAGGCCCGCACGAAACTCAGTCCATCGGAGCGTTTCGGGCGCACCAAGCAGTAGGGCGCGGCGGCAGCGACACTCTCGTCAAAGGGTCTGACCAGCGCGCCGCGGCAGGAGAGTGGCGATCAGGAGACCATGCCCCATGGCAAGCCCGCCGCCGGCCAGAGCCGCGTCGATCGCGACGCTGTAGTGAGAGAAGTACTGGCCTTCTTGGCTCTCCGGCAGAGCGATCGCCGCTGCCGCGCACCAGCGTTGCCAGTCGTCGTGCCAGTAGGTGTCGTGCAGCAAGTCGCTGGGCTCCCGCAGCGCCAAGCGTTCTGCGTAGACCGGACTGCACATCGGGGTCAGGCAGTCGATACCGAGGACCCTGGAGGTCAAGCCGGCGGCCTGCTCGCCGCCGAAACGGATCCCGAGATGGGCGTCCGATCGCGAGAAGTCCACGAGTGCAGCGTCGGCAGAAATCTCGATGTCGAGGTCCGGGCGGCCGGCTTGGAACTCCTGCAGGCGATGGGCCAGCCACAGCGAGGCAAAGGCCGGCAGGACGGTGATCCTGAGCGAGCGCCGCTCGCGCTGCCGCGACAGGCGCTGGGCTACGGTCTCCAGCTCCTCCAGGGCGTTTGGGACCGCCACGTAGTAGCGTTGACCGGCATCGGTCAACGCCAAGCGACGTCCTGAACGGTCGAAGAGTGCAAGACCGAGATACGCTTCGAGCTGGCGAAGCTGCCGACTGACGGCCCCCTTGGAAACTCCGAGTTCGGCTGCGGCTGCCACCAGACTTTGCCGTTCGGCCACGGCCTCGAAATAGGCCACGGCGCGCAGCGGTGGCAGTCGTCTCACCATGTCAGTTTAGATTACCGTAACTGCTGTTCATGTCTTTCGGCCTTGTTTTTCCGTCTTCCTTGGTATTTAGTCACGCAAAGCCAAACTCCCTTGGGGAGATCCGCAGCGCAACTGACTGCCGAACAGCTGGCTGACCTCGACCGCAACGGCTTCCTGGCTCTGCCGGAGCGCTTCACGGGAGACGAGGGCGATCTGCTGCGCTCCCGGCTAGCAACCCTCTTCTCCGAAGCGCATCCGGGCAACATCATCGAGCAGGCCTCCGGCGAGGTGCGCACCTGCATGGGCCTGCATCTTCGCGACGAGGTTTATGCCCGCGCGGTGCGCCATCCGCGCCTGCTCCGTCCGGCGCTGCAGGTGCTGGGCGAGGCGATCTACATTCAGCAGGTCAAGGTTAATGTGAAGGCGGCCTTCTCCGGCGAGGTCTGGCAGTGGCACTACGATTTTGCGACCCATCATTAAGAAGACGGCGTACCGCGCACGCGTGCGCTTAATCTGCACATCTTTCTGGACGAGGTGACGAAGTTCAACGGGCTGCTCTACTTCATTCCCGGCTCTCATAAGGCCGGACTGCACGGCGCGAACCTACATGTTCCGTCCCGGATGATCACATAGACCCTCGCTGGCGGGCGCTGTTCGTGGCACGCTCCATCCTGGGCGAGGTTCGGGATGGAGGACGAGCATGCCGATCTCTCTTCACAAGCAGGCGACGATGATGCCGAAGGTGCGGGCGGCGATCCAGGCGAGCGACGCGCCGGCTTGGGTCCTGGCCGAGCGGTACGGGATCTCCGAGCAGACCGTGTGGAAGTGGCGGAAGCGGGACAGCGTCCACGACCGGAGCCACACGCCGCACAAGCTGCAGAAGACGCTGACACCAACCCAGGAGGCTGTCGACGTGTCTCTGCGCAGGACCCTGCTGTTGCCCCTCGACGACCTGCTGGTCCTGGTCCGCGAGCTCCTGAATCCGGATGTCTCGCGCTCGGGGCTCGACCGCTGCCTGCGCCGGCACGGCATGTCCAAACTGCCAGGACCTGAAGCCGAAGGCGGCGAAGCCCGCCCACAAGCCGTTCAAGGCCTACGAGCCCGGCTACCTGCACATCGACGTGAAATACCTACCGCAGATGGCCGACGAGGAGAAGCGCCGCTCCCTTTTCGTCGCGATCGACCGCGCGACGAGATGGGTCTTCGTCCGCATCTACCCGGCCAAGACGGCGGCCAACGCACGCCGGTGCCGGCGCGACCTCCACCGGGCCGCGCCGATGAAGATCACCCGGGTTCTCACGGACAACGGCAAAGAGTTCACCGACCGGCTCTTCGGCTTCCGCCGCCGTCCGGCCACCGGGAACCACGAGTTCGACCGCCTCTGCGCGGAGCCTGGCATCGAGCACCGCCTCGCTCCGCCGGTGCGGCCCGAAACGAACGGCAGGGTGGAGCGTTTCAACGGCCGGATCGAGGACGTCCTGCAGAGCCACCGCTTCCTCTCCGGCGAGGATCTTGAGCGGACGCGCCTGCGCTACGTCTGTCTTTACGACGGCCAGCTCCCGCAATCCGTGCTCAAGGGGCGCACGCCCGTCGACGCGCTCAAGGACTGGTACCGCCAGAAGCCAGAGATCTTCAAAAAGAGACCGTACAATCACACGGGATGTGACACATAACCGGCCTTTGCCGGTGTCACCAAAATCAAGATCCATAAGCTGGCGCTAGGCGGGGCAACGGCCCTGTCGCTGTTGAGTGGTGCGGCCGCAGCAGCAGAATGGCGGGGATGGAACATCCATGTCGAGGGCTATCCGAATACCGTCGCGATGGACAAGTTCGCCGAGCTGCTGGCCGAGCAGACCGACGGCGAAATCACACTGTAGCTGTTCCAAGGCGGCACGCTCTGCAGCCAGCCCGACGCGATCGAACAGGTGCGTCTGGGCGGGTTGGAAGTCGGCAACTTCAACCTCGGCCTGATCGGCCCGATCGCACCGGCGGCGAACGTCGTTTCGCTTCCCTTCATCTTCAAGGACGTGCCGCACATGTTCCGTGTTCTCGCAGGCGATGGCGGCGGGATGATTGCAGAGGGCATGGCGGAAAAAGGCCTCGTGCCCCTGGCTTGGTACGACGCCGGGGCACGCTCCTTCTACAATGCCGAGAAGCCAATCAATGCGCCGGTGAATGTATCTGGAATGAAGGTGGCGCGGGTCATGAACAACGACCTCTACTCGGGCATGATCTCTCAGCTCGGGGGCAACCCGTCTCCAATGGCTTTTGCCGAGGTCTATCAGGCGCTCAAGACCGGGGTGGTCGACGGCGCGGAGAACAATTGGCCGTCCTATGAATCGACCGGGCGTTACGAGGTAGCCGGGTACTACTCGCTCAGCCAGCACCTGATCATCCCCGAATGTCTTTGCATCAAAGCCGATGTCTGCAACGGGCTGCCGGACGAGATGAAAGCGGCGGCCAAGGAAGCAGCCGTCGAATCGGCAGAGGCAGCGCCAGCTCTGGGCCGAGCGCGAGGCCGCGAGCCGCGAAAAGGTGGAGGCTGCCGGGGTCACCGCGAACGATGTCGCGGACAAGGCACCCTTCCAGGAGGCGATGGCGCCAGTCTACGAAACCTATCTGTCTGACAACCCCGATCTGCGGCCTCTGGTCGAAATGATCCAGGCGACCGACTAAGATTGCCCGGATTGACATCTCTGCGTCCGGCCTGACGCCGGACGCAGCCCATCGGGAGAACCGGCATGACCGAAAGGCAAA
The DNA here is from genome assembly GCA_965202755.1 of Rhodospirillales bacterium. Taxonomy (GTDB): domain Bacteria; phylum Pseudomonadota; class Alphaproteobacteria; order Kiloniellales; family JACOMY01; genus JACOMY01. The sequence continues at coordinate 40,894 of CBDBCL010000039.1, read as the reverse complement.
TCCACCGGCACGCGTCAGCCTTCATCAGGGTAATGGATGCTGTTCTGGACAGTATCGCCGCGCTGTGCCGGTTCCTGACCGGCGTGTCCCTGGTTGTTCTCACCGTCATCTTCGGCTGGCTCGTATTTGGGCGCTACGTCCCGAATGCGACGCCGACTTGGGTTGAGTAGGCCGCTTTGCTGCTGGTCATGGTTATCGCCTTTATCGGTGCGCCCGTTGGCGTTTACGAGCACTGGCATCTTTCCGTGACCACGCTGCGAAGCTTAGTGGCGCCGCGTGTGCGATTGGTCTTCGTAGCCATGACCGACCTGCTGATAGCAGGTTTCGGACTACTGGTGCTGTGATACGGGGCGCAGCTCACGATGTTCAAGTGGGGTTCGAATATCCCGCTGATCCAGTTGCCGGAGGACCTACGGTCGCTGCCTCTGACCGTCGGCGGAGGGCTGATCCTGCTGTTCCTCGCTGGGTCATCTGACGCGCCTCGCGCTTGGTCGCGATCTGCGCGGCGACGTCATTCTGATCAACGCGGTGCTGCTGGTGCTCGGGATGATCATGGACATGGCCGCGCTAATCTTGATCTGCACCCCGATCTTCCTGCCGGTCGCCGCCAGTCTCGGCATGGACCCGCTGCAATTCAGCATGATTTTGCTGGTGAATTTAGGTCTCGGCCTGTGCACCCCGCCGGTAGGAACTTGCCTGTTTGTCGGCTGCGCGGTTGGCAAGATACCGATCGAAAATGCGGTGCAGACGATCTGGCCATTCTATTTGGCGATCTTCGCCGCGCTGATGATGATTACCTTCATTCCGGCGATCTCATTGACCCTGCCGCAAATAATTGGCCCGTAGATCGCTACCATCTCTCGATTGAACCGCCTGGCCACCTCCTTCGGCCGGACAGCAGCGGAATTGAAACGCCCGGCTAAGCCAAGTTCAGCATGATCGCAATGGCGGCCACCAGCAGCACGATGCCCAAGACCTCGGCCTTGCTCGGCTGCTCCTCGAAGCCCCAACGGGCGATCATGAAGGTGAAGACCATCTCGATCAGCCCCAAGGTGCGCACATAGGCCACCTGCTGCAGGGTGAAGGCGGTGAACCAGCAGGCCGAAGCGGTGATCCCGGTAATACCGGCCAGCACCGCGACCTTGCGGGCGTGCCACACGGCAGCCAACTGGCCCGGCTCGCGCAGCAGCAGGTAGACGGCCAGAATGGCGCTCTGGATAATCGCCGACCAGAGCAAGGCATAGCCGGCCGACATCAAGGCGCTGGGATACTCCAGCGAGAGCGATGCCGCACGGAAGGAGACGGCTGACAAACCAAACAGCCCGCCCGAAACGATACCAAGCAAGGCCGGACGCTCCAGCCAACCGGTCAGGAAGGCCTTCCAGGGATGCTGGCTCTTCTGCAGCGAGAAGAGCATCACGCCGACCGTACCGAGCACAATCGCCAGCGCACCCAAAGTGGAAACCCGCTCGCCCAAGAACAGCAAACCGAAGACGGCGGCCTGCACGACCTCGGTCTTGGAGTAGGCGATGCCGACGGCGAAGTTGCGCTGTCTCAGCACCGTCAGCAGCAACACGGTCGCCAGGGTTTGCGAGACCGATCCGGCCGTGACCCAGAGCCAGAAGTCGAGCAGAGGGATCGGCAGCGGATGGCCCAAGCCATGCAGGAGGGCGACATAGGCAAAGACGAAAGGCAGCCCGTAGACATAGCGGGTCATGGTCGCGCCATTCGTGCTGAGCCGTCCGACGAGGTGGCGTTGCACGGCGGTGCGCAGGTTCTGCAGGAGGGCGGCCGCGACGGTCAGCAGTATCCAAAGCCAGATCATAGCGGCCAGCAAAAGCCAGACCCGCCGCCGCCTGTCAAAGCATCAAGTGGCGCTGCATAGGTGGCAATCGCCAGGCAAAGGTCTAGGCCCGCATTGCCCAGGTGGGATTGAGGTTGCGCCACCCACGGGGCTGATTCATGGTTACATATCATGGTGTTGTGTCGATTGAAGCGAGGTTTTCATGGTGCATCCGATGGGTGAATCCAAGAACGGGCTGCTTCGCGTGGATTTCGACCGCCGCGTGAAGCTGGAGTTCCATGGATCGAAGGTAACGTCGGACGGCGGCTTGCTCGCGTATCGGGAACTGGACGACGCGCTTGGCCTGACAGAGATGGCGGCCGGGGCGCTGCGAGACGGTCGTCGCGGCAAGAACGGCTGGCACGCTGTCGTCGGGATGCTTCGGCAAGCGGTGTTCGGGCGTTTGGCCGGGTACGAGGATGTCAACGACGCCGAACGGCTTTCTCGCGATCCAGCGATGCGTTGGATTGTCGGCGGCAAGGCGACGGATCGGGGTGCGGCCTCATCGAGCCAGATGGGCCGTTTCGAGACGCAATGGCTGACGGGTGACGTCAATCTCACCGCACTCAGCGCTCTGTCCGGGCTGTGGATCGACCGCGTTCATCGTCGCAAACCACCGAAGCTGATCATCCTGGACATGGACAGTTCGGTCAGCCCCACCCACGGCGAACAGGAAGGCACGGCCTACAACGGCCACTTCGGCTGCACCTGCTATCACCCGCTTTTTGTCTTCAACCAGCTCGTCGATCTGGAGCGCTGCGCCTTGCGACCCGGCAACGTGCACAGCGCCGATGGCTGGCGCGCGGTGCTGGACCCGGTCGTGGCGCGTTATCGCGAGCGCAAGCTGCGGCGATACTTTCGGGGCGATGCCGCCTTCGCCTCACCGGACATCTACGAGTATCTGGAGGCCGAGGGCTTCGGCTACGCCATCCGGCTTCCCGCCAACAGCGTGGCTCCAGGGATACGTCGCCCACCTGCTACGGCGCCCGAGGGGACGGCCCCCGATGGAAGTCCGTCGCTACTTCGCCAGCTTCAGCTATCGGGCTGGAAGCTGGACCCAGGCGCGGCGCGTGGTGGCGAAAGTGGAATGGCATCCGGGCGAGTTGTATCCCCGCGTCGGGTTCGTCGTCACCAATCTGTCCCGGCCCGCCGAGCGGATCGTCGCCTTCTACAACCAGCGTGGCACGGCGGAACAACACATCAGGGAGGGCAAGAACGCGATCCGTTGGACGCGACTATCCTGCCGACGCTTCAAGGCCAACGCGGCTCGGCTTCAGCTTCATGCACTGGCCTACAACCTGGGCAACTTCATGCGCACGCTAGCTTTGCCAGACCCAGTGAGCAATTGGTCGCTGACGACGCTGCGCGAGAAGCTGGTGAAAATTGGGGCAAAAGTCGCGCGTCACGGACGCTGCGTCACCTTCCAATTGGCCGAGGTCGCGCTCCCGCGCGACCTGTTCGCCGATATCCTGGATCGGATCGACCGCTTGCGACCACGGCCGACACCAGCGTGAGCCAACGCTATGCCAATCAAAACGACTTCACGACGGGAGACCTGTGCCCGGAACGCTACGAAATTGGCACTGGCCCGTGGGTTTCCGATCAGCGGCCCGTTGTCCTGGCCGTTCTGGGCCGTTTCCCAATCCCCGACGCCTCACAGATTGCATCCCAGCAGCGACCAAGGCAATATGAACGTCGTGATCGGGCGCTACGTGGGCGATCCCGGATGAACGTCGTGATCGGGCGCTACGTGGGCGATCCCGGCTAGGGCCGCTACTGCTGTTGATCGGCTGAGATCCGAGGGACAGGCTGGTGCCGGAATTGGAAGGAGCCGCCGATGCCGGTCGAACCCAGAGCCTTCGCCTTGAGCGTTCCCGACACCACGCTCAGCGACCTCGCCCAGCGTTTGGCCTTCGCCCGCTTTCCCGAGCAGATCCCAGGCGAGCCCTGGGCCTACGGCAGCGATGTCGCTTACATGCGGGAGCTGACGGCCTACTGGAAAGGTGGCTTCGATTGGCGTCCGGCCGAGGCCGCGCTCAATGCCTTCCCGCAGTACAAAGTGCCCCTGGACGACATCGAACTACACTATCTGCAGGTCGAGGGCCCCGGCCCCGATCCGGCGCCGCTGCTGTTGCTGCACGGCTGGCCGGGTTCGGTCTTCGAGTTCCTCGAGATCATTCCGCGCCTCACCGATCCGGCCGATGCCTTGACCGTGATCGCCCCCTCGCTGCCCGGCTTCGGGCTCTCCTTCGCACCTGGACAGCCCCGCTTCGTTCTGGAGGAAATGGCCGAGACCCTGGGCCGGCTCATGCGCGAGGTTCTTGGCTATTCCCGCTACTTCCTTCAAGGCGGCGACTGGGCAGCTTCGTCGCAACGCGTCTGGCTCACAGCAATCCGCAGGAGATCCTCGGTCTCCACCTCAATCTCCTGCCACTCAGGCGCGAGCCGGAGATGTATGCGGATCAGGCCCCGGAGACGCAACGCTACCTGGGCGAACTGAAACTCTGGTTGAAGGAGGAGATGAGCTATCAGTGGATTCAGGGCACAAGGCCGCAAAGCCTGGCCTTCGGGCTGACCGATTGGCCGCTCGGGCTGGCCGCCTGGATCGTCGAGAAGCTGCGCATCTGGTCCGACTTTAACGGCGATGTCGAGAGCGTCTTCAGCAAGGACCAGATGCTGGCCAACATCTCGCTTTATTGGTTCAGCGGCGCGATCAACTCCTCTTTTTGGCCCTATTACGCGCGCATGCATCGCCCCTGGCCGATCCCGAAGGGTGCCACCATCGAGGTATCCTTGGGCTACAGCGCCTTTCCCAAGGAGATCCTGCGCCCGGGACGGGCTCTGGCGGAACCGGTTTTCAGCGACATCAGGCGCTGGACGGAAACGCCGCGCCGCGGTCATTTTGCCGCCATGGAGCAGCCGGCAGTGCTGGCCAAGGAGGTCTTGGCCTTCGCAAGAGCCCTTAGACCGGCATGATCGGGCGGCTTGATCCGATCCGCCCAAAGGGTGTCTGATCAGGTACCCTAGTTCTGAAGAGAGATACTTCGCCGATGGAAGCCCTGAGCTGTTTCGCCGCAGACTATCCTGCCGCCCGCCGCAAGTTCCTGGAGGCCGCGGAAACCGCCGGGACCGAGGTGACGCGCTATGACAATCCGGCCGCCGGCCTCGGGGAACCGGTGGACGAAGCGCTCAGCACCGACGTCGCGGTCTTGGGCCCAAGGGATGCCAAGGTCACCTTGATGGTGGCCTCGGGCACGCATGGGGCCGAGGGCTTCTTCGGCTCCGCCGTACAGGTCGCCTGGCTGCGCGATCGTGGCATGCGGCCGCTGCCGCCGGATCTGAAGGTGGTATTGATCCACGCGATCAATCCCTACGGCTTCGCCTGGGTCAGACGGACCAACGAAGACAACATCGACATCAATCGCAACTTCATCGATCACAGCCTGGGGCATCCGGAAAACAGCGGCTACGAAGCCTTGCATGACATCATCCTGCCACACGACTGGAACGAAGAGACCCAAGCCGCCTTCGAGAAGGCCGCACAGGACTACATCGAAGAACACGGCCAGTCGGCCTTTGAGGCGGCCATCACGCGCGGTCAATTCAGCCACCCAGACGGTCTCTTCTACGGCGGTCGCGAAGCCTGCTGGTCCAATCGCCTGCTGCATCGCTTGGCCGAGACTCACGGCAAGGAGTCCGAGGCGGTGATCTTCATTGATCTGCACACCGGGCTCGGCTCCTGGGGCTTCATCGAAATCATCCATCGCCACCATCCCGACAGCCTTTCGGAGGACTGGCTCAGACGTTGGTTCGGCAGCCATTCGCTCGGTTCGTTGGCGCGCGGCGACTCGGCCTCGATGGCCTCCGTCGATGGGCTGCTGGAGGTTGGCGTGGCCCGCGCGCTGCCCGGCAAGCGGATCTACGCCTGCACCCTGGAGGCCGGCACCCGGCCGGTGCCGCAGGTCCTGGGCACGCTGCGGGCCGACAACTGGCTGCATGTGCACGGCGAGTTGGATAGTGAACTGGGCTGGTCCATCAAGGATGCGATGAAAGAGGCCTTCGGCCCACCCGAGGCCGATTGGCGCGAACTGGTGCTGCTTCGCTGCCGACAAATCCTGGACAGCGCGCTCGCTGGGGCGGCGGAGGCCTAGGCCACCCATCACCATCCTCCTCATCGGCGGCAGCGGCCTGGTCGGCTCCGCGCTAACAGCGCGGCTAAAGGCCGAAGGCGCGGACCTGAGAATCTTGACCCGCAGCGAGGATACCCGCGACGGCCTGCCGGCACCCGATCACCCGCATCGACACGCGCGACATCGCCGATGCCGCTGCGACGGCGCTCCTGACCGGTCGCGGGTACAATACCTGCGTCACCCTCTCCGGCCCGGAAGCTCCCAATGGTCCGGAATCCACCGCACTCTGGAGCGAGGCCTTGGGCCGCGAGATTATCTATCCGGGGACGATCTGACCGCCTGGGCCGCAAGCGTCGAGGCTAAGCTCCCGGATTGGTTCCTGCGGGATCTGGTCCTGATGTTTCGCCACACCCAAGTCGAAGGTGATCCGATCGCAGCCTCCGAGATGGCCCAGCAAGCCGCACTGCTGGACCACCCTGCCCGCAGCTATCGCGCCTTCGTCGAGGAGTCCGCCAAGGCCTGGCGGGACTAACCGTTGCGATAGAGATAGCTGTAGCCGTTGATCGCCGGCGCCCCGCCGAGATGGGCGTAGAGAATGCGCGACCCGGCCGGAAAGCGGCCCTTCTCGACCAGGTCGATCAGACCCTGCAGTGATTTTCCCTCATAGACCGGGTCGGTCATCATGCCCTCCATCCTCGCACCCAGACGAATGGCATGATTGGTCTCGTCGGAGGGGACGCCGTAAGCCGGATAGGCATAGCCCTCCTCCAGGACCAGATCTTCCTCCTCGATCTCGCGGCCGAGCTGCACCAGAGCCGCGGTCTTGCGGGCGATCTCCAGCACCTGGGCCCGGGTCTGTTGCGGCGTGCCCGAGGCGTCGATGCCGATCACCTGGCGCTGCCGCCCGTCCTTGGCGAAGCCTACCAGCATGCCGGCATGGGTGGAGCCCGTCACCGTGCAGACGATGACGGCATCGAAGCGAAAGCCCAGCCCCGCCTCCTGTTGGCGGACCTCCTCGGCGAAGCCGACATAGCCCAGGCCGCCCAAGGGATGAACCGAAGCGCCCGCCGGTATGGCATAGGGTTTGCCGCCCTTGGCCCGCACGTCCTCCAACGCCCGCTCCCAGCTCTCGCGGATGCCGATGTCGAAGCCCTCTTCGACCAGTTCCACCTCGGCCCCCATGACCCGGCTCATCAGGATGTTGCCGACCCGGTCGTAGACGGCATCGGGAAAGGGCACCCAGGCCTCCTGCACCAGCCGGCACCGCATGTCCAGTTTGGCTGCCACGGCGGCGACCTGGCGGGTATGGTTCGACTGGACCCCGCCGATGGTGACCAGTGTGTCGGCTCCCGAGGCCAATGCGTCGGGTACGATGTACTCCAGCTTGCGCAGCTTGTTGCCGCCGAAGGCCAGGCCGGAGTTGCAGTCCTCCCGCTTGGCAAAGATCTCGACCCCGCCGCCCAGATGCCGGGTCAAGCGCTCCAGCTTCTCTATTGGCGTGGGTCCAAAGGTGAGCGGGTAGCGGTCAAAGGCGTCGAGCATTTCATCCTCTCCTTCCCGGCGCGCGTCGTGTCTCATCCTCCGACTTGAACCCGGGGTAAGAGACACCCCCCTTCAATGAACAGAACAGCTTCCCTAGCAGCACTTGGCTGTCAAAGTATCACCGAAGGCACACTTAATGGGTACCCCTGTCACATACTCCCCAAAATCCTGGCGCCAGAAACTGGACTATCATAGAGATTTTCCATCACTCTTGGCTCCCTTTTTCTGCTGCGCCTGGAGTCTCCGTACCCGGTTCTGAAGCAGTTTACGACCAGCCACACCCCGCTCAATGACGGCGACCATCAGGCGATCGGCGACGAGATCCCAGGGATCGCCCCTTTCAGATTTCGAGCTTGTCACCGATCTCTGCCGAGAACAGCGAGTCCAATGATGGAAACCATCGCTTTCGCACTCGCTCGTTTCCGCGCCAGAACTTCACGGCTTCAGACTCCATAGACGCCAGATCGGTATGATTCGCCAACCCCGAATTGTTGCCTCGCACCAAAGCCGACTTCAGGAGCCTTCAACCTTCGAGATCTGCTTCGGTCGGATCTTTCGGAAAAATCCAGTTCATCTCCCACAGGAATTCTTCAATGCGGTCATCTAGAAATGCATCTGCCGGCGGTGAGCGCACCAAGTCCCCTTTATCTATTGCTCCAATGTGCCGGCTAAACTCATCGATGAGATTGTTTTTCGGGCAGAGGTCGTTTCTTTAAAGGGCGGCTGAGGGGTTGCGCACCCCGAAAACGGCCAACCAGTCTTTCAAACTGCGATCACAGCGAAGGCAGTGTCCCCCAGCCTCTGTCTTTTCTGTAACTTCCTGCACAACAATTTCCAAGCCATGTGCCGAAACCGCTATCGCGCGCTTCGCTAGACTCTCTCGGTCATACTCTGCTGCTAGCTAGTTGCCGGCAAGCTTGACAAGCTCTAGACAAACCGGGACAAGGACGAGGCCGAGTTCAAACACCTTCGTGGAGAGCGCCAGCAGTACCTCTCAGGAGATCACCAGACCTGCAGCTTCTTCGAAAATGGAGGTCGCCCACAATCAGCTTTTGGCCTGCATAAGGGCTAGCGTCGCCCTAGTCGTCCGAAAGGGACAGGTACTGTTCGGTAATGATGCAGGGCAAGCTGGGTCACCACGGAAAGTTAGCGATCGCGCCCTTGATTTCGGAACATATCTCTTCGAGAGGACCGCATTTTCGTTGGTCACAGAAACCGAGATGTTGCCCGAGTGTACGCGCGTGACCGAAAAACCCTTCAAGGTACCGGCAAACTATCACCCGCTGATACTCTTTGGAAACTATCGTGCGCTGCACATGATCGAGACTTGGGCTTCCGTACCTTCCACCCATGGCTTGACGAATCCTACTCGCCGAGGCCATCAAGGCGTTCGATGGGACAGGCATCGTCGTAGATCGCGCTTGACCGAGATCTGCGCTGCCTCGACCATGCGGACGAAACCTGTAGGTGAGCATCACGAGCCCGCGGGTGCCATGTCGGAACGCAGAGACGGGGTCTGCCTTGGCAAAGCGGTGATGCGTTTCGAATTTGTGTTATTGTCGACATCAGACCGCGTGTGAAAGCAGTTGACAGAACTTTTCTTGCATATACAGGTAGAACCACCCGGTTTCAGCACTCTGTTGCCCGCTCCACTCATCAGTTGGCTGCAGGAAGAAGATGCCCGGATTGTCCAAATCTCTTCTCCTGTCTTGCCAATGAAGCTAGCGACGATGAGGCAGGAAGATTCAAGGCCGGGAAGAGGCTGTCCGGGGCCCAGTCACGATGCAAACAGTGACAAACACCATAGTGCAGAGGACTTGCTGGATTTGGCACTTTACAACTTAAACGAGTATCTGTCAAGTCCTACCCACCCTAAGCATTTGGTGCATTGTTCTCTGCCAAGCGACTTGTTCATGCGATCTGAGACCCTTGATTTCTTGCGTGTCGTTCATCGAGACCCATCCCTGCGGGTCTCCTTCGGTGTCAGTCTCCTGCGCCAAGACGCAGCTCTTCTCCTTGGATACGGCAGAGCAGTTCTGGAAGGCTGCATCCTGGACTTTCAACCCTGGTGCGAGAACGCTCTTTGTGTCGAACATCTGCGCTATCCTCTTGTTCTGGAACATCTCTCCTGCGTAGCGAATGGGATAGAGCCACACCTCTCGGTCCTTGCGACAACAAGAGATATGGTTACCTTGAGACAATCGTTGCTCCGTCAGATCGCGTCAACGTTCCGAAAGTTCGACCGCCGCGCGGGGGGCACGGTTGCGCCGCGCCTCATCACTCCGATCGGCCTCGAATTCCTGGCCAGGCTCATTCGCGGCGGTCTTGTCCTGAAGGATGGCGAGTGTGGTTCCGTCCTAGGCACCCTTTTGACGTTCCTCAGAGCAGAGGAGAGCCTTCCCCTGGAGGCCTTGGGTCCAGAGATACCTGGATCCCTGCGTCCGCTCTTCGAGCAAGATAATCAGCAGCTAAGTCACAAGACCAGAGTGTCCCCGTTGGCCCTTCCAAATCGGCAGGCATACGCGGCCGATGGCAGAAGCGCGCTCTCCGAAAGAGATCAACTTAGCTCTGTCTTCCTGTCCTGCCTCCGCTTCATGGGACAGGAGGTCGGCGAGCTGATCTCAGCCATCGCTGTCTACGACGGGGCAAACGACTAGACCCATGAGACCTCCAGGCACGACTACCGTGCCTCCGGGGTTCCGTGCTGGATCCAGCCAATCTGCAGAATCGGGTTGAGGCTCCGCCACGACTTGGCTACCACTCCTGCGGCCCCACTGACCGGCCATCGAACACCACAATCTTCAAGTTTATCGAACAATCCATCATGCTACGATTACGTACTCCTCGAAATCAGTCAGACGGGCTGACGGTCGTCCTTCATGTCGGCATGCCAAAAACTGGGTCTACATCAATACAGCGTTTTCTCTATTCAAATCGTGAAACAATATTGAAACAAGGATTTGCACTTCTTGATTGCTTTGGTAGACCAATGAATAAAGGCTTAGCTGTATACGGTCGCACGCAAAAGCGCTTTGCGTCGAAGAGGAGACGAGATTCTTTATCTATTCTGCACAACATCACCACAAAGAAAGAGCATCAACGCTATCGCACAAAGATAGAGGCTGCTCTGGCCGCAGAGATAGCTGCTCTACCTAGGTCGGTCCATACCATCGTGGTCACATCCGAGCCTTGCGCTCGCTTCGAGAAAAGTGAGATGCGGCGCGTTCGAGCTCTGTTTGAGCCCTATGCAGAAAAGATCAAGATCCTGATCATCCTCAGGCAGCAATACGATTTGATAAAAAGCGGGTTTGGAACCTACCTTAGTAGCGTCCGTGACGGGTTTCGTGGTTCTTATGACACCTATTTTTCAAAAGAACTGAGATGTAAGTATCTACGATATGACCTCAAGCTGAATGCGTGGGCGCACATCTTTGAACCAGAACATTTAATGGTGTCTCTCTACAGAAAAGATCTTTGGCCGCACAATGACTTGATCCATGAGGTATGTCGACAGATTGGTATCGCACTTGATGAGACCTTTCACTTTCCGGAACCGGCCAACCGGGCTCTGGACTACAGAGTCGAACAATTCCTGTCGGACGTGAACAAGGTCTACGGCGCGCGCCGAAGCAGAGAAGATGCCCAGGGACGGTTGTTCCTCACCTCGGCCCTCGCTCGCGAGGATTATACGGGATTGATAGTCCCTCCCGACGCAGGCGTGAGAAAGAGAACCGAAGCAATCTTCCAGAAAGGCAATGAACGCGTGCGAAAACGGTGGTTCGCATCCCTGACAACTCTCTTTGCCGATAGTCGTCTGGAGGCAGAAGTGCGCGGCCATGATCCTGGAGATGGCATCGTCGACCGCCTGATGGTCGACGCCATCGAACGCAGCGTGAAGCGTCGTAACCAGCTTCGAGAGAGACTGCACAGGCGCCGAAACCAGTGACACGATACCATAGCAGGCAGACCCTCCATGGCGACAACAAGCCTCGCGGCCCCTTGGTCAATGTCAACGTCAACGCTGAAGACCGATCTCCTTTGGTTTAACTCGAATGCAACAAAGATCCACAGTGTCAAGGCGGTTAACAGTTTGGTATCGCCGTCGTCGGGTTCGACTCTGGTCGGCAATGGATCTGGTCTGGAACCTGGTTTTGAATTTTTTTGTCAGAAACAGACTGTATTCGCAAATGTTTATTAGACATAATAGAATTTCCAACCTACTCTACCAAATTGAAGATGCGGGTTTTATTGACTATCAACTAACATCTCGTTTTGGTATTCATTTGCGAGGACCAGCCTGGCAAGAATCGGAACCTGTAGATTTGAACATCGTCGGGTCTGCGCGTGTTTTTGGTCGCTATTGGCCACAGTCCTTTCCCGAACTACTGACAGAGGTTCACAGGGTTTCGGCACGCAACATCGGTTTCTCGGGATGCACGCCGAGAAGAATCATTGAAAACAGTGCCTTGATGCAGTACCTCCAACAGAGTCCGGCTATTCCAGTAATCCAGGTCTGCGGCGGCGGCGCGGCGACTTGCGATTGGTTCGAGACCTCGGCTGCGCGAGAGGTCCGATTGGCGATTGACTGGATGATACCGGAGAGCAAGCGTAGTTTGGCAGTTGTCTTGGGCCGTCGTGAGAACCTCGAGATTTACGCCGAGGCTGTCGGCCTAACGGCGACTGAGGTTTCTCGCCGTATTCAGGATAACCAGGACATACCATTGGCGTTTCCGAAAGGATTGTGCGCAGGCGCTGACGTTTTCTTGGCCGCGGCCACCCGAACGCAACCAGTGGAGGTCTGCCTCCATCAAGTAAAGATGTGCCAAGACTGGATTTACCTAGAATACGCCAAGCTCGCGCAGGCCTTGGGCGGGCGGGCTGTACTGCTCTACTTTGCTGCGAAACCATTGTCAGAAACGACTGCAGCCAACCTTGCGAGGATGCTGACGGTCTACCCGCAGCTCTTCGATTCCAAGCTGTTCTCTCGTGTATCTAGCGCTTTCTCGGATCAGATAGTTGTAGTAACCAACTCGGGCATGCCATTTCGGCTGCCGGGTTCCGGACCCAAAGTAAGTGCGACCTCCCGCTATCCCTCCAAAGCAATGCATAGAGACTGTGCAACCGCGATCGCAAAATGGTATTCGGAAAGAAACACGCCAAAGGTTGTGTAGACCCGCGCCTCCGCTCAAAACAGAGTGATACCAAATTTCCGTAACCCAAGTTGAACATGTCAGCGGTACTGTGGACAGCGTCTAGGATCTGCGCGGGGCTGCTTTTTGGGTTCTGGTGCCGAAGACAAGATGCATGGGGAGCCGCAGCTGGCGAGACTACGGCGGCTCCCAAAAAAATGCGGTTCCGCGTCCAGGTAGAGGATACCCTTCACGGCGCGCGCTGCAAGCTTTGCGCGTAACAACCGGAGATGGCCGATCGTCACCCCCAATTGCCCCTGATCAATTTGCGAGCCTCAAGCCGTCTCTGCAAAGAGCTCCCGACCAATGAGCCAGCGGCGAATCTCGCTGGTGCCCGCACCGATCTCATAGAGCTTGGCATCGCGCAGCAGGCGGCCGGTGGCATAGTCGTTGATATAACCATTCCCGCCCAGGCATTGGATAGCGTCCAAGGCCATCCGGGTTGCCTTCTCGGCAGCATAGAGGATGGCGCCGGCGGCGTCCTTACGGGTGGTCTGGCCACGGTCGCAGGCCTGGGCCACGGTGTAGACATAAGCCCGGCAGGCATTCATCGTTGTGTACATGTCGGCCAGTTTGCCCTGCATCAGCTGGAAGCTGCCGATCGGCTGACCGAACTGCTTGCGCTCGTGGATGTAGGGCACGACGATGTCCATGGCCGCCTGCATGATGCCGGTGGGACCGGCAGCCAGCACGGCACGCTCGTAATCGAGGCCGCTCATCAGCACGTTGACGCCCTTGTTCTCCTGGCCCAGCAGGTTCTCTTCCGGCACCTCGCAGTCCTCGAAGACCAACTCTCCGGTCGGCGAGCCACGCATGCCCAGCTTGTCCAACTTTTGCGCTACCGAGAAACCGGGGAAATCCTTTTCCACCAGGAAGGTCGAGATAGCGCGCGGACCGCCCTTGGGATTGGTCTGGGCATAGATCACCAGAGTGTCTGCTTCGGTGCAGTTGGTGATCCAGAACTTACGACCGTTCAGGACATAGCGATCGCTCTTCTTCTCGGCCTTGGTGGTCATGGAGACCACGTCGGAGCCAGAACCCGGCTCGCTCATGGCCAGGGCGCCCACATGCTCGCCAGAGATCAGCTTCGGCAGATAGCGCCGCTTCTGCTCATCGTTGCCGTTGCGGGCGATCTGATTGATGCAGAGGTTCGAGTGCGCGCCATAGGAGAGGCCGACCGAGCCCGAGGCACGGCTGACCTCCTCCATGGCGACCACATGGGCCAGATAGCCCAGATTGGCGCCGCCATACTCCTCCCCAACCGTGATGCCGTGCAGACCCAGTTCCCCCATTTCCGGCCAAAGCGCACGCGGGAAGCTGTCCTCCCGATCGATCTGGTCGGCCAAGGGGGCAATGCGTTCGGCAGCGAAGGACTGCACGCTGTCGCGCAGCATGTCGATGGTCTCGCCCAAGCCAAAATCGAAGTCAGGCAAGCGGTTGGGGATCATAGGGATCAGGCTCCTCAGATAGCGTCCATATCAAATCGGGCCCAGGTCGGGGCGACGCGCGGCTCGATCCGCACGGCCTCGGCCAAGGGCGCCAGTCGGGGAAAGCGGCCGGTCCCAGGGGTGGCGTCGGGGTGCCAGGAGACCAGCATCGCCAGATAGACATCGAGGATCGACAGGCGCTGGCCGAGCAGGAAGGGCCCGGCGCCGAGCGCCGCCTCGAGGTAATCCAGGTGGCGTTCGAAGGCAGCCAGAGCCGAGGCCTTGACCGCCGGCACACCGGCAGCGACGTTGGTATAGCGGTCCGGATAGTAGATCCGCAGATCGTCCTCGTAGAGCTGTGTGGCGGCAAACACCAGCCAGCGCAGGACAGCTGCTCGCGCAGGATCATCGATGCCGGGCAGCAGTCCGCTTTCGGGATGGCGGTCGCCCAGGTAAATGCAGAGCGCCGCCGACTCGGTCATGATCTGCCCGTCCGGCAGCACGAGGGTTGGCACCTGGCCGCGCGGATTGAGCTTCAGATAGTAGGCCGCGTGCTGCTCCTTGGCCTCCAGCGAGAGCTTGACACCCTCGTAGGCGACACCAGCTGCGTCCAGCAGCACGGCCGCCGGAAAGGCGCCGCTGGTCTTGCTCCAATAGAGTCGGTAACGTCCCATCATCTGTCTCCCTGCGCTCGGCCGGCCTCTCAAGTGTCCTTAGGCAAGCGCACCAAGGTAGCAATCAGCTTGGCGATCAGCACGGATTTCTCGTCGTGCTCGGCAAAGATCTCGGTTTCGGCAACCACAAGGCGCCGCCCCGGCCGCAAGACCTGCCCCACCGCGCGGAAGACCTTGCCGGCGGCCGGAGACATGAGATGCACGCCGAACTCGCTGGTGAGCACGGCTTCCTCGGCTGCGAAGAGGGTAAAGGCGGCATAGCCGGCAGCCGAATCGGCGATTGTTGTCACCACCCCGGCATGCAGGAAGCCGTTCTGCTGGCAGAGATCGGCGCGATAGGGCAGCCGGATCTCCACGCGGCCGGCCTCGATCGGGCCCAGCTCGGCCCCGATCAGACCCATGATCGTCTGCTGCCCGAAGGAGTCGCGCACGCGCTTGGCGAAGTTGGGGTCGACAAGTTTGAAATCAGCCATGCCGGCCCCTCCTCTGCTTGTGGTCGATTTTGGCCAGGCGGCTGTGACAGGCGGCCGCCACGCCCGCCAGATCGGCCAGGCTGGCATCGATGTGGGCCCGCTTGGCCTCCAACTCCCGACGGCGCGCCTCGATCTTGTCCAGCAGCAGCGAGATCTGCGCGCTCTCACCCTTGGCGGCATCGTAGAGATCGATGATCTCGGCGATCTCGGCCAAGCTGAAGCCCAGGCGCTGCCCGCACAGGATCAGCTTCACCCGGGTGCGATCGTGCTGACCATAGAGGCGCCGCTGCCCGTCGCGGAGAGGCGCGATCAAGCCCTCGCTTTCCCAAAAGCGGAGCGCGCGTGTAGTCGTGCCGAACTCGCATGAGAGATCGGTGATGCTGAAGCCTTGGGTCATGGCAGAGATATAGATCACGTTTACGTAAACATTAAGCTCCGGATTTGCGGAAATAGTGCGGAATCTTGTGCTGCAGCGGTGTTCGAGGAGCCGAACAGGAGGCGCCGCGATCGATTGTCGATGAACCGCGTCGCAAGAATGCGTGGGGAACGAGCGGCTCATCCCCCTCGCCAATGCCCCAATAGAATGCCAACGCCGGAACAAGGGGAAAGCGAGGCCGGCCACCAACGCAGAGGCGGTCGAACTCGTGGTTCCCGGTGGCCGGACGGTGGCGGAGGCCGAAGAGCCGGTCGGTGAACTCTTTGCCGTTGTTCGTGAGAACTCGGGTGATCTGCATCGGCGCGGCCCGGATCGGCGCGGCCCGGTGGAGGTCGCGCAGGAACCGGCGTGCTTTGGCTGCCGTCTTGGCCGGATAGATGCGGACGAAGACCCATCTCGTCGCGCGGTCGATCGCGACGAAAAGGGAGCGGCGCTTCTCCTCATCGGCCATCTGCGGTAGGTATGTCACGTCGATGTGCAGGTAGCCGGGCTCGTAGGCCTTGAACGGCTTGTGGGCGGGCTTCGTCGCCTTCGGCTTCAGGTCCTGCCGTTTGGACATGCCGTGCCGGCGCAGGCAGCGGTCGAGCCCCGAGCGCCAGACATCCGGATTCAGGAACTCGCGGACCAGGGCCAGCAGGTCGTCGAGGGGCAACAGCAGGGTCCTGCGCAGAGACACGGCGACAGCCTCCTGGGCTGGTGTCAGCGTCGTCTGCAGCTTGTGCGGCGTGTGGCTCCGGTCGTGGACGCTGTCCTGCTTCCGCCACTTCCAAACGGTCTGCCCGGAGATCCCGTACCGCTCGGCCAGGACCCGAGCCGGCTCGGCGCTCGCCTGGATCGCCGCCCGCACCTTCGGCGTCGTCGTCGCCTTCTTGTGAAGAGCGGCATGCTCGTCCTCCGTCCCGAACCTCGCCCAGGATGGAGCGTGCCACGAACAGCGCCCGCCAGTGAGGGTCTATGTGATCATCCGGGACGGAACACCTAGCGCTAGGAAGCATCGATCCGGCGAGCCGATTCACGCAACGCTTGGGACTCCAGCGTTGCGATCGAACCGGGGCCGGGTCTCTCACCAGAGTAACCTTGACTATTGGTCGGGGTAAATCGCCTGAGAAGCGCCTCGAGGAATGACGACGCAATCCATCCTATTTATCCAATACCCGTTCTTTTCTTGCCGCGTATTTTCTGTTCCAGCCTGGATTCATCTTGGAAGCAGATCTCGATCGGCATCGTCTTGGGCAGATGACCTCTGTGCGCTGCGAGCGTGCGCGAGAAGTTTTTTCGAATGCCTCCAGGACAGATCGATCCTGGGCCGGAGGCTGCGGGCGTCCACCGATAAAGGAAAAAGAGAGAACCCGGAGCGGCTCGGAGACGCTACGCTCACTATAGATGACGTTGAAACGCTCTTCGATGACCCGCTTCAAGTCGACCCGTCGCCAGCGTACGACGCCGTCGACTGCCGGATCGGGGACTGCCTCGACGATCGCCGCCAGCTCGCTCATCTGCTCCGCCGACAAACGACGTGGACGTCCGGCGCCTGGGAGGTTCGTCAGGCCATCCGGCCCTTCGGCATTGAAGTGGTGCGCCCAATCCCGCAGCGTCTGGCGATCCCTTGCGCCGATCTTCGCCGCTTCAGCTCGGCTCATCGCGTCGTAGACGGCCGCCAGGGCCAGAAGACGGCGGGTCTGCCTCGGATCCTCACAGCGCTTGGCCAGTCCCCGAAGGCTGGCTGCATCGTAATCGTCGCCAAACTCAACATTCGATGGCATGGCGATCCTTCTTCGCATGCCGTGAATCGCATCTCCACCCACGCCGGGAATCACCCGAGTCAACCTTTCTTGCCGCCGGTATCAGGTCGCTTTTCGCATTATGTCATCGATAACATATTTTTTAATCCGAGCCGTCTTTCGCCCGCATCGTGAGCCGGAAGGCTGCAATGAGACAACAATGATGCCTGAGGGCGATGTCGAAGGGGGCTGGCAAGTCGACGCTGATCAAGGTGCTGGGCGGCTCCCACCGGGCCGATAGCGGTGCCGTCATGATCGATGGTGAGGCCTATGCCCATGCACCGGGTCGCTTGGACCGTCGGCCAGGCTGTCGCCTTCATTCATCAAGACCCGGGCCTGATCGAGTAGATGCCCGTGGCCGAGAACATTGCGCTGGCCTTGGGCTATCGTCGGCGCTGCGGCCTAATCGCCTAGCGTGCACTGGTGGAGGCCGCGCGGGAGGCGCTGGCAAAGGTCGATTGCCACCTCGACCCCACCACGCGGATTTCCGCCTCTCCAGAAGTCCCTGGTCGCCATCGCCAGGGCCTTAGCAGTGGCCGGCGGAGACGGCTCCCAGAGTGCCTATCAGCGGATCGGTGCCAGTGGAGGATTTCTTTGACCTTTACGTGTCGTTGCTTTATAGGCGTTCAACGAGCATCAGGAGGCGTGACGGCCCACCATCACTCGAGTCGCCAGCTGCCTGGCGTTTCGCTGCTGGTCTAAGTGCGGTCTGGTACTGCCCTTGTCGGCTTTCAGAATCTGTCACGTATGGCAAAACACGAGAAAGAAAGCGTCAGCAGGCTCGCAAGAAAAATGCCGGGCAGTCTATGACTTCCCGGCAAGTTGAACAGGGAGGCTTCACGTCTAGGAGACGTAGGGCCCACCTCGGTGGGCCCTGGATTCCCAGAGGAGCCCTAGGAAACCCGTCGACCCCTGCGCCACTGTGCAGTGCATCAATCACCAGAAAACAGATAGTTAGAGTCTGACGATTTGGTCCATCGGTTTTATCTCACGGGTGGTATGCGACCGCTGCATAGTCCCAAAAAACGCCCTGATCTGAGTTCTTTAACCCTTCCGTTCCGTTTCAACAATTGCACTTTGATCGTGTCGATTTCCGAGGGAGTCTTGCAAGAATAAGACACGACTCCAGCGCTCAAAAGTTGCTCTCGTTCACCTTTCGCAGAAGGAAATCGCGGAAGACCGCGATGCGCTTGGTCGAGCGCAGTTCTTCTGAGTAGACAAAGTAGCTGTCGATTTGCGGACCCTCGACATCCGGCAGCACGCGGGTCAACTCACCCTGTTTGCCAACCATGAATTCCGGCAGGGCAGCGATGCCCGAACCTGCCACCACCGCTTGCAGAATTCCGTAGACGTTGTTCAGACAGAGTGCCGGCTTGCGCGGGCCGCTGCCACGCCGGCCGATATGCAAGAGCCAGTTGGCGTCCGGCACTGGCGGGCGCTCGTCCTCGCCATAGACGATGATGCGATGGCGATCGAGATCCTCGATACTGTTCACCGGACCGTGGCGCTTCAGGTATTCCGGCGAAGCATAGGCTTGGACATGCACGGTGATCAGGTGGCGCTGGATCAAGTCGGCTTGGCGTGGCGGCGTCATGCGAACGGCCACATCGGCCTCGCGCATCGAGAGGTCCAATTCGCGATCGGCCAGGATCAGATGCAGCTCGATCTCCGGATAGAGATCCATGAAGTCCTTGATCCTGGGCGCCAGCCAGGTCGAGCCGAAGGCGACCGTGGTGGTGATCTTCAAGGGGCCCTTGGGTCTGTCTTTGCTTTCGGTGAGTTGGGCTTCGATCATCGCCAGCTTGCCGAAGACCTCATGGGCGGTGCGGTAGAGCAGTTCGCCCTGCTCGGTCAAAATCAGGCCGCGGGCATGCCGATGGAACAGCGGAACGCTCAGGCTCTCTTCCAGGCCGCTGATCTGCCTCGAGACCGCCGATTGGCTCAAGTTCAGCTGTTCGCCGGCATGGGTAAAGCTGCCGGCCTCCGCAACGGCATGAAATATCCTCAGTTTGTCCCAATCCATTGCCATGTTCCGCCTACCCGATCTTCCCGACAAATCTGCTTTTCGCTATCTTACCGTACTTGCCTCCGCGTCGGCACGCAGCTTTATTGCGCTTGGGCGTTTATGGCACAGAGCGAGTCAAAGACGTCACAGTCGGTGGGGGCGGCGGTAGCCCGCTATTCGGCAGCGTCGGCCAGGCGATGATCCTCCTCGCCCAGCCAGCGATCAGCCTCCAAGGCTGCCATACAGCCCATTCCGGCTGCCGTGACCGCTTGGCGAAAGACCTTGTCCACACAGTCTCCAGCCGCGAAAATTCCGGGCAAAGCGGTCTTGGTCGAGTTGGCCTCGGCGAGCAGATAGCCTTCCGCATCCATCTCCAGGACACCTTTGAAGACGGCGGTGGCCGGATCGTGGCCAATGGCGACGAAAAGACCTTCGACCTCAATGTTTTGCACCGTGCCTGTGACAACATCCCTGAGGGTGACCCCGGTCACCCCATCCATCGGTCCGCTGCCTCCCAGGACCTCATCGACCACGGCGTTCCAGACGACCGAGATCTTCGGATGTGCCAGGAGGCGGTCCTGGCCGATTTTCTCTGCCCGGAGGCTGTCGCGGCGATGCACCAGAATGACGGAGCGGCAGATCTGCGCCAAGTAAAGCGCTTCCTCCACCGCGGTGTTGCCGCCGCCAACCACGGCGACATCCTTGTCGTGATAGAAGAAGCCGTCGCAGGTGGCGCAGGCCGAGACGCCGCGGCCCTTGAAGTGCTGCTCCGAGGCTAGGCCGAGCCAGCGGGCCTGCGCGCCGGTGGCAATGATCACGGCATCAGCGGTGTAGAGGCGTCCGCTATCGCCGATCAGGGTGAAGGGAGGCCCGGTGAAATCGACGGATTGGATCAGGTCCTGTTCGAAGCGGGTGCCGACATTGCCGGCCTGGGCTCGCATCTGCTCCATCAACCAAGGTCCCTGGATCGGGTCGGCGAAGCCCGGATAGTTTTCGACGTCGGCGGTGATCGTCATCTGTCCGCCCGGCTGCAGTCCC
Source organism: Rhodospirillales bacterium (assembly GCA_965202755.1). GTDB lineage: Bacteria > Pseudomonadota > Alphaproteobacteria > Kiloniellales > JACOMY01 > JACOMY01. The sequence goes on along the minus strand of CBDBCL010000039.1, from coordinate 20,356 downwards.
TCGACCACGGTGGGCTTGAGATTGGCGCGGGCGGCGTAGATGGCGGCGGTCAAGCCCGCGGCACCGGAACCCACGATCAGAACGCGAGCATGCAAAGTCTCGGACATGGGCGCCCCTTCTCTCTCGGCCTGCCTCCTCGACTGAGGCTCAAGAGCCAAATAGGCGGTCCGGCCCAGGCTCGCAAGGCGATCTTGGCTGGAGGGTTGATAACAGCGGCTAGGAGGCTTGGCCCAGCGTCAGAGCCGGGTAGGGCAGGCGGGCGGCCATTTGGCGGGCCAGGTTCGGCATCTCGTTGAAGTGCGGCGGTGTCCAGAGATCGAGGACCCCGCTGTAGGACCTGGTCTGACCGGCCTCGCGCATCTCCTTGTGAAAGCGGGCGAACTTGGTCGATCCGCCGCGCAGCCCGGTCACCAGTACCGGCAGACCGGCGGCCGCTGACTCGGTCACCATATTGACCGAATCCTCGGTGACGACAGCCGCCAAGGCGTTGGCCAGGATGGCATAGTAGGGGTTCTCACCGGTCCCGTCCCAGCAGCGATGCGGCACATCACCCAGTTCACCGATCAAGGCGGCGGTAACCTTGGGATCGCTGCGCCGCGACGGCGTGATCATCAAGCCCAGGCCTTCACGCTTGGCCAGCGCAGCCAGACTGCGACCCAAGTCTATCGCCTGGTCGATTTCGAAGCGATGCACTTTGTTGCGGCCGCCCAGGAGCACTGCCAGCCGCCGCTTCGGCAGAGTCGCGAAATAGGGCGCGAAGGCTTGGCGTGCTGCCGCCAGGCGTGCTGCGGTGACGCGATGGATCGATCCCTGCATCTGGATCACGTTGGCGCCGCTAAGGCCGTCATGCCGCGGTACGATGACCAGATCGAAGCGCGAGGCCGGCAGGGTCGGGCGCTGCACCTGGACGATTGCCGTCGGCTGCTCGGCTCCAGCCTTGCGGCTGGCTGCACGAAGCGCCAGAAGCGGGCGCACGGCGTTGCGTCCGACGCCGATCGCCAAGTCCGGCCAAGGTGGCACGAACGCCCTTGGCCCCCTGTTGCCGGTGATCGCCAAGCTGCCGGGGTAGAGCTGCGGCGGCAGCCAAGATAGCGGCGGCAGCGGGCGCACCCGTTTCAAGGTCGCCTCCAGGCCCAAGGCCTCGGCCAAGCCCAATGCCTGGATAATGTTGCCAGCCTTCCGGTCGGTGACCGCCCAGCAAAGCGGAGCCTTGTGCGCCTGCAGCATAAGCACGACTGTGCCGATACTGGCCCACTGCGGCAAGCCCGCGGTCACGCACGGTCCTGCGAGCCGGCTGTGTTCGGGCGGTGATTCGCGCCGAAGCTATTCGGCAAGAATCACTTGCTCGCAGGCCTCTGCTTGAAATAAAGCTGCTTTTGCCCAACGCGTATCGAGCGATGCGCGAGGCTGGCCGAGACAGCGGAGAGAGTTCAATGCGACGCAGCAAGCTGGATCGCGTCGACCTGCAAATCCTGACGGATCTGCAGGAGGACGGGCGCATGACCAACGTCGATCTGGCAAGACGCGCCGGTATCTCTGCGCCACCCTGCCTAAGGCGCCTGCGTGCCCTGGAGCAGGGTGGCTTGATCGAGGGCTATCATGCACGGGTCAATGCCGCAGCCTTGGGCTACGAGGTCACTTTCTTCGCTCTGGTTGGCCTCGACAGCCAGGCGGAGAATGTCCTTCAGGACTTCGAAGCGGCCATGCAGGCCAGGCCCGAGGTGCGCGAGTGCCATATGGCACGCGGGCCGCACGACTTCATCATCCGCTTGGTGGCCCGCAACACCCAGCATGAGAACGAACTGACCCAGATGTTGACCTCGGCACCGCATGTGACGACGGTGCAAACCATTCAAGTGATCCGCACCGCCAAGGAGGAGCCCGGCGTGCCGATCGATCCCGAGTCGGACGCCGCGGCCGACTAGAGCGCGATGACGTCAGATCGAAACGATCTGGCGTCTGAATCTGCTCTTGGTCTATCCGCCTTGGCCCGCAACATCGAGATCAAGGTCCGACTGGGCGATCCGCTGGCGCAGAGGGTGCGGGTCGCCGCGCTGGCCGAAGTTCCACCTCTGGTGATCCAGTAGGAGGATGTCTTCTTTCGGGTGCCAACCGGACGTCTCAAGCTGCGAATCCTGGCGGAGGACGCGGGGGATCTTTTACCGGCGCGATGATCGGCCAGGGCCCAAACTCAGCGACTACCTGGTGGTGCCGACGAGCCAGCCGCAGGCGCTTCTGGAGCTCTTGAGTGCTGCACAAGGCGAGCGCGGCCGCGTGCAGAAAGTGCGCCGCCCCTACGAAATTGGTCGAACCCGTGTTCACCTCGATCGAGTCGAAGGACTTGGCGACTTCTTGGAACTCGAGGTCGTATTGCAAGCGGACGACCAGTCTGAGGACGGCGAAACCGAGGCGTAAGTTCTCTTGCAAGCGATTGGGATCGGACCCGGCGATCTGGTGGCCCAAGCCTACATTGATCTGCTTGAGGAGCAGGCTGGCTAGTCCGCGGCGCGTTCGATTTTCGAGAGGGCAGCGAAGAGGCCGTCGCGCGTTGCCGGCGAGAGGCCTTCGACTTCCACCTCGGTCTGGAAACGCGCAAAGTCGGCCTGCTCCAGGCTCTTGCCGGCGTCCAGCTTGTCCTGGACCGTTGACAACAGCTTGGCGCCGATTTCGATGAGCTACGGGCGGATCTCGGTCTTCAGATCGGGTACCTCTGCCGGTGGCGTGGCCGCGCTACTCTCCCAGCGCTCCAGCCAGCAGAACTGAATCTCCTTGGCCACCTCGATCTGGGCCCGGAAAAACGCCTCTGATCCCTGCGGAGCGATGCCTCGCGCCTTTGCGGCCTCGACCGCTTTCTCGAGGACGATAGCCTCACGCGCCTTGTCCTCAACTGCGACGCCTCTGGTGTCCTCCCAAGCCGCCGCCGGCTGCATCATTCCAGCCGGGCATCGATCAGCGCAAAGACCCCGTCACCGGCTTCGTCCGCCGCAGCGGGCGCTGCCGCCAGCCCCAGGAGAACAAGAATGCCTATCAAACGCATCGCCAGGATCCCTTATCCTCGAAACCGGCAGACTTGATCAGCCGCCGCCGGGCGGTCGCTTCATGTCGAAAGTGATTTCCACCATCGAATACTGTAGATAGCCGAGCCGGGCGATCGGCTTCGCCAAGGTGACATCGACAAGACCATCGACGATGATCGCATCGTCGATGTGAATGGCGATCACCTGGCCGATCACCATGGTGTTGCGCTGGCCCGGTGTGCCGCAGGGCAGCTCAATGACCTTCCACAGGCGACATTCCATATGGATCGGCGCGGCCGCGACTCTGGGCGGTGCGACCAGCTTCGAGGGCAGCAACTCGAGCTTGGCAAAGTCGCTTTCGGCCTTACCCTCGGGCAGGGGAGCGGAGGTCAGCACCATCTGCTGTCTCAAGTCCCAAGTGGCCAGGTTCGCGACGAACTCGCCGGTGGCCTCGACATTGGTGAGCGTATCCTTGGCCTTGGGTTCCTCGGCTTTCACGCCATTGGCTGAGAACATGATCATCGTCGGGTCGTCGGCCAGGGCATTGAAGAAGCTGTAGGGCGCCAGATTGACCCGGCCCTCGCTGTCCAGACTCGTGAACCAACCGATCGGACGTGGTACGACGCAGGATTTGAAGGGATTGCGGGGTAAGCCGTGATCGTTTTTGGCGGTGTCGTAGAACATGAACACTCCCTTGCAGCAGCCGGCGGTTGCGTAAAGCTCATCGATCGCGACAGCCCCGAACAAACTAGGATTCCTTGAGGGGCCCATCTCCCCTGCTTCCCAAATCGCACCTCAGTCCTCGAGATGGCAAGGGCTCATCCGGGAAAAGGTGAACTGGCGCCGGCGCAGCTAGGATGCCTTCTCCTTCTCCTCGCGGAGCGCACGGTGATAGCGCTTGCGGATGTCCTTGAGGTCGACCGTCGGCTCCAGCATCTGCGGATCCATGTCTTCCAGACACTCGCGCAAAATGCGTGCAATGATGACATTACGTGCCCACTTTTGATTGCTGGGAATCACGAACCAGGGCGCTTCATCGGTCGAACAGCGGCTCAAGGCGTCTTCGAAGGCCAGCATGTAGTCGTCCCAGAGTTCCCGCTCGCTGTAGTCGGCCTCGCTGATCTTCCAATGGCGCTCGGGATCGTTCAGCCGCTTCTCGAAGCGCTTGAGCTGCTCTTCCTTGTCGATGTGCAGGAAGATCTTCAGAACCTTGGTGCCGCGATCGGCCAGTAGCTGTTCGAAGCCGTTGATCAGACTGTATCGCCCGCGCCAGACCGACTCCTCGACCAGACTCTTCACCCGTACGATCAGCACATCCTCATAGTGCGAGCGGTTGAACACCGTGATCTGGCCGCGTTCCGGCGTCCAGCGATGCACTCGCCAGAGGAAGTCGTGATCCAGCTCGTGGCTGGTCGGCTGCTTGAAGGACTGCACCCGACAGCCTTGCGGATTGATGCCGGAGAACACATGCCGGATGGTGCCGTCCTTGCCGGCCGCGTCGGCCCCCTGCAGGCAGACTAGGAGCGCTCTGCGGCCTTCGGCGTAGAGACGGTACTGTAGGGCTGCCAGCTTGGCCTTCTCTTCGGCCAGTAAGGCCTCGGCCTCGGATTTCTTCAGGTCAATTGTGTCGGCCGGATCGAAGTCGGCCATAGAGACGATGGTACCGGCCGGTACGCGAAAACGTTCGAAGTAGCGCATGAGCCTTCCTCCTGTATGGAGGAAGGCTCCGGCATGGCTTCGTTAGTTGTCAAGGAAGCTGCGTAGCTTGCGGCTGCGGCTGGGGTGCTTCAGCTTGCGCAGCGCCTTGGCCTCGATCTGGCGGATGCGCTCGCGGGTGACGTTGAACTGTTGACCCACCTCTTCGAGGGTGTGGTCGGTGTTCATGCCGATGCCGAAGCGCATGCGCAGCACGCGCTCTTCGCGCGCGGTCAGGGTCGCCAGGACCCGGGTCGTGGTCTCGCGTAGGTTGGACTGGATCGCCGCGTCCAAGGGCAGGACCGCATTCTTGTCCTCGATGAAGTCGCCGAGATGGGAATCTTCCTCGTCACCAATCGGGGTCTCCAGGCTGATTGGCTCCTTGGCGATCTTCAGGACCTTGCGCACTTTTTCCAGCGGCATCACCAGACGTTCGGCCAGTTCCTCCGGGGTCGGCTCGCGGCCGATCTCGTGCAGCATCTGGCGGCTGGTGCGCACCAGCTTGTTGATGGTTTCGATCATGTGCACGGGAATGCGGATCGTACGCGCCTGATCGGCGATCGAGCGGGTAATGGCCTGGCGGATCCACCAGGTGGCGTAGGTCGAGAACTTGTAGCCGCGGCGATACTCGAACTTATCGACCGCCTTCATCAGGCCGATGTTGCCTTCCTGAATCAAGTCCAGGAACTGCAGGCCACGATTGGTGTACTTCTTGGCGATGGAGATCACTAGGCGCAGGTTGGCTTCGACCATCTCGGTCTTGGCCCGGCTGGCCTCGCGCTCGCCGCTCTTGACCGTGTTGGTGATGCGGCGGAATTCGCCGATCGGCAGACCGACCTGCTCCGAGACACCCTGAATATCCTCGCGTACGCGCAAGACCTCGTCGGGCTGCCGTTCGGCCAAGCGCTTCCAGCCACGTCCCGGCAGATCGCGCACCGAGCCCAGCCAGTTGGGATCTAGCTCCGAGCCCTGATAGTACTTCAAGAAGACCGCGCGCGGCACGCCGCAGCTCTCGGCCAAGCGCATGAGACGCCCTTCCAGAACCATTAGGGTCTTGGAGAAGCTGTAGAGCTGTTCCAGCAGGGCGTCGATACGACCGTTGTTGAAGCGGATCGACTTCATGTGCTGGACCATGTCCTGGCGCAGGGAGTCGTAGTGCGTTTCGGTGCAGTTGGCGACCTCTTCGCCGCTGGTCATGGCGGCCAGGCGCTCTTCCTGGACGGCCATCAGGTCGCGATAGCAGATCGCGATGGCATCCAGACGCTTCAGCACCTGCGGCAGCAGCAGCTGCTCCATCGCCGACAGCGAGAGGGTATTGTCCTCGTCGTTGCCGTTCTCGCCTTCGGTCTTTCCGCCTTCGTCTTTCTTTTCGCCGCCATCGGCAGAGGCATTAGCGCTACCGTTCACGCTGTCGCTCTCGGCCTCGTTCTTGTTTTCGCCATCGGGACCGGCGCCATAGGTCGCATCCAGGTCGATGATGTCGCGCAGCAGGATCTCCTGATCGATCAACGCCTGGCGCCAATGCAACAGGGCGTGAATGGTCAGCGGGCTCTCGCATAGCCCGGAGATCATCTTCTCGCGGCCAGCCTCGATGCGCTTGGCTATGGCGATCTCACCCTGGCGCGACAGGAGCTCGACCGAACCCATTTCACGCAGATACATGCGCACCGGATCGTCGGTGCGACCCACCTCCTCGTCGCTGACGTTGCCCGAAGCGTTGCTGCTCTCTGCCTCTTCCTCGGCAGCGGCGCCGTTCTGCTTGTTGGCGTCTTCTTCCTCTTGCTCTTCACCCTCGACGACGGTGATGCCCATCTCGGAGAGCATGGCAAGAGTGTCTTCGATCTGCTCGGGTGAAACCTGCTCCTGCGGCAAGGCCTGATTGATCTCGTCGAGGGAGACGTAACCACTTTCCTTAGCCTTGGCGACCATCTTCTTGACCGCCGCCATGGTGGCATCGATCAAGGCACCGTCCATGGCCTCTTCGCTGGTGGTGGTCTGCGCTTCGCCTTGTTTGCTTGCCATTGCGTCCTCACACCCGATTGGTTCGAAAGCAGGCCGCAGCGATCAATTCCGCCAAGGTCCACGTCCATGCTGTTGCCGTTTCTCAGATCCCGCCCGGCAGTCATGCCCTCGGGCCGGATCGTCGCTATGCACCGCTAAAATGCGGACGTCCCGTTACCGCCGCCTCATTGCTCAAGACATGGCCAATGCCAAAAGTCGCCGATCAGCGGCCTCGAAATCTCGCTTTGCCGCCTCCAAGCCTGCCAGGGTGTCCTCGTTGAGGTCCTCTGCAACCCGCGTCTCCGCCTCTCGAATGGCCTCTGCTGCGCGGGTCTTGGCAAAATCGGCAAGCAATGTCTCCAACATGCGATCGACACGGTCGTGGGGTGCCTCAGGGCGGGCCGTGGCGCAGAGCGCGTAAACGGCGGATGACAGAACCTGATCGAGCAACGCAGCATAGCCCAAGCCGGTCAACTGGCGATGCAAGGCCGCGCTGTCAAGCTCTGGTGATGCCGCAAGACAATCAATTGCGCTTGCTTTGAATTGTTCTAACTCTGCGACTCGAAACTCCAAGCCGGCCAGTTCTTCCAAGTGGTGGCCCGCGATCTGGGGGTGATTCAGCAAAATTGCCAAGAATTCACGCTCTTGGCGCCGCTGCTGGCTCTCCGGGGCCGGTTTTGCGTGGTTCGGCGCCGGCTCCTCGCGCCATTTGGTCCCACGACCGGTGCCGCGCCGCCCGGCCGGCTGAAATGTGCCTGCCGGTCGCCGTGCCGCATAGAAACGATCCATCAAGAAACTGCGGTAGCTTTCCTGGACGCCGGAGTCGCCGATTTGTCCGGCAATGCCCAACAGCTTGGCCTTGAGTGCGGCCCAGCGCTCGGGCGTTGCGGGCCGTATCGGTCCCATGGCTGCCTGCCAGACCAGCTCGGCTAGCGGCAGGCTCGAGTCCAGTCTGACCATCAGTGCCTCGCGGCCGCCGCTGCGCAGCAGACTGTCCGGGTCCTCCCCCTCGGGCAGGAAGGCGAACTCCAGGGACTTACCGGCTTGCAACAGCGGCAGTGCTTGCTCGATCAGTCGGCTGGCGGCGCGGCGCCCGGCCTCGTCGCCGTCCATGCAGAGCAAAGGTTCGTCGACCAGGCGCCAGGCCAGTTGCAGTTGCGCCTCGGTCATGGCCGTGCCCAGGGGAGCGACGGCTGCGCCGAAACCAGCCTGAGCGAGGGCGATTACGTCCATATAGCCCTCGACCATCAGCAGGGACCGATCGGGGCCGCCGAGCGCCTCTTGGGCGCCTTTCAGATTGTACAGCAGCTCGCCCTTGTGGAAGAGGTTGCCGTCGGGCGAATTCAGATACTTCGGTCCGCTTTCGCCCATTCGTCGGCCGCCGAAGGCGACGATCCGGCCGCGCCGATCGGCGATGGGAAAGACTATTCGGCCAAAGAAGTACTCGTTCAGGCGATCGCGCGTCTCGTCCCGCTTGGCCAAACCGGCCTCGACCAACTGATCGGCGGTAATGCCTTCGCCGAGTAGAGTCTCGGTCAAAAAGCCGCGTCGATCGGGTGCGAAGCCCAGTCGAAAGCGTTGCCGGCATTGCCGCGTGAGGCCTCGACCCTCGAGATAGTTTCGCGCTTCCGCACCCTCGTCCGCTTGCAGCGAGCGCTCGAACAGCGCGCAGGCCGCCTCCACTACGTCCAGCAGGTTGGAACGGCGGGCGGCAGCGGCTTGCGCTTCCGGCGTTGGCTTGGGCACCTCCAATCCGACCTCGCCGGCCAAGCGCTCCACGGCGTCATGGAAGCTCAGTCCTTCCGACTGCATGATGAAGGAGAAGGCGTCGCCGTGGGCGCCGCAGCCGAAGCAGTGATAGAAGCCCTTGGCCTCATTCACGGTGAAAGAGGGAGTCTTTTCGTTGTGGAAGGGGCAGAGGCCTGAATGTTCGCGTCCTTTGCGCTGCAGGCGCACCCGTCGCCTGATCAGGGCGGCGAGCCCGATGCGAGCGCGAAGCTCGTCTAGAAAGCCCTGTGGCAGTGACATGCGACAGATCTCACTCCAGGCTCAAGAGCCCGGTTCGAGCCCTGCGAAATCGGTAGCCTCGGCCCAGAATAGCTGAGAGGCTAGGGCCTAGTGGTAAGATTCGCACGGATGGTTCCCATCCGTGCGAATCTTACCATCAATCCATTGATCTGGTGGTCTGATCGGACCACTAGGCCAGACGTCGCTTCACCAGTCGGCTGGCCTTGGCGAAGTCCATCTTGCCCGGGAAGCGTTCCTTCAGCACCGCCATCACGCGACCCATATCCTTTATCGAGTCGGCCCGCAGATCCTGCATTGCCGATTCAACAGCCGACTCGGTCTCCTGCTCGCTCATCATCTGTGGGAGGAAACGCGAGATCACGTCGATCTCCTCCTGCTCTTGCTGGGCCAGATCTTCGCGTTTGCCCTTCTCGTAGGCGGCTATGGAATCGCGACGCTGCTTCACCATCTTCTGCAGCATCTCCAGGATTGCATCGTCGCCCAGACCCTCGTTCTCACCGCGTCCGCGCGCCGCGATGTCCCTGTCTTTCAAGGCTGCCAGGATCAGTCTAACCGTTGAGACTCCACGCTTGTCCTGGCCCTTCATGGCTTCCTTCAAGGCGTCGTTCAAACGATCACGCAACATGCCTTACTCCCGAAATTCACTGCTTGCTGTGCCCACGAAGGGGGGACATCCCCGGCGGGACGGCGCGCACACTAGCGCGCCTGGAACCATTTCGCACCCCTTCTTGCATCGTCTATGCATCGCTGTCTTGGCACCCATGACTTGCCGGGAGCCGGACGAGCGCCTAAGAGCTAGTGCCGACACAGCCACATGACCAGAGGGCCAATTCGCACATGACCCCAGATCAACAAACGGCCGCCGGAACCAGCGGTCCGTCTCTCGTGGTGCGCCCTGAAGGCGCCACCGCCTGCTTGATGCTGGCCGACGGAAGCCATTTCTGGGGCCAGGGAATCGGCGCTGCCGGCAAGGCTGCCGGCGAGGTCTGCTTCAACACCTCGATGACCGGCTATCAGGAGATCATGACCGACCCCTCCTACGCCGGCCAGATCATCACCTTCACCTTCCCGCACATCGGCAATGTCGGCACCAACCCGGAAGACCTGGAGACCAAGACTCCGCCCGCCCGCGGGCTGCTGCTGCGGGCGCTGCCCGGCGATCCCTCCAGCTGGCGCAACCGCGACACCTTGAACAGTTGGCTGATGCGCATGGGCCTGATCGGGCTGGCCGGAATCGACACCCGCGCGCTCACCCGTGGGATTCGTGACGGCGGTGCTCCCAATGCGGTACTCTGCCATGCTCCGGACGGCCGCTTCGACCTGGAGGGGCTGAGTGCCGAGGCCGCTGCTTGGCCGGGGTTGGAGGGTATGGATCTGGCACAGGAGGTCACGACCCGGCAGACCTACCATTGGGACGAGACCGCCTGGGCCTGGCCCGAGGGCTTCGGCCTGCAGGAAGCGCCGCGGTACAAGGTCGTCGCGATCGACTACGGTGCCAAGCACAACATCCTGCGCATGCTGGCCAGCGCCGGCTGCGCCGTGACCGTGGTGCCGGCAAGCGCCACGGCGGAGGAGATCCTGGTGCACCAGCCTGACGGCATCTTTCTCTCCAATGGGCCCGGCGATCCGGCGGCCACCGGCAGCTACGCGCTGCCGATCTTGCATCGCCTCGTCGAGACCGGAAAACCGATCTTCGGCATCTGCCTCGGCCACCAGTTGCTGGCGCTGGCGTTGGGTGCCCAAACCAAGAAGATGCATATGGGCCATCGTGGCGCCAACCAGCCGGTTCAGGATCTGGAGAGCGGACGAGTCGAGATTACCAGCCAGAACCATGGCTTCGTCGTCGATGCCGAGAGCTTTCCTGCCGGTGTGGTCGAGACACATCGCTCCCTCTTCGACGGCAGCAACGAGGGTTTGAAGGTAGAGGGCAAGCCGATTTTCTCGGTGCAGCATCATCCCGAGGCCTCGCCGGGACCGCAGGACAGCCAGCATCTTTTCCGCCGCTTCGTCGCCCTTATGGACGCTGCCGATTAGGCGCGGGTAGTTGCGTCGCGACGGTCGGGGCAATTTTGCAAGACTGCCCCTTTTCATCCACCGGGCGGCGTGGCATTAACGCCCTTTAGCAAAGCAAGGGCTGACTTGATCGGCGCGCCGGGGTGACCTCTCGGCGCCCTTTTCGTGCGGCCGTAGCTTAAGGCTCCGGTGAAGCAATTGGGCGGTGCAGCGCATGCCGAAGAGAACTGACCTGCAGTCGATCATGATCATCGGGGCCGGGCCCATCGTCATCGGTCAGGCCTGCGAGTTCGACTACTCCGGCGCTCAAGCTTGTAAGGCCTTGAAGGAAGAGGGCTATCGGGTCGTCCTGGTCAACTCCAACCCAGCCACGATCATGACCGATCCCGGCATCGCCGACGCCACCTATATCGAGCCGATCATCGCTGACGTCGTCACCCGCATCCTGCGAAAAGAGCGCCCCGACGCGCTGCTGCCGACCATGGGCGGCCAAACCGCACTCAACGTCGGTATGGAGTTGGACAAGAGCGGCGTTCTGGCCGAGCTGGGGGTCGAGGTAATCGGCGCCAAGGCCGACGTCATCGACAAGGCCGAAGACCGCGAGCGCTTCCGCGCGGCGATGGAGAAGATCGGCATCAAGTCGCCGCTTGCGCGCATGGTCACCAGTTACGAGGAGGCCCTGGAGGCCTTGGACCTGGTCGGCCTGCCGGCCGTCATTCGCCCCTCCTTCACCTTGGGTGGGACCGGCGGCGGGATCGCCTACAACCACGATGAGTTCAGCGAGATCGTGCGCGGCGGCTTGGCCGCTTCGCCGGTCGATTCGGTGCTGGTCGAGCAGTCGGTTCTGGGCTGGAAGGAATACGAGATGGAGGTGGTCCGCGATCAGGCGGGCAACTGCATCATCATCTGCTCGATCGAGAACGTGGATCCTATGGGCATCCACACCGGCGACTCCGTGACCGTGGCTCCGGCGCTCACCCTGACCGACAAGGAATACCAACTGCTGCGCAATGCCTCGCTGGCCTGCCTGCGCGAAATCGGCGTCGACACCGGTGGCTCCAACGTGCAGTTCGCCATTGATCCGGCCAGCGGTGAGATCGTGGTCATCGAGATGAACCCGCGGGTCTCGCGCTCCTCGGCGCTCGCCTCCAAGGCAACCGGCTTTCCGATTGCCAAGGTCGCGGCCAAGCTGGCCGTGGGCTATCGCCTGGACGAGTTGCAGAACGATATCACCAAGGCGACGCCGGCCTCCTTCGAGCCGACCATCGACTACATCGTCGTGAAGATGCCGCGCTTCACCTTCGAGAAGTTCAAGGGCGCCGAGCCCCGACTCACCACCTCGATGAAGTCTGTCGGCGAGGCCATGTCGATAGGTCGCACCTTCCCCGAGGCTTTGCAAAAGGCATTGCGCTCGCTCGAAACCGGCTATAGCGGCCTCGACGAGACGAAGATTCCAGGCGCGCTGCGCGATGATGGTTCAGTCGATCAGGACACAGTCTGCACCCACTTGGCGCTACCGCTGCCGGATCGCATCCTCACCATCGCCCAAGCTTTCCGTCTTGGCCTGACGGCTGAGCGCATCGCCGGGGTGACCCACTTCGATCCCTGGTTCCTGCAGCACATCAAGGCTCTGGTAGCCGAAGAAGCCCAGCTGAGCGAGCGCGGCCTGCCCGGAGATGCCGTGGGTCTGCGCCGCTTAAAGGCCATGGGCTTCTCCGATCAGCGCTTGGCCCAGCTGGCCGGGATCGCGCCCGAGGCCGTCGCTGCGCGGCGGCGGTCCCTGGGTGTGTATCCGGTCTTCAAGCGTATCGACACCTGTGCGGCAGAGTTCGCCTCCGATACCTCCTACATGTACGCCACCTACGAAGGCGACGGCTTCTTCGAGCCGGAGTGCGAGGCCAATCCTAGCCAGCGCGAGAAGGTGATGATCCTGGGCGGCGGTCCCAATCGCATCGGCCAGGGCATCGAGTTCGACTACTGCTGCGTCCATGCCGCCTATGCGCTGAAGGAGGTGGGCTATGAGACCATCATGGTCAACTGCAACCCGGAGACGGTCTCGACCGACTACGACACCTCCGACCGCCTCTACTTCGAGCCCTTGACCGACGAGGACGTGATCGAAATCGCCCGCAGGGAGCAGCAGGCTGGCACTCTGAAGGGCGTGATCGTGCAGTATGGCGGCCAGACGCCGCTAAAGCTGGCGGCTGCTCTCGAAGCGGCCGAGATTCCGATCTTGGGTACGCCGGTCGAGGCGATCGATCTGGCCGAGGACCGCGAGCGCTTCCAGCAACTGATCGAGCGTCTGGGCCTGAAGCAGCCGCCCAACGGCACCGCCACCTCGCTCAGCCAGGCGCGCAGCATTGCCGAGCGCATCGGCTATCCGGTTCTTCTGCGGCCCTCCTACGTCCTGGGGGGGCGTGCCATGGAGATCGTCCACGAGGTGGCGCAGCTTGAGCAGTACATGGAAACGGCGGTGAAGATCTCGGGAACGGCACCGGTGCTGGTCGACGGCTACCTGAGCGATGCCATCGAGGTCGATGTCGATGCCCTGGCCGACGGCGAGACAGTGCGGATTGCCGGGATCATGGAACACATCGAGGAGGCCGGGATCCACTCGGGCGACTCGGCCTGTGCGCTGCCGCCCTTCTCGCTGACGACGGAGGCCTTGGCCGAGATCGAGCGCCAGACCGAGGCTTTGGCCAAGGGTCTGGGTGTGCGCGGCCTCATGAACACGCAATATGCGGTGCGCGACGGCGAGATTTACGTGCTGGAGGTTAATCCCAGGGCCAGCCGGACCGTCCCTTTTGTCGCCAAGGCCATCGGCCGGCCCTTGGCCAAGCTGGCGGCCCGGATCATGACCGGGGAGCGCCTGGCCGATCTGATCCCGGATAGGCTGGGAACCGGCGGGCATGTGGCGGTGAAGGAAGCGGTCTTCCCCTTCGCCCGCTTCCCAGGCGTCGATGTCGTGTTGGGGCCGGAGATGAAGTCGACCGGCGAGGTCATGGGCCTGGATCGAGACTTCCCAAGTGCCTTTCTGAAATCGCAGTTGGGCGCCGGCAACGATCTGCCGCAGAGGGGAGCCGTCTTCGTCTCGGTCAAGGACGGCGACAAAGAGGCCCTCCTGCCGTTGGCACGGCAGTTGGTCGATCTCGGCCTGGATCTGGTCGCAACCAGCGGCACCGCCGATGCCTTGGAAGCTGCCGGACTGGCAGTCACTCGCGTGAAGAAAGTGCGCGAAGGCAGGCCGCACATCGTCGACAGCATGCGCTCCGACCTTATCCAGTTGGTGATCAACACCAGCGAGGGCGCCAAGTCGATCGCCGACTCCTTCTCGATACGCCGCCAGGCCCTGATGGACCGCATTCCCTACTACACCACCGTCCGCGGTGCGCAGGCGGCGATCCTGGCTTTGCAGGCCAGAGACAGCGGATCGCTTGAAGTGGCCCCCCTCCAATCCTACTTTGTTGGGCTGTCTTAAAACCGGGCAGCGTCGACTGGCTTGTCGAGCGGCAAAAAATAGGGTCAAAATTATCAACTGCGCTAGAGAGCGACACCCTGAAGCGACAAGGGAGCGGCGAAAGGGTTCCTTCCATGAGTGATAAGTGTCCTATGACGACTGAAGGTTTCCAGTTGCTGGAAACGGAACTCAAACACCTAAAGTCGGTCGAGCGACCGGCTGTGATCAAGGCCATTGCGGAGGCCCGCGAGCATGGCGATCTTTCGGAGAATGCGGAGTATCACGCCGCCCGAGAACGCCAGAGCTTTATCGAGGGTCGGGTCGCCGAGTTGGAAGACAAGATGGCCCGCGCCGAGATCATCGATGTCAGCAAACTATCGGGCGACACGGTGAAGTTTGGCGCCACGGTGACCGTCGTCGACGAAGACACCGACGAAGAGGCGACCTATCAGATCGTCGGCGAGTTGGAAGCCGATGTCACCAAGGGTCGTCTGGCGATTACCGCCCCGATCTCGCGTGCTCTCATCGGCAAGCAGATCGGCGACAGCGTCGAGGTGCATACTCCCAAAGGCGAGCGAGCCTACGAAATTCTGAAGATCCGCTACAACTGACCGGGTTGCGTCGCTTGTGCGATGGCTTGGCGGTGAAACGCCGAGCGAAAATTGAGGCATCGACGAGGATCGCGATGACGTGACGCGGGGTCCGGGCTGGCTCGGCGAGAGGAGCCACTCGATGACCGCTGCACGCCCCCTGGCGCAAATCCGGGTGCTGGATTTCGGCCAGTAATTCGCCGGGCCCTTGGTCGGCATGATGCTGGCCTACTTGGGGGCCGAAATCATCCGCATCGACCTGCCGGGCGGTCCCTGGCTGAAGACTCCGGCCAGCGATATGCTCTCACGCGGCAAATTCTCCTTGGTTCTGGATCTGTAGATCGGCGCGGATCGCGAGACTGCCCTGGCACTGGTTGCGCGTGCCGATGTCGTGATCGCGAACCTCCGGCCCGGGGTGATGGAGCGATTGGGGCTGGGAGAGGAGAGCCTGTAGCGCGCCAACCCTGACCTGATTTCCCTCGCTTTGCCCGGCTTTGCCTCCGGCGATCCGGATCTGGCGGATCTGCCGGCTTGGGAGGCCATCGTGGCTGCGCGTTGCGGCTAGCCCGGACGATGATGTAGAGAAAGTTTCGCACATTTGTGTGGGGTTGGTGGCCCCGAATCCCTCAGGCTTTCAGTCACCAGACGGAGAAGCCAATAGAGGAGGCCAGAGCCACCATGGACGAGGATAACAGGAAGGGCCTGTCGAACGTGGTCCGTATCGACGTCGGTCGGATAGAAGATCATCTGAGGCAGATCGTGCGAGGCAGCGTCGAGGAGACACTGAACAGCCTGCTGGAGGCAGAGGCGGATCGGCTTTGCAATGCAGGGCGCCATGAGCGCAGTGAGGCGCGCCGCGACACACGAGCTGGCCGCTCCGAGCGCAAGCTGCACACGCGCGCCGGAGAGGTGCAGGTGCAAGGTGCCGAAGCTTCGCACGCAGACGCATCGACGACGGCAATCATCGAGCGCTATCGCCGGCGCTCGCGCTCGGTCGAAGAGGCTTTGATGGAGATGTATCTGGCTGGTGTGTCGCTACGCCGGGTAGAGGACATCACCGAGGCCCTGTGGGGCACGCGGGTGAGCCCCAGCAGGGTCTCCACTCTCAACAAGAAGCTCTACTCCCAGATCGAGACCTGGCGGAACCGGTCGATCGAGGGCGAACACCCCTACCTCTATCTGGACGGCCCTACCTCTATCTGGACGGCATTGTCCTGAAGCGCAGTTGGGCAGGTGAAGTGCGCAACGTCTCGCTGCTGGTTGCGGTCGCTGTCAAGGCCGACGGCTACTGCGAGACCCTCGGCAGCCTCGAGGGAGCCAAGGAAGACAAGAAGGGCTGGAGCGCCTTCCTCAAGCCCCTCAAGGAGCGCGGCCTGACGGGTGTCGCGTCGATCGTCTCGGATGCCTGCATGGGGCTCGTCGAGAGCGCGACCGCGTTCCATCCGGACGCCCAGTGGCAGCGCTGCGTCGTGCATCGGATGCCTTCGTGCCCGCTGCCGGCCGGCAAGAGGCGTGACGTCGCTCTCATGCTGAAAGCTATCCATGCCCAGGAGAGCCGCGAGGCGGCCCGCGCCAAGGCCACGCGGCCAAACTCAGAGCCATGCGCCTGACCAAGGTCGCCGACTGGCTGGAGGAGACGGTCGAGGAGACCTGGGTCTACCATGCCTTCCCCAATGAGCATTGGCGCCGGATCAGGACCAACTCTCCTCTGGAGAGGATCATGCGGGAGATCGGCGGCGAACCCGCGTCGTCGGAGCCTTCCCCGACGGCCAAGCGGCCCTCAACCCGGCCGCGGCCAGGGTGAGACACATCGCTGGCACCAAATGGTCCAGCAAGCGCTACATGAACAGGGACCTGCTCAAGCAGCGGGACAGGGTTGCCTGATGGAACAGCCCGCCAACCCCAATGTGCGAAAGATCCTGGACACTACCGCCCGGACTTCTCACCGCAGGGACGCACATGTTTTTCGCTGCCGGTTTTTCTTTGCTCGGATGCCTGACTTTTTCCGGGCATGGTGAAAGGTCCGGGGGTTTTGCCGGTTGGGTAGACTTGGCTTTTCCTCTGTTGTTTCGTCTCGGGGTTTGGGATCGGCGGCGTCAGCAAGCCGCCCTGGATAATCGCTCGTGGGCGATTGAGAACTCAGCCTGCCAGGGATGCGCCGAGGCCATGGCGATCTTGATGCGCCGCACCGAGACCGTCGTCCGGGCGCCGAGCTTCAACAGCTTGAGGCGGATCGAACCCGCCGTGGCCTTGGCAAGCGCCGTGCCGGGAAGCGCGATGCGGCGCAGGCTGTCGACCGGGACATAGGCGAGCGAGGCGAACCAGAGCCGAAGCTGGTTGGCCCGCACCGTCGCCGCCGAGGTGCGTTCGGCGAAGCGTCGCGCCGCCCGGCCCATCCTCGTGTGCGCCGCCGCCGCCTCGCGCGCGAGCCGCTTCCGCAACCGGGCGTTCTGGGCCAGGCCGAACAGAAAGCCGACGCCGTTCGCCTCGCACCACGCCATCATGTCTTCGCGCGCAAAGCCCGCGTCGGCGCGCGACAGGATCCCAAACCGGGGCCAGCGCTCGCGGATCTGTGCGACGATCCGCGCCACCTCCTCCAGAGCGCCCGCCGCGCCATCGATGTTGGCCGCCAGCAGCTTCGCCGCCAGCAGGTGGCGCCCACAGGTGATGTAGAGCGGAAGCTGGCAGTAGCTCTTGTAATAGCCGTGATGGAACCGGCCTTCTTGAGTGCCGTGTACCGGGTCGTCCGTGGCATCAAGATCCAGAACGATCCGTGCCGGCGCCGCCGCGTGGGCATCGAGATCCAGAACGATCCGTGCCGGCGCCGCCGCGTGGGCATCGAGATAGAGGTCGACGAACAGCCTCTCCATCGCCTCTCCGTCATGGCCGATTCGGTGGTAGCGGCCCGGCGCGCCGGACGGAGCGTGCTTCAACCGGCCCCGCGTGCTCTTGCCGGAAAGCACCGCGCAGTCTTCCGCTTTGCCTCCAACCGGTCCGACAACAGGGCCAGGACCGTGTCGTGGCGCAGCTGGTCGTGGTCATTGAGATCCTCGTAGCCGAGCGCGATCCCACAGATCCGCTGGCCGACCGGGGTGGGAAGCTCATGCACCACAAGTTCCGCCGTATGAGAAATGCGGGCTAGCATCACTAGCTCGCGTGAATCCGATCGAGCTTCCAAACGGGTAGAGTCTTAAGGCGAAGCGGGTGAGGCTGGGTAAAGCCTGCGCGCCTGCTCGAACAAGGTCATGGCTTCCGGCGTTCCGACGAAGCGCCAATGCCAGGGCTCGAGGGAGACTCCTTGCTCGTTCTCCTCCGGGAAGGAGAGTTCGAAGCCGAAATCGGTACCATTGGCCAGCAGCCACTCACCGGCCTTGGTCTCGCCGAAGCAGACTTCGAAGTCGCATTTGCGGTTGCGCCCGTCGGCGAAGTCGAGGGCATAGCCGGTGGCGTGCTCGCTGTAGCCTGGTGGGGCAGAGACCTTGGCGCGCTCCAACTCGCTCTCCCTACGACCTCGACAGCCGCTGCAGTGGCTGCCGCCGGCATCACAGACATGGCGGCAGAAGACTTGGCGTTGATAACTCACCGAGCGAAAGCAGGAGAGCGGGCGCAAATCCACACCTGCACCGGCCGCGGCCGTGATCATTGCGGCCAGAGGTTTCGCCGCTTCGATATGCAGCTTGTCGCTTGGCTGGCCGCAGGCCGTGGTCAGCCGATCCGCTGTCGCTTCGGGATAGAAGAGATGTCCGTAGAGATTGTCCTGAGCCTGGGCCGGCAGGATCGATGCCAAGCAGACTGCCAGTGCCAACTGGATGATACGCATCGCTCGCAATCCTTTACCCTCTCTCAGGCGCCATGCTGGAACATCACTGTCGACTATCAGCGCCCAACAAGGTCGCAGCGGCTGCCGCCATCACCTTGGCAGAGGCCACCATGTCGTCGATGCCGACGAACTCGTCGGGTTGATGCGCCAGATCCAGGATGCCGGGACCGTAAGCAATGCAGTCGTGCAGATGGCCGATGCGGGCCACGTGCTTTTGATCGTAGGTGCCGGGCGAGACCACATAGTCGGCCGGCTTGCCCAGGACTCCCTCGATCGCTCGGGCCACGGCCTGCACCACCGGGGCATTGCGCTCGGTCATCGTCGGGCCGACGGTCCAGAGTTCCTTCAGGGCATAGTCGAACTTGGGACGCTCCCGTTTGAGGCACTCCAGGAGGTCGACCACCTCGCCCTTGACCTCCTCGTAGCTCTCTTCGATCAGGTAGCGCCGGTCGATCACCATGCGGCAGCTGTCGGGCACCAGGGCCGAGGGCAGGCCCTCGAAGCTGTCGTCCAGACCGCCGTGGATCGAGTTGATGTTCATAGTCGACTGCTTGGCACCTTCCGGCACCACAGGCATGGCCGTGCGCTTGCCGGCGAGGGCGGGGAAGAGGTCGCGCTCGAAGCGTTCCACCACCGCACCCATGTGGCGCACCGCACAGTCGCCGAGGAAGGGCATGGAGCCGTGCGAGATATGTCCGAAGGTCTCGATCTCGGCCCACCAGACGCCGCGATGGCCGAGGCAGATGCGGTCGGGATTGAGTGGTTCCGGGATGATCACCTGATCGACCCGCGGCTTGGAGAAGTAGCCCTGCTTGGCCAGGTAGGCGACACCGCCGTAGCCGCCGGTTTCCTCGTCTACCGTACCGGAGATTTCCAAGGCGCCGGGCCAGTCCAGATCCATCTCCAGGAAGGCCTCGAGGGCGATGATCGAAGCGGCCAGCCCTCCCTTCATGTCGCAGGCGCCGCGCCCATAAACCTTGCCGTCCTTCACCCGTCCGGCGAAGGGGTCTTCCGTCCAGCCCTCACCGGTGGCGACCACGTCGATGTGGCTGTTGAAGTGAACGCACGGCCCCGGCCGCTTGCCCTCGATGCGGGCGATCACGTTGGTGCGCGGATAGGCGGCGCTATCTCCAGGACTTCCTTCGCCGCGGATGTAGAGGATCTCGAAGCCGCGCTTCTTCAGGCGCTCGCCGATGAATTCGATGCAGCGGACATAGGCATCGCCCGGCGGGTTGACCGTCGGGATGCGGATCAGGTCTTGGGTCAGGCCGACCAACTCGTCGCGCTTGCTCTCGATGCGCGCGTGTAGCTCTTGCATGGACAGGGCAGCGGCTCCTTCGGCTGTGGCGGAGACTCGCCCGCGGGCGGCGTCAGCCTCCTAGCATAGGCGCCCCCACCGCAGCAGGTCTTCACTTTGAGAAGAGCGTGCGTGGGAAATCAGCGAAGGTCTCGGTGCCTCGTTGCGTCACCACGAAGGATTCGCTGATCACCAGGCCGTAGTCGTCGAGCCAAAGCGCCGGGATGCAGTGGAAGGTCATGTTCGGCTCCAGGATCGTGCGGTCGCCCTTGCGCAGGCTGCAAGTGAGCTCGCCCCAGGTCGGTGGGTAGCCGATGCGGGAGTCCTTCTCGATACCGTGGCAGGCGATGACCCGGCTCCAAACCGCCACCAGTTCTTCCAGGACGACACCGGGCTTGACCGCATCGAGCACTGCATTCAGGCCCTCGGCGATGACCG